>CAMYVD010000001.1 GCA_947302205.1 uncultured Bacteroidales bacterium
AATCCATGGAACACATCAAGTTCGACGCTTTCTTCGCTAACGTGATGTTCCACGAAACCGCCCACGGCATGGGCATCAAGAACACCATCACCGATAAAGGCACCGTCCGTGATGCCTTGGGCAACCAATACAGTGCCATCGAAGAGGCCAAAGCCGATGTGCTGGGTCTCTACCTGGTGACCAAGCTTGCCGAGATGGGCGAATACACCAACACCACGATGGAAGACAACTACACCACCTTCATGGCAGGTATCTTCCGTTCCGTGCGTTTCGGTGCTGCCAGCGCTCATGGCAAGGCCAACATGCTTACCTTCAACTACTTCCAAAACGAAGGCGCTTTCACTCGCAACGAAGAAGGCCTCTATGCCATCGACTTTGAGAAGATGAAGGTCGCGGTGGAGAAACTCGCAGGCGACATCCTCATTTGCCAAGGCAACGGCGTTTATGAAGCCGCCAAAGCCTGGATGGACGAGATGAGCGTGATCAAACCCGAACTGCAAGCCGATCTCGACCGCGTCAATGAGGCAGGTATCCCAGTGGATATTTATTACAACATGGGACCGGACGTGTTGTTGAAGAAGTAAGAAGACAGAAGCATGGAGGAGAAGAACATTACAGGGGTCGATTATTCGGGTCAGGTACTCGAAAACGTTGATTTCAGCGGTTGCACCCTCACCAAAGTCAATTTCAAGAACGCCACGTTGAAGCACTGCCGCTTCGACGAGGCGGTCTTGGATTGCTGCTGTTTCGATTGCTCAAGCAAACCGAAGCAGCCTAACTTGCAAAGCGTTTCGTTCAGGAAAGCCACGTTGATCAACTGCCGTTTCAGGTATGCTCACATGGTGTGGAGCGATTTCCGCTATGCCAATATCAACCAAGCCACTTTTGAGGATGCCACCATCGACTTCTGCGACCTCTATCGCTGTTTCTTCGAAGGCGTGGTGCTGTTCAAGCATGCCCGCATCAGCAACTCCAGCCTCTATTACACCTATTTCGGCGACGCCACCAACATCCGTCGCGAGAACCTCGTTGATGACCGCATTGTGCAACAGGACAAAGAGGCCTACACCAAATTTCTTGTGGATTGGCACACTTACGGTACAGGCGTCCGTACCAACGACATGCAGGCCGTTTCCGACTGGAGTCCCGATGCCTCCATCAAAGCCCGTTGGTCCGATGCCGAAGACATCTATAAAACCCTGACCGGCTTGTGGAACGAACGCGGCTTCAACGCCGATGCCAACTGGGGTTATGTGCAAGGCCGCCGCATGGAGCGCCGCCGCATGATGACCGAGTTAAGCGACGGTAACTTGAGTTTCTGGACCAAAGTGGGCAGGGTATGGCACATCATCGGCAACAGCCTCTCCGACCTGTTTTTCGGCTATGGTGAGAGCATGTTCAAAATGATTGTCACTTACATCGTTACTGTGTTGCTGTTTGCCTTTTTCTTCCGTTCGAAAGTATCGCCCCTGGAATATGTTGAGGCGTTGGGCATCAGCCTGAAGAACATGGCGGGCATGGATTCAGAGGTGCTGCAAGGCGTGTCACCCTTGGTGGACATGCTCAATTTGGTGCAGACCACCATCGGCATCCTGCTCACCGGTATTTTTGGCTTTATCTTGGGCAATAAGATTCGAAACCAGTAAAAACACTATCTTTGCACGATTTTTTAGAAAAATAATTTACATAACAACAAAATTAAAATGAAAAAAGTATTCGTTTTTGCGCTCGCCATCCTGGCTATGGTTGGCAGAGTGCGTGCCGATGAAGGCATGTGGCTCCCCATGTTCGTGGAGCGTTTGAATTACGTTGACATGCAGAAAATGGGTCTTCAGTTGACTCCTGAAGAGCTTTACAGCATCAACCACAACAGTTTGAAGGATGCTATCGTGGGTTTGGGCAGCGAAGCCAAGCCTCGTGGTTTCTTCTGCACTGGTGAAATCGTCTCCGAAAAGGGTCTGCTTTTCACCAACCATCACTGCGGCTATGGTGCCATCCAAAAGCTGAGTTCCGTGGAACACGACTACCTGAAAGACGGTTTCTGGGCCAAGAGCTTCAGCGAGGAACTTCCCGCTCCTGAGATGACCGCCAGCTTCCTCATCCGCATGGAAGACGTCACCAAGGAAGTCCTTGGCGTGGTTACCAGCGACATGGATTGGCAGGCTCGCAACAAGGCCATCAGCACTAAGATAAAGGATCTGGAAAATGCCGCTTCAGAAGACGGCAAATACAACCCCGTCATCAAAGGTTTCTTTGAAGGCAACGAATATTACATGTTCGTGTATCAGGTGTTCCCCGATGTGCGTCTGGTCGGCGTAGCCAACTCTTCCATCGGTAAGTTCGGTGGCGACACCGACAACTGGATGTGGCCCCGTCATACTGGTGACTTCTCCATCTTCCGCGTGTATGCCGACAAGGATGGCAACCCTGCTGAATATTCCGCTGACAATGTGCCGCTGACTCCCAAGCATCACCTTCCCATCAGCCTTGATGGCGTGAAGGAAGGCGACTTCACCATGATCTGGGGCTTCCCCGGCAGCACCGAGCGTTACATGTCGAGCTACGGCATCGACTACAACGTGGATACCTTCTATCCCATCATCATCGACATCTTCGGCAAGGAACTCGAAGTGATGGATGAATTCATGCAGAAAGATGACGCCATCAACCTGATGTATGCTGACAACCATGCCGGTCTCGCCAACACTTGGAAGAACTTTATTGGTCAGTGCCAGATGCTCCGCAAGAACAAGGTCAGCGAAACTAAGGTCGGTCTGGAAAACAACTTCATGCTGTGGGTGAACCGCAACAACAAGGAAGAATACCAGGAAGCCCTTTCCAACCTGCAGGAAGCTTACAAGACCCTGGGTGAAGTGGCCAAGTACATCTACTATCCCAACTTCGTCGCACAGGCTGGCCCTGCTGGCGTCGCTTCCGTGTTCTCAGGCTATTACGAAGCCTATAAGGAAAAGGACAAGGAAGGCCAAGAAGCCGCGCTCATGATGCTCCAAGCCATGGACATGGATGAGCTTTTCGCTGAGACCGACCAGCGTGTGGAAAAGAAGCTCTTCGCCGAGATGCTGAAGACCTACAAGGCTGCTTTCAAGGCAGAGGAACTCCCCGAAATCTTCACGATCATTGACAAGAAATTCAAGGGCAACATCGATGCTTTTGCTGACAATGTGTATGAAAAGAGCATCTTCGCTACTCCCGAAAGCATCAAAGCTTTCATCGCCAACCCCAAACCTAAGATGATCGGCAAGGACTACGCCTACATCATGAATACCTCGATGATGGAAGTCATTATCAGCAACGTTCCTGCTTACCGTATGGCCATGCAAACCGTTAGCGAGAACGACCATGTCTTCGTGAAGGGTCTTCGTGAATACTACGCCGACACCCATCCGGAGAAGAGCCTCTATCCCGATGCCAACTCCACCATGCGTATGAGCTATGGCTCTGTGAAGGATTACATGCCCGCTGACGCTGTCCACTACGATTATGTGTGCACTGCCCAGGGTATCCTCGAGAAATACGTTCCTGGCGACTATGAGTTCGACGCTCCCAAGCGCCTCATCGAGTTGATTGAAAAGAAGGACTTCGGTGCCTACGCTGACGAAAACGGCGACCTCATCGTGTGCTTCCTCTCCACCAACGACATCACTGGCGGTAACTCCGGCAGCCCCATCATGAACGGTAAGGGCGAACTCATCGGCCTTGCCTTCGATGGCAACTGGGAAGCCATGAGCGGCGACGTCAACTTTGAGCCTCGCTTGCAGCGCACCATCAACGTGGATGCCCGCTACGTGCTCTTCATCATCGACAAGTACGCTGGCGCTACCAACCTCATTGACGAACTCGACATTCGCAAGGGCGAACCACAACCGATTCGTGAGGAGGAAGAATAATGAGAAAACGCCTTCTTTTCTTCCTCGGTCTGCTTTTGATTGCGGCTGTTGCCGTTTTCTTTGTCCACCAAGCCGTAAACCGTCATTTCCGTCCCATGACCAACTTTGATGGCGGCCGTACGGTCAGTCTTGACATGGATTTGGAAAACGCCGTGACGGACGGCATATACCTTCCTTCGACCAAGCAGACCGAGGAAGGAGAGGGTGTGTTCGCATTTCGCTTTTTCACGCTGAAAAAGAACCTCTACTACAAGATTTATTACCAAAACGAGAGCTATAAGTTCCCCGATACCGATTCACTCGCTTCGGAGAATTTCTATGGCAGCTGGGAAGATGTTGGCGTAGGTTTCAAGCCGGTGGAGCACCGTGTGGTTAGAGACTCGCTCCGTATTGTGGGTAATCCGAGGGATGAACAATTGTATTCCGGGCGTTGGCAACGCAATCCCCGGGTGGGCCAATACGGTTTCATGCTGGTGCTATGCAACGAAAAGGGCTTGAATGAAATCCCTGATTATGTTCAGCATATCGGCAACACCAACGAAGAAGGCCATTTTGTGAATCCTTACCAATGGTTTGCCACCCACAAGTCGAAAAACATCAAGGTGGTGAAATCGGGTAGGATGCTGAAAACCCGAGCTGTGCTCAACGCCGCTCACGGAGTGTATGTGGATGCTTCCAAGAATCCACCGGTACTGCCGGAGGAGAACTGCGAGGAGTGTGGCTATAATCAGAACCTGTACCAACATGCGCTGTTTGAACAGTTCTTTAGCCATGTCAGCACACAGTACCCCTTGCGTAACATCCCTGTGATCAAGGATGTGGTGGGCGACGATCCCTACACCCGAGAGGAATACGAAGCCAACAAGACCCGATTCGATTCGTCACAGCTGCAGATGAACTATCCTGTGGTTTCCGAACATCCCTGCACTACCGTGAAAGTGGGTCCTGACGGAGAATACATTACCATCATTAACCCGGCCAGTACCGAAGGCAACCTTCGGAAGGAATCCACGGGCATCCGTTCACGCGTTGGCTTTACTTACGGCAAGTTCACCGGCAGGATCAAGTTCCCGGAGATGCTCAACGATGAAAACATCTGGAACGGCTTGACCTATGCTTTCTGGCTGATTTACACCGAAAACAGCCCGTGGAACAACCGTCGTCCCAATTTCAAGGATGGCGGCTACATTCCCAAATGGGACGATTCCGAGAATCCACAACGCACGCCTTATCATCCCTATTCAGAGATCGATATCGAGATTGTGAAGGCTTCCAGGCATTGGCCCGTCAACTATTACCAATGGATTCGCAGCGATCTTGAAAACTGCCAGGAGGACGCCACGTTGAACAATGATGTGATGTTCTGCTGTACCAACTGGGACTTGGCTTCCACCGCGCCGCCGATGTTCAAGGGCGGCATTGACTCCATTCCCTACAACAAGAAAACCAAGTTCGAGACACAGCGCTGGTATCCGAACTACAAGGCTTTGACCACACGTACCCCGATGAGCAACGACGACTTCAAGGCGCAATGGTACTACTACGAGATCGAATGGCGTCCTTCGGAGATTATCTGGCGTCTTGGTCCTGACCTTGACCACATGACGGTGATGGGCTATATGGACGACCAACACACTGACATTCCCAGTAACCAAATGAAGTGTATCGTCACCCAGGAATACCACTATTCCGAATGGTGGCCGCCCATCGTTTGGGATCAAAGGTTGATACCTTACAACAAAACCGATATAGAAGGCCGAGTCTATGAAATTGTTGTTGAGTAAGCGCGATACTTCCATCGTCAAAGGCTTTGCCATACTTTGCATAGTCTTTCACAACTATTTTCATTGGCTTTGGCCGTCTCCTGGGGAGAACGAGTTCAACTTCTCCACCGAGGCCATTTACAAGCTGTTTGAGCAACTTCATCTGTATCCAGGAGAATGGGTCAACCTGTTGTTCAGCTATTTCGGGCATTATGGAGTGCAGTTGTTTGTCATGGTGAGCGGTTATGGCTTGGTGCTTTCCATGATGCATCGGTCAAGATCCTGGGGAGCCTTTGTGCTTGACCGCCTGAAGAAGCTCTATCCTCTGTTGTTAACGGCAATCATCGTTTACTTTTTTGAATGTGTCTTGGTGGAAGCCAGGACGCTCAATTCGTTCGAGAAGACGGAGTTGGGCTACAAGTTGCTTTTCATCCATACCTTGTTGCCGAATTCTGGATTGAGTGTTAACGGTCCGTGGTGGTTTTTCGGCCTGATTTTCCAGCTGTATCTGCTGTTTCCCTTGCTTTACCAGGCCATGAAGCAATGGGGCTGGAAAGCCTTTTGGATCATACTGGCGGTTTCCTACGGGCTGATTTTCCTATTCCGTGAATCCATTCACCTATACCATGGGGAGTTGCTGATGCAGAATGCCCCCGGACATCTGCCGGAATTCTGTTTCGGCATGATGCTGGCTTTCTCCAAGGACAAAAACATCCATTGGGGATGGTTGCTTCTGTCTGTGTTGTTGTTTGTTTGGGGCAATTTCGCTCCAGGCTTTTATCCATTCACTTTCCTTTCGGTCTGTGTCATAGCGGCTTTTGCCTATCAAGGCCTGAAGTCGTTGCCGTTCAAGAAACACTGGCTGAGTCGTCCTTTGGCCTATTTTGGAGGTGTTTCCATGACCCTGTTCGCGGCACATGGCTTTTTCAGGACTCCCGTGCTGAAATGGGCTTACACGCTAACCACACCCTTAGGCCATTTTTGGTCAGGGTTGGTCTTTTTGCTGATGGTTTGGGGCGTGGCCTTGGCTGCCAAGCCTTTGTATGATTTCATGGTAGCCCTGTTCAACCGGATTCACCTTCGTGAAAGCCGTGCCTCAAAAGTCGTTGAACGGATATGCCAAGTGTGTTTGTGCCTGTTTTTTGCGTTTGTGGCGGGTTATTATGTGGCACAGGCGTTCAACCGGTACAATCACGAAGTGATCTCTTGTGAGCTCAACACGCCATCAGGCACGATAGATTGCCATCAGGAGACCGTTATGTTGGCCAACCGCTCTTTTGACCAACGCCTTTTGGCCTTGAACCTCAAAGTGTCTTTCGATGTTTGCAGTTTGGACACCACCGCCAAGCTTCCTTCGTTGGTAATCAGCATACCAGGCATGTTATGGAAAAGCGTTGAACTGCCAGCGGAATACAATACCAAGAAACTAGGACATTACGAGTATACGGAACAATTCCTGTGTCCTTTTGTACAAAACACCAAGCACAAACGGATGGATGTGTATTTTTCGAATCGGGGAAAGGGCATGATGGAATATCAAAACGCTAAAGTTGAAATCAAGTATTGACGATGAATAAGGAATTGCTGAAAAACGGGCTGTGCCAATGGGTAAGGATCAATCTGTTTTGGCTAGTGTGTATGCTGCTGATCAGGTTGTTTTTCTATTTTCAGGTACACTCACGCATTGAAATTGACGCCTCGCAATTTGTGGGCATCATGAAAGGTTTCGTGTTTGACGTTTATTTGATGTGCCATCTCATGACCTGGCTGACGATTCCTTTTTTGGTGCTTTACCGATTTTTCCCGAAGACCACCAACGGGATTTTCATGGGATTGGTGTTCTTCTATGTGGTGGTAGCCGCCTTGCTCACCGAGTATTACTGCAACCTTTCGATGCCTTTGGACCATGTGGTTTTGGTGTATACTCCTGAGGAAGTGATGGGTACCGCCAGCTCGTCGGCCCATGTGACGGCGACCCCGTTTTTGTGGTTTTTCGGCACCATGGCCTTGGTGGTGTTATTGTCCTTGCTGTGGCGAAAGGTGAGGACCGGCTTGGTGTTCTCAGCCGTTGTCATGCTTGCCGCCATCGTGGTGCTGTGTTGTGTCCGTTACAAAAACGTCATTCGTGGCGAAAAATATTATAAGGATCACACCTCGTTTTGCCTGGCGGTCAACCAGCCATCCTATTCCTACATTAAGATGACGGACCATTTGCGTGACGCACAGCAATCGCTTCTGGACGATGGCGAAATGGGTGCGGATGTGGTTGTGGCTTCGCAAAGGTTCCAGATGCTTCATCCTGAATTCGAATACCTGGACCCCAATTATCCATTTTACAGGAAAGCCGATGATCCGGATGTGCTGGGAGGTTTTTTGGAAAAGACCGACGATGGCTTGCCCCCCAACTTCGTGTTCATCATCATTGAGAGTTATGGCCAGCAGCTTACCGGTGTCAATACACCAACGGTGTCGTTCACCCCGTATCTCGACAGTTTGAAACAACAAGGCTTGTATTGGACGAATTGTATCAGTACTGCGCAGCGTACCTTCGGTGTCTTGCCTTCGGTTTTTGCATCGGCACCATACGGTAAATACGGTTTTTGCCTTCCTTTCAAGCCTATGCCCAACCATAGATCATTGATTAGGGATCTGCAAGATAACGGTTATGGCACCTCCTATTACTATGGCGGGGTCCATTATTTCGACCGTTTCGACGGCTTTTTGAAAGCCAACAAGATGGATTTTATCTATGTTCCGGATGTTCAAACCATTGACACGACAAACTATGAAAAACTCAACGAGATGCATCGTTGGGGATTGGATGACAAGGAAACCTTCGCCTATGTGATGGAACGGAAAACCACACAGCCTTCGCCTAGGCCGAACCTCGACATCATCATGACGCTGACCACCCACGAACCGTTCTATTTCAATGATGTCGAGGCCTACGAAAAACGGGTGGAAGCCATGGTGAACGCGCATCCCGACATGACGGCAAAGGAACGGGTCAACATCACGAAAAACCTGAACATTTATGCCTGTTATCTTTACATGGATGACTGCGTTCGGGAGCTCATGGCGTTTTACCAGTCCCTGCCAGAATATAAAAACACGGTGTTTGTGATCACGGGTGACCATCGCATGGGTCCCTTGGGTTTTGGCGGGCCGCTGATCCAGTACCATGTCCCGCTGTTGGTCTATTCGCCTTTGATTACCCAATCTAGACAAATGAATGCTGTGGTGTCGCATCTGGATGTTACCCCGAGTATCAACGCCTATTTGAGTTCCAATTATGATTATCACATCAGCGATGAATGCCATTGGATGGGAACTTCTTTTGACACGACGGTCGCCTATCGGAATACACGCAAGCAGGCTTTCATGCTGAACAACCGTGATGTGGTGGACTATGTCAACGGCGATTACGTGCTGTCAAACAACCGCCTGTATGCCGTAAACGACGATCTTTCCTGTAACTTGGTTGAGGATGCAGCCAAGCTGGAACAGTTGAAAACGGAACTTTCCGACTTCCATACGGTAAGTTGCTTTGCCGTTTTGTGTGATCATCTGAAACCTGTTGAGAACACGGTGGAAGTGCTTCGGGATGCGGAATACAAGAATCAGTATGACATGGTCGCGGGCAAGGAGTTCTGTTTCCTGTTCGATCCTTATGAGCTGACAGACAATTATGAAGATGTTTTTGTGGACATTTCCTTTGATTACCAGAGCCTGGATACCACTACGGCCTTGCCGTTCGTGGTGGTACAGTTGGAGCCCTATTACATGGCGGTGAACCTGGCTCCTGATGAGAATGCGCCCAACACAGGAGAGGCATCGTACTTCCACCATCATCTGAGCATTCCGATTCAGGAGGACTGCAAAGGAAAAATGGTGAGGGTTTATCTTCACAATTCCACGAAAAACACCATGCGTTACGGCAATATCAAAATCCAAGTTTCGGGTGCTCGGAAGTCATGAAAACAAGTTTGTCTGTCTGGATCCGGTTGAATGTGCTATTCTTGGTGTGTCTGGTGGCAGTCAGGCTGTTGTTCTTTTTTGAGCTTCATTTCAGGATAGAGGCGGGATGGGAGGCGTTTCCGACCGTGATGTCGGGAATGATGTTTGACTTAATTTTGCTTTGCCGTGTGTTTGTCTATGGTCTGATTCCTTTTGTGTTGATGCACCGTTTTTTGCCCAAGGCGGCCTGTGGGGTGTTTTGTGGATGGTTGGTGCTGTATACGGTGGTAGAGGCTTTGTTGGCGGAATATTACTGCAATTTGAACCAACCTTTGGATCAAGTGATCTTGGTGTACACGCCTGAAGAACTGAAGGAGACGGTTTCCTCTTCGACGGCCTTGTCGATGGCACAGGTGTTTTGGTTTGTGTTGCATCTGGCTTGTGCGACGGCACTGGTTTCGTTATGCGGCGTGGTCCGTAAGGCGAAGCCGTTTTCATACCGCGTCATCCTGCCGGTTTTGGCGGTTGGCCTGTTGGTTTCGGTGTTTGTCAATTATCCACGGATGATTCGCGAGGAAAAGCATTACGCCACTCACGATGCGTTCTGTCTGGCAGTGAACCAGCCCTCTTATTCATGGTTCAAGATCAAGGAATATCGGGAAGACTTGCGTAAGGGAACGGCCGAAGACTATGACAAGTCGGTTAGCGAAGCGGCTGCGGCATATCAAGCACTTCATCCGGAAAACGACTACGACCATCCGGAATATCCTTTCTATCGCAAGGCCACTGATCCCGATGTGTTGGGCCCGTTTTTCAACCAGACCTCCGACGGTCTGCCACCCAACGTGGTTTTCATCGTCGTAGAGGGCCTAGGACGGCGTTTGACGGGGGTTACCTCTCCGACGCTATCGTTTACGCCTTTTATTGACAGTTTGGCGTCTGCGGGCTTGTTTTGGCCCAATTGCTTCTCCACTTCGGAGCGTACGTTTGGAGTGCTGCCTTCGGTGTTTGCTTCCGTACCCCAGGGCAGGCTCGGCTTCACGGCTACGCTTTCCTACTTGCCAAAGCATCATTCGTTGCTCCGTGATCTCAAACGGAACGGCTACACCACCTCTTTCTTTTACGGCGGTGATGCCTCTTTTGACCGATACGGTGATTTCATGGAAGAAAACCAGACGGATTTCCTATTCGTTCCCAACCTGACGGTTCAGGACTCCTCGCAGTATGTGCTGCTGGCCAAGAACAACCGTTGGGGGCTGGATGATGGCCCATTGTTTGAAGGTGCCGTTCAGCATAAGCGGTACGACACCCTTGCCAAGCGTCCTTATGCCGATGTTTACCTTACCCTTACCACTCACGAACCCTTTCTTATCGAGGGCATCGAGCCGTATGAACAACGTGTGGTGGAGCTGTTGGAACAAACCGACGGCATTTCGGAAAAGGAACGTGAAAACGTACTGAAATACAAAAATGTTTACGCTTGTTATCTCTATATGGATCAATGCTTGAAGGAGCTTTTTGCCTACTATGCGTCACGTCCCGATTTCGAAAACACCCTGTTTGTCATTACGGGTGACCACCGTATGGCTCAGGCGCCACATGCGATTCCCATCCGGAAATACAACGTCCCTTTGGTGATTTATTCGCCATTGGTCAAACAGCCCAAGACCATGAATGCCGTGGTTTCGCATCTGGACATCACCCCGTCGATGAATGCGTATCTTCATGCCAATTACCCTTACCAAATCGACGACCATTGCCATTGGCTAGGTACTTCGTTTGATACCGTTGCGGCTTTCCGTAACACCAGGAAATTGGCCTTTATGCTGAATAACCGCGATGTGGTTGACTACATGAGCGGTGATTATTATATCAGCAACAACACCCTTGCCAAGTTTGATGAAAACCTGTCGGCAACGGTGGTCAAAGAGGAGCCGTTGTACCATAGCCTGAAGGAAGAACTGGACAATTTCCAGGTCTTAAGCCGATTCGTGGTACAGTTCAATCGCCTTGAACCTCCACGATGACGCTTTAGAAGCGGAAATAGATGAACGGACTGAAACCAGAGGCGTTCAAGGCGGCCAGGCAGAACAAGAAGGCGAAAATACTGACGATCCATACTGCGATGTGCTGGCCGCTGTTGAATTCCGTGAAATAGACCTTTTCCTGTAAGCGCTGCCCGAATTTCGTAAGGGTGATGAAGGAGAAGAAGGCGGCCACGATGAGGGTGATAACCAGTTGGATGACGTCGTGCCAGTTGGGGGCCACGAAATCGAACGCGAACATGCGGGTGATCAGGGTCCAGGTAAGGCCGAGATCCTCAATGCGGAAGAACAGCCAGATGAGCACCACCGTGACGAAGGTGAGAATCACACTTGGCGCCTTGCCTATCTTTTTCATCACCTTGCCCAGGAAAAGCTTGTCAAGACAGATGAACAGGCCGTGCAGCGCACCCCAGATAACGAAATTCCACGAAGCCCCATGCCATAATCCCGAGATCAGGAAGCAGATCCAAAGGTTGAAGTACATGCGGCCTTTCCCTTTGCGGTTACCTCCCAACGGGATGTAGAGGTAGTTCATGATGAAAGCACCCAAGGTCATGTGCCAACGACGCCAGAATTCCGTGATGGAGCGTGAGGTGTAAGGGTTGTCGAAGTTTTCGGGAAATTTGAATCCCATGATGCGTCCCAGGCCAATGGCCATGTCGGAATAGCCGGCAAAGTCGAAATAGATCTGGAAGGCATACGCGAGCGCCACCAACCAGGCGGTGGTGCTGTCAAGAGCGGCCACGCGGTTAAAGATTTCGGCCAGCTGTTCGGCCCCTAGGCCCGTGAGGTTGGATGGCCCTAAGACGGCATCAACCTCGGCACCGATGACATCGGCGATGAGGATTTTCTTGCATAGACCAATGACAAAGCGATAGAATCCCTGCAACCGGTCGGCCATGCTTGATTCACGGCTGCGAATCTGGTCTGCCACATCGCAGTAGCGGATGATGGGGCCGGCGATGAGCTGTGGAAACATGGTGATGTAGAGCATGAAGTCGGTGAGTCGCTCCATAGGTTTGTTCACACCACGGTACGTATCCAGGGTATAGGTGACGCTCTGGAAGGAGAAGAACGAAATACCGATGGGCAACAGGATCCGCTTCCACTCGTGAGGCGCTTTTCCAAAGAGTCCCCTGAAGAAGTTCAGGTTTTCCATGGTGAAGTTGCCGTATTTGTAGAACAGCAGCAACCCGATGGGAATGAAGATGGAGATGCCACAAAGCCATTTCCTTAATCTGGGATCGTTGCTACGGCACATCAACTTCACCAAATAGAAGTTGGCCACCACCGAAGCAACAAGTTGGATGATGAACTCAGGCGCCCCCCATGCGTAGAAGATGAGGGAGGCCAATAGCAGCACGTAGTTGCGTGTCTTCCTGGGCATGACGAAATAGAGCAGGAAGAACACCGGCATGAAGTAGAGGAGAAATATATTACTGCTGAATACCATGATATTGCATGAATTTTTGTGACCGTTGGGTTGGTATGGAATCCCTTAGGGCGGGGATGTAACGATTGGGATTTTTCATCACGACCTTTCGCGCCTCTTCGTCGCTTATGTTGAGACTGCCAGCCAGTTCTTGCGTTGCGGCGGCAAGGTCTTCTTCGTCACAGCAAAGCTCGACCAAAAGCTGTTGTGAAAAACCTTGGCTCATTTGGTACAATTGTGCCGTGGAATAGGCAAGCATCACGAAATCGGCGTCCAACACCTCTTTCATCACATCCACCTCTTTGATGTTTTTGTGTCCGTAGTCGAAGTCGAAGTAAACGGAGTTGTAATAATACCAGTAGCGGATGCGTTCCATGACCTTGCCAAAGGGGGTGGCGTTCAGGAGGTTCCAATAATAGGAATCGCCAATGGTGATGTGCATGGGTTTAAAGGCCGTGCTGTCTTCGATGATGGTGTAGGAGGCGTAGTAGTTGGGGGTCTTGGGCAGGGGTCGTGCCAGATTCATCAATTGCTCCAAGTCGTCGTCGGGATTGACGGTTCGCTCTTCGCGTTCGCCGATGGTAAAATGTTGCATCTTGATGTCGCCCAGCTGTTCCATGTAACGAATGAGGCTGTCGGCCACATGCAAAACCGCATAATTGCTCCAATGAGTGCCGGTTTGAGGGAACAAAGGATAATCGACGGTGTCTTTCATTTCCAGAAACCATTGGCCGACATCCACATGGTTGATCCCCATTTCCTTGAATTTGATCCCATAGTACTTCCAAAGCGAAAACACCTTGTCTTTTGGGAAATCATCCGTCTCAGGAACGTGTTCGGGATAGATCAGCTCTTTGCCGGGAAGCAGCAGCACGAAAAGTCGGGTGCCTTCCTTTTCCAGGATTTTCTGGAGCTGATACAGCCGAAAAGCCTCTTGGCTGAAATAATTGGCCATGCCTAAGGAGTCGTTGGCAAACCAGCGTCCTTTGCCCGCATAGTATTCCTCGACGTAAGGGGTCTCCACAAGCCACCCGTCATCGTCCATATACATCTTTTTGGTGTTGTCCTTTTCGGGGTTTTTCTCCAGCAAGTTGGAATGCCTGTAAAAATCCCACATGTATTGGTTGTAGAAGCGGGTAAGAGGCTCTCTCAGTCCGTAGTTCAGCTTAAGGTGCGACTCCGTCCACTGTTGCAGGCTGCGGTTGGTATAGTTGGAGAAGGTCACTTCGGGTTGTGGCGCTTCGGCAACCACACCGGTCAAACTCCTGAATTTGAACAACTTAAAATGCTCCTGAGCCATGGGCAGGAACAACACCAATGCGGTCAGGATAAACAATATAAGTTTTGTAGTGTTTTTCATCTTTTCGTTGCGCAAAGATATAAATATTATCTTTGCATGCATGAAGACCACGAAAATAAAGTTATTGTCGCCGGCCAAGAACCTCGAGGTCGGTTTGGCTGCCATCAACCATGGCGCCGATGCCGTGTATATCGGTGGGCCAGCCTTTGGTGCCCGTGAAAAAGCGGGTAATAGCATCAAGGATATTGAGCAGCTTTGCCGTCATGCTGCCTTGTTTGACGCCAAGGTGTACGTGACCCTGAACACCTTGCTTTACGAAAACGAAAAGGAAGAAGCCCGTCAGTTGGCTTGGGATTGCTGGAATGCCGGCGTGGATGCCTTGATTGTGCAGGACCTTTCGCTGTTGGAACTCGACCTACCGCCCATTCCGTTGCATGCCAGCACGCAATGCGACAACCTTACGGTGGAACGGGTGCAGGAACTGGAGCGTTTGGGCTTCGAGCAAGTGGTGTTGGGCCGAGAGTTGAGCATCGACCAGATCAGGGAAATCAGGCGACAGACCACCGTGCCGTTGGAGTTTTTCGTTCACGGCTCATTGTGCGTCAGCCATAGCGGACAGTGCTATTTGAGCCAACATATCGGCAACCGCAGCGCCAATCGCGGAGCCTGTGCCCAGCCCTGTCGCCTGCCCTGGGATTTGCTTGACGCCGAGGGCAAGGTGCTCGTCAAAGGTCGGCATTTGCTTTGCCTGAAAGACCTGAACAATAGTGCCAATCTCGAAGCATTGCTGGATGCGGGCATCACCTGTTTCAAGATCGAGGGACGGTTGAAGGATGCCGACTATGTGAAGAACATCACGGCGTTTTACCGTCAGCGGCTGGATGCCATTTTTAAGCGTCGGCCCGAATATGCCCAGGCGTCACAGGGGCACTGTACCTACACGTTTGAAGTCAACCCTGAGAAATCGTTCAACCGTGGCTTTACCGATTATTTCATCCATGGCCGCCAGCCGAATATCGGTTCGCCGTTTACTCCGAAATCCATGGGCGAGTACATCGGCGAGGTGAAATGGTGCAATTCCGTGCAGATGGAGCTGTTGACGAATCAAACCTTGCATAACGGCGATGGATTGTGTTTTTTGAATTCCGAACACGAATTGGTAGGCATCCGGGCGGATGTCGTCAATGGCAACAAGGTTTCGTGCAACCGTCCCCATGGCGCCCAGCGTGGTTCAAGGATCTATCGCAACTACGACATTGAATGGCAACGCCAAGTGGAGGCCTCCACAGGCAATAGGAAAATTGATATTGAGTTGGTACTGGAAGATGTCCCAGAAGGTTACCGAATGATGGCGTTCCGTCATTGCGAGGAACATAGCGACGAAGCAATCCAGTTTGGGTCAAGTTGGATTGCTTCGGCCAAAGGCCTCGCAATGACGATAGCTACTCCAAAGATTACAGCGAACAACCCCGAAAAAGCCCTTGAGAACATTCGCAAAAAGGCCCTCCAGTGGGGCGAAACCATCTATAACCCAGTTAGTTTGGAAATCCGTTTCTCCCAGCCTTATCTCATTCCGGCTTCGGTGATCGGTGAGATGAAACGGGGATTGCTTGCCCAAATAGAAGCGAGTGCGTCATTGCGAGGAGCTTTAGCGACGAAGCAATCCAACCAGACCCTAACAGAGCCGATTCGGGTTGGATTGCTTCGCTACGCTCGCAATGACGAGCCCGATGCCATCCCCACCCACTTGATGACTTGCCACCACTGCATCCGTTATGCCAACGGCCTTTGCCCAAAAGAAACGGGAAAGCCGGTGGGCCCACTATTCATTCGCAATGGCGAAAATACCTTCCGCTTGGAATTCGATTGCAAGAATTGTCTCATGTACGTTTGTGCCTTGGCTTAAACTATGAATATTTGGCAACTTTTCAAAAACCTCAAACCCTTCGTAAAGCCCTATAAATGGCTGGTTTTCATCACCCTGATACTCACGCTGGTCGGCTCCTTGATGGCCCAGGTCAACGCCATCGTGCTCGACTGGACGGTTGATCAGGTGAATGGTCTGGTTACGGCAGGGGAGCAGTGGGGTCAACGGGCAGCCCACATCGTAATTCTGATTTCTACGGTTCTGCTCGGTAAAGAAATCATCTCCGCGCTGATCACCTTCGCGCAGAACTATTATGGCGAGCGGATGCGCATCTTCGTCAGCCGCGACCTGGCGCAGAGCGTCATCGAGAGGGTCCTCACCTTCCGCATGGCCTACTTCAACACGGGCGACAATGCCACAGGCAAGCTTCAAGCCCGTATCGACCAAGGCGTGAGCAGCCTCTCACGCACGGTGCAGAACTTCTTCATCGACCTGTTGCCGCTGTTCACCAGCGCCCTGTTAGCCTTGATTCTTATGTTCATCGCCAACGTATATGTGGGACTGGTTGCTTTGGCCATCGTGCCGGTTTATTTCTGGATCACCTACCGTCAAGCCAAACGCTTGAAAGGATGGCGCCGTGAAATGCGTTCCCATCTGGGAACCAAGAGCCAAGGCATCAAAAACATTATCGACAGCATCAATGTCATCAAGAGTTTCAATCGTGAACAGATTGAGGGACAAAAGCAGCTCGACATCCAGAACCAGGTCACTGAAAACCAAATGAAGACCCGTAAGGTGGCCTTCTATTACAACGGCATCAAGAGCTTTGTAAAACAAGTCGGCACGGTGCTGGTCATCATCCTGACGGCTTATCTGGTGCTGATTGGCTATCCCGGCATGACCATCGGTAAGATCATGTATCACGTGATGCTGTTCAGCAACGTCATAGCCCCAATCACCCAATTGCAGCGCATCTTCGACGATGTCAACGATGCCTTGATCTACGCCGAGGGCTTCTTCAGCATCCTTGATTCTGAAACCGAAGTGGAGCCTTCGGGCAATTACAAGCCAGAGAAGATTCACGGTCGCTTTGAGTTGAAACACGTCGACTTCACCTATCCCAACGGCAACCAGGCTCTGTTTGACGTCAACATGACTATCGAGCCGAACCAGATCACCGCTTTGGTAGGGCTTTCGGGTGCGGGCAAGAGCACCATCGTCAACCTGCTCGACAAGTTCTATGAGCCCCAGACGGGTACCATTACCTTGGACGGCGTGGATTTACGTGAGTACGACACCAAGTTCTTGCGTGAGCATATCGGTTTGGTGCTGCAGAAGAACCATATTTTTGACGGCACCATTGAGGAAAACATCCTTTACGGCAAGCCCGGCGCCACCCATGAGGAAGTGGTGGAAGCCGCCAAGAAATCGTACATCTACGACCAAATCATGCGGCTTCCCAAGCAATTTGAGAACAAGGCCTCCGACCTTTCGGGAGGCCAGCAGCAGCGTATCGCCATTGCCCGCATGTTCCTCAAAAATCCGCCCATTATCTTCCTTGATGAGCCCACCGCCAGCCTCGATGCCATCGCCACTGAGCAGATCAAGAACAGTTTGGACGCCATCAAGAAAGACCGCACGGTCATCATCATCTCCCACAGCATCTCCCAAATCATTGATGCCGACCTCATTTACGCCCTCCAGACGGGCCGTGTGGAAGAGTCTGGCAATCCCGATGAAATCTATAAAAAAGGCGGTATCTACAAGGATATCATCGACGCCTCAGCCCGCAGTCTGAACATTGAGAAGATAGCAAGAACCATCAACTAAAACGCCACTCCAACCCGGAATCCGGCGGTGAATGCCGTGAGGCTGTCGGCGCTCCAGCCGATGAAGCCGTGGTGGTAATTGCTGTAGTTACTGTTGCCTGAAGCGACACCTAGACCACCATAAATATCGAACACAAACCACTTCAACACCCAGTCATAACCCAACACACCCATCAAGGCCACGCGATCCACCTTGAGGCGTCCTCGGGTTTCATGGTTGTAACGGTAGGTCGAGTAGCAGAGTTCAGGCTTGATGTAGAACCCGCACAGCTGGTTGTTAGCATTGTGCTTGTTTGGAAAGATGAACTTATAGGCAGCCCTCCAGGCGGTGCCTTTCGGGTCGCTGTTCTTCAGCTTGTCGAAGCCCCAACCGATGACTCCAGCCGTCAACTCAATACTCTGGTATTCACCCACCCAGCGCTCATAGGTGATCTTCGAGGTGCCACTGGCCAACGAGAGCAACGCCACCTTGATCTCGTTTTTGCGCATCTTGGGTTGTTCCTCCTGCGCAAACGCCATCAAGGGCACCATCAAGCATAAGATCATTAATGTCTTCTTCACCTTCACTTCTAACTCCCAACTTCTAACTTCCAACTGGTTACATTCTGAACACCCCGAACTGCTGTTGCGGGAACGGCTGGTTCAGCGAGGCGGCGATACCCAAGGCCAAAATCTTGCGGGTGTCCATCGGGTCGATGATGCCGTCATCCCAAAGGCGTGCCGTACTGTAGAAGGCCGAGCCTTCGTAGTCGTATTTGGCCAAAATCTCTTTCTTGAGCTGGGCGATTTCGTCTTTTGGCACCTCCAAGCCTTTGTATTTGTACTGGTCTTCCTTTACTGTGGCGAGGACGCTGGCCGCCTGTTCGCCGCCCATGACGGAGATCTTGGCGTTGGGCCACATAAAGAGCAAACGAGGACTGTAAGCGCGACCGGCCATGCCGTAGTTGCCCGCGCCGAACGAGCCACCGAAAATGACCGTGAATTTAGGCACATTGGCGTTCGACACCGCGTGCACCATCTTGGCGCCGTCCTTGGCGATGCCCCCCTGCTCGTATTGCTTGCCTACCATAAAGCCCGTAATGTTCTGCAAAAACACCAACGGAATGTTTCTTTGGCAGCACAACTCGATGAAGTGGGTGGCTTTCAAGGCGGATTCGGAGAACAACACGCCGTAGTTGGCGATGATGCCTACAGGGAAGCCCATCAGGTGGGCGAAACCGCAGACGATCGTAGTAGCGTATCTCGACTTGAACTCCTGGAAACGGCTGCCGTCCACGATGCGGGCGATGATCTCGCGAGGATCAACCAGCTTGTGGAAATCGATGGGAGCAAGGCCGTAAAGGTCGTGCGGGTCGTATAAAGGGGCCTCAACGGGCAGCATGTCCAACTTTTGGCGGTGCGACTTCTCCAAGGTCTTGAAGATGTTGCGGCAAATCTGCAAGGCGTGTTGGTCGTTCTCAGCTAGATGGTCGGCCACGCCGGAAACGCTCGTGTGCATCTCGCCACCGCCTAATTCCTCTGCCGTGACGATCTCACCCGTGGCGGCTTTCACCAACGGGGGACCACCGAGGTAGATGGTGCCTTGGTTGCGCACGATGATGGTCTCGTCGCTCATGGCGGGGACGTAGGCGCCGCCAGCGGTACACATGCCCATCACAATGGCGATTTGGGGGATGCCCATAGCTGACATGCGAGCCTGATTGTAGAAGAAACGTCCAAAGTGATCGCGGTCAGGGAAGACGGTGTCCTGCTCAGGCAGGAACGCACCGCCGCTGTCCACCATATAGACGCACGGCAAATGGTTTTCCATGGCAATCTCCTGGGCACGGAGGTGCTTCTTCACCGTGTATTGCATATAGGTGCCGCCTTTCACGGTGGCGTCGTTGGCCACGATGACGGCTTCACGGCCTTGGATGACCCCGATGCCGGTGATGATGCCCGCCGAGGGGAAGTCGTTGTTGTAAGTGCCGTAGGCCGCCATGGGCGAGAGTTCCAGGAACGGGGTGTTCGGGTCGATGAGCAGGTCGATGCGCTCCCGGGCGAGGAGCTTGTTGCGCTTCTTGTGCTTGGCCACGGCACTCTCGCCGCCGCCTTGCATGGAAGCCGCCATCGCCTCCCGATACTGCGCCATCAGGTCAAGGAAGTTTTTCTCGTTCTGCTTGAACTCCGCCGATTCGGTCTTGATATTTGATTTTAGGACTTGCATTGCATAATGTTTCTAACAAAGCACAAAAATAATAAAAAAACCCGTATCTTTGCATTTTTATTTGTGAAGATGTCTGAAAGAAACTCAAGCAATCGTCGGGTGGCTGGATCGTATGCCATGTCGTTGGTGAGCATCACGCTGGTGCTCTTCCTGCTCGGCGTGTTCGCCATCTTCATGATGCACGCCCGCAAGCTCTCCAACCACATCAAGGAGAATCTCGGTTTCGAGATTGTGATGAACAGTGACGTGAAAGAGGCCAACATCCTGCGTCTGCAGAAAGAACTCGACGCCATGCCCGCCGTGAAGTCGACGGAGTACATTACCAAAGAAGAAGCCATCAGCCGCCTCAGTGAAGATCTGGGCGAGGATTTCCTTGAATGGTTAGGCAACGAGACCAACCCCCTGCTGCCGTCTATCGACGTGCGCTTCAATGCGGCCTACGCCAATACCGACAGCATTGCTGTCATTGAGTCGCAACTGTTGGAAAACACCGACGTCAAGGAAGTGTATTACCAAAAATCCTTGATTGACCTCATCAACAACAACATTCGAAAGATTGCGACCCTACTCATGGCGGTGAGCTTGGTGTTGCTGTTTATCGCGATTGCGTTGATCCGCAACACGATACGCCTTTCCATCTACGCCAAGCGTTTCTTGGTGCGAAGCATGCAGTTGGTGGGTGCCACCGAGAGCTTCATCCGCCGCCCCTTCCTGAAGTCGGGCGTGACGCAAGGCTTTTTCGGAGGCTTGTTGGCTGACTTGTTGCTGGTGGGCATCCTGTATTGGGCCTCGAAACGCATACCCGACCTGGCGCTGATCCAAGATGTAACGGTGATTGTCGCCATCTTGGTGGGCGTGGTGGTATTAGGCGTAATTTTGGCTTGGATTTCCACCCGTGTGGCACTCGACAAGTTCCTGAAAGCCGATTTGGACAAGTTGTATAACTGAAAAATTTAAACTGATCACTAAAATATGGCAAAACAAAAAAACAACGTGGTGGTAGAAGAAACCGATAACGGGAAAAAGCTGCCTTTTGCGAAGATGAATTACATCCTGGTGCTGGTGGGCATCTTTCTCATCGCCTTGGGAATGATTCTGATGATTGGCGGCGGCTCCACCGACCCCGACGTGTTTAACGATAAAATGTTTAATTTTCAAAGGATTACCCTTTCTCCAATCCTGATTCTCGCTGGTTTTGTGGTGGAGATAGTGGCCATCTTCTACAAGAAAAAATAAGTTTCAATTTTCAATTATCAACTTTCAATTTCTATGAGTTGGATTCAAGCTTTGTTGCTCGGCCTGCTTCAAGGCCTCACGGAATATCTTCCTGTCAGTAGTAGCGGTCATTTGGCCATCGGCCAAGCCCTTTTCGGACTTGACGACGGTTCGTCGAACCTCGCCTTTACTGTGTTGCTCCATGTGGCCACCGTGCTCAGTACCGTGGTGATTCTGTGGAGTGAAATCGTTTGGCTCTTCAAGGACCTCTTCAAATTCCAGTGGAACGAAGGCACCAAATACGTCGTCAACATCCTGATCTCCATGATTCCTGTGGCTATCGTGGGCTTTCTCTTCAAGGACAAGGTTGAGGCAGTGTTCGGCTCTGGCTTGCTCATCGTGGGCATCATGCTGCTCGTGACCGCCTCATTGCTGACCTTCTCCTATTTCGCCAAACCGCGTCAAAAAGAAGAGATCTCGCCTTTGCACGCCTTTATCATCGGTATCGCTCAGGCCTGCGCTGTCATGCCGGGTTTGTCGCGCTCAGGCTCCACCATCGCTACGGGTTTGCTGCTCGGCAACAAAAAGGAAAAGTTGGCCCAGTTCTCTTTCCTGATGGTCATCCCGCCCATCTTGGGAGAGGCTTTGCTTGATGTCAAGGACATGTTTGAGGTCGGCGTCAGCGAGGCTCTGGGTGGCATTTCGCCTGTGGCGGCCCTAGTCGGTTTCCTCGCCGCCTTCATCTCGGGTTGCTTCGCCTGCAAGTGGATGATCAACATCGTGAAGAAGGGCAAGTTGATCTGGTTTGCCGTTTACTGTTTCATCGTCGGTGGCCTCGCCATCATTTTCGCCTGATGTTTCCTGTTGAAGAAGGTTCGGTTTTTTTGATCGACAAGCCCTTGGACTGGACTTCGTTCGACACGGTGAACTTTATCCGTGCCCTGTTCAAGCGCTTTTACGGCATCCGCAAGCTCAAGGTGGGCCATGCGGGCACGCTCGATCCCTTGGCTACCGGTCTGCTCATCATCTGCACCGGCCCGATGACCAAGCAAATCGAAGCCTATCAAGCGCAAATCAAGACATATACGGGTACCATGCTTTTAGGGCAGACCACCCCGACGTTTGATCTTGAAAGTGAGCCTGACCAATTCTTCCCAACCGAAGGTATCACCGAGGCCCAGATTGATGCGGCGCGACAGAAGTTCATCGGTGACATCAAGCAACATCCACCCAAATATTCCGCCATCAAAATCAAGGGGAAACGCGCGTTCGACTATGCCCGTTCCGACGAGGAGATTGAGCTCAAGGCCCGTGATATCCATATCGAGGATTTCAAGGTCAGCACGGAGCGTTTTCCGGAGTTGGACTTCGAGGTGGTGTGCAGCAAAGGCACCTATATCCGTAGTCTCGCCCACGATTTCGGCCGTGAATTGGGCAACGGCGCCTGCCTGAAATCTTTGCGCCGCACCCGTATCGGCGACTTCAAGGTGGAGGACGCCTGGCAACTCGAAGACCTTAAAAATGAGATCATTGCGACGGGTGAAGAATATAAAAAGTTGAGAGTTGAGAGTTGATAGTTTAGAATTGCTCTTGACAAAACTTTCGTTTTGAATTATCTTTGCGCCCGAAAAAATTACGATACAAATGAAACTCTCTCAATTTAAATTCAACTTGCCTCAAGAGTTGATAGCCACTTATCCGACCAAAAACCGTGACGAAGCCCGCTTGATGGTACTGAACCGCAAGACCCAAACCATTGAACACCGTGTGTTCAAGGACCTGGTGGACTATGTCAAGGATGGCGACGTCTTTGTGATCAACAACACCAAAGTGTTTCCCGCCCGTCTGTATGGCGAAAAGGAAAAGACCGGTGCCAAGATCGAGGTGCTGCTGCTCCGTGAGTTGAATCAGGAAAGCCGTTTGTGGGATGTGTTGGTGGATCCGGCACGTAAGATCCGTATTGGCAACAAGTTGTATTTCGGCGAGGGCGAGGAGCTGGTGGCTGAGGTCATCGACAACACCACCACCCGTGGCCGTACGCTGCGTTTCCTCTTTGACGGCACCTATGAAGAGTTCAAGCAGACCATTTTCTCGTTAGGTCATACCCCGTTGCCGAAAGAGATTCTTGAACATCGTGATAATCAGGAGGTGTTACCTGAAGATGCTGAAGATTTCCAGACAATCTATGCCAAGGTGGAAGGTGCTGTATCGGCACCTACCGCAGGCATGCACTTCAGCAAGATTTTGATGAAGCGTTTGGAGCTTGTCGGGGCTTCGTTTGCCGAGCTCACCTTGCATCCCGGCATGGGCAACTTCCGCGATATCGAGGTGGAAGACCTCACCAAGCACAAGTGCGACTCCGAAGAGATGTATGTGGATCAAGATTGCTGCGACATCGTGAACGAGGCTAACAAACGCCATAACAACGTGTTTGCCGTGGGTACCACCACCATGAAGGCCTTGGAGACCGCCCAGACCATTTCGGGCAAGATCAAGCCTTTCAGCGGCTGGACTAACAAGTTCATCTTCCCGCCTTACACCTTCTCGGTGGCCAACTGCATGATCACCAACTTCCACCTGCCCAAGTCACCCATGATGATGGAGACCGCCGCTTTCGCCGGATATGAATTCCTGATGAAAGCCTATAAGGAAGCCGTCAACGAGAAATACCGCTTCTTCACCTACGGTGACGCGATGTTAATTATTTAACAAGGCACTGACTGCCGCGGGATTCAAAGCCCACTCGTACGTATAGACCTCGTCTGCCTCTTCGGGGGTTTCGACGAGGTTCATTTTTTGTGCTTCGCGTTTCAAATCGAGCAGTTGCCCGACGCTCAGCTTTTCTTTCAGTCGTTTCAGCAGTGCCTCCACCACGTTGCCGTTGAGGTCGCGGAGGGTATGTCCCGTGAAAGGCATCTCCAACCAGAAGATTTCCCTTGCGGCCACGTCCAACACGCCGAAAACCAAGCCGTTGGCGAGATTGGCCTCGCTGATGCGCACCAGATGCTGCACGCAGGAAGGGTCGTAAGCCACGCCAGTCTCGTTGGAGATGGTCATGGGATAGGCCGAGTTCATCCAGCCCACCATGAGGTTGGGCGACAGGTTGCCGTTGGTGTAGGCGTTGCAGGTGAAGGTGACGTAACGGGCGCCAGCTTGTTCCAGTTCGGGCAAGGAAAGCTCGATGTATTCGGCCGCTCCGACTTGGTCGGGGATATGCTGGATGTCGCCCGAATGCTTGGCGCCTGGGGCCACTAAGCAATAATAGGCACATTCCTCCACGATATCGTCTTGCAGGGCAATGCGGCAGCTCAAATCCATGTCGAGATGCTGAGCGGGAAGCCCCTTGCCCCATTGCATGAACAGCCTCACGGAATCGCCTTCCACGGGGAATCGGGTGCCTTGCAGGGCGCAGGCGGTGTCTTGGATCGTGCTGGTACGGTCGCCCACGCTGACGGGGATGTCGTACAGCCTCGGGTCGATGTAAATGGTCTTATGGTCAGTGGGTTGTTGGGCAAAACGCTGGCGCATGGCTTTGGCGTACAGGTCTTTGACCGCCTTTGCCATACCTTCCAGTTCTTGGCTGCTGTAAAGCGTGAGCAGTGGGTTGGGTTCGATGGTGACGGTGCCGCCGGTGATGGGGCGAGCCGTGCGCGGGCAGCTTGGGTCGAAATACAGCTCGGCGTTGTTGCCCAGGCTGAGGATGAGCCGTGCGGGAAGCTTGTCGAGCACAGTCTCAAAAGCCTTTAAGGTGTCGTCCTTGCCAAAGCGCAGCATGGTGGCGAACAGGCAACGGGCAAACCATCCAGGGCGTTCGCAAAGCATCTTCAGCGTCGCGTCTTTGTCGTTGGTTCGTTGGGCACGGTCGAGCTTGCCCATCCAGGTCTCATAGTCTTGCTTGTAGAACACGTCGAGGATCTCGGCAAGATGCTCAAAGCCGTTTCTGCGCGAGTATTCACCGAGACGCAAGGCGTGGATCATCCTGACCCACATGCCGCGTTTGGGATTCATGTTCTCGGCGGCCTGCTGAGCGGTCATCGCCACGGCGTTGAGCCAAGTGGCGGCCATGCGACACTGCAAACGGCTATATTTCAACTTCAGCTCATTGCGTTTTTGCGCTGCCGCTTCCTCGCTCTCGTCCATCGGAATCCACGGGTGGGTGTTGTTTTTGCGCTCTCGCTCAATCAAATACTTCGGCTCGATGATCTTCACCAACCCCGTCTTTTCGTACCAGAAAAATCTTAAAATGTCGGTCGGAGTCTTCAAATACCTTAATCCCAACTCAACTTCTGACTCCTGACTTCTGACTCCTGACTTCTGAATCACCACCATCATCGTCTCCTTCATGGTGATCTCCACGTCTTCAGGTACCTCAAATTCGTCGAGCAACAGCTCCAGAGAGTCTAACTGAGTGGCATCCAACGGGGTGGGGGAGGCCAACAGGCTACGGAACACCTGCTTCATGTCCTCCAGCGTGAACAGCCTCAGCTCCTTGAGTTTGCTGCCCTGGCCATGATACACGAAGTTGGCCGTCGTGAAAGGCGTACCGCAGTAAGGGCAACCATTGTAGCGCTCCAAGGGGAAAGTGCCTTCGGGAATGAAGTGTCCGCAAGGCAGCTTGGTGCCTTTGATACCGGCTGCCTCACCTCCGAAAAGGTTGGCCAGAAAGGTGATCAGGTGGTCCATTCGGGTCTCGCCCGTAGGGGTGTCCCAGCCCTTCACCAGAGGTGCCCAGTTCAAGTCGATCCCCATAGCCTCGTGGATCATCGAAGTGATGTCAGCAAGGGTCTGGATAGGCACCGTGCTCAAGGCGTGGAGCAGCTCCTCACTCAGGCAAAAGCCGTTTTCTTTCAGCCTTGCGGTGAAAGCCATCAACGGCACGGTAGGTTCGTAAACGGTAGGGATTTCGGCCTTCTCCACAGGGAGATACACAGCCTGGTAGCGCAATGCCACCTTGCGAAGGTTTTGGTCTTTCATGTGATTCAAATAATAAGGTAATTGCGATGCTGAAACAACCTAAATTGGTAAAAGAAGTAAGCCTCGCTTGGACCTTTATTAAGTGCAAAGATAATCAAAGTTTCGTAAAAATCACTATTTTTGCATCAAAATTAATCAAGACAACAGCAACTATGAACCAAGAAGACTTTTTTAAGAAGATAACCGCTCATGCCAAGGAATACGGTTTCATTTTCCCTTCGAGCGAGATTTATGACGGACTTTCAGCCGTTTATGACTACGGCCAGAATGGCGTTGAACTGAAGAAGAACATCCGTGAATACTGGTGGAAGGCCATGGTGCAGATGCACGAGAACATCGTCGGCATCGACGCCGCCATCTTCATGCATCCCACCACCTGGAAGGCCTCGGGCCATGTGGATGCTTTCAACGATCCTTTGATTGACAACCGCGACAGCAAGAAGCGCTACCGCGCTGATGTTTTGGTTGAAGACTATATGGCCAAGATTGAGGACAAGATCAATAAAGAAGTGGAAAAGGCCCGCAAGCGCTTTGGTGATGCCTTCAACGAGGAGCAGTTTGTAACCACCAACCCGCGTGTGTTGGAACACAAGGCTAAGATTGAGGAAATCAGCCACCGCCTGTATGGTGCCATGGAGGCCAATGACCTCGACGCCATCAAGCAACTTATCCTCGACCTCGAGATTGTCTGCCCCATCAGCGGCACCCGCAACTGGACCGACGTGCGTCAGTTCAACCTGATGTTCGCCACCAAGATGGGTAGCGTGGCCGACGGCTCCGACACCATCTACCTGCGTCCCGAGACGGCACAGGGCATCTTCGTCAACTACCTCAACGTGCAGAAGACCGGCCGTATGAAGATTCCGTTTGGCATTGCCCAGACCGGCAAGGCCTTCCGCAACGAGATTGTGGCCCGTCAGTTCATCTTCCGTATGCGTGAGTTCGAGCAGATGGAGATGCAGTTCTTCGTCCGTCCTGGCACGGAGCTCGAATGGTTCCAACACTGGAAGCAGGAACGCCTCGCTTGGCACCTCTCCTTGGGTCTGCCCGCCGAGAAATACCGCTTCCACGACCACGAGAAGCTGGCCCACTATGCCAACGCCGCCACCGACATCGAGTTCGACTTCCCCTTTGGCTTCAAGGAGCTCGAAGGCATCCACAGCCGCACCGACTTCGACCTCTCGGCTCACGCCAAATACTCAGGCAAGAAGCTCCAATACTTCGATCCCGATACCAACGAGAGCTACACGCCATACGTCATCGAGACCTCCATTGGTTTGGACCGTATGTTCCTCGCGATGTTCAGCAACGCCTACACCGAAGAGAAGTTGGAAGACGGCTCCGAGCGCGTCGTGCTGAAGCTGCCGGCCATCCTTGCTCCTTACAAGGTCGCTGTGCTGCCACTGGTCAAGAAAGACGGTCTGCCGGAGAAGGCCCGCGAGATCATCGACAGCCTGAAGTTCGACTTCATGTGCCAGTACGAAGAGAAAGACTCCATCGGCAAGCGTTACCGCCGTCAGGATGCCATCGGCACCCCGATGTGCGTCACCGTCGACAACGATACCTTGGTCGACAACACCGTCACCGTCCGCGACCGCGACACGATGACCCAGGTCCGCGTCCCGATTGAGAACCTCCGCGCGATGATTTTCGATGAACTGAAACCGAAAAAATAATCGCCCCCAGGGGCAAAATTTCCATAGCCCAGGGCATCGCCCTGGGTTTTTTGTAATAGCTATCGCATAGCTATCCATTTTTCGGAAACATTGATTATCAATAAGTTGTTATTTTATTTTGTGACTTGTTGATAGCGATTGCCTCCCAAACCCTTGACAAGGCGATTTTTCGACTTAACTTTGCAACATGCTTAGGTCGAAGCCTCATATTACCCTTTTGATTCTTCTGGCGGTCATCATTTTTGCCGCCTGCCAATCCAATTCCAGGCAGTTGGAAAAGGCTCGGGCTTTGTATGAACAAGGTCTGGAGTTGTCGCCCGAGAACTCTGTGGCGGCCGCTGAGACCTATAGCGAAGCTCTTCTGGTGCTCGACCGTTGCAACCCCGACCATCCTGAAGTGCGTCGGCTGAAAGCTTTGATTGAAGATCAACTCGGCACCCGGTATTGGAAAAACGGCTTGAAGGAAGAGGCGCTCAATCTTCATCTGGAGGCCATTGAGATCTTCCGCACGATGCCAGGTTCGATGGCGTTGACGAATGCTTTGCAAAATGCTGGAAGGGTGGCCGCTTCGCTGCATCGTGTGGAAGAAGCCAAGCAATACTATGAAGAAGCCCTTCAACTCGCTCAAACCCAGAAAAATAAGCAGTTGTCAATGGATATTCTGCTGGAGCTCTGTCGCGATGTCTATATGGAAGAAGGTGAATACGAGAAAGTCATTGAAGGGGTGACGAACGCTTTGGAAGGCGGTGCCCGACCCGACCTCTGCTACCTGACCCTTGGCATGGCTTATTATTATATGGAGAACGATGCACAGGCCGTCGAACACCTTACTCTGGCGACCCAAAGCGGGAAAGCCGGTGTCAGGATGTCGGCCTATCAAGGCCTGTATCTGATTGATGAGTTGCAAGGCAAGTATCCGGAAGCCTTGGAAAACTTCAGACTTTTCAACGAAAACATGATGCAAGCCCACGGGGAACAGCACAGCGAAGCCGTGCAACGCATCCAAAAGGACTATGAATTGCAAGCGCAGAAAAACGCTTTGCAAGCGGATCAGAAGCTCAAGACCTTTTATCTCTATTTGATTGTAGGTGTTTTGGTTGTGGCCCTGGTGCTGACGCTCTTGCTGATGCGACAGAAAACCTTGAAAAACAAATTGATGGACGAAGAAAGCCAACGGCAATTCGAAACTGCCTTGAAGAAAAACAAAGTCTTTGTAACCGCCCTGGCTCTCACGGAGCAAATCACGGTAAGCACCGTCGACTTTAATCTCGAAGCATCGGAGTGGAACGACTATCTGGAGTTGATCGACTTGGTTTACAGCGACTTCACCAAGAAACTTTTGGATCATTATCCCACCTTGACCAAGACCGACTTGCAGATTTGCAGCCTCACCCGGCAAGGTTTCAGCAACCAAGTTATCTCCATCATGATGAATTTGCAAACCAACTCCTACGCCCGCCGTAAGTACCGCATCAAACAGGAAAAGATGGGCGCAGACAATCGTAGTTTTGAAGAAATAATCAATGAAATATAAACCGTTATGAAAAAATTATCTTTTATCCTCCTCCTTTGCCTCGGCCTTCTCGCTCCGCTGACGGCACAAAACGTTTGGAAAGACATTGACATCTCAGATTTTGAATCTTGTGAAATTCTCGGTGTCGGCACGAATGGCAGCATTTTTATTGAGTCAGCTTATGGCATCGTCTATCGTTCACAAGATGAAGGTCTTACATGGGACTCTATTATCAATACAAACGGAGGTCTGATTTTTGCCTCTTATGATTTCTATATCAGCAGAACAAACAGGATACATATCTATGATTATGCAAGTAAAAAGATTATTTATTCTGATGATGATGGCAATAGTTGGCAGCAGACCCCGCCGACTCCCATAAACACCATCTGGGTTCGAGGCATGTACTCTCCTTCAAACGATACGCTGTTGGTTTGGGATTCAAGTCAGATTTTCTGGACTGTTGACGAAGGCGACACTTGGGATACCACAACCTTCGATTTTATCAACGAGGAAATTGGCTTTATCAGTTGCGTGATTGTTAATGAAGCAGGTGATGTTTATGCCAGCGTTTATGGGCTTGATGGAGAAAATGCCGGTATTTATCACTCCACCCTGTCCGATATGCAAAACTGGACACTTGCCGCTTTTGAGGGCCATTCGATACCGTCCTTAACCTTCGATCTCGAGGGCAACGTCATAGCCAACTCAGCTGGAGAAGGAACAGTCGGATGCATTCACGAGCCCGGTTTCTATCTTTTTACGACAAGGGAACTTGCCGTTTCAGAAGACGGTATTATTTATAAACTGAAAAGCGAACCAAACAGCCAGGTGAGGTTGAATTACACCACCAATCACGGCGAACAGTTTTATGATATAGGCGAAACCATGCCGGTTTATCTCATGCCATACCCTGGTTCAAGTGATGCGCATCTTTTCAATGGCAACGACAATCATCTATACTATACAGGCGGTGGCGTTTTTTATAAAAGTATTAAAAATGCCGATGAAATCATCAATCCATACCCCACCGAGCTCCCCGAACAATATTGGTACGACCTCGTAACCGAGCAACCCGAAGGCTATGTAGTTGATGATCAAGGAGATATCCATATTTATTCAGCGGAAGCCCTTGCCTGGCTCATTTCGGTGAGTAACGGCCTCAATGGCGTAGAGCGTGATGATTTTGCAGGGAAAAACATCACTTTAGAAGCTGATGTCGATATCTCGGAAGGCATCTGGACCACCATCGGTACAAAAAACGAACTGCCACCCTCACCACCCACCAAGGATGACGAATTCTATTTCCAGGGCAACTTCAACGGCAACGGCCATGTGATATATGGGATGGCGACCAACGAAGGTTTTATCGGCGATGTTTATAATTCAAGGTTGGAAAACATCGTCATCAAATACGCTTTCGCAAAAGACACCGAGCAGGGACTGCTTGTCAACCGTTTTAGCCGTTCGGTGATTGACAGATGCTGGCTCGACTGCGTGGTTCATGTAAATGACAACGGGGGTTACGCTCTGTTTGGTTACGGAGGAGCGATAACACAGATTACCAACTGCATCTTCAGGAGTCCGCTTATTGATAATCCTTCGGGTGGAATTCCACATGGTTCTTTTTGCGCTTTTATTGAGGGTAACAACGCTTTCAATGAGGTGGATAACTGCGCTATTATCATCGACAGCATTGCCTATCCGTTGGACGCCCCCGTTGTCGTAGAGAACAACTCGGGTATCATGCGCAACTGTTATTCCTATATGGGTGCTTTCAAAAACTACGACCCACAGGCTTTTTTGTATAATGGTAGATGTGGAATTGTCGGAATTGATTACGGAACAGTTGAGCATTGCTATTACAACTGGCTTGACCCCGAGGTGTATGGCGAAGAGGTGAATAATCCAGCCTTGTTTAGCCATGAAGACTTAGATGCTACTATGTTCCGATGGATTGACGATGAATGGACTTTGTTGGAGCCCGTGACCATTGGAGGGACGGAAACCGACAATCTTACAGATGCGCTTAACCTCTGGACGAATACCCAAGCCAACATTTCCGACTACCTCCAATGGCATGAAGACTACACCATTTTGCCGAACGGGCTTCCAGTCCTATACGAGGAAGAACAATACTTCCCTCGTGGCACCGAATGGTATTATGAAATCAAGCATCTGACGGGCGACATTACCTACCAGCATCTCGAATACGCCTCGGATACCGTCATCAATAGCAGGCGGACCAAGATCCTTGTGGAGACCAACACGATGTATGACAAGGAGCAGTGGGTGGATCAGGAATACATCTACGAGGACGGCGACAAAATCTATTGGTGGAACAAGGACCTCGAGGATTTCACCTTGCTTTATGACTTTGGCGCCGAAGTGGGCGATGAATGGGAGATCAACGGCGGATGGTTTACCATCACGGTTCATGTGGACGCGGCGCAGATGGTCATCTTCAAGAGCCAGCCTTATCGGGTGCTAAGCGTGAGTGACGAGAGCGGCCTGTTTACCGGCGACATCATCTGCGGCATCGGCCACCAGAACCGTTTCTTCCCGGAAAGCCCCATCGCCAAAGACTATGAGGTGGACGGCTTACGCTGCTTCTGGCAGGACGGCGAACTGGTTCTCACCATGGGCGAGGAGGATTGCGACGCCGTCTATTATGAATACCACGACGTGGACGAGAACCCCGAAGCGACGTTCACGGTCTATCCCAACCCGAGCAATGGAATGTTACATGTAGAGACGCGGCGCGCCACTTCTCTGCCATCGGAATATCGCATCACCAACCTATTAGGCCAAACCCTTTTGTCGGGTGTCCTTGACGGCGAAACGCTTGATGTTTCGGTTTTATCCAATGGTTTTTATCTCCTAAAAATAAAAAATTCAACGATGAAATTTATTGTAAATCAATAATTTATGTATTTCACAAGCTGGTGTTTCACAACTTTGTGAATCACAATCTTGTGAAATATCAAAAATCATTGTATCTTTGCCGAAAAATGATGGGCTATGGATAAACCATTTATTTTCGGTGTGCCGGTTGAAGACAGCCATTTCATTGGCAGGGAAGAGGAAATAAAACGCCTTTCCACCAATTTCAAATATGGGGTCAATACTATTTTGATTTCACCACGCAGATGGGGCAAGACATCATTGGTAAATAAGGTAGCTGCGGCTGTGGGGTCAAAGAAACTCATTGTGGTGAAGACGGATGTGTTCTCCTGCCGTGATGAATATGATTTCTACAACGTGGTTTCCGCAGCGGTTTTAAAACAAACCGCCTCTAAGGTAGAGGAATGGAAAGACGTGGCGAAAGGATTCATAGAGCGGTTGGCTCCAAAGTTATCTTTGTCGCCCGATCCAAGTGTGGACTATTCCATTTCTTTGGGCATTACTCCCAAAACCCATACTCCTGATGAGGTTTTGGATCTTCCAGAGAGAATTGCCCAAAGAAAAGGCTGCCATATTATCTTATGTATCGACGAATTCCAACAAGTAGGGGAGTTCCCGAATTCGCTGAACATTCAAAAACGGATGCGAACGGTTTGGCAACATCAGCAAAATGTATCCTATTGCCTTTATGGCAGCAAGATGCACATGATGACCAACTTGTTCCAAAAAAAGAGTTATCCTTTTTATAAATTCGGAGAGATGCTGTATCTTAAACCGATTCCGTTGAAGGATTGGACGGCTTACATCTCCAGCCGTTTTGAGCGGGAAAAGAAACATATTTCCGACAACCTTATTCAGAAATTGTGCGAGAATGTGGAGTATCAATCGTCATACGTACAACAACTGGCCTATAGCACTTTGCTGTTAACCAAAAAAACGGTTACGGATGAGATTCTGAATCAAGCGATGGAGGATTTGGTGGATCAAAACTCGGGTATCTTTATCGAGCAGGTAGAATCGCTGACCACCTATCAGATGAACTTTCTCAGAGCTGTACTATCAGGTATCAACCGTGGCTTTGGCGAAAAAACGGTTCGTGAAAATTTTGATTTGGGTGTTCCATCAAACATCTCCCGCTTGAAGCAATCGCTGATCGATAAAGAACTGGTTGAGCTCACCGAAAAAGGCATTGTTATCGGCGATCCAGTGCTTCGAATTTGGCTAAAAAAAGTCCTGTAACACCCTTGTTTTCTCATAGACAACCCCTAGATAAGCAAATTATTAAATTATTGATTAACAAACAATTAAGAATTTTTATAGTTCTTAACAGATAGACAAGCCCTTGTTACCCCTTGACAAGGGCTTTTTTTTGTCAGTATCTTTGCAACAGCAAATAAAAAGAAGAATACCATGAAAAAATTGTTCGCGTTTACGATGATGATGGCCTTCGCTATCCTGGGTTTTTCGCAAGAGTACATCCAGCAGCCGACAGCCATCACCACATGGGATTATGATTCAGCAAGCGGCGAAGAACGCCCTTATACCAAAAACATCACCCTTGAATATGACGGACGTGGACACCTGTCCTTTTACCGTCAGGTCGTCAATTATTCCCCCGGATCGTATCAACTGGCCTATTGGTATACCCACGACGCCTTGAATCGGCTGACATTCAAGCAGTATTCTTCTACGGAGGCCAGTTGGTGGGAAACCTACAGATATTATTATACTTATGATGAATCGTCCAATCTTACGGAACGTCTGGTGAAGAGAAAAAACAGGTACGATATGTATATCTCCGATGAATTTGTTATCGACTCCAAGGACGTTTACCAATATGAGAATGATAAAAAAGTTCGATGGGATCATTTGGTCGACAGCACATTCAGACTACAATACTATTATCTATACGAATATTCCGACAACGATGACTGGTCGGCGGAAACCAAATACAATGCCGCAGGCCAACCTCTTGTAAAGAGCGAATACACCTATTCTGACATTCATGAGTTGCTTTCGAAAGCCGCATTTAGTTGGTCTGAAGAAACGGAAACATGGATCAATACAGCGCTTACGGAATATGAATACGAATACGATGAAGGTGTCCTCGTGGAGAAACGCATTACAAGCTGGAGCGATGAGTCGGTCAATCGCCAGAGGCAAATCTACGATTATGATGAAAGCGGAAACTGCACCCAGATTTTGTTCCAAACCATGATGGACAGCGTTTATGTTGACAAGAACAAAGCCGTCTACGTTTACGATGATAACAGCTTGTGCACTAATGCCTATGCCCAACGATGGAATGACACCGCATGGGTTGTAGGAGGCTTCCCTTCGGGAACTTATTTGTTCTTTGACGACCTTTATGACGATATCAATGGTGCTATGGGCTCCATCTCTGGTTGCACACGCGCTGAAGTGACTGGCTGCGTCACCACACCCAATCCACAATACGTACTTACGCTTCTCGACTTCGAAGGTGAATGGTACTATGAAATCCTCAATGACGACGGCAGCATCACCTATCAGTATCTCCAATGTGCCGGCGACACCACCATCAACAACGAGAGGGCCAAGATTGTCGTTCGCACCAACCAGATTTACGACAAAAAAGGTCAGGTTGAAACGTCCCGCGAGTACCTTTTTGAACGTGAAGGCATCGTGTACTGGTGGAACGAGGAATTACAGGAGTTTACCGTGCTTTACAACTTTGCCGCCGAAGTAGGTGACGAATGGGAGATTAAGGTGGGAACGGAAAGCATTGTCATGCATGTGGATGACGTTGAATTCTACGAATATGAAGGGCGGCAGTTCAAGATGCTGCAAGTGAGCGATGCGGAAAACCTTTTCAGCGGCACAATTGTTCGCGGTATCGGCCACCTCACCAGCTTTTTCCCTGAAAGGCTGATGAATCAAGATAAAGGCTATCATGTGGAGGGCATCCGCTGTTTCTGGCAAAATGGTATATTGGTTTTCAAATATGGCGAGAAGGCATGTGACGAAGTCTATGAAACATTCCATGATTACAGCGTGGATGACCACACTGGGTCGGAAGGATTCAGCATCTTCCCCAATCCTACTGACGGCCTTTTACATGTTGAGACGGTGTGCACACCGTCTCTGCCGATGGAATACCGTATCACCAACCCGATGGGCCAAACCATGTTGTCAGGTGTCCTTGAAGGGCAAACCATTGATGTTTCCAAATTAACTAATGGCATTTATTTCTTGATAATCAATAGTTCAACGGATAGGCAAACCATCGGTAATAGGGTTGTTAAATTATTGATTAGCAAATAATAATCAAAAATACGCATACCATGAAAAAAATCGTTTTTCTTACCCTATTCTTAATGATGGCTTGGTGTGGTTTTGCCCAGCAGCCCCTTTATGATTTTTCTGCAATATGCGAATCGGGACAACGATTATATTTCAAGAAGTTGTTGGGCGAATCTCAAAAAGTAATGGTTACCTTTCCGAGTTATGAATACGCTGAACACTCCAAACCTAAAGGAGATCTGATCATTCCTACCGCCGTAGCGTATAACGATACTGTCTATACGGTGACTCGGATCAATTACAATACGTTCTTTTTTTGTGACAGTCTTACTTCAGTGGTTTTTGGCGATTCGCTTGAAATCATTGGCGACGGTGCTTTTGGACAATGTACAAGTTTGGCCCATCTATCAGCATTTCCGGAAACTTTGAAGGATTTGGGCAGTAACACGTTTTACTATTGTTATCAACTCCAAGAGCCGATCACTGTTCCAGCACAAATTACGGAGTTGAAATCAACGGTTTTTAAAGACAGCGGCATTACCGCGATTCATATTCCAGCTGGAGTCACAAGGATTAATCAGAATGCTTTTTCCGGGTGCAGGCAATTACGCTCCATAGAGGTGGATGATGCCAATCCTGTTTATGACAGCCGTCATACCTGCAACGCGCTGATTGAAACTGCAACAAACACCCTTTTCGTTGGGTGCTCAAACACAACCATTCCTTTGGGTGTCACCGGTATTGCAGCAGGCGTTTTCTTCGGTTGCGATTCGCTGTTGAGCATTACACTGCCATCCTCCATTTCCTATATTGGGGATCAGGCTTTGGCATGCTCGAATTTAACTTCTATTACATCCCGGTCATCCGTGCCACCGACTGCTGTTTTCGAGGTAGAACCTGGAGTGTATTACCATAATAGTTTTATGTATGTTGACATGAACATTCCGGTTTATGTTCCGAGTGGTTCGATCAATGCGTACAAGGCGGCTCCTGGTTGGAATTATTTTCATCAATTCATCGAACAGGAAATTTACTATAACGGAGAATGGTACTACGAAATCCTCAACGACGACGGCAGTATCACTTACCAATATCTCCAATGTACCGGCGACACCACCATCAACAGCCAAAGGGCCAAGATTGTCGTTCGCACCAACCAGATTTACGACAAAAAAGGCCAGATTGAAACGTCCCGCGAGTACCTTTTTGAACATGAAGGTGTCGTGTATTGGTGGAACAAGAAATTGCAGGAGTTTACCGTGCTCTACAACTTTGCCGCTGAGGTGGGCGACGAATGGGAAATCAAGGTGGGAACGGAACGTATTGTCATGCACGTGGATGCCGTGAGCAATGATGAGTATGACGGCAAAACCTACAGAATGCTCCACGTGAGCGATTCCGACCATCTTTTCAGTGGAGACATCGTGTGCGGCGTTGGCCATCTCACCAGCTTTTTCCCTGAAAAGCTGATGAATCAAGATAAAGGCTACCGCGTGGAAGGCCTCCGATGCTTCTGGCAAGACGAGAATCTCGTTTTCCAACACGGCGGCAAGGATTGCGACGAGGTATATGAACAACATCATCACGGCCTTGACGAGACTCCTATGGCATCATTCCAAATTTATCCCAACCCCACCGACGGCTTATTACATGTTGAGACGGTGTGCACACCGTCTCTGCCGATGGAATACCGTATCACCAACCTGCTGGGCCAAACTCTGCAATCAGGAGTCCTTGACGGGCAAACCATCGATGTTTCCAAATTAACCAGTGGCATTTGTTTCTTAATCATCAATAATTCAACGGATAGACAAGCCATAGGTAGTGTGGTTGTTAAATTATTGATTAACAAATAATTAAAATACAAAACTGTTTGTGTATGAAAAAGGTTATACTTCTCGTACTATTTTCAATGTTTGCCATCAGGGGTTTTTCTGACACTTACGACTTCTTTGCCGTGTGTGAATCCGGCCAGACGCTGTATTACAGAATCTTGAGTTCTCACGAGGTGATTGTAGTAGCGCCAGGTTCGAGTCCCACCTGGGGTGGGTTTGAGAGGCCAACGGGCGACTTGATCATTCCTGAAACGGTTGAATACGAAGGCGATACATATACAGTAGTATCTATTGGTGCCAATGCTTTCGATGAATGTCAGGAACTTACTTCAGTACAGTTGCCCAACACGATCCAGAGCATTAAAGCCGAGGCCTTTGCTTTTTGTACTGGACTTACAGGTGCTTTTGTGGTCCCTGATCAATGTGCGTTCATTGGGGGTTATGCCTTGTGGGAATGTTTTTCTCTCACCTCTCTAACCATAGGAGCCAGTGTGGAAACTATCCAATGGAGCGCTTTTGAGGATTGCACGAGTTTACAATCCATCCATTGTAACACCCCGACGGTTCCCTTCGCCGAACATATCCCAAGCAACCCGTATTACCAAGACCGAAGTATATTTAATAATGTGCCCACCGACATTCCTGTTTACGTCAATTGTTTAGCCATTGATCAATTCCAGATGTCCCAGGACTGGAGCCGTTTTACCAATATGGAAGGTGTGTTTGTCGGGGTGCCTTCGCTGACTGTGGAGGTCAACAACCCCTACTATGGGACTGTGGAGGTGGTCTCTGTTCCTGTAGATTGTGATGACATTACCGCTACTGTGCGAGCCACCCCCAGTTTAGGGCATGTTTTCGGTTACTGGAAAAGGAACGGAGCAGTGGTGTCCCGCGACCCAGAATACACTTTCACATTGAATCACAATACGGCACTTGTCGCTTGTTTTGACTATGCCGTTACAGTGTACGACACCATCGGATATCCTACCCATGTCGTTGGTCGTACCAAGAATAACGCCGGTCAAGTCACGGCTGAATATCCTTCGGAGTTCAAATACGAAGCAACCAATGGTCACATGAACTTATTTTCTTTTCCTGGCGTTTTATCCGGCAATTTCGGGTTTTATCATTATCCAGACAAGCCCAGCATCATTTCAATTGAATCAGCGGAATGGCCAAAGGAAACAAAAGGGCCTGGATCATACTATAGGCGGTATTTGTTCAATTATGAAAACAACCTAAAAAAACACGTGGATTACTTGGAGTGGACCGATTATTATGAAGAGCCGCATCAATATTGGGATTATAGTTATGAAAACAATCATTTGAATCAAGAGAACTTTAGTAATAGTGAAAACGATTACATCACGCGTCATGTCTATTCCTATGAAAACAACTATAAGACACGAATTGATCGGTATTATCAGGGATCTGAGAATAATTTGGAAATCTCCTCGGAGACCACGAACCATTATAATGAAAGGCATCAAATCCTTACTTCTCAAACAGATACATACGACAGTGCTGGCGAAATCACCACAAGAACCCTTAAAACATATACCTATACCGATCACAACAAAACGGATAGCATTATCACTCAAACCTATAATGATGGAGTTTGGGTCAATTCCGCGATAGCACACTATGTTTATGACCTCAAGAACCGCATCGTAGAATACCAAACCGGCTCATGGTCAATAGGGAATAGTGCTTGGAACATCACTAAAAAAGTTACCTATGATTTCAACGAAGATCTTCAAACACTGACAGTTTCATTTTGGAAGAAGAGCGGTGATACATGGGTGTGGGATAAATACTCAAACCAGTCCTTGTTCAACGACTCCAGATTGTATGAATGGGAAAGAGTATTGGGTATCGCTTATGGAAGGAGAAACATCGTTCAATTTGAGTTTGGCATGTATTATGAAATGAAAGAGACCTCCTTCCCGTTTTTATCGGAGTGGTATTACCAAATCAAGATGGAAAACGGCGATATCACCTACCAACATTTGGAATACGCCAGCGACACAACGATTAACAACGACCGTGTGAAGGTGATCGTCCGTACCAATCAGATTTATGACAAGGAGGGACAGACCCAAGTAACTCACGAATACATCAAGGAAGAAAACAACAAAGTGTATTGGTGGAACAAAGAACTTCACGAGTTCACAATACTATATGATTATACAGCTAAGGAAGGGGATGAGTGGGAGATTAAAGTTGGCGCTGAAAGCATTCTGGTTCATGTAGACAGTGTAAAATCTTATGAGCATGATGGAGAAACCTACTGTATGCTTCATGTCAACGACGTAGGTGATGTTTTCAGCGGTGACATCATCGTTGGTATCGGCCATACGACCAGCTTTTTCCCAGAGAAGCTGATGCGAGCCCCTTCGAATTTCATGGTGGATGGTCTGCGTTGCTATCTGGTACAGGACGCTTTGCTCTATCACGACGGAGACAAAGACTGCGATGCCATCATTTTTTATGCGGTGGATGAAATCGAAACGCAAGGTTTTGTCGTTTATCCTAACCCTACCGACGGCCTTTTGCATGTAGAGCGTCACGGAGCGCCTCTGCCATCGGAATACCGCATCACCAACCTGCTGGGTCAAATTCTGTTGACCGGTTCATCCCCACAAATCGATGTCTCTTCCCTCCCTGCTGGTCTGTATTTCATTAGCTTTGGTCATCAAACCCTGAAATTCACCAAACAGTGAGAAAAGCGTTGCTCTTCATAGTGGTTCTAGCGATGATGTCAGGCTTGACCGCCTGTCGTCAGGAGGCCCGTGCCATGAAGGAGGCCGAGACACACTTTCGGGAAGGGCTGGAACAACGTGCCGCCAAAAACACCGAAGACGCCGCCGAATCGTTCAGTAACGCCTTGTTAGTCATCAATCGTTGCGACCAGAAGAATCCTGAGGTAAAATGCCTGAAGGCCCAAATTGAGGACAATCTGGGTGCCATGTTTTGGAAGCATGAGTTGAGTGAGGAGGCTTTGGCGTTGCATCTCGAGGCAGTGGTCCTACTCCGTGAGTTGGATGAACCAGACTTGTTGATGAAAGCCTTGAGGAATTGTGGTCGGGTAATGGCTTCCATGCAACGAACCAGCGAGGCTCAAGCTTATTACGATGAGGCATTTCAAATAGCTGAAAATCTTCAGGACAACGCTTTTCTCAACGAATTGCTGATGGAAACCAGCCACGACCTTTATCTGGAGGGCGGAGACTACCAACAAGCCATCGAGAATGCCACTCAAGCCTTAAACGAAGGTGCTGAGCCAGGTTTCTGCCATCTGGTCATCGGTCTTGCACATTACTATCTGATGGAGGACAGCCTCGCTTTGGCTCATCTTCGCGAAGCCACCCAAAGCGAGAAACCAAGCATCCGCAGGTCGGCCTATCAGGGGTTGTATCAACTCCATCAACTGGCGGGTGACTACCCGAAGGCTTTGGAATGTCATGAATTGTACACGGAAAACATGATGCAGGCCGATCAGGAGTTCCGCAGTAGTGAGGCGGAACGCATCAAGGCGGATTATGACTTGAGCTGGCAGAAATATGCTATGGAAGCCAAACAAAAAACGAATCGCCTTTATTGGTGTCTGCTTGTTGGAGTGCTGTTGGTGGTTTTGGCGATGGTGCTTCTGTTGTTGCGGCAGAAGACTCTGAGCCAACGCCTGAAGGAAGAGGAAGTGAAGAACCAATTGGAGACAGCGTTGAAGAAAAACAAGGTGTATATCACCGCCCTTGCCCTTGCTGAGCAAATCACGGCCTCGACTCTCGATTTCGATCTGAAGGAAACCGATTGGGACGATTTCATCGAACTTGTAAACAAACTGTATGGCAATTTTGTCCAACGCTTGCTTGCGAAACACCCCACCCTCACCAAAGGCGACCTGCAAATCTGCTGCCTCACCAAACAAGGTTTCAACAACCAAGTCATCGCCATACTGATGAACCAGCAAACCGCCTCCTACGCCCGCCGCAAATCCCGCATCAAGCAGGAAAAAATGAATGGTTTTGAAGACGAAAGAAGCTTTGAAGAGATCATTAATTCGTTTTGAGTTTGATAGACAAACCATAGTTAATCTATTTTTAATTATCAGATAATTAGATAAATATTTTTAATTTTGCATCCCAAATAGATAGACAATGATAAAAAAAGAGGTCTCGCCGCCCATGCCCTCGTCGAGGTGATCTCCATTTTGATGAACCAGCAAGCCGCCTCCTACGCCCGTCGCAAGTCACGCATCAAGCAGGAAAAGGTGAATGGCGTGCAGGATGAAAGAAGTTTTGAGGAGATCATCGAAGCGTTGTAAGCTGATAATCTTTATCTTTGCTGAAAATTTCTGCCCATGAAAATCAAATGTGAATATTGCAGCGCGATGATCGACGAAACGTCAGAGCGCTGTCCGAATTGCGGTGCGCCGCTCTCCGGAGCCAATCGCACCTCCAACGAACAGCCCAAGACCATCGAAGAGTTACAGGCCTGGTATTTGGCCCATCATCTGCCGCCTGAGGAGATCACTAGGTTTTTTATCGGCAAGAACATCAAAGAACCGAAAGCCTTTGGCATCTACAAGGATGGCAACGGCGACTGCGTGGTTTACAAGAACAAGTCCACCGGCGAGCGAGCCATTCGCTACCAAGGCTCCGACGAGGCCTATGCCGTCAATGAGCTCTATCAGCGGTTGAGAGCTGAGATTGTAGACCAAAAAGCCAACCGTCCGTCGAATCAACCGCCGGCTTCAGATGGGAATAAAAAGAAAAGGAAAGGCTGCGGCTGCATGATGGCCATCCTCGTCCTCTTCCTTATCGGTGCCATCCTGTCTGTTTTCGACAGCACCCCGCCTAACGGTTATTACAACTACCACGGCACCCAATATTACCATCAAGGTTCCTCTTGGTATTATTATGACTCAAACACGGATGACTGGTACGAGTCGCAGGATATTGACATCGACAAGGATAACGCCAGCGACTATCGTGTTTACGATCACTCGGGAAAGGATTTTGAGTCCACCTCGTGGTACGATGCCGGCAGCAATAGCGATGACTACGATTGGGATGACGACGATGACTGGGGCGGCTCCAGCAGCGACTGGGATAGCGGCAGCACCGACTGGGATTCGGATTGGTAATGCTGCGTAATGCTCCGAAGCATAAATTCCTTTCTACTCCCTTCCTACTCTCTCCCTGATTTCTCCCTGATTTCAGGGAGAATCAGCCATAATTCAGGATTCATGTCGATAGGAATCAGGAAGATAGCAAATAGTTAGTAATATATAACTATCGTTGACGCTTAGAGGTGTAACCAATTGGCCGATAATGATGGCTCCTTTAGTCCTCCTTTGGTCCTCCTTAGGTGCTCCTTTCAGGCTCCTGAAATCCGTCGCGCTACCTTCGACGTACCTTAGGCGTAGCGTAGGCGAAGCGTAGGCGAAAACCGACAACCAAGTAACTGTTCAAAATTAAGCTACATGATTTTTGAAGCGGGACATGGGTCTGGGAGGCTCACCCGTAAAAGCCTGTGTTTAGGCGTAGATTTTCTGGAGCCTGAAGAGAAAGAAACGGACATCGGATACGCCTCTTAGTGCGGCACGGAAGTTCTTGACCTTGGAGTTGAAGGCCTTGGCATTGGCGTTGGTGGAACGGTCGTTGAAGTAGTTGAGGACCTCGTCATATTTTAATTATCAGATAATTAGATAAATATTTTTAAATTTGCATCCCAAATAGATAGACAATGATGAAAAAAGAGGTGCTCCTATTGATTGTTGGCGTGCTGCTGACCTATTTGGTCCTGATGTTGCTGTTGCTACGGCAAAGGAATTTGAAAGACCGTCTGAAAAAAGAGATGGCCCAACACCAGATGGATTTGGCCCTCCTGAAGAATAAGGTATATCTCGCCGCCCATGCCCTCGCCGAGGTGATCTCGACACCGCCTGTCGAGTTCAACCTCCAGGATGCGGATTGGGATGACTTCATCGAACTCGTCAACCACCACCATCAAGGGTTTGTCAAAAGGCTGCTGGAAAAATTTCCCACCTTGACCAAAGGCGACGTCCAGATATGCTGCCTCACCAAGCTCGGCTTCAGCAACCAGGTTATTGCAACGTTGATGAATCAGCAAGCCGCTTCCTACGCCCGTCGCAAGTCACGCATCAAGCAGGAAAAGATGAACGGCTTGCAAGATGAAAGAAGTTTTGAGGAGATCATCGAAGCGTTGTAAGCTGATAATCTTTATCTTTGCTGAAAATTTCAGCCAATGGGATTCAGATTGGTGATGCCGTGAAATGAGTATTAAGCGTTGTTATAGGGCTCGCCATAATTCTTAACCAATTGGCCGATAAGCATATCGAAGGCTATGGCGTACATGGCTGGTTAAATTGCCAAAGTAAAGTAATCCTCTTCTCCCCAAAAGATGCGTCCCATATCATCCTTGGCGGAGATAACGGTTCCTCTGTAAGGATTATCTTCGATTTCAATGATTTCGCCACTTACCCAATCGCTGAGATGTGTGAGGTATGGGCTGATATTGACCCTTTGTCCGATTTTCATTAATTCTTTGATTTTGGCAAAAATAAGCAGTTTTTTCATATCGCAGTGTTTTTCCTTTAATTTTTTCGCCGCAAAAATAATACAATTATTCAAAATTCAGTATTAATTTATGATAGATTTTTCTATTCTACCATATTAATACATCAACTTTTTTATTTCAAAATCCATATAAATCCGTGATTGTCAAAACAACAGCTTAAATTTTGTTAAGAAATTATTAACTAAAAATGGCTCAATATACCAGTAAAAAGTAGTACTTTTGCAGACTTTTTGCACGCGAACTATTTTATATTTATTATAAAATATGTATTTGATGATGAAACAAACAACGCAAAATATAACGCAGCAATCGTCTCATAATCTTCTCATTACTACATACCGCATGTTCCGCACGTTCGGTGCGATGATCTTTTTGGTCATGGCACTGCTGACGCCAATGACGATACAAGGGCAGGTGCCTGATGTGACTATGGATACGAATGAAAACGGTGTTATTGATGATGACGAAAAGAACCTGTATTTGATTCAAACCAATCAATTCCCGAGTTTCTATATGGCTCCTAAAACTATAAGTAATGTTTTAAGAGTCACGACAAACAATATACCCTGTGATAACATGCTGTGGTATTTCTTGGATGCTGGTACTGATAGCGGTACTCAATATTACTATATTGTTAATAATTCTGAGAATAAATACATATGTCATGGCGGAGGTACAAGTAACGACGCCGCGCTCAGAGGTGTTCAATTGGTTGAAAAAAATTCAGACAACGAAGAGAGATGTAAGTTTAAGCTCGTTGAAAACAACGAGAGTGGTCAGACAGGGTTTTATAACATTGATGTAAAGGGAAGTCCGACATATTTTGCCTTGAACAAGGAATCGGGTAATGTAGACGAAAGTAAACCCATCAGATTGACAAATAACCAATGGGTGAATAATATGAATTCAAGATGGAAGTTCATACCCTACAATGGGACTTACACATGGCCGACTCCTCCTTTTACACCATCGACTAATTCTTTGAAGCATTACTACAAGATCCATAATGTACAAAACTCCACATATTATGTTTCGACTAGTACGACGACAGATACGATGGTAACCTATGCAAGTACCGCATCCAACCGTATGGTATGGTATTTCGAAGAGGCGCCAGCCGATCCTTCAACACCCTGGTTTAAATACTACTACATAGTCAATCCTGAATCCTGTATGAACATGTACTACCGCGGTACGACCACCAACGGTACCGAACAAACCGATGCCGTCATCGTAAAACCATATGGGTTGGGAGAAGAAGACCGATATCAGTTTATTGTAGTGCAGGCTGCAAGAACAACTGGTGGTGATGATCCTGTTGTGTGTTACGCCATTATCCCCAAATTGCTCCGCGGAATTTATTGGGGTAGCAATAGCCTTGGTTCGAAGGTTATTAGCGACGGCTCCAATATGGGAATCATTAAAAGTAGAGGTGCAAACAACAGCACTGCTCAATGGAATTTTGAGGTGGCGAGTTACGCCATAGCCGCGCCAACCATTACCATCAACTGCGACAATTCCGTCTCACTCAGTGCCCCAGACACTCCTGATGGCGACATTTATTACAATGTCGGTGACGGCAGCCAACCTGACCCCACTAATGAAAGCACACCATTTGTGAATCCTTTTACACCGAATGTGGGTCAGGTAGTAAAAGCAGTGGTTTACCATTGTGGTGTTAAATCCAATGTCACCACAAGTGATCCCTATAGTGCCACCCATACTGAAGCTCCTTCCATAACCTATAACGCTACTACCATCACCATCACCGGGCCTGAGGGCAGCACCATCTATTACACTGTCACTGCTGGTAACAGCGGCACTGACCCCATCATTGGCAATCCGGGAACTTCGAGCGGCTCTACACCAGTGAACATCTTTTTCGACGGAACTCAAACGGATGTCCGCGCCATTGCCAAAGTTTCAACCATGGATGAATCTTGCGTCACAAGGTTGGTGACCTTGGCCACACCCACAGTGACGATTGACAATGGCGAATGCAACGAGACTTCGCCGACGGGCAACCTGTTGACCATCACCGACACCAATGTGGGTGGCACCCTTTGGTATGCCGTCACAGCAGGCGAAAACAGCGACGCTCCCGATATCAATGCTACCCCCAATCCTTATGGCCAATATACAGCTCCCATCGTCCTCGATGACTTGGACGGCAGCAACACATACTATACCGTCCACGCCTATTCCCAATCGAGCGACGGCGTTAATCACTCGGGTATTGTTTCCGTAAGCCGTCTAATGAAAACCGGCGGCAAACCCTTGTTGACACCTCCTGTGGGTTCCAGCCCTGTGGTGCATATCGAAGGCGGCGTGTTTGGCGATGTGGCGGTTTGTAGTGCCACTGGCGTGGCCACTCAACAGGTGCCTATTGCCTCTGATGGAACGGCCGATTACTCCATTCCTAGCAATGCCAGCGGCACACTCAGCGTGGCTTTTAAGCATGGCAACTGGCAGCTTTCATGTGACTCCACCTACATAATTCCTGCCGCACCAGCTAAACCTGAGCCAAGCCAGTCTTGTGACAATAAACTCAGTCTGAGCACCACCTCTCCCATGGCCATCATCCATTACATCCTTGATGGTGAGGAAAGTGACCAGGTGACGCTCAGCAGCCCCACTTACTTCGAGGGGAGCCTCTATTCAATAATGCCAGGCACTCGAGTGCGCGCCAAGGCTTTTGAAGGATTCCTTAGCTCCGAACTATTGGACTACACCTATCAACCGGAACATGTCGCTGCTCCCACTTTCTTTGTTGACGGTGTCTACGTCACCATTTCAAGCGCAACTTCAGGAGCCAGCATATACTATACAGTATCCACGAACGAAAATAACAACGAGGATGATCCCATTGCTGACCCTGATGATCCAGACCCAACAGATCCAAGCCAACTGTTCACTGCTGATTATGAACTAAGAGGCATTACCAAAATCAAGGCCATTGCCGTGAAGGACGGGATGGAAAACTCTTGCATCATTCTTGTCACTACCCGTGAAGGCTATAGTATCACCAATGTCACTGAGTTGAACACTATTTCTGGCGATCCGGATAAAACAGGTAAGTATTGGTTCATCGAGAATGACTTTAATGCGTCCGGTTATAACGGCCCTGTCGATTTCACCGGCGTGTTGGTGGGCAACTACCATGCCATCAGTGGACTTACTACTCCCCTGTTCAACGAAACCAGTGGTAGTGCTGTTGTTCACGACCTGAACCTCAAAGAAGTCAATATCCCCGCTTCTACCGCTGGTAACGTGGGCGCTATTGCGTGTACTGCCAAGGGTAACACGAGAATTTACAATTGTGGCATTCTGCCTACTACCGCTGATGGTACATCCACTTCACAAGTGGGTGGTACTGGTAAAGTAGGTGGAATGGTAGGCATACTTCAAGACAACGCCCGCGTTATCAATTGCTTCAGTTATGCTGACATCACCTCTGGTACGCACAGAGGAGGTATCGTAGGCTACAATTCAGGGACGTCTAATCAAACCGCCGTCACCACGATGATCATGAACTGTATGTTCTACGGAGACATTTCTACATCAGGCAGTCCTACTCAAATTGCCCCTGTTTATGGCGGTACCAAAATTTCCAATTCTGGTAATAAAGGTCTGAATAATTTCAATTACTTCCGATTCAACAGTCCATACGTATCCAGTGGCTCCTCCATCACATATAACTGTGCTTTGGGTGCTAAGGACCGCAATTTGGAACGTTTCGAGTTTTACCGTCTCATTTTGAACAGCAATCACAAACTGGCTTCTTGGTATATCAAAGAAACTGTTATAGGTGCCTCCGAGCGTGTGGGCCACTGGGTGCTCGACAAGAGCTTAGCTCCTTATCCCATCCTAAAAACCGGTGAAGGAGTCTATCCTTCCATTATTAATCCTGATGCCGCCCATGCTATTCCCATTGATCCTGACAATATCCATCGCAATGAAGGCCGTAAATTGGGTGAATTGACGGTGAGTATTAGCGGTGTGGGTAGTAATGCGCCAACTGGAGCAGCCATCAAGTCGGGATGCAATACGCGCATCCTTAATATCACTGACAAGGACGAAGCCAATTACAATTTCAACTACAAGAAAGTACAGCTGCCTTATTATAACGAAATTGGCACGAACAATTACACCGAAAACAAGGTGGTCACGGGTTGGAAAATTACGGCCTTCGATCAAGAGGGCACAGGCACTTTCTGCAACAATACTTACGATTTTCCATGTTACAACTTTGTGGACCGTACCTGTACCGATAAGGACAAGTATAGTGTCAGTGGGCGCGTCTTCAACCAAGGTGCCTACTATGAGGTGCCTGATGGGGTGACTGCTATCACCATTGAGCCTTATTGGGCCAATTGTGTCTATCTAAGCGATTCCACTTATGATGTCACTTACAATAATATGGCATCCTGCCCTGTAGAAACCATGGGTAAACAGCCAAAAACATTTAATGGCGAGCAAACAGTTTATAATAATGTTTTTACTGCAATAGATAGTTTGAATTCAGGTACTACCGTTTATGATGCCGCTGTGGTGTTAGTGGGTAACTACCATCATTTTTTCAATGCTACTTCGATCAACCCTAATAAGACCTTGACGATCATGTCGGTTGATATGGATAATGACAACGAACCTGACAATTCCTTCTTCTACCAACACTACGACCGCCGTGAGGTGGCGCCAATGCGTTTTGATTTTATCAACATTCCTGGTATCGGTATGGCGCAAAAGGAAGATGGTCGTCAAAACGACCCCCAACCAGGTATTTTCCACGCCACAGGTTGGTTTGAGATTACGAATACCGTGCTGATCAGTTTTGGCCAGTTTGAGTTTGCTAAAAGCTCAAAAAACAACATCAAACCGGTTATCTTACACGGAGGCATTTATGAGCAATTTGTCTCCACTAATAATGGTGTTGCTTCTTACCAATACATATTTGTGGGCGGCAATTCATGGTTCAAGGAATTCAATGTGGGTTGCCATACCCGTGAAACAGCTGGTAAGACTCCTAAGCGACCTGTCTCCGTGGCTGGTGGCGATTTTGAAAAGTTTTATCTTTCAGGTAGAAACAAACCCGAGCAGGTTCAGGATTCGGCAAATGCCGTATGCTACATTGATGGTGGACGTTTTGGCGAGGTGGCAGGTGCTGGTATGCAGCAAATCCGTGGCAACGTTACTTGGCTGATCAACGGCGCCGACATCACGAGTTTCTTCGGTGGCGGTATCAACGCTGCCAAGCCCATCAGAGGCAACATTAGCACTACTATCAGCAATAGCTGGGTGGACGAGTTCTGTGGTGGTCCCAAGTTTGGCGACATGGCGAATGGAAAGACCGTCACCACGGTGGCAAATGATTGTAATTTTGGCAAATTCTTCGGTGCTGGCTACGGTGGTACAGCTTACAATCGATTCGGCCATGTAGACGAATCAGATAAGGATAACTATGATGCATATTGGAATACATGGGTTGATACATATTATTTACGGGCATATTCCTCTAATCCTAAACACATAGGCATTTCCACTAGCTATGAATACGAATACTTCTTCTATTCTGGCGGACGTGATGCTGTTAAAGTGGGTCGTTTGTATGTCAATTACGCTTCCTTGTCGTTGGCTTCCACCCGAAATGTCAGTTCCACATTGTCCGGCTGCACCATAGGCGATTTCTATGGTGGTGGCAAGTTGGGTGCTGTGAACGGCGATGTCGTTTCAACGCTTACTGATTGTACCGTTACAGGTGATGTATTCGGTAGCGGCTATTCAGCGGCCGTTCCTACGGTAGAGGTCACAAAGCGTGAAAACAGCAGTGGTACTGTTGGCTTTGAAACGAAACCTTATTATGACAACAAGGCTAATGTTTTCAACGACGAGCAAGTATCACCCCCGGTACCGCCTGTGGTTTATACATGGAGTAGCGCTGGCGACAACGATAATCCGTTTACCGATGATGGAGATGAACATTTCATTCATACCGACCAACCTCTTAATAACCTTGGCGCCGTCTTAGGCAACGCCACCCTCACCATCAATGGCAACACTGTGGTTAAGGGTGATGTGTACGGCGGCGGAGCGCTCTCAAGCTCCAACACTAATTCGACAAGTAATAAAATCCAGGTCAACATCAACGGCGGCACCTATGGCGAAACTGGCGCTGCTTCGGGTGGTAACATCTACGGAGGTGGCATGGGCAATGCTCAAAATGCCGTCACCGAAGGTACCGTTGAGCTGAATATCGGCAATAGCTCACAAAGTGCCAATAACGTGGTCATCAACGGCAACGTGTATGGTTGCAACAACTACAACGGCTCGCCTCAAGGCGATGTGTCCGTCGATGTTTGGGTTACAAAGCATGACGCTAGCAACACGGCCTCTAACACCGGTGGCGGCTATGCCATTGCCAACGTGTTTGGCGGTGGCCACTTGGCCGACTATACTCCGGCTGGCAAGGCCGCCCATGTCACCATTCACGGCTGCCAAAACACCATCGGTCGTGTGTTTGGTGGCGGTGACGCTGCCGCTGCTCCCGGTGTGGTCACAGTCATCGACGGCGGTCGTTTCGACTGGGTGTTCGGCGGCGGTAACGGTGAAGTGATAGCGGCTAACATCGGTGCTGGAGGTGCCAATATCTCTGTCCACGGTGGAAAAATCCACCACCTCTTTGGGGGAAGTAACACGAACGGTACCATCTCCGGCGACATGGTGGTCAACATTGATAACGAAGGCGGTTGCGATGAATACATCGATGAGTTCTTTGGTGGCTGTAACCTTGTGGAACTCGGCACGGTGGATGATCCCGTTGCCCTATCTACCACCATTGGTTGCGGCACTTTGTTCGGCTCCGTTTATGGCGGTAGCAACAAAGCCAATATCTATGGCGATGTCACCCTCACCATCGAAGGAGGCGAAATTGAAAATGTTTACGGCGGTTCAAAGGGCGTTGCGGAAGGTGATGAAACCTATCCCGACGGTCTGTCTGCCGACATCAGCGGTAACGTCACCTTGAACCTGGCTGGCGGAACGATCGCTAATGCTTTTGGCGGCAGCAATATCTTAGGCAGCATTGACGGCAACATCACCGTGAATGTGGAAGACGCCGAAGACCCTGACTGTCCGTTAATCCTTACCGATGTATTCGGCGGCGGTAATCTGGCTGTTTATAATGGCACTCCGGCGGTGAACGTCAAGCATGGTACCGTGTTGGGCAATGTGTATGGCGGCGGCAATGGAGATCCGGCCGACAACACACAGACCAAAGGTTCTACTGGAGCCCCAACGGTCGTCATCGGTGACGCTGACCCCGACCACAAGGCTGTTGTCGAAGGCGACGTGTATGGTGGCGGTAACGCAGCTAAGGTAACAGGCTCCACCACGACGACGGTACAAGTGCTCAACAAGTGCAATACTGAAATCGGTTACGTGTATGGCGGTGGCAATGCGGCTGACGTGCCGGCAGCCAGCGTTTCTATCGCAGGCGGAACCATCCATCACGATGTATTTGGAGGCGGTCATGGCGACAAGGCCAGCCTTGGCGGTGTCCACACTGACAAGCAAGCCAATGTGGACGGCGATGTTTCTGTCAGCATCACTGGTGCCACCATTGACCGTGTGTTTGCAGGCAGCAACATCAACGGAAGCATCGATGGTGACATCACCCTGTCTATTGACAAGAGCGCTGATGCCAATTGCGATATGATCATCCATGAGGTGTACGGCGGCGGCAACATGGCCGATGGCAAGGCCGCCAACATCACCATCGGATGCACTGGCAATATCGACGCGGGCGAGAATGGCCATGTGGCCCATCCCGAAAACATCGGCACTTCCCTTGAAGGTATCGGCACCCTTTATGGCGGCGCCAACCAGGCCGGTATCAGCAACGATAACGACATAGAGTTAAACATCAATAGCGGCATCATCAACAAGGTATTCGGCGGCAACAACACCAGTGGCGAAATTGCAAGTGGCATTACCGTCAACATCGAAAAAGACAGCGATTGTGGTTGGTATGTTGGCGATGTATTTGGCGGCGGCGACCATGCCTACTATGATGGCACTCCTGAGGTCAATATCATTGCAGGTACCGTGTACCGCAACGTGTATGGCGGAGGAAACGACATCACCGCTGAGAATAAAGGTGTCAATGGCAGCAAAGTCGAAATGACCGGAGGCACCGTCCTTGGAGGACTCTACGGCGGCTGCAACACCAGCGGAGTGGTTGATGGCGATATTGTCGTGAACATCAACGGCGGTACCATCGGCTCCTACGAGAAACTCAACACAGCACCGTCCTATCCCACTACAGATGTGTACGGCGGCGGTTACGGTGCATCAACCAGTACCTCTGGTGATGTCAGAGTCAATATCAACGGCGGTACCATTTACGGTGACGTTTACGGCGGCTCAGCCCTTGGTGAAGTCAATGCCAAGGATGGCACCGACACTACTTTCGTCAACATCAACGGAGGCATTCTTGAAACCAAGACCACGACAGCCACAACCCCAGGCGGTCAATCGTACTTCATCTATCATGGCGGTAACGTTTATGGCGGCGGATTAGGCCGTAAAGCAGTTGGTGACGATCCAGCCATTCCTGCCAAGGTATATGGTAAGGTGTATGTCAACATTGGTTCCGTCACCGCATGGGATCCCGACAAACCTGGCTATACCTTAACTACTGCGGGTAACGCCACCATCAAAGGTAACATCTATGGTTGTAACAATACCTACGGTTCGCCACAGGACGACGTTGTCGTGAATGTTTATCAAACAGCGCACACTCCAGGTGTCGACGGGGTGGATGATGAAGGTTACGCCCTCGCCAATGTGTTTGGCGGTGGCAACGAAGCCGACTTCACGGCCACGGGAAAAACGACTACTGTCAACATCTATAGCTGCGACAACACCATCCAACGTACCTTCGGAGGTAGCAATGCGGCAGCATCCAATTCGGTGACCACGATGATTCAAGGCGGTCGCATCCACGAGGCTTACGGCGGCGGTAACGGTGAAGTCCAAGCTGCCAACGTCAATGGTAGTGTCACGCTGGCAATCCACGGCGGCACTATCGGACAGTCGTTCTCCGGCAGTAACCAAAACGGTGTCATTTCAGAGACCTCAACCGTTACCATTGATGATGCAGGTTGCGGTGGAGTCGAGGTAGAGGAGCACTTCTGTGGCGGTAACTACGCCAATTGGGAAGGTGATATTAATGCCACTATCGAGTGTACCGCCGGCATGCACGTCAAACGCCTCTACGGTGGCTGTAAGCAAGCCAATGTGGTGGCTCATGGCGGTCAGCCGGGTAACGTAAACCTCACTGTAAAAGGCGGCACCTATGAGTACATCTATGGAGGCTCGCAAGGCTATATCAACCCTGAGGATGCTACGGACACCATTTCCGCTGACATCGATGGCAGTGTCAAACTCAACATTTTGGGCGGCACGGTCACCAAGGCCATCTTCGGCGGTAGTCACATTTTAGGTAAGATCAAAGGAACGGTTGTCGTTAATGTTGAAGACCTATACCAAGGAGACGCATGTCCGCTTGACCTGTCGGAAGCCGATGTGTATGGCGGCGGCAACCAAGCTGACTACCCAGGTAAAGGGGTAACACATGAAGGAGCATACAACTACCCACAGGTGAATATCAAGAACGCCACGGTCAAGAACGTGTTCGGCGGCGGCTTGGAGGCTGAGGTCAAAGGCAACCCGCAGATCAAGATCAAGAAAGGATCAAAGATTCGCGGCAATGTCTACGGCGGCGGTAACATGGGTGAAGTTATTGGTGACCCGAAAGTCATTGTCAACGGAAAAGACGATACACCTAACCCAATCGAATGACCATAAATAAACTACTGAAAAGTATTCCAGATATGAGAAATAATAGCAATATAGATAGGATGAAAATAGCAAGGAGATTGATCATGTGCTGCTTGTTGCTGTGGTGCTTCACGGGAAGCGTCATGGCACAGAACGACCCGCAGTATGTCATTAAAAAAGATGGCAACTACTTGGCTCATGTTCGGAGCGGTAGCACCTATAATTTGGTGAATGCCGACGAGTTTAATCCCAGCACCTGTCTTTGGTATTCAGGTCCTAACGTTGAATATAACTATTATTTCATCGACAATGACGGTGTTCACCGTTATCTTTCCGCTCCACTGGCTCTGAATGGAACGCTAGGAATCTCCGAGACAACGCCTGCGACGGTGATTCTGAACAAGCCGAATGAAAACTACTACTTCTATGATTGGGACAAGGGTTTGGCCCGAGGCGTCCAGCTTGACATGGAAGAATGTACGAATAATCCGGGATATAATGGCGTTCATGGAGATGAGTGTTGGAAAGTTGTTTGGGTATCTTATGAAGACGGATGGCAGATGTCCTCTGTATATGGTTATAACCCAACACCGAATGCTGCGCGATTCAAGCGAGTGACGATCCATAACTATGCTGCTCAAGTGATCCCCGCCGAAGAAAACCCAGGTGGTGCGCCGACCATCGCCGATTTCGCCATAGCTTTTGGCGACCCCGACTATCAACTGAACGGCACGGCAAGCAACTTCTCTTACACCTACACTCCCGCCTATACCTCATACGCATTCGACGGGAACACCTACTATTTTGACGCCAATGGCAATACTATTGCAAACGCGCCCACCCCAACCACAATAACTAACGACCTTGCTACGGGATATGCTTGGACGCTCACAGGCCAAGGCGCAGATTACCTTTCTATCATTTATCCAACCACCTCTGACAAACCGAAGGTATCATGCACCCAGGAAAACACTTCAACGAGTCACCTCATGGCTACGTTGACCCTTACTGTTACCTATTCTAGTGGAGGTACAGAGTTACGTACTGCTACCGTCACGGTGAAAACCACTTGTCAGAATCCATTTCAAGACGCGCCACCGGTGGTTTCCTACGAGGATGTCACCCTGTCGTGGCTCCCCACCGCCGACAAATACAATCTGGAATACAAAAAGAGCACTGATAATTGGGATCAGGCGGTCTCGATTTCCGACATCACCGCTACCACCTATACCATAGGGATCAGCGATTTGGAATACGAAAAGAATTATGATTACCGAGTGGCGGCCTTCTGCGGTGAAGCTTACCTTCCTGTCGGCGACGAGTTCATTTACCATTTCACCACACATGCCGAACCCGATGTCATCATTCTTGGTGCCGTCTATGGCGGTGGTCGTATGGCCGACGTGACGGGCGATACCGAAGTGTTGATGATCAACTGCGACAGTGTCAACGGGGTTTTTGGCGGCAACGACATTGCCGGTACCGTCAGTGGCGGATCAACCATTATCTTGGGTGTCAATGCGGGCGATGCCAACGCTGCGACTTACAATGACGGCAAGACTTCCTCCAAAGTCAGGGTCTTCGATGTATATGGAGGCGGCAACGGCTACTATGCCTACAATGGCACTTCGATCGTTCAGGCTTCCTATAATACTACCTACAATGTGGACGATGGGTCCAGCATTATGGCGATAACACCCTCACATCCTGAAGGTGAAGCTGTATGGACCAACAACACCGGTTCTACCCAAAACTTCGTGTGTCCCACCATTTCCACAGCCAACATCACCGTGGTCAACGACAGTGTCAAAATCGACTCCCTGTTCGGCGGAGCCAAGAACGCCATTTTGAACAATACGGTGAACGACGTGAACATCACCATCAATGGAGGCACCCTCTATGCTGTTTTTGGCGGCAACAACTACGGCGGCTCGCTGGGTTACAAATCCAAGGAAATCATCACGGTAAACAACACCTCGCTCATGACAGATGAGGGCAACTATTATAACAATCGATTGGGCCGAGACTTCGGCATAGGTTACCTTTACGGTGGCGGCAACAAAGTTCAGGGCCAGCACGTTCTCATTAATATCACTGGCGGCCAGATGGATACCATCTTCGGTGGTGGTAACTCGGCCGATGTGCGTTCGGACACATTGAACATCAATTGTAGTCTTGCAAATACTTATTCCAGCGCCATCTATAGTCATTCGGGAAGCACCATTGATAGCATCAATGCCGCCTATCCTTGGAACGGTTATGGTGTTTATAATGTACGAACCCTCTTTGGCGGCAACAACAAGGCTACGATGAGCGGTTTGCCCATCATCAACCTGACTTCAGGCAGTCTCGGCACGGTGTATGGTGGCGGCAACGCTGGCGACATGTTGGCACATGATAGTCTTGTCGGTCCTGAAATCTCTTTCGATCCCACTCTTCATTTGGAGAACTTAAACTTCGAATACGGCACCAAAGTGGTTGTAAACAGCCCCACGATACTGATAGACTACCTCTATGGTGGATGCCAGATGAGCAATGTGGGTTATAGCACCTGGGTACGAATACTGAACGGACACGTAGGTACCGTTTATGGTGGCTGTAACATCAGCGGCGACGTGGGCAGCACCCGTCGGGACATGTCACTCGGCATCACTGACCCCCATTACCAGGATGTTCACGGTGCCACGTATGTTGAGGCTTTGGGCGGTACCGTCTATAATGATATCTTTGCAGGCAGCAACGGTTTCTATCATTGCGTAGACGGATATGGCGTTTACACCGATGAAATCACTTATTCTTCAGGTCACTCCTATGTGGGTATGACTGTCCCCACACACAATGAGACTCATGTGGTTCTCAATGGAACTGTCATTGTCAATAGAAACGTTTATGCGGGAGGCAACATGGCTCCCGTTGGCTTCACACACACGTTAGCCGGTGGCAAACCCTATCCTTCAGACGTTGGGTTGGCTTCAGTTCGTATGATTGGCGGCGAAGTGAAAGGCGATGTGTATGGCGGCGGCAATATGGCCTCCATCAACGGCAGCAACGAAGTGAGGGTGGCTGGTGGCAGCATTGGCACCGGCCCTGATGGCGGCGCACTCTACGGAGGCAACGACCGCTTGGGCAAGGCTGGCGGCATCTCCAACCGTGTTTTGCCTGATACCTATAACACTGCTTCCGATAACAACACTCCGTTGATATCGACGGAATCAAAAGTCAAAACCTACATCGGAATCACAGGTTCGCCGTACATCCATACGGTTTACGGCGGCGGCAACGGCGATTATGACTATGAACATGGCGCCTATTGCGATGTCACAAACCTGCCCATCCAATCCAACGTCTTTGTTGACATTGCCATTGATGGCGGCGACAATGGTGGATACATTGAGAATGTGTACGGCGGTGGTAACGGCGTTCATGCCCTTGGTTTTATCAAGGTGTTCCTCAATGTGCAGAATTGCACCGGCGACACGCGCGACCATGTGGGAACCATCTTCGGCGGCAACAACCTTGGTGACATGGATTTGATTCCCGACATCATCTTGCTCCATGGCAACGTCCATACGGTGTACGGCGGCTGCAACAAGGGTGGTTTGGTGGGTGACTCCACGTTGACGGTTAATAGGGTGTCATACGAACATATCGGTGGTTATGTCCATCTTCGTGATGTTTACACCGTAACCAATACCACACTCCAGACACCTGTTACTTACACAACTCCGACCACCGCCAGCGTCACCGGCGCCGTCTATGGCGGATGCCGCATGAATGGCGTCACCAAGAACACCCTCGTGCTCGTTGATGGCGGTACGCACCCTGCCAGCATGTTCGGTGGCAGCGACATCAGTGGTAACGTGGGCCTTACCTCACGAGTCATCGTCAACGGCGGCACCACGGGCAGCATCTATGGAGGCGGCAACGGCAACTATTATTACGAAGACAACCATGTTTATGACATCGATGATCACTCGAAACTGATTGATACGATAACAACAGGTACCGTCATGGCCCCCGTTAGCGCTGTTTCACGTGTTGAAATCATGAAAGGCAATGTGGGTACGGGTACTGGTGACAACCAAAGGGCTGATGTCTATGGCGGCGGTCTCGGCGCAAGCACCTCCACCACAGGCAATGTCGATGTCATCATCGGTACCGATACTGCCAGTTTAGTAGCCTATTGTCCTACCGTTTACGGTGACATCTACGGTGGCTCAGCGCTCGGTACCGTCAATACCAATAACACCAACACCACTATTGTCAATGTTTTGAATGGCACCGTCATAGGCAATATCTATGGAGGTGGCTTAGGAAGAAAAGCCTCCACCGAACCTCTTGTTACTGCCGTTGAAGCCAAAAACTTCGGCAAGGTGTATGTCAATATAGGCAAATCCAATTCCTACAACTGCTTCCTCGACCTTCGCGAAACCAACGTCTTTGGATGCAACAACGCCAACGGATCACCACAGGACGATGTCACGGTGAATGTATATCAAACCGCTCATAGCTACACCACTTATCCATCAGGAGGTATTACTTCAGCCAATTATTTGGCCAGCTATACCGGCAACAATCCACAATACTCCATCCGCCAAGTGTTCGGCGGTGGTAACGAGGCCAATTACGCACCGCTCAACACAGGGAACAAGACCACGGTAAATGTGTATGGTTGTAACAATACCATCGGTCGTACCTTCGGCGGTGGTAATGCGGCGGATGCCTACGCTGTGGTATCCAATATCGAAGGCGGCCGCTTCCACCAAGTGTTTGGCGGTGGTAACGGTGACCCCACCGCGGCCAATATCGGAGCTGGCGGTGCCACCCTCAATGTCTATGGCGGCAACATCATCCAACTCTTTGGCTGCAACAACCTCAACGGTGAAGTCAACGGTCCTCTCCATGTGAATGTCACCAACACCACCAACTGCCCCGATTGCCCGCAAGACATTGCGGAACTCTTTGGCGGAAGTAACCAGGCAGTCATGGGTACCACCACTCCGGTGAGCCTTACCACAACTATCGAATGCAGCAACCCGCCGGTCAAGGTCGGTGACATCTATGGTGGTTCCAACCTGGCCGACATCACTGGTGATGTCACCTTGGTCATCAAAGGCGGCACCTTCACCGATGTCTTCGCCGGCTCCAAAGGCCGTCTGGCCGATCCAGGCAACAGCATTGTAGCCAAAGCGGCCAACATCAAGGACAACGGGGAAAACACAGGCAACGTCACCCTTAACCTCTACGGTGGCCAAATCACCAACGCTTTCGGCGGCTCCAATATCAACGGCAACATCGAAGGCAACATCGTCGTCAACGTGTTCGATCTCGAAGCGTCATGCGGCCTCGACATCACTAACATCTACGGTGCCAGTAACCAAACGGCTTACACTCCCAACAATGAATCCGCCGTCAGCCCGGTGGTCAACGTGATACATATCGCCCAAACCGAAGGTGTCAAAGGTAACATCTACGGTGGCGGCAATCTGGCAGGCGTCACCGCCAACCCGAAGGTTAACATCGGCTATGATGCCACGACCATGTATCAATACATTCCGAAAGACGCGGATGACAATCCAGTTTATACCCTTCCTGAAAATCCTCGTGCCTACGTCACGGGTAACGTCTTCGGCGGCGGCAACCAAGCAGGCGTCACTGGCGACCCCGTGGTCAATATGAACAATGGCACCGTGGTCTCTGGCATCTATGGCGGCTGCAACACCAGCGGTATCATCGCCGGCGACATCAACGTGAACATTTACGGCAATCTGGGCACCAGTTCGGCCGACATGACTGAAGGCATCTTCGGCGGCGGCAAAGGTCAAGCTACCCAAACCACCGGCGACGTCACCGTCACTATCGGCGATGGCACCACACCTAATATTTATGCCGACGTGTATGGCGGCTCCGCTTTAGGACAAGTGGGTGCCGCAGGCAAAACGGCAAAGGTCGATCTCAAGAATGGTACGGTCAACGGCAAGGTCTTTGGCGGTGGAGAAGGTGATAACACCTATACTGCCGAAGTTACAGGCGATGCCCAACTGGCCATCGCAGGCAATGTAACCCAAGGAGTGTATGGCGGCTGTAATCTCAGAGGTGTCGTGAAAGGCAATGCCATTGTCGGCATCACTGGCGGCACCATTGGTGCGTCTGAACCCGAAAACCACGCCAACGTCTATGGCGGTGGCTTGGGTGAAAACACCGTGGTGAATGGTAATGTGGCCGTTACCATCGACTCTATCACAAATGTCACTGCTCCTGTCATCTGGGGCGATGTCTATGGTGGTTCGGCCAAGGGCGTGGTAAACTGCACTTGGGATACCGACCATTACGTCCATACATCTGACGCCACCACAGGCGTCACCCTCACCGCGGGCACCATCCATGGCGACCTCTACGGCGGAGGCCACGGATTGGAAAGCCATTTGGCGGATGTTTACGGCGATGTCACCGTAAATGTGAATGGCGGCAGGACCGACAATGTGTTCGGCTGCAACAACCTCAAGGGACAGCCCAAGAACAATGTTAAGGTGATCATCAATAAAACCACGCCAAGCACCATGAGCATCGACTCCGTCTTTGGCGGCGGCAACCAAGCATATTATGAAGGCACACCGAAAGTGGAGATTAGAGAAGGTACGGTCAATTATAAAGTCTTTGGCGGCGGCAACAACATCGCCGATGAAAACAAAGGCGTGGCAGGCAGTGATGTGCTGATGGTTGGCGGCAACGTGCTTGGCGGCATCTATGGCGGTTGTAATACCAACGGTGATGTCACGGGTGACGTGCTGGTCAGACTTACCGGAGGTACCATTGGCGCTGCTGATGCCAAAGCCAACATCCACGGTGGCGGCTATGGACGACTCACCACGGTCAAAGGCAACGTCACGGTCACTTTCGGAGACCTTACTGTTGACGAAAGCGAATACCCCAAGCTGTATGGCGACCTTTACGGCGGCTCGGCCTTGGGCAGCGTAAACGACGCCTCCTCCGACCTGACTACTGTCAATGTATACAATGGTACCATCACTGGTACAGGTACGGGCACTGAAAACTATGGCAACGTGTTTGGTGGCGGCTTGGGCAGTTCCGCTGTGGCAGCCATGGTCAATGGCGAAGTTCATGTCAACGTCGGTTCAGAAGGCGGTGGCAAAGCCACACTCATCAACTGCAATGTGTTTGGCTGCAACAACGTGAACGGCTCTCCTCAAGACAACGTGTATGTGGATTTGTATCAAACGGCACATACCATACAGAATGCGGCTGGTTATTTTGACGCAGACAGGGATTTTGCCATCTACCAACTGTTCGGTGGCGGTAACCGTGCCCACTATGCTCCGGAAAACGGCCTTGTTTCTTCCAGCAAGAAGACCCACGTAACGATCCATGATTGTGACAATACCGTGAATTACGTGTATGGCGGCGGTAATGCGGCCGATGCAGTAGGTGTGGTCACCATCATCCAAGGTGGACGTTTCAATGAAATCTACGGTGGCGGTAATGGCCAGGAAACGGCAGCCAACGTAGGCGAGGGCGGCATGGGTCTTAACGTACTGGCCGGAAACGTCAGTTTCCTCTTCAGAGGCAGTAACAAAAACGGTGATATCGCAGGCGAAGATTATGTTCCGCCGGCGACCACCACTTGTTCTGGAGGCTTGTTCGTCGACTCCTACTTCTTCGGTACCAACGAAGCCGAGCTTTATTACGACCTGAACAACATCATCCAATGTGCCGATGCCGGTAGTTTCGAATACCGATACGTTTATGCAGGCAGCCGTTGGGGCATCGTGTATGGTGATATCTCGCTTACCGTGTGTGGCGGTACGATTGAGAACTTGTTCGGCGGCTGCAGAGGCTATGAAAGGTATAGCGCTGACGTCAGGAGATTCCCCACTTTTGAAGAAATCACGGAAGATTTGAAACTTCCTGAAGAGAATAGGAAATATTCCCAAGCCTTAAGAGACCATATGGGATATGACCCGGAAAATCCAAGCGCAGGAGAACCCTCCTATGCAGGACATGGCGGCAACATCAATTTGGTCATTAACGGCGGTACGATCGGTAAGGTCTTCGGTGGCTGCGATATCAAAGGCAACGTCGAAGGCAAGATTACGGTGACCATCAACGATGCCGATAACGCCAGCTGTCCGCTCTTCGTGGGCGAGGTTTATGGCGCCAGCAACCGTTGGTACTATGAGCCTAACGAAAGCAATGTCAACTCGCCTGTGGTGCAAATCCTTAAAGGCACAATCGGTGGTTCCCATACCGACCTTCCCGTCAACAATATCAGCGGTACCGCTCCCACGGAATATGAAGGCAATGTGTTCGGTGGCGGCAACTTCGGCAATATTGCTTCCAACCCGATCGTCATTATCGGTGATGGTCCAACGGCCAAGGTCACGGTCAAAGGCAATGTGTTCGGTGGAGGTAACGAAGGCGATGTGGACGGAAGCCCCAAGGTAACCATTGTTCCTGTTTCACACACATTAAATATTTCCTCAAATACCGATCCAAGTGTTGGCAACTATGTCAGAGTGACTACCAGTGCTGGTGAAACAGTGTCAAGCGGCGCTTCCATTGGTGAAGGCATGAGTCTCGACCTTGTCGCCATCCCTTCAGTCGCCGGTTACGCCTTCAGTCAATGGAATATTTCGGGTGAAGGAGCTTCGGTGGTCAATGACAGGGCCTCTTCCACCTCCTTTACCATGGGAACGGGAGAGTGCTCTATTGAAGCCGTTTTCAGTTACGATGCAACTACGCTTCATGAATTGACCTTTGGCGTAGATCCGGAAGGTGTTGGTACACTGGTCGTTAAAGACGCTCAAGGAAACACCGTAAGCAACCACGCTTCTGTCGGTGAAGGTTCGGTGCTGACGCTTGTGGCTTCACCCGATGCTACCCATAAGTTTAAGAAATGGATCATTAATACTGTGGATAATACCAGTCCATCAGCCACTACTTACACCATGGGTGCCAGTGCTACCAATATCATTGCTGTGTTTGAATCCGTAACCCCTCACGTTCTTACCTTTGACGCAACACCGGATCACGGCTCTGTGGAGGTTGTGGATAACCATAACAATCCCGTAAACAGCGGTGCTTCCGTTGGCGAGGGTGCAGTGCTCAGCGTTAAAGCTACGCCAGCATCCAATTTTTCCTTCAGTGGATGGACCGTTACGGGCAACGGCGCATTTGCGAATGTCCTTGCCAACGAAACCTCGTTCACTATGGAAAATGGCGATGCTACCATAGCAGCCAGTTTCGTACACAATCATAGTTTCAACATTGCCTCATCGGAACATGGCACCATCAAGGTCACCGATGCCTTAGGCCATACCGTAGCCAACGGTGCCTACATTGGTGAAGGTGCCAAACTGACCTTGAAGGCCACGCCAGAACCTGGCTATGCATTCAAGGAAGGACATGCCGATGACCCAACGGCAATCATTGAGAATATGTATGCGCCCATCACCACCTTTACGATGGGAACAAAAAATGTTACCATTGATGCTGAGTTTGTACTTGCCCACGTATTGACCATTACCCCACCTGAAAATGGTACGGTCAAGGTGACCAACGTCCTGAACCAAACCGTAAACAGCGGTGCTTCCATTGGTGAAAACGCGGTGCTCACCCTCAAGGCAACGCATGCTGACGGACACAACTTCGTCCGTTGGGAGGTGACCGGTGGAACTTTAACAGGAGCAGTCGACAGTGAGGAAAATACCTTTATCATGGGTGAAGGAGATGCCACTATAACAGCGATTTTCAATTAACCTGAATCAAACGATATGATCATGAGCATATTCAATATAAAACGGTACAAAAAACGAGTTAAGGCCTTTCTTGCATTGGCCCTGTTGTTGGGCACCAGTGTCGCTGAGGCACAGATTGTCATCGAAGGCAACGTTTACGGCGGCGGCAAGTTGGGCGTGGTAACGGAAAACACCACGGTCACCATGAACGATGGTACGGTGGGTAAAGTCACCTATGGTTGGAAGCATGACACGAACCACAGCCAACCCCAAGACACGATCCTCCATGAAAAAGAGGCAGGACGTGTATTCGGTGGCGGCATGGGCAACAATACCGACCCCAATACCGGACGTGTGAAGGGCAATACCAACGTGGTCATCAACGGCGGCCATATCCAATACAATGTGTATGGTGGTGGCGAGTTGGCCAGCGTGGGTCTGATGGATACCGTAAACGGCGACTTTGTGCCTCGTGAGAATACCGGCTTGACCAGGATAGAATTCAACTGCGGACAAGTAGGTCCGACGCCTACGGATAACATTCCTTGCAGCATCTTTGGCTTGGACGGTTATATCTTTGGCGGCAGTAAAGGTCTTGGAAGCGATCCTGACGATGATTACAAGGATTTTGCCAATGTCAACAACACGGAAATTGTCGTGAACATGGCTATGCCTGCCAATGAAGAGGATAGCATCCACAAGCGTATCTGGGGCAGTGTGTATGGCGGTGGCGAAGACGGCCATGTGCTGGGCAACACCAACGTAACCTATCAAAGCGGCCTCATGGGCCCCGACGGCTCCGTGCTCTACGGTGGCAACATCTATGGCGGTGGCCGTAACTTCCATAGCCACTGGTCCACTTGCGGCCGTGTGCGTGGAAACACGAATATCTATATCTCAGGTGGAGCAATGCTCGGTACCGTGTTTGGCAGCGGTCGAGCTGGGGCAACCGGTGTGAATGTGAACGGCACCATGGTTGAAGACGATGCCAATGGAACCTACGGCCACACCTTCATTACGATGGTGGGCGGCAAGGTGGGCAATCCCAAAATCATCGGTAATTCGGAGCGCACCTGTGGCGACATTTTCGGTGCCGGTAAAGGCAGTCTTAGCGACATCACTTTCGGCGAGGCGAAGTATACCGAAATCATCATCAGGGATTCCATCGATGGCAGCGACACCCTGACAAGACCTACCATTTACCATTCGATCTACGGCGGCGGTGAGCTCGCCTGCGTGACGAAAAACACCACGGTTAACATAAGTGGTGGCGATATCAAGCATAGTGTTTTCGGTGGTGGATTTGGGAATAATACACTCGAAACCGCAGGCTTGGTCTATGGCAATACCTCGGTCAACCTGAGTGGCGGCAAGGTGGAGCATTGTGTCTATGGTGGCGGTGAGCTCGCCAACGTAGGTCAAGTGAACACCACTACGGGGGCGCTCATAGCCAACACCGGACTTGCTAAAGTCGTTATCAGCGGCGGTACCATCGGCATCAAAGACCTTTATGTGGATGACAAGCCTGCCAGTATCGAAGAGGGCCATGTGTTCGGCGCCGGCAAGGGTAAATCCAATGACCAATATAAGAACTTCTGCAACGTCAACAATACCAAGATCACCGTGAGTGGTGGCAAGGTATATGGCACTGTGTATGGTGGCGGCGCCGATGGCCATGTGTTGGGCAACGACTCTGTGTTCATCAATACCGGTGCCACCATCGGTACCTCTGGCCTTTCCGGCTATGACGGTAGCGTCTTCGGTGGCGGAAAGGGTAGCGGCTATTTTGTGGTTACTGGTACTGGTGACGAAGCGGATACCACTTTTGCCATGTACAAGACCTGCGGACGTGTGGCAGGCAACAACTACGTCAAGATCGACGGTGGTACCGTGAAGGGTTCCGTGTACGGTGGCGGTCGTCTGGCCCTGACGGGTGTCGATGTCAATGGCGATCCCTCCTTCAAGGATCCGAAAGACGCAACGAGATACGACTCCATCAATCACGGCTTGGCCATTGTTGATGTCAGAGGCTCCTCTATTATCGGCATTGAAGACACCTACGCTTTGTTAGATGCCTTCTATAGCGTCGGCGATATCTTCGGAGGCGGTCAGGGGGACCTTGAATATTACGATGTCCCGGAGGCGGGTTGCGTGGCCAACGCCATCGTCAATGTGACGGACAACGCTACCGTTTATTGCACCGTGTTTGGCGGTGGCGAGATTGCCGGTGTAGGCTATATGGACAATTCGCGCAAGTTCCTTGCGGGCACGGGCGCCACTCGTGACACCATCTCAGGCACGGCTACCATTGGATCGGAAGACGAGTTTAAAAACCATGAATATCAGTTGCATCCAACGGAATGGACCATGTTTGACACGGTCAACAACGTGAGAAGGCTCCAGCACACCTGTTCAGGCAATGTGTTTGGCGCCAGCCAGGGCGACGCATCGCCAAATTACCCCAACTGGATCTATTTGGGCCATTCACGCACGGCTAAAGTCGTGGTACAGGGCAGCCCTACCATCAGAAGCTGCGTGTTCGGCGGCGCTGAGCAGGGTACGATCATGGAGAATACTTATGTGGAGATCAAAGGAGGCACCATTGGAACAACAGGCATTACGGCAGATAGCCTGAAACTGGTTGGAGATGAATGGCAAATCAGTAACACTTCAACTTATAATTATGGCAACGTCTACGGCGGTGGCTTTGGTGTCGATTCCATACAGTCAAGTATCCATAATAAAGATGCTCAGCCCAACTTCATCGCAGGTCGTGTGTATGGCAATACCTATGTCAACGTCTCGGCTGGTACCATCTACGGTAACGTGTACGGTGGTGGTAACATGGCCAGCGTGGGTGTTCAGGAATTTGATGACACCCCGGATGGCACCAGGTCACAAGGCAAATGCTTTGTCACCGTCAGCGGCGGTACCATTGGTGATCTCGACGGCACCGGCATGAACGCCAACGTCTTCGGCGGCGGCAGGGGCTTCCCTGTGGACTCCATCGAAATCCGTAATCCCTACGCCAATGTGAATAGTACTGAAGTTACCATTAGCGGCGGCGCTATCAAAGGTTCCGTGTACGGTGGCGGTGCCTACAGCCATGTGTTGGACAGCACCGATGTCATCATCACTAGTCACGCTCTCGTTGGCACTGATGGTTTTGGCAAGTACGACGGTAGCGTGTTCGGCGGTGGTAGGGGCAATCTGTTCAACCGTGCCGCTGGCCGTGTGGCAGGCAATACCCAAGTCGTGATGGACAACGGTACCGTGTTGGGTAACCTTTATGGTGGCGGTTTGGTCGGTCTGGTCGGTGTGGACGACACGGCCGGTTTCGCCTCTTTTATTAATGCATCTCATGTTTACGATTCCACTCATCACGGTCTGACGAAGGTTGAGGTCAGCGGAGGTAAGATTGGCAACGACGTCAACGACGGTCTAAACTTGTTGAGAAGTGACTATATTGTAGGTAATGTGTATGGAGGTGGCCGTGGTAACATTGATGAGTTCAAGGAAGATGACCTGGGTCGTGCGGCCAATGCCATGGTCAGCATCAGCGGTGATCCTAAAATCCGTGGTAATGTCTTCGGTGGTGGCCAGATGGCAAATGTCGGCCATTGGAACAATTACCTTACGTGGTACACCATAAAAACCGGTACTACTCGTGTGACCATTACAGGCTCTCCAGAGATTGGAACGGTGAAAGAGTATGACCATGACTATTCGTTAGGTACGGATCCCGCTCCAAAGACTTGGTATGATACCATCAACGGGGTGAGAATGATCAGCCATACCCTTACGGGTAACGTGTATGGCGGCGGCCAGGGTAAGTTGAAATTCGATGGAAAGGATGTGGTAGGACTTGAACAAGGGCACTGCCACCATACTGATGTCAACATTAGTGGTACGCCCACGATTTGGAGTTCGGTCTTTGGCGGCTCTGAGGAAGGTGCTGTATGGGGAAATACCAAAGTGGTCATCGCCGGTGGAACCATTGGAAGGCAGAACATCGTGTCAGACAGTTTGGATCCGGTCATTTCAACAAACTTGACGGGTACCTACAGCTTCGGCAATGTTTTCGGTGGCAGTTATGGTGCGGACTATATCAAAACCTTGCACCTGGCTCATCCGACGCAAACCGAGAAGGATTCCGTGAACTCATTGGCGGGCCGTGTGTACGGGAACTCAAGCGTGGTTCTTCAGGGCGGCACCGTTTGCGGCAACGTGTTCGGCGGCGGCGATATGGCCAGTACCTCGGGCAATACTACGGTCAGCGTGAGCGGTACAGCCGTTGTCGGCCCGCTTGACCAAACGGGTTTGAACGCCTATGTCTTTGGCGGCGGCAAGGGATTCCCTCATGATCCCGATGAACTGCGCAAGGCTTATGCCAATGTCAACAACACCTCGGTCACTGTTTCAGGAGGTACAATTCATGGCTCCATTTTCGGCGGTGGCAACGACAGCCATGTACTCGGAAATGCCACCATTGAAGTCCATACAGGGGCTGCTATTGGCACCAACGGCCTGACCACCTGGGACGGCAACATCTTCGGTGGCGGCCGTAACTTCCTCAACACCAACCACACCAACGGTCGTGTGGCAGGCAACATCGACATCACCATGGACGGTGGCACCCTCCAAGGCTCCATTTTCGGCGGTGGACGTTTGGCACTCTCGGGTGTGAATGAAAACGGCGTTTTCCCGACCACTTCTTGGGATCCAGCTGACCACGGCAATGTCACCATCCTTGTCAGCGGTTCCTCTGTCATCGGCAACAACAACAATGATGGTTTGGACTTGTTAACGCAGAGCGATGAGAGTGTCGGTGACATCTTCGGCAGCGGCAAGGGCGATACCAAAAACTACGCTGATCCTTTGGCAGGAACGGTCACCAGCACAGACATCACCATCACGGGCAGCCCCCGTATCTACGGTGCCGTGTTTGGTGGCGGTGAAATGGCCAGTGTCGGCCATTGGGACAACAACAATAAGTTTATTGATGGCACAGGCTCAACTACCGTTACCATCGGCGCTGCAGGGCGTCCTGAAGACAATCCCACCATTGGCACTTACAAAGAATTTGATCCTACTTACTTGGCAACCCATCCTACTTGGACCATTTATGACTATGACGATGAAAGTCACACCTACACCGTCACCCATACCTGCACCGGCAATGTGTTCGGCGGCTGTCAAGGTGACGTTGACTTAAAGTATTCCAAGTGGGTATCCCATGCCCGCTCTAAATCGTCGGATGTCACCATCTACAGCGGCACCATCATGGGCGGCGTGTTCGGCGGTTCCGAACAAGGTACCGTGGCAGGTGATACCAAGGTCACCGTCAAGGGCGGTACCATCGGTACCATTGTCAATGAAGGTGAAAGCAACGAATATTATTTCGGCAATGTTTATGGAGCCGGTTACGGTAGCGACGATCCTGATGAAGATTATAGCACTACAGAGAATGACTCAACAGATTTTGTTACCAATGCTACGCCTCTAGCCTTGGCGGGACGCACGTATGGCAATTCCGAAGTGGACCTGTTAGGCGGTACGGTGCGCGGATCGGTGTTCGGCGGTGCCGCATACGCCTCGGTAGGCTATGGCTCCCACGGCAACGCCACCCTGAACATCGGCAATGCCACCCAAAGCAATTACGCCGTCCATGGCAATTTCTATGGAGCCAACAACAACAACGGTACGGTGATGGGCGATGTCGAAGTCTATGTCAACGCAGGAACCATTGGCAATGGCACTGGAGTTCAATCCGACGTGTTTGGCGGCGGCTTGGGTGAGCTGACTACCACAGGTGGCAATGTGACAGTCACTGTCGACTCTCTGAATAATGTGACCGCCCCGATCATCTATGGTGACGTTTATGGCGGTTCGGCCTACGGCTCCGTCAACGATGCCAGTTCCGACAAGACCACGGTCAATATCATTGCCGGCAGCATCCTGAAAACGGAAACCAAAGGTACTACCTACGGTGGCGACGTCTACGGCGGTGGCTTGGGCGAATCAGGAAACAGCAACAAAGGAAAGACTTTTGGTACCATCGCCGTCAATGTCGGTGAAACCTATACAATGCAAGGATCGCAAGGTCAAGACTCTACCGCCTATCGCGGCTATGCCACCATTGGAAACAACGTCTATGGTGCCAATAACACGGGTGGCTCACCTCAAGACGATGTCACTGTGAACATCTATGGCACGGCCCATACCGCTGACAACCTCGCTGAAGGAGGTACTGGGTATGCCATTGACAACGTGTTTGGCGGTGGCAACTATGCCGACTACGATCCGAAAGACAGCGGAGGAAACTCTGTGTTGAAAACGGCTTCAGTGAACATCTTCGGTTGCGACAACACCGTCCGTCGTGTGTTCGGTGGCGGTGACGCTTCGGCATCGCCTAACGTGAGCACCGACATCCAAGGCGGTCGTTTTGCCCAGGTGTTCGGCGGTGGTAACGGTGAACTTGGTCCAGATTACGCCGCCAATATCAAGGGTAATGTCGTCCTTGGTATCCATGGCGGTGAAGTCGGCATGTTCTTCGGCGGCAGTAACCAAAACGGTTTGATTTCAGGAACCACCACCATCAATATTGACGATGATGGTCCTTGCGGTCAGACGGATATTGATGAGTTCTTCTGCGGCGGCAACTATGTGAATGTCGTTGGTGATGTGGATGCCACCATCACCTGTTCCAATGGCATGCATGTGAAGCGACTGTATGGTGGATGCAACCAAGCGAAAATCTTGAAGAAATCGGATGGCACTGGAGGCAATGTCAACCTGACCGTGTTGGGCGGTGAATACGAGTGTGTGTTCGGAGGTTCGAAGGGACGTCCTGCAGGCCATTCTCAGGGCGAATTCGATGCTTTTATTGAAGGCAACGTCAACCTTACCATTGGTGGCGGAACCATCGACACCGTGTTTGGCGGTAGCAATATCAAGGGTAATGTCCATGGTAAGATCATCGTCAATATTGACGATGCCGGAAGCACCGATTGCCCGCTCATCGTTCACAATGTGTATGGCGGTGGCCGTAACGCATCCTATACCCCCGATACTTTGGGCTGCTATCCCGAAGTGAATGTGCTGAACGGCACCATTTCGAAAAAAGACGGCTTGGGCGGTAACGTGTTCGGCGGTGGCTTTGGTAGCAGTGCTATCGTCAACACCACCTCTACCTACGGTCCCAAGGTCACCATTGGCGGCAGCACTACCAGCACTGACGAAGCCGTTGTTGAAGGTAACGTTTACGGTGCCGGCCATGGTGCCAATGTGGTGGGAAATACGCATGTGATCCTTGACGGCAAATCGGTAGTGGATGTCAAGGGCGACGTTTTTGGAGGTGGTAAAGAGGCCGAAGTGCAAGGAAATACTAAAGTTGAGGTACAATAAAAGAAAAAATTCGTATCTTTGCAAACTTTTTCGAGATGGAACCGAAATACATGAAACGGAATACTGAGAACGGGATATTGAAAACAATCTTCCTGGTCATGGTTATGTTGCTGATAAGCAGTACTATGGCCATAGCTCAGGTAAAGGTTCGTGGAAGTATTTACGGTGGCGGTGAGAAAGCCAACGTTGTTGGTAGCGATACCGTCCGTATCCATGGCGTTCATAACGACACCATCTTAGGCGACGTTTATGGCGGTGGTATGGAAGGACAGGTAACGGTCAATGCCATCGTGGAGATGAGCAGCGGTGTCGTTGGTACGCCAGGTAAGCCGAACGGTACGACGAACAATGGCATTCCGGTTTGTCTAGTAGCCAAGGGTGGACGTGTATTCGGCGGCGGCAAAGGTACGACTACCAATAAACAAGACGGTTTGGTGCAAGGCAATACCTCCGTAACCATCTCAGGCAGTGCCAAGGTACTCATGAACGTGTACGGCGGTGGTGAGATGGCTTCGGTAGGTAGTGGCGACCTTAACGATAAGTCAAGCGGTGTGGCCACAGTCACCATCAGCGGCGGTGAAGTTGGTCCCTTGGATGGCAGTGCCCACAACGGCTATGTGTTCGGCGGCGGTAAAGGCTTGGATGACAAAGATAGCGACGCTTATTGGAATTTTGCCAATGTTGACAGCTCTTCAGTCGTAATGACAGCGGGAACAGTCTGGGGCTCCCTCTTCGGCGGCAGTGAAGACGGCCACGTCATCGGCGATGCCACGGTCACCTATAGCGGCGGTACACTGGGAACCAATGGTAAGACCAGCTGGGATGGTAATATCTTTGGTGGTGGCCGTAACTACGAAGCAGGAAGCAACACCTCGGGTAGGGTGGGTGGTAATGTCCACGTTACTGTTACTGGAGAAGCTGCGGTGAAAGGTAATGTCTACGGCGGCGGACGTTTGGCTTCTGTCGGTATCAAGAGGACGAGCGCTGAAGACCCTACCATCTTGATGCAATCTGGCGCTGACCACGGTAATATCTATGTGGATATTCTCAATGGCACCATCGGCTTGGCCAGCCTTGACACGATCACCAGTGGTACGATCTTTGGCGGTTGTATGGGCGACACCATTCATACACCTGGTAGCCTTACCCAATCGGTTCTGGCACATGCCAAGAACACTTATGTGAGAATTTTCGGTGGCCATGTCTTGGCCAACGTATACGGCGGCTCAGCCTATGGTACCGTGGACGAAAACACCCATGTCGATGTGGTAGGCGGCGAGATCGGTGTGTATGCTGTTGATGGCGAGACGGGCAACATCACTCGAAAAGACGGCAACGTGTTTGGTAGCGGTAGAGGCTATGCTCCAAATACAACCACTCATCCTGGCGGTTTAGCCGCTTGTGCCAATTACGGCGTTGTGTTGAATAACACTTATGTCTTTGTTCGCGATTCCATCAAGGATAACGCAACCATTTCCAGTCCCTCCATCCATGGCATCGTGTTTGGTGGTGGTGAAGTGGCTTCCGTGGGTACCTATTCAACAGGTCCCAGTGCTACGCTCACCGCAGGCGGTACCACCCATGTCACAGTCACAGGCGGTACCATCGGTCCCTTGGATGGCACAGGCATAAACGCCTATGTGTTTGGCGGTAGCCAAGGTGTTAGTTATGACTTGGATGAAAAGTATAAATACCACGCCACAGTGGGTAGCACTGAAATAGAGATTGGCGAGAAAGCCATGGTTTACGGCTCCGTGTTGGGCGGTGGCGCAGAAGGCCATGTATGGAATAATACCAACATTTTGATCAAGGGTGGCACCATCGGTATCGATGGCGTCTCCTTGGGTGCCGGACATGTGTACGGCGGTGGCGGTAACATGTCTGAATCCAATACGAGTTCCGGACGTGTGGGAGGCAATACCCACATTAACATGACCGCAGGTACTGTCAAGGGTGGTATCTTTGGCGGTGGTTATGCCGGTCTTGTCGGTGCGGATGGCAACGGCCATGTCTATACGACGGATCTCACCAACCATGGCAACACCTTGGTTGAAGTCAGCAATGGTACTGTCGGTGTCGACGCTGGCGAAGGCAACGTATTCGGTGGAGGTAAAGGTTTGGAAACCAATTCCCTGTTTGGCAATACGATCAACACCGACGTGAGAATCTCGGGCACTGCAGCCATCAAAGGCAATGTGTATGGCGGCGGTGAGTTGGCCTCCGTGGGTAACAGCACTAAAGTGGCTGTTAGCGGCGGTACCGTTGGCAGAAGACTTACCTTCAGGGAACGTTATGTGACGGACCGCAGTATTCACGATGAAGTCAACAATGGTGACGTGTATGGCGGCGGCAAGGGTTTTGACACCAGTGTTGAGAACTATGAACTGTGGGGTCGCGTGTATGGCAATACCACTGTCACCGTGAATGGCAATGCCAATGTACGACACAATGTGTACGGCGGCGGCCGTATGGCTTCGGTGGGTAACTTTACCTTCACTACTGACGGCACCATCAACGAATGGCTTGGAGGAGGTACGGCCACGGTTTCAGTGGGCGGCAATGCGCTCATCGGTCCCAAGAAGGCTGACCTTACTGAAGACATCACCGAAGCGGAAAGGGCTGATGCAGCTGATGTTTTGGGAGTGTCAGAGCTTTCAGAAACAGAGTATATCAACATGGCCTTCAAGTACCTCGGCGGTAACGAAGGTAGTGTCTATGGCTCCGGCCGTGGTGCGGCAAATCCGAGTTTCAACAAGGCAGCATACGTCAAAGAGACTTCGGTGAGCATCGAAGGCAACGCCCAGGTGGTCAGCTGCGTGTTCGGAGGCGGCGAGAACGGCCGTGTGTATGAGGATACGGAAGTCACTATCGGTTCGGAAACAGAACCCAACAATCTGGTCATCGGAGGCATGCAGTTGCATGGTACCAGCTATACTGAACAGGATGAGAATAACGAATACAACGGCATTACCGTTTCTCTTTCTGAAGAAGACAGCGAGATTGCGGAAGACGATCTCGGAGTTGGCCGTCGTATCCTGCGCGGCCAGGTGTTCGGTGGCGGTCGTGGTACCGACACCTATCCCCATCCCAATCCTCATGTGCCTGTCGCATTGTACAATCCCATTGGCGGCTGTGTGTATGGCAACACTTTATTAACTGTCAATGGCGGCAAGATTTACAACAAAGTGTACGGCGGCGGCACTATCTCTTCGGTGGGTACTTTCACCTACTCAACCTCAGTGCCGGACAGCATCGTCGGTTATGCTGAGGGTACTGGTAAGGCCGAGGTGGTCATCAATGGCGGCCAGATTGGTACGGATGGCAAAAACAACGGCGACGTGTTTGGCGGAGGTTTGGGTTCGGCGGTTCCTGCCAGAACGCAACTCACCTACTTGTCCTATGTTGGCGAGTCACATGTCACCGTCGAGTCGGGTGCCGTCATCAAGAGTAACGTGTATGGCGGTGCGGCCAATGGCCACGTCCAAGGCGATGCCCATGTCACCGTCAACGGTGGAACCATCGGCATCGAAGGTCACGGTGGCTGGCACAGCAACGTATTTGGCGGTGGTGGTGGTACCAACCGTTATAACGTAACTGGTAGGCCGAATCATCTGAGTATCTCGTCAGGTCGTGTGTTCGGCGACACCTACGTCACCGTCAACGGTGGTCAGGTTTGCCATAACGTTTATGGTGGCGGTGCTATTGCCTCCATCGGTACATACAACCTTAGCGGATCAGGAGATCCTTATGCCGGTTATGAAACCGGTCATGGTAAGGCTACGGTCAACATCAAGGGCGGTACCATTGGTTATGATGGCAACGAGAACGGCATGGTGTTCGGTTCAGGCCGAGGCAAGATAGACTCCATCGGTGCCTTCCTAGATAGTTTGTCATTTGCAGCCTACACTGAGGTTAACATCGGTGAACTTGGCAAGACTGGTCCTACCATTAAGGGCTCCGTGTATGGTTCTGGCGAAAACGGCCATGTCTATATGCAAGCCGTCGTCAACATCAACAGCGGTACCATTGGTATTGCTGCTAATGACTATGATCCAGACTCCCCAGATCCATACTTTGCCTACCGTGGTAACGTGTATGGCGGCGGTTGCGGTACGGATAAGTTCGACACCGACGGTGATGGCGTAGGTGACACCTACAACCCGATGTCAGGTATCGTTTACGGCGATGCCGAAGTGAACATCAAAGGTGGCTACATCAGCCGCAACGTGTATGGCGCTGGTGCTATGGCTTCAGTGGGTTATTATTTGGCTATCGAGCCTGCCGAGCGTCACTTAGGCGACACGCTGAGCTGGCCTGTCGAACTGGATTTCAGCATGGGTGGCAAGACAGAAGTCAATATCACAGGTGGCCATATCGGCACTGCGGCTTTGGCTGATGTGCCTTTGGCTACGGGATGTGTGTATGGCGCTACTCGCGGTGACGTGGGTGACCGTTACAAGATGGCTAAACTGGCCAACGTCAATGAGGCTTACGTCACAGTAAACTTCGATACTCCAGAAAATAACACCTTTGACGATAACACTGCCAATGTGGTTATCGGCTCGGTATTCGGCGGTGGCGAGAGCGGTCACGTGTACGACACCACCAGTGTCACGGTCAACGGTGGCCTGATCGTCGGTTCGGTGTTCGGTGCAGGCGATGGTTCGACCACCTATAAGGATCTGCTTTTGGATCCCGCTACGGATCTGCCTTGCGCCGATTCCACCATGGTTTGTGACATTATTGCCGGCAAGGTGTTTGGCAACACGAGCGTTACCGTCAACAACGGTTGGATTTTGCACAATGTGTACGGCGGTGGTAACATGGCATCCATCGGCAAGTCCAACTATATCATCTACGGTGAGGATGGTGATATTGACAGTACGATGACCACGGGTCGCGCCCATGTCCGCATTTATGGCGGCACCATCGGCACCATCGGCACCGACGGTATCGAAAACGGCTTCGTGTATGGCTCATCGAGAGGTATGGCTCACGCCAGCGTCAACAAAGACAAACGTTATCTCTACAACCGCGACTACTTCTTGGGCTATGTCAACCAATCCTTTGTTACCATCGGAAAAAACGTGGTGGCTTCCCCCAATGCGAACAGCCCACGCATCTATGGTTCAGTGTTCGGTGGCGGACATGACGGTCACGTGCGTCTGAATACCGATGTGGTCATCAACGATGCCGAAATCGGCATGCAATACTCAGGCGACGGCAGCGACATCGCCTCCGACACCTGGAAGTATCGTGGTAACGTGTACGGCGCTGGTAGAGGTCTTGATATGTATGACTCCGACGGCGACGGTGTTCTCGATAGCTATTGCAGCTCGGCCGGTTCAGTCACCCGCAACACCCACGTCACGGTTAACGGTGGTCTCATCCACCGCGACGTGTACGGCGGCGGCTCCCTAGGTACCGTAGGCCCGCCTCCAAAACAAATTTATCTGGATTACGACCCGTCACTCACTACGGTTGACATCATCGGCGGCACCATCGGCGACGCCGCAGGCATCGCCAAGGGATACGGCGGTAACGTCTATGGCTCCTCACGCGGTGAAGCCATGCCGATTCTCAACAATTTCGCCACGGTGAAGGAAGCCGTGGTGAACATCGGTGCCAAGAGCGGTGGCGGTACTGCTTTAGTGAACGGCTCCGTGTATGGTTCCGGTGAAAACGGTCACGTCAATACCAACGCCACGGTCAACATCTACAGCGGTAAGGTCGGTAACGTCGGCAATGCAGCCGCTCAAAACAACGTCTATTGCGGCAATGTGTATGGCGCAGGTAGCGGTACCGATATGTACGACAGCAATAACGACAATACACCTGATGCCTATAATCCGAACGCTGGTATCGTCAAGGGTAAGACCTTCGTCAATGTTGAAGGCGGCGAAGTACTCCGTTCAGTGTACGGTGGCGGTGAGATGGCTTCGGTTAATGACAGCACTCACGTTACCGTCAGTGGCGGTACGGTCGGTGTTGCGGCTATCTTAGGTGACAAGGATAACCCAAGTCTCGGCGGTAATGTGTTCGGTGCCGGTAAAGGTGTCGCTTCAAACAGCTTCACCACTATCTGTAATGTTCCCAATACACTGCTTACCGTGAAGGGTGGCGACATCTTAGGTGAGGTCTATGGCGGTGCAGAGAACGGCCATGTGACCGGCAATACCAACGTCTTGATCAAATCCGGTGCCAATATCGGCGTTGATGCCACGAGCACCAACGACGGCAACGTGTTCGGCGGCGGTATGGGTAGCGGTGCACCGGATGCCAGCAACGCTAACGAATACAGGATTTTCGCACACTGCGGTCGTGTAGGCGGCAACACGAACGTCACCATGGACGGCGGCGACATCATGGGTTCCATCTTCGGTGGTGGCCGTCTGGCTCTCGTCGGTGTTGACGCTGACGGCGAAGTCACCTCGTTCCTTACCGATGGCAACTACGATCATACTAATCATGGCTTGGCCACCATCACTGTCACCGGAGGATACATCGGTAATGACAATCCAGACGAGTTGCTGAATGGTAGCGACGAGAGTGTAGGTGACATCTTCGGCAGCGGCAAGGGTGATGTGAAGAACTATGAAGCTGTCTTGGCCGGCCGTGTGGCGAACACCAGTATTAACATCAGCGAAGCCCCGCGCATCTATGGCTCTGTATTTGGCGGTGGCGAGATGGCTGGTATCGGTTACTGGGATGATGATGCCAAGTTCTATGACAACTCCGGTGCTGCCGAGGTCACTATTGGCGGCACACCTACCATTGGCACAGAAAAGGAATTCCATTATGGCTACGCTCATGATGATCCGAGCTACTGGACGGTTTATGGCAGCGATGGCAAGCTCATTCATACCTGTACTGGTAATGTATATGGCGGTAGCCAAGGTGATGTGGACACCATCTCACCACACTGGGTTTCCATGGCACGTTCAAGAACAGCTACGGTGCTCATCGAAGGCAATCCGACCATCATGAGCCGTGTGTTCGGTGGCGCTGAACAAGGTAGCGTAGCAGGGAACACTTCAGTGACGGTCACCGGTGGTACCATCGGTTCAATGGCCAACACAGATGACGAAGACGATACAAACGATTATCTCTTCGGTGGCGTGTATGGCGGCGGCTTTGGTAGCCAAAACCCAATCTTCAACGGCACACACATGCAGTCGGGTCCTCCTATTGTGAACGACTCTACCGAAGCTTCACATTTGGTTTCAGGCGATTTATGGACCGCCAATTATCTGGCTGGCCGTACCTATGGCGACGTCCGTGTAGACCTGCTCGGCGGTATCATTAACGGCGATGTGTATGGCGGTTCTGAATTTGCCTATATTGGAGGTTACGGAGACAATCCTGGAGGTAAGGCCAAACTTTACATCGGCAATAAGGATCAGGTAGGCCACGACGAAGAGGGTGTCACCATTCTCGGAGACGTGTATGGCGCCAACAACTTCGGTGGCTCACCGATGGACAGCGTCCAAGTGCATATCTACCATACCAAACATACCACGGATAACCTTGTCTCAGGTACCGGTTATGCCCTTGCCAATGTGTTTGGCGGAGGCAATCAGTCCAACTATACCCCGAACCAAGGTAACAGGACTGCTTACCCAAGAAGTGCCTTGGTGCATGTGTACAACTGCGAAAACACCATTGAAGACCTCTATGGCGGTAGTAACGCTTCTGACATTGGTACCGAACTGGCCAACGCCGATGCCAACATCATCGTTGAAGGCGGTCGTCTCCATCGCGTGTTTGGTGGCGGTAAAGGCGATAACGCCAGCGATGTTTCAGCCAACATCTATGGTACGGCCCATACTCAAATCCTGGGCGGTATCATCGAAGCGGTGTTTGGCGGTGGTAACCAGCAAGGCAGTATCCTTTACACCGACTTGATCGTCAATGACGACACCGATTGCGACATGAAGATTGACAGTATCTTCGGCGGCAGTAACGAAGCGCCCACCATTGGTAACATCACTACCACCATTGCTTGTAGTGACGGTAAGTATGACAACCTCTATGGCGGTGCCAACAACGCCGACATCACCGGCAACGTCACCCTTAACGTCTTGGGTAGTGAAATCACCAACGTTTTCGGTGGATCAAAGGGCAGTGAAGATCATGCCGCCAACATTGACGGTAACGTCACCCTCAACATCTTTGGCGGCAACATTACCAACGCTTTCGGTGGCAGCGATATCAATGGCAACATCACGGGTGTCGTCACAGTAAACGTGATTGATACCTTGACGGGTTGTGCCTTGGATCTCACCAATGTGTATGGTGGCAGTAGATTAACCGCTCTGAGAGCAAGTAACAGTGCTACCGTTTCGCCTGTGGTGAACCTCGTCAATGGTACCGTTAAGGGAGACGTGTTCGGAGGCAGCTATGGTGTAGCGGCCACCACCTCTTCCAACCCAGAAGTTAACATTGGTTACGCTTCTTACATGGATGGTTACCTTCCCAAATATAAAAATGGTAATCCTGTGGTTCCTGCCAATGCCCAGGCTGCTGTGATGAAACACGTGCATGGCGGTGGCGAGCTTGCCTCCGTTAAGGGTAATACCACAGTGAACATCAACAGAGGCACCATCGGTACCATCGGTTACAGACGCAAGAAAGAGACACTCGAGTCACAGCCTCTTGACAGTATCTACCATGTCACCGGCGGTTCCGTCTTCGGTGGCGGTGAGGGTGACTCCACCTATGCTGCTTACGCTCTGGTTGATGGTAACACCAACGTCAACATCAAGGGTGGCCATGTCTATTACAGCGTGTATGGCGGTGGCGAGCTTGCCTCCGTCACGGGCAAGGCCACCGTGAACGTCACCGGTGGTCAAGTGGGTCCTGCTCCTAGAATCGAGCTGCCCGATTATAACGTCGAGATTGGCTTGAACGGTGTCGATGGTTACGTGTTCGGTGGTGGTCAAGGTATCGGTAGCGACACCATTAAACCATCTTACCCATACGGCAAATACTATCAACACGCCAATGTCGGCAGTGCCGAAGTTATTGTCAACATCCCAGCCAATGCCGACACCACTACCAACCGTTTGTGGGGTAGCGTGTTCGGCGGTGCCGAGGACGGTCACGTCATAGGCGATGCCAAAGTAACTTACATCAGCGGTTTGATGGGCACCAAGGGTACCACCAGTTACGATGGCAACATCTTCGGTGGCGGCCGTAACTACAGCAAGATGAATTATACCGCCGGTCGTGTTGGCGGAAACATCAAGGTCGAAATGAGGGGCGGTCAAATCTACGGCTCCATCTTCGGCGGCGGCCGTTTGGCACTGACAGGTGTCAACGAAAAGGGTGAACAAGCTCCTGGCGCAGGTCACGGTAATGTCAAGGTGATCGTGAAGGGCGGTAAGGTGGGTAATGAAAAACTCATCACCGACTTCACCAAGTTCTCCATGGGTGATGTGTATGGTGGCGGCAAGGGAGACATGAAAGGCCTTAACGGACATCCTGCTGCTTCGGCTTTGCTCATCTCCTTGACCAGAAACACCGAGGTCATTGTCAAGGATTCCATCGATGCCGATACCCTCGTGTCGAGACCAATCATTTATGGTACGGTGTTCGGTGGCGGTGAAGTGGCCAATGTGGGCTACTTCGATTGGGATACCATCATTAATCCAAATACCGGTAAACCTGATATTGCGAACATTGAGTTTAAGAATACAACCGACGGTCATGCCAAAGTCGTCGTGAGCGGTGGCCGCATCGGCGCTGACCGAATGAAGATGAGATACGACTTAGCTACCGATGGCTCCTACAACCTCAGGTACAACGACGACGTCGGTCACGTCTATGGCGGCGGCGAAGGTAAAGTTGACAATCCAGACCATTATGCAACTATTAATCCCGTTTATCCCTCAACAGCCACTCCTGGAATTCACAACAATAAATCACTTCTTGACCTGATGGCCGTTGTGCAAAGCACGGAAGTGATTGTCAGCGACAGCGCTTGGGTGAAAGGTTCCGTCTATGGCGGTGCAGCGAACGGCCACATCATTGGCGATACTTGGGTGAAGATCCAAGGCGGTCTGATCGGCGCAGGTGACAACGGAACCACGGACGTGAGATACACTGAGGAACAATTCCTTGCCAGCGACACCTTGGATGGGTGGGCTGAATGCGCACACTGGGATTTTGGCGACGAGGACGGCAACTACAACCCGTATGATCCTGTGGATGTTGCTGACCACAAGTATCCGTCTGATGGTAAGTCTTGGTTCGGTAACGTATTCGGTGGCGGTTCAGGTTATTATCCCTACATCGTAAGTACAAATACCGGTGACTCCACGGTGTGGAACCCTGAATCAGGTATCGTCTATGGCAACTCCAAGGTGGAAATCACTGGAGGCCACATCCTCACCAACGTCTATGGCGGCGGCGAGGTCAACGATGTCTTGGGCGACTCCACCATCGTCACGATGAGCGGCGGTACTTTGGGTGTACCCCGTAAGTTAGAACAGATCGGCCGTCATCCTGTGACTTGCTACCTCTTTGGCGCCGGTAAGGGCGATCCACGAACCAGGTTCAACACTTGGACCAACGTTGAAGGGGTTCGCGTGGAAGTCAGTGGCGGCTGGATTTATGGCTCCATCTTTGGCGGCGGCGAGGAGGGCCACGTCCACAACGACGTGAAGTTGATTGTCCGAGGCAATACCGGAACCAACGAGCAAGCCATCGCCGGTACCGCTACCAAGATCGGTACGTTGGGCTATTCCTACGTGGACGGCAACGTCTTCGGCGGCGGCCGTGGTTTCTCCGGTGAGGCCCTCACCGCAGGTACGGTTGGCGGCAACATCAACGTCAACATTCGAGGTGGCCAAATGCTCGGCTCCATCTACGGTGGCGGCCGTTTGGCTTCAGTAGGCACCAATTTCGCCAACCCCGAGAGTCCTTTGTATGGCCATTTCAAAGAAGACGAAGATGGACACACCTATGGATACATCACGGTCAACATTAGCGGCGGTGTTATCGGTAACGACCACGAATCAACCCTCGAGCACACCCGTGGCGGCAATGTGTTTGGAGGTAGCATGGGACGTCTGACTAAACTCGATGGTGAATATAGCCCCATCTGGCCTTTCCTGGCTAGAGCCAAGAAGACCGTGGTGAACATCACCGGAGGTAAGATCAAGAGCAATGTCTATGGTGGCAGTGAGTTAGGTACCGTACGCGACAGCGCCGTGGTCATCGTCAATGGCGGTATCGTCATGCGTGACGTGTTTGCCGGTGGTTACGGTAGCGACAAAACCGATTTCATCCACAGCGAGATCCCGAACCATGACGTCATCGAAACCACACCGATGCAAACCGCTGGCCGTGTTTATGGTAACACCAGGATTGCGCTGAACGGCGGTTGGGTGCAAAAGAACGTCTACGGTGGCGGCGAATTGGCTTCGGTGGGTACCATCAATAGCTATACCGAGCATCCTGAACCGGAAGAATCGACAACCAATTCCACCTTCAACCTCAGTTGGCCATACGAGTTTGTCTATGCTGAAAATACTGGAACCGCCACGATCAAGGTTACTGGCGGTCGTATTGGCATCACAGGCAAGGATGTGATGGGTAATGTCGAGAAGGAAGACAACGGTGACATTTACGGCGGCGGCAAGGGTATTGCTGGCGACCGTTACGTGATGGCTCATTGCGCCAACGTCAACAACAGTGTGATTCACGTCAACTATACAGACAATACGGCTACGCCAAATAACTATACCGACACCTTGACAGCCAACAGAAAGGGTTGTATTGCCGGCGCCCTTTATGGTGGTGGTGAAAACGGCCACGTCAATACGGACGTTCATGTTACCATCGACAAGGGCTTGGTTGGTCACGCTGTGTATGGTGGCGGTAAGGGTAAGGACACTTATGTTACTACATTGTATCACTATGATCCCGAAACCTACGCACCTACCACTCAATACGATACCTCCATCTACAGCATTACCGCCGGCAAGGTATACGGAAACACCTATGTGACCATCAACGGTGGTTATGTGGTGCGCAACGTGTTTGGTGGCGGCAACCTCGCTTCGGTGGGTAAAGGCAACTACGCTGGCGGCGTGGGTGACTATAGCACTACCGGCTACGGCGAGTGTGTGACCAACGAAGAGGATTGGAACTACGTCCATAACAGCGGTCACGCCTATGTGACCATCAAGGGTGGTGAAATTGGCATGTTGAATCCATCGGATCCTGAAAAGGTGTTCAAGGAGAATGTGCCTTACGGCTCAGTGTTCGGCGGTTGCCGTGGTGTCGCCGTGCCTGAAGTGCCTCGTGCCCTTACGCCTCGATACAAATACTGCCCGGAGGACTTCCTCGGCTATGTCAACTACACCCACGTTACTATCGGTACCGATTTGGGTACCAGCAGCGACCTCCATCTCTATGGCTCAGTGTATGGCGGTGCCCAGGATGGTCACGTCCGTTGGAATACCACCACGAATGTCAAGAGTGGCGAGATTGGCGTGAACTACAATTCCGCCAATGCTGCAAGTATGGTGGGTACCGCAGACATCTATTCCAAGCATTGGACTGAGCGTGGCAATGTCTATGGTGCTGGTTCAGGTATCGGTCAATGGACCGATGGAAGCAATAAGAGTCATTATAGCAGCATCTCCGGTTCAGTGACCCAATTCGACACCGTGAACATCAAGGGTGGTATCATCCACCGCAATGTGTATGGTGGAGGTAATTTAGCCACTGTGGGACCTCCGCGTATCAAACAGACCAACGACTGCCCGAATACGTTGACTGGCGTTGTAGTCAACGTTCACTCTGCCACGGGTGAAAACACTTCATCGGGATATGGCGGCTATGTGTATGGCGGATCAAGAGGTATGGCAACAGCCGACAGTACCAACGCCTACAATTTCGAGAAGTTTGCCTATTGCCCCTATACCACGGTGAACTTGTATAACGGTGCCCATGTGTACAACTCCGTGTTTGGTGGTGGTGAAAACGGCCAAATCGGCGTGGATCATAAAAATGCTGAACTCATCCATACCTCTTGCGTCAACGTCTATGACGGCGCTGTCGTTGACGGTTCGGTGTATGGCGGCGGACAAGGCAGCTGGGGTTTGGCGCACCATCTGAATGACACCATTTCCGGTCGTGTGAGGGGCAGTACCCTTGTTAACCTCAACAACAGCCAGGTGGTGGGCAACATCTATGGCGGTGGTGCCTTGGGCATCGTGATGGACAGTGCGGTAGTAGTCATCGCCGGTGGACAAGTGCACGACGTGTTTGGTGCTGGTAGTGGTTACCAAACCTTGGCTCGGAGAGGTAACGCAGACGTGACTACAGCTACCCGAGTCAACATCGACGGTGGTACAGTCCACGGTTCAGTGTTTGGCGGTGGCGAGTATGGCTCTGTAGGTTTCCTCGCTGCTGAAGACGCCACGGTGACCACCAATGTGAACCTTAACGCCGGTCATCTGGAACACAGTGCCTATGGCGGTGGTAAGAATGGCTATTCAAGAGGCGGCACCTTTATGAATGTGAGCGGCACCTGTGTGGTCGATGAAAACGTGTTTGGCGGTGCCTACGGTCGAACAGACACCGTGTTTGTGGCTGGCCTCCGTACGGTGAACATGCGCGGTGGCACGGTGAAAGGCAGTGTGTACGGCGGTAGTTACAATGCTGACGATGCCTTGGTGTTCACGCCGAGACCGTTTGCAACGAACGATACCGTTGTGCCGGCTTGTGTGGTCAATTATAGCGGTGGTCAAACGGACCTCAACGTGTTTGGAGCAGGCTATTTCGGCAGAACGTACGGATCAACCTACATCTTCATTGGAGAGCGTGCCATTGCCAACGCGCCGAACCACTCTACCATGGCAGCTCCTTACGACGAAACCTACTTCAGCAAGCATAACGACTTGATGATTGGCCGTGACATTTGGTCTGGCGCCGACTTTGGTATCTTTGAACCCGGTAGCAGTAGCACCTTTGGCACTCACACCATCACTGGACGTTCCGACATTTACATCGACGGTAATGGCTACGATACAGAACATTCCGTTTCCCAAGGAGGCAACACCTTCATGAGAATAGGTACCGATACTTACAAAGGCAATGTATTCGGTTGCGGTACGCTTAACGACGGCGGACGTGCTGGAAAGATCATCATGGTCCGTGACTATGGTAAAGACCTAGCCAGCGGTTCGAGCGATGCTGAGCCGTGGGCCAACGCAACTCGTGAGTTGTACTCGATTCAACATGCCGACAGCTTGATTATTGAATCTTCACATGTCCATTTGGCTGGCCGAGGCATCGTGAGTATCTCAACCACCACGGAACCTTACACCATCCATAACATTCTCAATACGGTCAGAGTGGTCAACGGAAGTTCCCTGTACATCGACAAGCCTATTGAGAACATCGGCAACCTGTACAGTGTCGTATGCAACAACGACTTGTATGACAACCCAACCTACGTTCCTGTGAGATACCAGGATTTGATTCCCAATGCATCGACTCAAGCAACAAATTATGACAACAAGTTCCGTATCAACCAAGGTACGCACGTCTCGGTCAACATGGCTCACGAAAGCAGCAAGGGTCTCTCGTTCACTTACGGTGCATTGATCGGATTCTTCCACATGATGACGGATGGTGAGTTCAACGCCTATGCCTATGCACGACCCAAGAACAGTACGGTGAGTGGCAACGGTGTTTACTCCGCTGATGACAACCCGGGTGACGGTGGTTTCGTAAGTTATCGTGGTGTAGGTTACAACACCTTCAGCAGTACGGGTGATTCTCTCGTAGGTCCGTTTGTACAGATGCCATACGAGAACCACACTCCCGCCCAACAAGCCAGAAACGGTGAGGCTTATTACCGTGTGTGGCGTTATTTCAAGAGCGCTTTAAGTACTTACGATGTCCAGTTGATCGCCATATCCACTCCAGGAGAAGGCTACACTTCCTATAAACCCCTAAGACCTGTCCTGTTGCCTCCTGGTAAGACGGGTGACTATTATAAAGTCAAGAAAACCATGGGCGTGGCCAGCATCAATTATGGTTCTGAAATCAAAACCGTGAACGCAGGTGTAAAGAGTTCCACTGCAACCTGGATGTATAGCGACGGCAGTGAGTTCATATACACAAGCCCTGACGATGCGGCCCTCGACAATGGCAAGGACTTCATGAAGATCCATCCCAACAATGCGTTTGGTTTGACCATGATTCCAGAAGGAGGCTTCTCTCCGGTTTCGGGTACCATTACAGGGGATACGGTGCTGATTTGCTCTGAGGCCAACAATGCCCTTATCAATTCCCAATGGGATATTCTCCAACTGGCACAGCCTCAATTTGATTTCAGGCTTACCCACTATAACAAGATCACCGGCAATTTCCAGTGGGATCCCATCTCCATTGTTTTGGAACAGTATAACAGCAATGACGAGGTGATTGGAGAAGTGGAGATTCGCGTGACCATCACCACCAAGACCACCATTGAACAAGACAACGACATTGACACCTATGCCTTGATGGTGCACACCCAACCCACATCCGGCGAAGGTGGAGGCGACCACTATGACGTCTATTCAGCAAAGGTACTGCTCCCGACGTATGATCCATACGCTGGAACAGAGTCCATCTGGACCTTGACCGATGTCCAATGGGAGCCTTACACCAAGGCGAATGAAGGATTTAGCCGGAACACCCTGGTGGCAGATGAGCCCTACGATTACTGTTACCCATACGTTGATAGTCTTTCCAAGAATTTTGTGGGCATGACCATGTATCCCACCATCAACTACGACAACTCCAACGGTTGGCTGGAAATGACAAAGGACACCATCGACCTCGGATACCTTAAGGGCAGCACATTTAATCCTATTACACTTGGTAAAGTGGATCCCAGACAGCCTTTCTCCATCCAGTTCGATTTGCATTACGACAGTAAGCAAAATGTTGGTCTTGAGGGTAATGACACCATGGGTCGCGTTATAGCCACCGCCCACTTCACGAATTACTTGGAACCGAATGGACGTGATGTGAAATTCAATGTTTATGTCTTGCGTCGCGGTAAGGGTCGTGGCTTCTACATCGACGGAGAACATGGCGAATTTACCTACAGTGGCCACTATCCCGACGCTTCGCAGCCGAGCTTGGCAGGTATCTTCTATTTCACCGACTTTGAGCCTTGCGACACGATTTACATTGTCAACAAAGTCACGGCCAATGCGGTGGACAACCTCTCATGGGATGGACGCGAGTATGGTCAAGTGAACATTTATAGGTATAATGGAGGACATCCGCTGCGCATATATACACCAGAGGACACATCGCCTTATTATGCGGACTACCTGACTACCTATCAACACAATCCAGCCTATAAAGGCGAGTTGGTGGACGTGCTCACCTCCATGAGCATCACCTCAATTGTCCTCGATGGAGCCTACCTGAAACCTGAACAATGGTATTCTTCAGATGATCCTGCTACGATGGAAGCTATAGCAGACCATGTCGTTTCCCAAGCGCCGATGATTCGCGTCGCTAACGGAGCGGAACTGACCGTGAAGGGAGGTGAAGACAGCTTCACAAACCTGAGAAACAATTACAACAAAGGCTCCAACGGCGGTGCTATTGACATTAATTTGGGCGGTACCGTCAAGATGAACCAGAATTCATTCGTGGAGGGTAACTACGTCAAGGATGGCGCTTCTGAAGAACATCACGGTGGTGCCATCTACATGGATGAATATGCCACCTTGCTGCTGTCGGACAGCGTAATGATCAACTCAAGTCAGCATGTGCGTTCTAATAATAAACTAGAAAGAGAAAATGTATATATCGCCAACTACAACACGGCCATTAGTGTTGGTACCATGGCCACCGATGACCCGTATGGTACTTTGAACGCAGGTTCACGTATCGGTGTGACCAAGAATGACTGGAATGGTCAGAAGTACACACCTGTTGTATATACCGAATACATCCCGCACGGCGAAGACTTTGTTTCCTACGGCAGCTACTTAAGGGACCAACAAGTCATTTATGATGATGGTGCTATCTATGGACTATTGGAGTATCCGCTGAGACATCCCAATAACGATCCTGACTATCTGAACAAACTTTATTTTGCAAAGACTTGGGTGAATCAAATTAGAGATAAAGATATTGCTCATTGGCCTGGTAATAAGAATCCTATAATTGACAAGCCGGAGCAATTGGCTTGGGTAATCTCCAAAATTAACTGTTACAATGGGCAGAAACCTAATACTATAAACGGCACTATTACCATCACCAAAGATCTTGACATGAGCGAATACCTCTGGGTTCCCATCGGTTATCAAGATGACAAGCATGATTATCGTTTCAAGGGCACCTTTGAAGGCGACGGTCATGCGATCACCGGCTTACAAAGCTCACTTTCGGTTACCGACAAGGGTATGTTCGGCAGCACCTACAATGCTACCATCCGTAACCTGCAGGCTGAGGTTGAACTGTTCACTTACGGCAAAGTCGGTCACTTGGGCGGTCTTATCGGTTCCATGGACGGCGGTGAGTTGAGCAACTGCGAAAGCGCCGGTTACCTGCAAAGCGGCAGCAACACCGAGGATATTGGTGGCTTGGTCGGCAAGAAGACGGGCGGTACGATCCACTCTTGCTTCGCCACTGACACGCTTCATACGGTGTACGATGCAACCGTGCTCGGTGGTCTGGTTGGTGATAACAGCAGTAATCTGTTCAACTCCTACAGCAACTTTGTCGTGGACAAAGGCAGCTCGGAAATTATCGGCGGTTTGGTGGGTATCAACCGAGCCGGCAGCCGGGTGGAGAACTGCTATTCCGTTGTCGCAGACAGCATCAACGCCATAGTGTACGACAACCAAGCCGATCTCGGATACATCAAGTATTGTTACGGCAACCATAGCAACTACCAAACTTCCGGCACAGCACCAAGGGGTCATGGTATCTACAACGATGTGAAGGGCCGCAATGAATATGGCTATATGTATCAGGACAACCTTGTGACCCTGGAAGACGGAGAGGCAAACACCTATTGGACTTCGGATATCACTTATCCTGACGGCACGCATACCATCGAATGGCCTGGCTTGCTGAGCACCCTTAACAAGTGGGTGAAGAGCAATCCTGTCGGTCAGAAGAACCTGGCACCTTGGTTCCGTCCGACCACTGACAAGGTCAACGGTGACTTGCCGATCTTGGGCTTCCATATGGACAGCACCTTGGCCGTGGTGGATAACAATGCGTTCATGCACTACAGCAGTGACTTCAACGCCCTGTTGGATTCCACCAATAAGTTGGATGCTCAGTCGACGCTCTTCCTCTATGGCACTGCCAGCCAAGTTGAGCATGTGCCGGATGCGGAAGTGAAGGTCTTTGTCAACGAGGATGCCGTGCTGATGCAAACCGGCGATAAAGACTTTGTCAATACCACCACAGGTATCACCTTCGACAACTCGTATAAACAAGCCCTTGATGCCTTCGCTGACACCCTTAAATACGATTGGCACTTGCTTTCATCACCGTTGAGCAACGCCCCGATGGGTATCAGTTACACCGATGAAGTCCAGAACTGGTGGTATGACGATGATGATGGTCAGGTTACCGATGTGGAGCACAGCTACATGCCGGATCATATCAATGAACTCTCGGATGACATCGTCAAATGGGACTATTACACCTACTATGAACCAGAATACCACTGGATCAACTTCAAGCGCAACAGCTTCAGCCACCATCACTACGATTATCCTCATGCCTTCATCGACTATACGAATGAGGATTCCCTCGTTCCGGCTAAGGGTTACATGATGGCCATCTCCAAAGACAGCTATCTCTCCAATACGGGTACGCTCAACAGAGGAACGGTTAAAATCCCTGTGACGGCTTTGGCTCCGGACGATATTGACGGTCAACCGTCCTATAACAAGGGCAGTAACTTGGTGGGTAACCCCTATCAGGCTTACCTCGACCTCGATAAGGTGGCTGCCGGCAATGTCAGGTCGAAAGATGCCTTGAAGGACTTCTTCGTTTACATCGCCGAAGCAGGCGTTTATTCGCCCTACACGGCCAAGGCTTCCAAGAACCCGCTCATCCCGTCACAGTACATCCACCCGCACCAAGGTTTCTTTGTATTGTTCCAGCCTGCAGAGGGTTCCGAAACGACCATGGATATGGTCATCACCCCATCCATGGCCGGTACCACCAAAGACGAAGGCTCCTACTTCCGTGGCCAAGTGGAGGAAAAGGTGAACTATCCATTGGTGAACCTCATCGTCCAAAACGAAAACGGCGAACGTGACTTGGCCATCGTTGAGTTGGGTCGTCCTGAATTGGGCGGTGTGGAAAAGGTGGAGAACCTGCAGAACTCCAACTTCAAGCTCTACACCCGCATGGAAGAACGCAACTACAGCTTGCTCTTCACTCCTGTGGGCACTCAAAGAGTTCCGTTGTTCTTCAAGACACCTGACGATGGCAAATACACCTTGCATTGGGATACCCACAACGGCACCTGCAAGAAGATGTTGCTCATCGACAATATTGCAGGCACCGAGTATGATATGCTGGCAAATGACAGCTATAGCTTTAATGGTTATGCCGCCGATTACGCCGCGCGCTTCTACATCGTGTTTGAATTGGATAACCCGATTGATGTTGACGCTGAAGACGATGACTTCGCTTTCTTTGACGGCACACAGTGGGTCATCAATGGTGAGGGCCAGTTGGAACTCTTCGATGTGACCGGACGCGTACTCTACTCCAACACCTTGAATGGGGCGCACAATCACGTGAGCTTCGACCATGTTGCGGCAGGTACCTATATGTTACGCTTGGCTAAAGACAGCAAGCATGTCAAATCTCAAAAGATCATCATTTATTAAACAGGGGGCGTTATGAAGAAGCTTTGTTACATCTTACTGATTACCTTGAATCTGAGCATCACACCTTTGTTTGGTCAAATGATTCTTACAGAGGAGGACGCGGGTCTCAATCCCCGTGCAGGCAAGTCTAAACCCGGATTCGGAGTCATGGTTCCTGTTCAAAACGTGGATTATGACCAATGGGAATATGTACCTCTCGGCAATGGCTTGTTGCTATTGGCCGGACTGGGAGGGGCGTATCTCTTGAAGAAGAAAAGAAGCAAGAAGACAGAAGACAGAAATTAATCCTCCGTCTTCTCCATCATTTTATTATAGCAGGAACGGCAAAGCGGCTCGTAGCTCTCGGTTTCGCCTAGAACGACGAGCTTGTCGCCAGCAATGGTACGGTGCGAGAATTGTGCCGGACTGCCACAACGTACACAAATGGCATGAACCTTAGTGACATCCTCGGCGATGGCCATCAGTTTGGGCATGGGTCCGAAAGGATTGCCCATGAAGTCCATGTCCAATCCGGCAATGATGACCCGGACGCCGTTGTTGGCCAACTGTTGGCAGACGGAAGGCAACTCGTCGTCGAGGAACTGCGCCTCGTCGATGCCTATGACATCCACGTCGTTGGCATAAAGCAAGATTTGAGTGGCATTTTCAACCGGGATGGAGTGCAACGCATTGGCGTTATGCGAAACGACATCCTCTTCGCTATAGCGAGTATCGACACCGGGCTTGAAGATTTCCACCTTCAATTTGGCGATTTTTGCCCGCTTCAAACGCCTGATCAACTCTTCGGTCTTACCCGAAAACATCGACCCACAGATGACCTCTATCCATCCCTGTGACTTATTGCGATAATCTTTTTCGAGAAACATGCCTACGATAATTTAAATCTTTGTAATTTAGCCATTCAATCATAGCAAAAATAAAAAGATTTCAGATATGACCGACAATTTCCATGAGCAAAAAGATGCCTTGCTTTCTATAAAACACGAAATCAGCCTGTTACATCAGCAGGTGGATTTTCTTCTCCGCAATGAAAAGGCCGTTGGCCTTCTCGATCTGGACGTGATGATGAACCGCACCCATACGATTTACGACAGGATGTGTTCGATCAATATCGGAAGCGCTCCGGAGGAAATTGATGAAGAATCCTTGATCAACAGTATGGTCATGGCGACAGAACCCATGGCTGAAGAAGAGCCCGCACCGGAAGAGGAGCCCGAACCCGAAGAGGAACCGGAACCCGAAACAGAGCCGGAGCCCAAGATAGAGGAACCGGAACCAGAGGAACCCGAATCAGAGGAAGCAGAACCAACGTTCCCTGAAGAAGCACCGATGGAGGAAGAGGAGCCGATAGAGGAGGAATCGGAACCGATGGATGAAGAAGCGGGGATGATGGATGAAGAACCGGAACCCATGATGGAGGAAACGGAAGAAGAACTGGAACCAGAAGAGGGACTCCCGATGATCGAAGAGGAAGAGCCTTTGATGGAAGAAAACGAAGATGCTTACTTTGAAGAGGAAGTGGAAGACGTGGAGGAGGAAAAACCCGTTGAGGAAACGCCCGATGACCTTCCTCACAATGACGTTGATGACTTTGGCTTTATCCTGAACTTCGAGCCGAATGACGAAGAGGAATCTCCTGTCGAAGAGGAGGCTCCTGCCGTTTACACCACCGGCGACGAGATTGAAATGACCATCCCGCAAAGCTTGGCCGACAAATACCAACACGACAGCCTCAACGACTTGCGTTCCGCCATCGGCATCAACGACAAGTTCCTGCTGGTCAACGAACTGTTCGGCGGCAGCATGGAAAAGTACAACAAATCCATTGACAACCTCAACGACCTGAAGACCTTGAACGGCGCGCTGGTCTACATGAATGAGCTCCGTGTCGAGCTCCAATGGAACAGCAACAACGAAGCCTACAAGAGGTTGCTCGAATTGGTTCACCGCAAGTTTGAATAAGCCATGGCCCAGCTTTATTTAGTCCCTACGCCTATCGGCAACCTTGAAGACATCACCCTGCGAGCCATTCGTGTGCTTAAGGAGGTGGATGCCATCCTCGCCGAAGACACCCGCACCTCAGGCAACTTGTTGCGCCATTTGGGCATCAGCAAGCCCATGACGGCGTTTCACCTCAACAACGAACACCAACAGGTGGAACGCATCGCCGACCGTATCGAGGCGGGCGAGACCCTGGCCTTGGTCACCGACGCCGGTACCCCCGGCATCTCCGACCCGGGTTTCATGCTTGTGAGGGAGTGCGTTAAAAGGGAGATCAAAGTAGAGTGCTTGCCTGGCGCTACGGCCTTTGTCCCCGCCTTGGTCAACTCGGGACTTCCCGCGGAACGCTTCATCTTTGAAGGATTCCTGCCTCACAAGAAAGGTCGCCAAACCAAGATCCAGCAGATAGCCGACTATCCTTACACCACCATTCTTTACGAGTCGCCTTTCCGTTTGGTGAAGACATTGCAGCAACTCATGGAGGTGATGGGTCCCGACCGTCAGGTGTCGGTAGCCCGTGAGCTTACCAAGATCCATGAGGAAAACGTCCGCGGCACTTTGGCGGAGGTCATCCAATATTTTGAGCAAAAAGACGTTAAAGGAGAAATCGTTATCGTGATTGAAGGAAAGTGAGAGGTAACATTGCCATAATAGTGTTTGTTTTCCTGTCCGTAGTGGGGTGGGGCCAAGAGCGTACGCATGTCCATATTGAGCACGCCAACCAGCTCCACAAGACGGCAGGATCGGATGCCGTGCGCCTGTTGGGCGACGTGCACATTCGCCACGACTCCACCCATTTCTATTGCGACAGCGCCTATTATTACGAAGCCAAAAACAGTTTCGACGCCTTCCAGAACGTCCATATCAAGGTGAATGACAGCGTTGACATGTACAGTCGCACCATGGTCTACGACGGCGACCGCCGCTTTGCAGAGTTCTTCGACAACGTGCGCATGATGGACGACTCCACGCTGCTCGAAACCGAATACATGACCTACGACCGCAACCTGCATCTGGCCAGTTATCCCCACCACGGCGTGACTACCCGAGGCGACAAGCAACTCATCAGTGAAATCGGCTTTTACCGTGATGACATCAAGGAGTTCCGCTTCTTCAAGGACGTCGAGGTTCATAGCCCCAAATACCAGATGTACACCGACACCTTGTTCTACAACACCACGATCGAGAAGATGTGGTTTCAAGGTCCTACGACCATCGTCAACGAGGACAACCGCATGGAGGGCAAACACGGCTATTATCTCACCCAACGCGACTTGGCTTACGTCGATGACCATCCGGTGATGTACAACAAAACACAGGTAATGGTGGCGGATTCGATGCTATACGACCGTCAGCGCGGCTTTGCCAAAGCCATGAACACCATCCAGATGATTGACACCTCGTACAAGGTCATCCTTCGTGGTGAATACGCCGAAGTGTGGGAAAACACCGGGTTTTCGTTTGCCACCGACAGCGCCTATGTGGTGTATTACGATGGCGGCGACTCGCTCTTCATTGCTTCCGACACTTTGTTCTACCATTTCAAGACCAAACTGAACCAGGAAGAAAAGATTGTCGGACGACGCAACGTGCGTTTTTACCGTTCAGACATGCAGGGCAAATGCGACACCATGACCTATGACATGAGTGATTCCATCATCAGAATGCGTGTGGAACCGGTACTTTGGAACGACAATTCCCAGATGACCGCCACCCTCATAGACATCAAAACGGCCAACCATGCCATCGACAGCCTTTTCCAAAAGGGGCAGGCCTTTATGATCTCGAAGGACTCCATCGAAGGCTACAACCAGATTTTCGGCTTGGAGATGGTCTCCTGCTTCAAGCATGGCAACATCGACCATGTGAACGTGATCAGTTCGGCCAAGGCGCTTTCGTGGCTGCGCGAGGATGACGGCTCGCTCATCGGCATCAACATCTCCTCTTCAAAGGACATGAAGATCGTCATCAGAGATAAAAGCATCTCTAGGATCAAGTATTTTGAGGGCATTGACGAAACCCTTTATCCTGAAAAGGACATCAAAGAATCAGAACGGTATCTTGAGGGATTTCTGTGGCTTGAGGAGCTTCGTCCGACGGGTCCTCAGGACATCTTTCGTCGTCATTCCTCATCGCTTCCTTGACCAGGTCGAAACCTTGGTACACGTAAGGGACGGCTTTCTCGATCCAAGGATAGAGCAACGATTCCTCCTTGGTCTTTTCCTTGATGATTCCATTCATCTTAAAGACGTTGAATAGCATGACCAACAGGCTGCAAATCAAGATGCCTTTGGCAATGCCGAACAGGAACCCTCCAAGCTTGTCGATAAAGCCCAAATTCAGCGATTTCACGATTTTGGTGACGATTCTTCCGAGAAGGTTGACTAGAATCGCTACGACCAAAAAGGTGACGATGAACGAGATCAGGTTGAGGTATTTCGGGTTGATCTCCACCCACTGCAGCAGTTTGTCGGCGGTAAAGTCGGAAAAATGGAAGGCTCCATACAGACCAAAACCCAACCCTAGCAACGTGGCGGCTTCGGTGATGATGCCTTTCCTCAGGCCGCCTACGCCAAAGGCGACCAAAACCACAGCGATGATGATGTCAACGTAATTCATGTCATTCGGAATAATAAAGGATCATACGTTCAATGGCGCGTTGGCAGACGGGGCAAAACTCATGGCCCTTGAAGGTCTTCATCAGGCAGTCCATGTGGGGGCTGTAGATGCCCTCGGCCTCGTAGCCGCCCCCTTCGAAAACGCCAATGGTGTGCTCATATTGCTTTACACGAGGGGTGGGGATGGGGGTGTCGTGGTCCATCATGTCCTTCCACTTGATGTCAAAGTTGACCAAGGTGGTGATGTTGGGCTCCCAAGGCTCGACGTCGTTGTTGTAGAAGTCGCCGTAGCCCGTCTCGTCGTTGTAGTATTCATCGGCAAGTCCGGCGAAGCCGTGACCGAATTCGTGGATGATGATGTCACCGCTGAAGCTGTTGCCTGCCGCGCTGGAGCAATAGAAGTTGTAGATGCCGCCTCCGCCGTATTTTTCGCTGTTGATCAGGATGTAAATCTGGTCATACGGCACCTGTCCGGCCAGGTCGCGGATGTCACGGTTATCCGTACTCATGCAGTAGCGCTCCGAGTCGAAGGTCCAGTAGCTGAAGCGCATCACGGTGTTTTTGTAAATACGGGCACCCGGCTCGGTGCAACCCGATTCCTGTGATGGCGCCATCACCCCGCGGACGTTGAAGCTTTCCTTGTAGCGGTCATACGGAGCATAGTCGAAAAGGCTCTTGACGAAGAAGTCGCAATCCTTGACGAACTTGCCCATCTCGGCTTGGGTGTAGCCTTCGGGCAGGATGACGATATCGACGGCACGGGTAACGTCCTTGTTGCCGATCCAAGCGTCATAAACCGGCAGGTGGAGGTGGTCGGCGGTACGGATGAAATAATCGTCAGGATTCACCGTCAGGCGCAGGCCCTCAATGAGGTTGTCCTCCCAATCCTTGCGGAACAGCGCCACTTCGACCGTCTTTTTTGGGAAGGGCACGATGACCGATTCGTCGAAGGTCTTGGTGGTTTTGGCTGCCTCCTCGGTGGTTTGCCACTCACCATAAAGGTTTTGGTAGCCTTTGGAGAACAGCAGGTGGTCGGTGCCCGGCTCATAGACCCTCACAATGTAATTGCCGAACTCAAGCTTGTCGATGAGGTTGGTCTTGGAACCGCTCCAATAGGGCTCGCGGATCAGCTCCTTGAGGGCGAAGGTGGTGTTTTTGGCGTTGCCCGTAAGGGTGTAATCCACACGGAGCGAGGCTTCGGTAAACCATTGGTCGAACTGGGCGAAGGCCATGCAGGGCAGAAAGGCCAGCAATAAAAGCAGTTGTTTTTTCATTTCTTTAAGATTATGAGGCAAAAATAATGAAAATTTCCTAATTTAGCGTGTTCAACAAAGACGATCACCATGACATACTCCATTGGCATTGACATCGGTGGCACCAACACCGATATTGGCTTGGTAAGCAGCGAAGGCCGTTGCGTGGCCCGCAAGAACCTGCCTACCGCAAAGTACTATGACGCTGACCTTTATGTGGCCGACATTTGCAAAAAGATCCGTGAAATGATGGCTGAACAGCACGTGGATGCCATTGACGGCATCGGCATTGCTGCACCGATGGGCAATTACTACACGGGATGCATTGACAACGCCACCAACTTGAACTTTAGGGGCGTGACCGACTTGAACGCCCTGGTACACAAATACATGGATGTTCCCGTAACGGTGTCGAACGATGCCAACGCCGCCGCATACGGCGAGCTGGTATACGGCGGCGCCAAGGGGATGAAGAGCTTCATCACCTTCACGCTGGGTACCGGCGTGGGCAGCGGCATCGTCATCGACGGCAAGCTGTTGCATGGCAAGACCGGCAACGCCGGCGAGTTGGGCCATGTCATCATGATTCCGGGCGGTCGCTTGTGCGGCTGCGGACGTAAAGGCTGTCTGGAGACCTACGTTTCGGCTACAGGCATCCGCCGCACGGCATTGGAGATGCTGGAGCAGCACCCGGATTACGATGGACCCTTGTCGAAGATCCCCAAAGAGGAACTCACCAGCAAGGACGTGGGTGACGCCGCCAATGCCGGCGATCCTTTGGCCATCAAGATCTTTGAACTGACCGGCGAAGGACTGGGTGTGGCAATGGCCAACGCCGTCGCCTTCAGCAGTCCCGAGGCCATCTTCCTGATGGGCGGTCCTGTGAAGGCTGGCGAAGTGCTGATGCGTCCCGTCAGGGAGTCGTTCAAGAAACATCTCTGCTTTGTTTACGAAAACAGCGTAGAGATCCGGGTGTCCGAACTCTCAGGCAACGAGGCGGCCATCCTTGGCGCTGCCGCTTTGACAAAGGCGAAATAAGTCTTTATTTTACTTGAAATCTTACGCCTAAATAGCCTCTGATACCACTCAGCGGCCCCCAAACCATGGAGGCGTCGAAGTCGTTGCTGAAAGGATCGTAAGCGGCTACAATAGGACGTTGTTGCTTGAAATTGGTGAGGTTCTCGCCACCGGCGTAAATCTCCCAATGCTTACCCAACTTTTTGGTGACTTGTGCGTTCATGATCACATAGAACAGTGAGCGTTCCAACACCTGTCCGTCCTTTACGGCCGTGGCGTTGCCGTTCATATCGGGAATGCGGCTGTCGCCGTTGAACTGGGTGATGAGGTCGAACTGCCAGGTGCCTGGGGCATACGACAGGGTAACCAATCCCTTGTAACGGTTGACGAATGGCTTCTCTCGTAAGGTGTCGTTGATGGTCATCTTCACATCGGTGTAACGGAAAGCCAGTGAGATGTCGAAATCACGGAATAGCTCATAATCCACTTGGATCTGTGCACAGTTGGAATACGACTTGCCGTCGAGGTTATAGATGCGGATTTGATGGGCGTCGGCATCACGGTCGATGACGATCTGGTTGAGGAAATCGGTGCGATAGGCGTCCACCAACAGCTGGATCTCCTTTTCTCCCACATCGAAATGCTTTGACAGGTTGATGCCAAAGTTCCAGGCCTCTTCCATCTTTGGGGTGTCAAGGAACAGGATCTGGCGTGATGAAGCCAACATGGTGGAATTTTCAGCCAACACGTTGGGTGAGCGATAGCCTTTGCCTGCCGAGAGACGCAGCGCCAGTTCGTTATCCGTACGGAAACGCACATGGAGACGTGGGGTATAGAGCATGCGCTGGTAATAACTGTTATAATCGGCACGGAAGCCTCCGATGACGGTCCAGTGATGGTCGTCGCTGAAGACATATTCCGCAAATGCGCCGCCGACGCGCTCCACACGGTTCATGGTGCTGTCGATGAACAGCTCATGGTATTTGTCATAGGAAAAGCTTGCTCCTACCGAGAATTTGTGGTTGGTGGTGACGATATAGGAGTCGAACAGCAAGTTGGCATAGTAGGAGAGCTGGTTGGCGTTGTAGTCCTTCAGTCCAAAATAGGAATTCAGCTTGTGGTAGGTCAACTGCTGCTGGATGCCGAGGCTGGTCTCGGGACGGTCGAAGATGAATCCTGTCTTGGCAAAGGCCTCATAACGCTCTGTGTTGATGCCGATGCCATAAAGGTCGTAGCCTTCCTCGAGTCGGCGCTTGGGGTCGAAGTCCATCTGACCGCTGAGGCGTTCCTCTTTCAGCGCCTTCACACCAAGCTTACAGCCGAAATGGCCGGTGTTAGGATGATTGTAACGCAGGAAAGCGCTGTATTGTTTGGTGACAGGGTCGTCGAGGAAGCTGTCGCCGTTGCCATCCATCTTCATGGGGTTGAAGCCAACGTGCCCCAACAGCATCAAGCCGTCGTTCTTGCCCACTTTGACTCGGGTGTTGAAGTTCAGTTCCGTCATAAGCATGGTGTTGGTAAACAGGTTCACAAACACCTTTTCGCTGTGTTCCTCATCCGGCTCCTTGAACTCCACGTTGATCTGTCCGCTGATGGACTCATAGCCGTTGCGAACTGACGAAGTGCCTTTGGAGACGGAGATGCCGTGCATCCAGGTGCCAGGCACATAGCCAAGGCCGAAGGCTGAAGCCAAACCGCGGAAGTTGGGCATGTTTTCAGTCATCATCTGCGTATAGAGACCGCTGAGGCCGAGCAGCTCGATCTGTTTGGCGCCTGTGACCGCGTCGGCGTATGCCACGTCGACAGAAGCGTTAGTCTCGAAGCTTTCAGCAAGGCTGCAACAGGCGCAACGGCGCAAGGCCTCGCCGGTGATATGCTCGATATGCCTTGGATCCAAGGCGGTGACATACTGCGCCTTCTGTCGGGCGGCAATCTCCACCTCGCTCAAGGTCAAAGGCGAGCTCATCACATGGTCGTAATGCTGTGGCTCAGCCATGTGGTGAACGGTGTCGTTCAGATATCCCACAAAGCTGAACACCAGACATTTGTAGGTTGGATGTATCTCAAGGCTATAATGACCTTGCTCATCGGTGACGGTGCCTACATTGGCGATTTTCCAATAGACATTGACACCGGGAAGGGGTTGCCGTTTTCCGTCAACCTCTTCGTATACGGTCCCTTCGATAACGTTCTGAGCCAGGGCTGAGAAGGTGATGGACAATAATGATAAGATTATTAAGGATTTGATGGTTTTCATGATTTGTTGATTTTATGTAGCGTGTAAATCCCCCACACTGCGCTTCGCTGGTGTGGGGTTAATAAAATATCGTGCCTTCGGCACGGAAATCAGAAAACCAAAGGATTGAGCTTTAAGCTTGAAAAGAAGATCGTTATCAAACGCCCCGTGAGGAGATAGGGGATTTTCTCTTGGGTAAAGCACTGAAACGCTGAGTCAAACTCGTTGCTCAAAACATTGAGAAACGCTTCGCTTAACACCGTGAAAGGCAGAAAAACCGTTAGGTTCTTTTCCGGTGAGAAAGTATAATGATCCGTAAAGACAATCTCGCTTTCATAATCCTCACAGCAGCATTTGGCGCCGAAGTGAATCACCTCTTGATGCTCCTCGAATTCGCTTGCTTCCATGTGGGCGTGGTGATGATGATGGAGACAATGCTCGCACAGCTCTGAAGCCTCGCCAAAGCTACTCATCAGGTGATGGTCTTCCAAACAATAGTGGAAGTTCACACTGATGCCCAGCGATACAAACAGGATTTGCAGCGCCATCAGAACCGTTCCTATTTGAAGCATTTTCCGTTTCACGGGACAAAATTACGGTTTTTTCCAAAAATTGTTATAATTTTGCCGCAATCTTCAATGAGAAAACTCCTTAATTCAATAAAAATGAAAAGATTATCCATTATCCTTGCAGCTGTTGTGATGGGTTTCATCATGACTTCCTGCGGTGGTTCCGTCAAGGATTCCATCATGAAAGACGTTGAGAATTACTTCACTCAAGCTGAGCAAAAGCTTGCTGCCATCGACAATGCCGATGACTTTATCGCTTTTGCCAAGTCCATGAACGACAGATCGGAAATCACGAGTCTCCTCGAAGAAAAATACGGTGACAAGGAATTAAGCGAAGAAGACAATGAGGCCCTCCAGACCTTCATTTATGATAGAGCCACAGCCTACAACAAGGCTGAAGCCATGAAGTGTGCCGAGTTCCTGACTCCCGTCATGGAGCGATTTGTCAAGGCCGTTGAGGCTTTGTACAACAATACGGAAGAGTTGGACGAAGAGACCTTCAACACTATGTTTGGAGAGATGAATGATGCCGAGGACGAAGTGCTGAAGTTCGCTGATTGTGAAAACATTCCTGAAGAGCTGACCGACATGTTCGCTGAAGCTGAAGCTATGCGCGCCGAGATGTTCGATGATAACGAAGTTGTGGAAGAATAATTTCACATCCTAAAAAACAAAAGGGCTGCCACTTCTAGGTGACAGCCCTTTTTTATTGATCGCCGAATAAGTTATTCGTAAACCTTCACGTCGGTCTCGTGGTTGAGCACTCTCAGGCCATTGAGAGCCAACGCCTTCATCTCGTCCTCACCGGGATAGACGTACACGGGAGCAATCTTCTCCACATGTTCCTTGATGATGCCGCAGAAGGTCTTGTCGTAGGCCATACCGCCAGTGATGAAGATGCCGTCAACATCCATGTCGAGGGCTGAAGCGGCCAGACCGCCGATTTCCTTGGCGACTTGGTAGGCCATGGCGCGATACACTTTCTCCCATTCCTTGTTGCCAGCCTTCACAGCGTTTTCCACTTCAAGGGCGTCGTTGGTGCCGAGGTAAGCCACAAAGCCACCTTGTCCCTTCAGCATGAGGTCCACATCCTTCTTGGTGTACTTACCGCTGAAGCAAGCTTTCATCAGAGGACCTGACGGCAGGGCGCCAGAGCGTTCAGGAGTGAAAGGACCGTCACCGTTCAGGGCGTTGTTGACATCGACCACGCGGCCTTTCTTATGAGCACCCACCGAGATGCCACCACCAAGGTGCACACCGATGAGATTGAGGTCTTCGTATTTCTTGCCAACAGCCTCAGCGTGCTGACGGGCAATCATCTTTTGGTTCAAGGCGTGGAAGATGGAAATGCGCGGGAACAGCGGATGACCTGAGTAACGTGCCACGTCTTCCATTTCGTCAACGACGACAGGGTCGGCGATGTAGGCCTTCACGCCATATTCCTTGGCAATGTCCTGGGCAATCAGACCACCGAGGTTGCAGGCATGTTCGCCGTAAGAGGCAGCAGTGAGGTCCTTGATCATGGCTTCGTTCACCTCATAAACGCCTGAGGTAAGGGGATGCAGCAGACCGCCGCGACCGACCACGGCGCTGAGACCGGTGATGTCGATGCCTTCGTTTTTCAACTCGCTCAGGATGGTTTCCTTACGATAGGAGAACTGGTCGGAAATCCTGTCGAACTTGGCAATTTCCTCAACGGAATGCTTGATGTTTTTCTTGAAGACTTGTTCCTTGTCTTGGAAAACAGCAACTTTCGTTGAAGTGGAACCTGGGTTGATGATCAATAATTTGTACATGATATCGTTTTTTGAAATTAGAAATTACGCAAGCATGGCCGCGAGGGCGATGGAATAAAGCTTCGTCTTGGAGGTGTCGCCACGTGAGCTCAGCACGCAAGGCACCTTGGCACCCATGAGCATGGCGCCCACTTCGCTCTTGTCGAACTTGGTGCAGCACTTGTAGAACACGTTGGAAGCTTCGAGGTTGGGGAACACAAGGCAGTCGGCGTCGCCGGCGACAGGGTTCTTCATGCCCTTGATGGCAGCGGTTTCAGCATCCAAGGCAAGGTCAAGGCTGATCGGACCTTCCACCATGCAACCCTTGATCTGGCCACGTTCGGCCATCTTGGCGACGATAGCGGCGTCAACACAAGCAGGAATGCCAGCGCTCATCTGCTCGGTGGCGGTCACCATGGCAACCTTCGGGCAGCTGACGCCCAAGGCCTTTGACACGGTGGTGACATACTTCAGCAGGGTCTGCTTCTGTTTCAGGTCGGGCAGCGGGATGATGGCGCAGTCGGAGGCCACCAACAGCTTGTGGTAGTTGGGGTTCTCGATGACGGCGACATGGGCCAGGGTGACATTGGGTGGGCAGAGGCCACGTTCCTTGTTGAGGATGGCGCGCATGTACTTATCGGTAGGCAACAGGCCCTTCATGAGGATGTCGGCCTCGCCTGAGTTGATGAGGTCGCAAGCCATGGTGGCAGCCTTCACGTCAACGGGTTCATGGATGATGGTGAAGTTGGCGGGGTCGATGTTCTCGGCCTTGCACACCTCTTTGATGGTGTATTCGTCGCCGATGAGGGTGGCATCGATCAGACCTTCTTTCACGGCTGCATTGACGGCACAAATGGTGTGGTCGTCGTTAGCGTATGCGGCCACGAGACGTTTCTTGGGTTTGCTACGCAAAACCTCGAACATTTCTTCTAATTTACGGATTTCCATAGGGTTGTATTTTTAATATAAGATATTCAAGATTTTGCAAAAATAGGGAAAAAAACGATTACCCCAAAGGAATACGTTTCAAAGTTTTATAAAAAGCCCCCGTAGGTTGCAGGAAACTTTGGAAATAGACGATTTCATTGACGTCGGCGTGAAGGTAGGTCTTCTGCTCGATGCTCCGGTAAATCTGTTGGAAGAAAGACTTGTCAACGAGTTGCTTGATGCGGCACACGGTAAGATGCGGCACAAAATTTTGCCGATCGCGGAGGTAGCCCAGGCCGTCGAAAGCATCGAGGATATCCTCCTCAAGGTCGTAAAGCGCCTGGGGCTCGTCCTTCATGCCGAGCCAGAGTACCCGTGGCGAGTGGTTACTGCCGAAGATGCCTGTGCGGTTGAAGTCCATCTCAAACGGTTGGTGGTTTTTAGCCACCTGCTGGCAAGCCTCGATGATCTTCGGGACGTCCTGGTCGGGCGTGTCGCCTACGAACTTCAAGGTCAGGTGGATTTGATCGGTTTTGCACCAATTGATGTTTCTGCGTTCATGCTCCAGGTTGTGCTGGAGACGCTGCACCAATGCGGGATACTCGCTCCCGACGGTGATGGGAATGGCTAAAAAGGTCCTTTTCATTTTTTTTCAATTTTCCACAGTGATTCTCATCCCAGCCGAATAAGCCGTGAACTCAGGTGCATACTGGCACTGGATCAAGGCGTAACCATTGCTGAGGTTGCCCTCCTTGGTGACATACATCGTGTACTCCAGCTGATGGATGCCCTTCGGCAGGAAGTCGATGAAGAATTCCATGTCGGTGTCGGTAGTGCTTTGGTAGTAGCCCATCTCGTCGCCATAGTGATAGTTTGAGATCACGTTGGTGGGCTCGAAACCTGCCGCGCGCAAATCTTTCACCAACACGAAACTCATGTCCTGACTGCTCTCGAAAGAAAGCTTCACGGTGAGCTTGTCGCCAACCTTCAACGTGCGTTTTTCAACCGGAACGAGCAACTTGCCGTTGTCGGTGACGGTTTCCACGAAGAGTTCACGCTTGATCTTGAAGCCCGAGTTGTCGGCCTTGACCTCGTCGATTGGAACAAAATACTGTCTGAACAGGCCTCCCCAAACCAAATGCGGGGTGGGGTTGTTGACGGTGAGGTGACACATGTCTTCGGTGACTTCGTTGGCGTTCCAATGGCGTTGGATGAAGCCCGTGCCAGCCTCGCCTCCCTCGGTGCCGATGGGCGTGCCGCTGAAGCTCAGGGTGACGTTCTTACCTTCCTCGAACCAGTCGCTGCCACGGAGCAGCAAGGCATAGATGGCTTCGGCGGTCGATGCGGAGTTTTCCCACATATTGGTGCGTTTCTGCGTGAGCAGCCACACCCGCAGCTGGTCGAGCATCTCCTGGTCTTGGTCGATCTCGTCGAAGGCACTCATGATCTCGGCATGGGTCGCGATGTGTGAAATGAAACTGAAATACTTCTTAGGCCAGTACATGCCGATTTCCTCGTTCTTTTGGGCACATTCCTTGAACGACTGGATGATGAGTTGAGCGGTCTTGGTGTCGCCAGTGCGGTAGAGCACCAAGGCGGCCTTGGCCCTGTAGTTGAAGTTGAAATCGGTCCATTCCTTTTTCTTGGTCAGGCGGTCGAGGTAATATTTTTTGGCCGTGGCGAAGTCCTTGTCAGACTTTTGTTCCTTGAAGAAGCTCAGGGCGTAGAGCTCGCTCAGCGTGGTGCCACCGATGCCCCATTCTTCCTTGTGTTTCTTCATCTCACGATAGGATTGGGCGACGCTGTATTCGAGGAAACGGACGGCTTTCTCGCAGATCTGTTCGGCCCTTCGCTGGTCGGATTTGCTCATCGATTCCCAGACACCCATCTTCTGAAGCTTGCCGAAACCGGTGAGGATGTAAGTGGTGATGTAAGGGCTCTCGGGCATGCCATCAAACCAAGGCCAACCGCCGTTGTACTGCTGTTTTTGCTCCAGCAGGCGGAGGGTTTCGGTCTGCTGTTGACGTAAGGTGTTGAGGTCGAAGAGGTTGGCGATGCGGGCGCGTTGCTCGCTCTCGCTCTTGGCTTCGAGCACCCATGGAGTCTCTTGCAGTAGGATGGCCTTCAAGTCTTGGTCTTTCTCGAGTTGCGACAGCAGCGCGTCAGGGGTCTCGATCTGCCATTTCTTGATGTAAGCGAGGAGGTTCGGCACATGGTCGGCGATGTAGGCGGAGAGACTGTTGGCGTAAAACACATAGAAGGCACTCTCGGCGCGGTTGGTGCTGATGTTGGCCAAGTAAGGCAGGCTCTGCACGGCGTACCAAACGGGGTTGGTGCTGAAGTTGAGCGTGAGGCTGTAGTCGCGTTCGTGGCTCTGGGGGTTGGCGATGGCCTCGAAGTCGAAGGTCTTCTCCGTCTCAGCCTTCACGGTGATGGGCAGGGTCTGGGTCATGAAGATCTCGCTGCTGAGCACGGGCATGAGGTGTTGCTCGGCATCGCTGAAAGGTCCAGCGTAAGCCGTGAAACGGAAAGCAAGGAGGCTGAGGTCATATTTAGCGGCCACCTTCCAGCGCACTTCCTGGCTGCGACCTGGCACCAGTTCCTTCATGTCGATGACGGCATCCGAGAGGAGCAGAGGGACGGGCTGCATGGTGGCAGCGTCGAAGATCTCGAGCTTGGCCTTGGGCGTGACGGCCTCGTCGCCGGTGTTGATGACGTTGGCCACGAACCAAAGGGTGTCGGTGTCGTACATGTAGCGTGGCATATCAGCCATGATCATGACGGGTTTCGATGACTTGAAGGTGTATTCCTTGCCGCCGGTTTTGTTGTCCTTGCCATAGGCAATCATCATCAGCTTCCAGCGGGTGATGGCGTCGGGCATCGTGAAGGTGAAGGTGCTGTTGCCGTCTGCGTCGGTGCGTAGGTTGGGGAAGAAGAAAGCGGTCTCGTTGAAGTTCTCGCGGAGCGAGGGCTCAGCGTTCTCCACGGGCTTTTGGGTCTCACCGCCGGTTTCCATGGTTTCTTCAGGTTCGGCAGCGTCATCTTCCAGGACGACTTCTTCATGCTCCACCGAGGCATTCGTCGGCATGGCGGCATCTTCAAAGAGCACCATTTCTTCGCCGCCGCCCTTTCTATAGACACGGCTGCCGAACACTCTTGCCGGGCCGTAGGTATAAATATGGATAAAGGGATAGTCGGAGGGTAATGAAAAGTCGAACAATGCTATGAAGGCGTAATAATCGGTTTGTGTTGACGAGGAGATGAAACGATGCTCGTCGGCTGTGAAGCCGTAGCTACGGAAGGAGGAGGGTTTCATGCTGAAACTCCAACCGTGATAAGCGAATTCGTCGAGTGAGGCATCGTACATGCCAGCCAACAATGCGGCTTCGAGGGGCTTGCCCTGATAGTCCTTGACGTTGACGGTCCAAGTCTCTTCGCCGCCAGGAGTGAGCTTGTCGCGCAGGGTGGCTAGGCTGACGTTGAGGTCGTAGTTGTCGTATGGCACGCTGAGGTATTGGCTGGAGAGGTTGTAGGTATTCTCCTTCACGAAGGCGGTTTTGAGGTAAAGGTCGCCTCGGTCGGCTTCGGTGACGGTGTAGCTGAGGCTTTGGATGTTGTTGTTGAGGGTGATCCACTTCTCGAGACGCACCTCTTCGCCGTGCATGAGCTGCACCCACACTTTGACGTCCTTGGCCGAGCTGCCTAGCTGGAAGCAGACCTTGTCACCGGGGTGGGCGGTGTTCTTATCCGTGCGTTGCCAGTTCATGGTGACGTATGGAAGTTGTTTTGATTGCTCGTTGAACAAGTTGAATTCCTTGGCAGTGACGGCGAGCGGATCGTCGAGGCTCTTCAACTTGATGTAGTATTTGCCAGGGGTCAACTGGGGCTTGCCGGGGAAGAGGGTGGCTTTACCGTCAATCATGAGCTCGTCTTCATAAACCAAGGTCTTATGCTGCATCTTATAGCGCATGCTGTTGAAGGTGAAGCCGGGGAACAGGCTCTGGAGCTCCTCGTCGCTGAGCACTTGGCGGTCGAGGTTGACACGTTGGTTCATGGCCTCGAAGTAGTCGATGCGATCCTGGTCGGTGAAGCGGTAAATTTTGCGTGTCACGCGGCTCTTGGCGGGTTGGCCGTTCATGTTGAGCACTTCAACGGTCTGGTCTTTGAGTTGGGATTGTTCGATGAGGCCTGACATGGAGGTGGCGATGGCGACTTCGTTGTAACCGGCGCGGATGCTGTGAACGTCGCTGTGGGTCTCGCCTTGGGCGCTGGTGGCCGTCACCTCGATCTCGTAGGAGAAAACGGGCTGTTGCTCAGGTTTGGTCTTGAGCGAGGGCTTCAGGTTGAAGGTGATGGCGAACTTGCCGTTTTCATCGGTATGGGCGGTGCCATAGGCAAGCTGTTCGTCTTCCACCTCGGGGTACCAGCACCACCAACAGCGCCATGGGAAGTAGGTCTTGCGCACCACGCGATAGCTGTACTGCACGTCGTCAAGGCCAAATCCGGCGAGGGCATCGACGCTGCCGTGTACGGTGACGTCTTGATTGAGTTTGTATTGTTCGGTGATGCTTTCAAAATTGATCTCGAAGGTGGGCCGTTTGTATTCCTCCACACGGATGGTGGTGCTGCCATGCATGCCGTTGAGGCGGAAGGTGCCGTTGAGCAGGTTGGTGGGGATGACGAAGGAGCCGCTGAAGGCGCCATAATCGTCGGTGGTGAAACTTGCCTTGGTGATTTCTTGCCAGTTGGCGTCCTTGAAAGTGATGGTCTCTTGGCAATTGATGGCCAACGCCTTGTCGTCGCCTTCATGATGCACCACGATGCCTTTGAAATAGACGGTTTGGCCAGGGCGATAGATGGCACGGTCGGTATAGAGATGGGTGGTGTTGTAGGCACGGGTGTTTTCGTGTTTTGAAGGAATGTAGGTGTTCCCTTGTGGCAACAGCACGTCGTCGCCCTTCCTCAGGGTGATCATGAAGGAGTCGTTGCCGAAGCTCTTGTCGAGGATGGCTTTGCCGTTGCGGTCGGACTGGACCGTGGCCACCGTGTTGACGATGTATTTGCGGGTTTTGTAGTCCCAGGTGCGGCGTTGGGCGATGACGCTGACGCCTTCCACAGGATGGCCGGTCTTGCGGTCGAGGGTGACCACTTCGAGACGGTCGGTCATGCGGTTGGTGACGTAGCTGAGGCGGGTGACCTGAAACCGCAGGTGGAACATGTTTTCGAATTGGCTTTTGTTGTCTTTGTTGTCCTTGAAGAAGATGTAATAGATGCCTTCGCCGAGGGGCGGCAGGGCGATGAGGGTGGAGTGCTCACGGTAGTCGGTCTCGGCAGGAAGGTTCAGGGTGTTTTCCATGAGGAACGGCTTCTTGTCAAGCGCCTTGGTGAACTCTTCGCCATAGAGATGATCCAACTCGTCCAGCTCCTTTTCGGTGACCTTGATGATCTTGTAATAAGGATGTTCGATGTTTTTATAGCGAAGGATGGCTGGGATGTTTTCGTTGGGGAGCTGTATCTGGTTGAGCGTCAGGTTGATGCTGAGCGCCTTGATGTGATCAACTGTGCTACGGCAGGAGCGGGAGTCTTTTGGGAAGGCGGCGATGGCTTCCTCGCAAAGCGTCAGGGCTTGGCGGTAATTGTCAAAGTAAGTGCTGTCGTCAGGGTTTTCGTTCTGTTGATCCAACATTTTGGTCGCCAGCTCGTTGACGATGTCGGGATATTGTTTGTTGGTCGGATGTTCCTGCATCAGGGTGCGCAGCGTGTTCATGTAGAGCTCCTTCTCATCAAGAATGCCGTTGACGAAGCCGTAGCGCTTGTAGTCGTTGTAAAGACAGGCGTTTTCGTTGCTGTTGAGGTTGAAGGCGATGAGCTGCTGGTAGATTTTCAGGCAGTGGATGAGCGGGCTTTCGCTGTTGCCGAGGTCGGCTTTGGCAAAGTCGGCGGCAGGGAGCCACCACAGTTTGGTGTTCCAATCGGGTTCGATATCGTCGGCTGAGGATTCTTCTTTGTAATGGTTGGCCACACGATGGAATAGGAACTCGTACATGGTGGGCTCATAATCGAGATAATCGGTGCCTTCGGGATCCTCGAAGAGCGTCATGTAATCCTTCGTGGAGGTGTTTTTAAGCGCTTCCACGGGTTTGAGGGCTTCGGTGTAATGCCGGTCGATGAGGTCGAGGAAGGTCTGTTTGTCCCAATACTTCATCTCCACCTCCTCCAGACTTCCGTCGATGGGCAGGTTTTTATTGATTCGGTATCGGTTCGAGGAAAGGTAGTTGCTGTAAAGCGCGGCAATTTCTTCATTCAAGACAGCCTGGCCCACGGGATCGAGCTGGTCAAGCTTTGACAAGGCATACTGGAGATACTGCGGTTGCCAGTCATCCTCAAGGATTTCCGCCATCACTTTTTGTTTGTAAAGGATGACTTTGAGCAGTTGGATTTGGTTGTGTTCCTTCAAGGCCTCCTTTTCGATTGAAACGAGGACTTTGTCGGCCGATTCGGGCAGGGCGTTGTTGAGGCGGTCATTGAATTTTTTCCACATGGTATTGTAATCAGGAGAGATAAGCATAAGGGTTGCGATGATGATAAGGCTGTGTTTCATGGTCGGAAGAATATTGAACAAAGATACTACTATAACAAAAAGCGTGCAAAAATATTTTCTTATTTTTGCGGCATGAAACAAGAAATGTCAACCTTTGAACGCAGATTTTCAGTAGTGATGTCGAGCCCGACTTTGCCGATGGACGAAGTGCTTCGATATGTGAGGGAAGGCAAGGGCAAGCGCTTGCGTCCGAGGTTGGTGTTTATGGCGGCCAGGCTTTTCGGCGAGGTCAACGAGTCCACCTGGCGCACGGCATTGTTCGTGGAGTTGCTCCACACGGCCACCTTGGTCCACGACGATGTGGTGGATGAGTCGGATGAACGTCGGGGACAGCCTTCAGTGAATGCAAAGTGGGATAACAAAACGGCGGTTCTATGCGGTGACCATCTCTTGTCGAAAGCCATGCTGGTATTGTCGGATCCCGCTGACAACAACATACTGGTGGAGATGTTGAACACCGCTCTGGCGATGAGTGAGGGGGAGTTGATGCAGAGTAGAAGACAGGAGGGGGAAGACGGAAGTCAGGAGGCGGAAGACAGGAGGCAGGAGTATTTAAACATTATTGAGCGGAAGACGGCCCGTTTGATGAAGGCTTGCTGTATCGGTGGAGCCTTGTCGGTAGGTGCCACTCAGGAACAGGTGGCGGCGGTCGGTGAATTTGGCCTGAACTACGGCATGCTGTTCCAATTGCGTGACGACATCGCCGATAACGAAAATGTAGCCTTGGCTAAAGCGCTGCTTCCCTTGTACGAGGAAAAAACGTTGGGTGCCTTGAAAACTTTGCATCAAATGTCGTTGCAATGAAGAACATAGTGACCACCATATTGTGCCTGTTGACGATGGCTCTGCTGTTCCTGTTTTTCGTGCAGGAACGGACGAGCGTCATTAAACTCAAGCCCTTGAATGGCGTTTATGTGGATGTTCCCCAACCGGAGTTCAATATGAAAAGCTTTTCTTCAGGCACGTATCAGGCCAATCTGGAAAAGCATCTCCGATACCATTTCGGATTCCGTGAAGTCCTAATCAGGCTTTACAACCAATATGCCTGGGATTTTTTCCACAAGTCCATGAACCAAACGATCAAATTGGGCCGTGAGGACTGGATTTACGGAAAACGGGAATTCGACAATTACTTCATCAGCTACATGTACAACATCACTCCTGACCGGTCAGTGATGAAGGCGAAGTTCGACAAGGAAGCCGCGCGGCTCTACAAAGTGCAGCGTATCCTTGATGAGTACGACGTGTTTTTGTTCATGACCTTGTTGCCGGGAAAAGAGTTCGTTTATCCAGAGTACCTGCCGGAATTTGAGGGCCCCATGAAAGAGCCTTTCCATGCCATCGAATACTATCCTGAGGTATTCGACAGTCTCGGTGTGAGATATATCGATGTGTTGCAGATCTTCAAGGGTTGGAAAGGTAAAACCGATTATCCCTTGTATCCTAAAACCGGAGGCCATTGGTCGTTTGTCGCCTCGGCGATGGCTTTCGACACGATCATCCGTTATGTGGAGCGTGAGAGTGGCCTGAACCTGCGCAATATCCGGATTGGCGACGTGCATCCCGGGGAGACGATGGTCCCTGACAATGACCTTGAAAACCTGCTGAACCTGTTCCGTCCCATCCAACCGAACCAAAACTATTATGCGGATGCCCAAGTGGTTTTGGATAGTACGGCAAGCAAGCCGGAATTCATCCTGATCGGAGATTCCTATTTCTGGAATTGGACCAAGTCGGTGCCGTTGGCATCCGTATTCAGCCATTATTACTATTGGTATTACAATAGCACGGTGCATTATAATCCTCGTGGCAAGCACACCAGCGAACTGGATATTCTGAGGGAGATCCTGAACGTCAAAATCATCGACTTGTCATACTCTCCAGTGCAGCTTTATGTGTTCAGTAACGGATTCCTGCCCAAGGCCTTGCTGTATCTTACCCATGAGGATGCTGAGATTGAGGCAAAGATTGATGAGATTGCCTCGACCTTGGACAAACCGGAAGAAGAAAAGAGGAAATCCGCAATGGATCTCCTCTTTAGTGCTCCTGAGGATTATTTCCCCGACCTGGCTGCCGATGGCGTTCCATCCACGCGCAACAGCAGAATCGGGGAAATCCGGAATCATTGATTTACTTGAACGCGTTCTCGCTCAAGCCATGGCCGCTGAGTGCCAGATCCTTCATGTAGCCAGGCACTTCCTTGCCGAGGTACTTGTCCACATAGATCTTGGCGAGGTACTGGCCGAGCATGAAGCCGTGGCCACGCAAGCCGGTGAGCAGACCGACCTCCGGGTCAACGATGTAACGTGGCTCGGTGTAACGTCCAGCCCAGCAGGCGAGGAAGCTGACCTCACCGAGGTTCGGAATCCACTCGGCGAAGACTTCGGAGACGATCTCCAAGAACTCCTTGCTGTTGTACTTGATGTTCTGACGGGCCTCGTAGGCGTCGGTGTCAGGCGAGGCGCAGCCGATGATCTGGCCAGTGTGGGCCCACTGCTGTCCGTAGACGGCGCTGAAGCCCTTGTAGTGACGGCGGTCGATGATCATATCGAGCGGGCCTCCGTTGGGTCCCATCATGGGCAGACGGCGCGTGATGAAGGCCTGATGCTTCACAGGATAGAGACCGGTATCGAGGCCGAGCATGTCGTTGAACTTCTCGGCACCCCAACCCATCGCGTTGACGAAGTGGTCGCAGGTATATTCGATGAATTCGCCTTCGTGGTTGCGCACCAAAGCGATGTAATGGCCATTGGCTTTCTGCACGTGGAGCAGCTCGCAATCCTCAAAGTAACGGCCGCCCTGCTGTACGCCGATCCAACGGATGTAGTCGATGACCCTACCAGGGGTGGCCTGCCAGCAGTCGCGGGTGATCAAAGCATGGCTGTATGTGGTCTTGGTGTCATCCCACAAGGGTGAAATCTCCTTCTTGAAGTCCTTGCGGTCGATCATGTAGGCGTCGCTCCAGGCGCGTGAGGCGTCGAGTGACTTGTAGGTGGCCTCATCGTGTACCAGGTTGACGTAATGCGTCAGGTGGTAGTTGATGTTATGCTCCTTCTGCATGTTCTTGAAGATCTCGTGGTTGTGCACGGCGATATCGGCGATGTCGGGGTTGGAGAAGGCCGGACGGCCGCCACCGATGCAGCGCCATGAAGCACCACGGCTGTAGTTGATCATCACAGGCTTCTTGCCAGCTTCCGAGAAGTAACGGAACAAGGCGCTGCCTGCGATACCGCCACCGGCGATGAACACTTCGACCTGTTCTTTCTTCACGCCGTTCATTTCGGGGAAGATGAAGGTCTCTTTGGTGTGCGGGTTATAGAGGTCACCGAGGCTGACTTGGTTCGACAATGGGGCACGAGGAGTGGCGTCGCCGACCAACTCGATGCCGTAGGAACGCAAGATCTGACGAGCACGTGGGATGCAACGCTTGCCACGGCAGGGACCCATACCCATACGGGTGATGTGCTTCAGTTCATCCACCGAGATGGTCTTGCGGTTGCCGATGACACGCAGCACACGGTCAAGCTTGATGTCCTCGCAATGGCAGACGTAGGTCTCGCCTTCGCCCTCAGCCATCTTCTTTTGGGAAATCGGCGTGGTGAGTTCCTTGTTGGCGTTGTAACGGTCTTTCAGGATAAAGCCTTTCACATCCGTCAGCTCAAACACACGGCTTGCTTCGCCGGAAGGACGAGATGAGCGGGCTACCACACGGGCCACGTTGGTCTTGTTCGACTTCTTGAGGATCTTCTCGATGACACCTTCGCCAATCTTTTGGCCGTCGTTATCGACGAGATAGACTTCCGCGCCTTCCTGTGCTTCATATTCAATAGGAAGGAAGCATGTAGACTTCTGCACGTCGTAACCGAAGATGGCCAGGCCTGGGCAGCTGGAGACGCACAGCATGCAGCCGATGCACTTGCTGTAGTCGATGGTAGGGGTGCTGCTGGTGGAAGGCTTGGTGATGGCGCCTTGCGGGCAGCTGAACGAGCAGGGGTTGCAGGCGAAGCCATAGAGGCAGTCGGCCTGCACGAAAGCCTTCTGCATCATGCGCTCGGGCGTAGGCAGGTTGGGCTTCTCGAGGAGACGCACAGGATGCTGTTGCGAGTCGATATATTGTCTTGAAATCTCAAGATAATCGTCGTAGTTGAAGCGCACGCCGATGGCTTGGGCCACCTCGTAAGCCACTTGTTTACCACGCAGCACGGCGCTGGTGCCTTCGCCGATGCGGATGGCGTCGCCGGCACCGTAGGTGTTGAGGCCGAAGACCTCGCGGCCTTTCACCAACAGTTGGTTGTCGGGGATGAGGCCGGTGCAGATGTTGATGATGTCGATGTCGTCGATGACTTGTTCAGTGCCAGGGATGGCCTTGAAGTTCTCGCACTTGGCGATGACGGCGCCTGTGATGCCGGTGTAGTCGGCATTGGGGATGGCACGCACCAGGACGTAGCTGGTCATGATCGGGATGCCGAGACGGCGCACACGGTTGGCCTGCACGGGGAAGCCGCCCTCGCGGGGCATGGCCTCGATGATGGCCTTGATGGTGGCACCAGCCTGCATGCCTTGGTAGGAGGTCAGGTAGCCGATGTTGCCTGCACCCACGGTGAGGACTTTCTTACCCAACAAGGTGTGCTCTTGGTTCATCATCTTCTGGAACACGGCAGCGGTGTAAACGCCCGGCACGTCGTCGTTCTCGAAGGTTGGCATGAACGGCACGGCTCCCGTGGCTACCACGAGATGCTGTGCGTCGATATAGCCCACTTCACCATTTTCGATGTTCTTGATAGCTACGCGGCCGCCTTCAAGGAGGTCCCAAACGGTGTTGTTCAGCAGGATGCCTTCGTGGTTGTCGCCAGCTAAGGTCTTGGCGATGTCGAAACCACGCATGCCGCCGAATTTCTTCTCCTTCTCGAAGAAGAAGAACTGGTGGGTCTGCATGTTGAACTGTCCACCGATGCGGGCGTTGTTGTCGACCACGATGTTGCTGATGCCGAAGGCGTTGAGTTGTTCACGGCAGGCGAGACCTGCGGGACCGGCGCCGATGATGGCGACCTGGGTCTTGTAGATCTTCACCTCGCGGGGCTGAGGCTCCTTGGCTTCGGGAAGCACATTGGCCTCGTTGTTGATGGCTTTCACTTCCTTGACGCCATCGACAAGGGTGATGCAGATACGGCGGATCTTGCCGTCAACGAGCATCTCACAGGCACCGCACTTGCCGATGCCGCAGTTGAGGCTTCGGTTGCGTCCGTCGAGGCTGTGGCTGTGAACGGGATAACCGGCTTGGTGAAGGGCGGCGGCGATGGTCTTGCCGCGTTGGCCTTTTACGGTCTTGCCTTCATATTGGAATTCCACAAGGTCTTCCTGAGGGATGTCCAAAATGGGGTGTTTTTCAATCTTATACATAGCTTTAGTATTTGTGTCTTTGTGAAAAGAAGCACAAAAATATCAAAATCCTAACAAATAAAAAAAATAAATAATAATTATTGCCTAATTTTGCCGCTGAAATGAAACAAGTCTCCAACATAGGAATCGTCGGAGCCGGGAAAGTGGGCACCTCTTTAGGCGCTTACCTTTTGGGCAAAGGCGTTGCGGTCACGGGCTTCTATGACGCGGTGGAGGCACAGGCGTTGTCGGCTGCGGAGCGGACGGGCTTGTGTCCCTATGGCTCGTTGCAGGAACTGTTGGCTGTGAACGAGGCGGTGCTGGTTACGGCGCCTGATGATCTCATCGGTCAGGTTTGGGAGGCTTGCCGTCATTTCCCAATCGAGGGGAAGTGTTTCTTCCACTGCAGTGGCGTGTTGGGTTCGGACGTGTTCAAGGGCTATGCCGAGGCGGGGGTCCATGTGGGTTCAATGCATCCGGTGTGTGCCGTGAACAGCAGGAATTCGGAGGCCGTCTTTTCTGGCAAGTTTTTTGTATTGGAAGGCGACCAAACCGGACTGGAAATGATGAAATCCTTGATGACGACGATGGGTAATGACTACAAGGTCATTCCCACGGGGCAGAAGGCGAAATACCATGCTGCCGCTGCGGCTTCGAGCAACCTGTTCTGCGCCCTGGCCGACATGGCAGAGGGCTGGATGCGCGACTGCGGCTTTGATGCCCAGTCGGCGCACGAGCTGCTGACGCCGCTGATGCTCGGCAATATGGCGAACGTCGCAGAACAAGGTGCCGTGACGGCGTTGACGGGCCCCGTGGAACGAGGCGACGCCGGCACGGTGGCCAAGCATTTGGCCGTGCTCGAAGGCAACGACCGCGAGACTTACCGGCTGCTGTCGCTTCGCCTGGTCGCGATCGCACAACAGAAACATCCCGATAAAGATTTTACCAACCTATTGAATGTATTGATGCAATGAAGAATACCGTTTTGACATTCAAAAAAAAGAAATCAGAGGGCAAGAAGATCACCGTGCTGACGGCTTACGACTACACGATGGCCAAGCTCTTCAACGACAGTGGAGTGGATATCGTCCTGGTGGGAGATTCCCTTGGCAACGTCATCTTGGGTTACGAGGACACGCTCTCCGTGACCATGGACGACATGGTGCGCCATTGCAGTGCGGTGGCTCGTGCCGCTGACAAGGCGATGGTGGTGGTTGACATGCCTTTCATGTCGTATCAGGCTTCAGTGGAAGAGGCGCTGCACAATGCCGGCAGGCTGATGAAAGAAGGCCGTGCCAATGCCATCAAGTTGGAAGGCGGCGCCCGTGTGTGCCCCCAGATTCGGGCCATGGTGGACGCCGGCATCCCCGTGATGGCGCATCTTGGCCTCACCCCGCAATCGATCAACGCTTTTGGTGGCTATAGGGTTCAAGGCAAGACTGAGAACCAGGCTGCCAAGATGCTTTCGGACGCCCTCGCTGTGCAAGAGGCCGGTGCCTTCTCGCTGGTGCTGGAGTGTGTGCCGATGCAGTTGGCCAGCTTGATCACCCAAAAACTGGACATCCCCACCATCGGCATCGGGTCGGGTGCGGGTTGCGACGGGCAGGTGCTGGTGGCGCAGGACATGCTGAACATGACGACGGGTTCCGTACCGAAGTTCGTCAAGTGCTTTGCCCCTGTCGGCGAAATCATCAAGAAAGCCGCCAGCGACTACATCCAGGAAGTGGAAAACGGCACTTACCCATCGGAGGAATACAGTTTTTCCATCGGTGACGAAATCCTGGAGAAGCTTTATTGAATTTCTGAATTCTAAATCCTAAAAACTATGATAAAAGTTGTTCATACCATTAAAGAGGTCCGCGAGACCGTAAAGAAATGGAGAAAAGAAGGCCTTTCAGTGGGTTTTGTGCCCACCATGGGATTCCTTCACGAAGGACATAAAAGCTTGATCGACAAAGCAGTGGAACAGAACGACCGTGTGGTGGTCAGCGTGTTCGTCAACCCCATGCAGTTCGGTCCCACCGAGGATCTCGACAAGTATCCCCGTGACTTGGCTGCCGATACCCGTCTGTGCGAGGCCGCCGGTGCCAACCTCATCTTCAACCCTGAACCGTCAGAGATGTACGACGAGGGTTTCTGTTCGTTCGTCGATATGAACGGCCCCACTGCCGAGCTTTGCGGCAAGTCACGCCCCACCCACTTCAGAGGCGTTTGCACCGTGGTGAACAAGCTGTTCAACATTGTGCAGCCTGACCGTTCCTATTTCGGTCAGAAGGATGCCCAGCAACTCTCGGTGATCCGCCGTATGGTGAAGGACCTGAACATTCCCGTCGAGGTTGTGCCTTGTCCCATCATCAGGGAGGCTGACGGTTTGGCCAAGAGCTCACGCAATACGTACCTGAATCCCGAAGAGCGTCAGGCCGCTTTGATTCTGTCACGTGCCATCAAGATGGGACAACATTGTGTCGAGCTTGGTGAGCGTGACACCCACAAGGTGGTTGAGGCCATGAAAGCCCTCATTGAGACCGAACCCCTGGCCCGCATCGACTATGTGGAGGCCGTTGACCTTGACTCGGTGCAGAAGGTTGACAAAGTTGAGGGCGAAGTGCTTTTCGCCATGGCCGTGTATGTCGGGAAAACCCGTTTGATTGACAATTTCATCGTGAACATCAAATAAGAGCATGAAATGCTGACACAAGTCTTAAAAGCGAAGATCCACCGCGCCACCGTCACCCAGGCTGAACTGGATTACGTGGGAAGCATCACCATTGATGAAGCTTTGATAGAAGCCGCTGGCCTCCGTGAGTATGAGCGTGTGCAGGTGGTTGACATCAACAATGGCAACCGTCTCGAAACCTACATCATCGCCGGCGAACGCAACAGTGGCGTCATCTGCCTCAATGGAGCCGCCGCCCGGTTGGTGGAGATTGACGACAAGGTCATCATCATGGCCTACGCGTGGCTCAATGAACAGGAGTTGGAGAGCTTCGCCCCGACTGTGGTGTTTGTAGACCATGACAACAAACCCGTCCGTGTCGCCGATTATGAAAAACATGGACTCCTGATTGATCAGTAAGATTTTAATACAGAAAAGCTATGATGAAAGGCAAGACCATCGTGCTGGGTGTCACGGGCAGTATCGCCGCCTACAAGATTGCAGGCTTGGCGAGTACCCTGGTGAAGGAGGGTTGCGAGGTGCATGTCGTGATGACCCGCAATGCCACCAACTTCATCAACCCCATCACCTTTGAGACGTTGACGGGCAACAAGTGCCTGGTGGACACCTTCGACCGTAACTTCGAGTTCCACGTGGCTCACGTTTCGTTGGCCAAGAAAGCCGATGTCATCCTGGTGGCTCCCGCCACCGCCAATATCATTGGCAAGATGGCCTACGGCATCGCGGATGACATGCTGAGCACCGTGATCCTTGCGGCGCAGTGCCCCATCATCGTTTCGCCAGCCATGAACACCAACATGTTCCGCAACAGCATCGTTCAGGAGAACCTGCAGAAGCTGGCGGCACACGGCATGACGATCATCCCGCCTCAAGTAGGCAGACTGGCCTGCGCTGACGTGGGTGAAGGCAAGATGCCCGACGAGACCGTGCTGATGGCTTACCTCCGCAAAGCCGTGGCCTACGAAAAAGACCTTCAAGGCTTGAAGGTGCTGGTGACCGCCGGTCCCACCCAAGAAGCCATCGATCCCGTGCGTTTCATCAGCAACCACTCGACGGGCAAGATGGGATTTGCCGTGGCCCGCGCCGCCATGGAACGGGGTGCCGAAGTGACGCTGGTCTGTGGTCCGACCGCTGTCGAACCGCCTTTGTTGGTGGATGTGGTGAGGGTGCAGGGTGCCGCTGAAATGCATGATGCCGTGGTGGCCCGATTCCCGCAATGCGACATCCTCGTCAAATCGGCAGCAGTGGCTGATTTCACCCCGGCAGAGTACCATGACGAAAAAGTCAAGAAAAAAGACGGCGAGATGGCCTTGCCGCTGAAGCGTACGGCCGACATCCTGCGTGAAGTCGGTGCCATGAAACAGGCGGGACAGCTCATCTGCGGTTTCTCCATGGAGACCGAAAACCTGGAGGAGAACTCCCGCAAGAAGCTTCAGGAGAAGAACCTCGACCTTGTGGTGGCCAACAACCTCAAGGTGGAGGGAGCCGGCTTCGGTGTGGACACCAACGTGGTCACACTGATCTCACGTCAGGAGACCGAGCAGCTGCCCATCCTCAGCAAGGAAGCGGTGGCGCATCGCATCCTCGACCAGTTGCTCAAACAGCGTAAAGCCTTATGATTCTTTGCATTGACATCGGCAATAGCACCGTGTTCATGGGTTTGCTCCATGAAGGCGAAGTGGTCAGTTCGGTGCGTTTTCCCTCGTCGTTGACCTCATTCACCGAGAAGATTGGAGGATTCATCAAAGGCTATAATATAAAAAAGGTGTTGCTTTCGTCGGTGGTACCCTCGGCGACGCCGTTGGTGGAAGAGGCCGTGATGGTGCTGACATCGATGACACCGCTTTTGGTGAAACGCGAATTACAGCCGTTCTTCAAGATCGCCCTCGACGTGCCCGCTTCGTTGGGAGCTGACCGTATCGCCGATGCCGCTGGGGCGCTTCACGATTATCCTTTACCGTTGATTATCATTGACTTGGGTACGGCAACCACGTTTTCGGTCATTGATGCCGAAGGGGTGTTTCGGGGTGGTTCCATCGGTCCCGGTCTCTACACCTCGTTCCGTGCCATCACCGAGAAAGCAGCCCAGTTGAAGGACTATCAGCTGTCAGCACCCGAGAAGGTGATCGGCACCAACACGCAGAACTGCATCAACAGTGGCATCGTCAACGGCCATGCCGCCATGATTGATGGCATGGTTCGGCGTATCGAGGAAGAAACGGGAATGCAATACCAGGTGATCCTCACAGGAGGTGCGGCAAGCAAGGTGGCTCCCTTCTGCATGTGCCCGCTGAAAGTTGATGAAACCTTGATTCTTAGAGGCTTGTATTACTTGTCTTTTGTGGAAAGCAACCCACAGGCAGCGTCGATGTCCTGACCGCGTGAGGCTCGGATGGTGGCGATGATGCCCTTGTCGTTCAAAGCGTCACGGAAGTAGGTCATAGTGTTGTTGTCTGGGCTCTTCAGTGGGATGCCTGGCACGTTGTGGTAGCGGATCAGGTTGACGCGACAACGCAGGCTGCCCAACAGCCGGGCCATCTCCTTGACATGATCCTTGGTGTCGTTCAAATCCTTGAAAACGATGTATTCAAACGAAAGGCGACGTTGTCCGTGCCAATCGTGCTGCTTCACCAGGTGGATGACCTCCTTGATGGGGTAGTTCTTCTCAATCGGCATGAGCTTGAGGCGTTCGTCATGGAAGGGACTGTGCATGCTGATGGCGAGGTTGCATTTGGATTCTTGGAGGAAGCGTTTCAGGTTGGGGATGATGCCGCAGGTGGACACGGTAATGCGTGTCGGGCTCCAACCCAAGGCCCATTCCTGGGTGAGGATGTCCAACGTACGCATCAAATGGTCGTAGTTGTTGAGCGGCTCGCCCATGCCCATGAAGACGATGTTGGTCAGGGTGTCGAATTCAGGCAGGCTGAGGATCTGGTTGAGGATCTCGGCGGTGCTGAGATTCTTTTCAAATCCCTGTTTTCCAGTGGCGCAGAAGAGACAATCCATCTGGCATCCCACCTGGGTGGAGACGCAAAGGGTGGCACGATCGCGGTCGGGGATGTAAGCCGATTCAACCGTCAGGTTACCGGCGGGGAAGAGGTATTTCTTGGTGCCATCGCTCGAAGTCTGCACCTTCAAAGGAGCTTGGAGGCCCACTTCGTAATGCTCGGCCAACAGTTCACGCGACTTCTTGCTAAGGTTCGACATGGCCTCGAATGCATCGACGCGTTTGTTGTAAATCCAGTCAACAAGCTGTTTTCCAGTGAATTTCGGTAAACCGAGCTCGTTCACGACTTCCTGAATCTCCTCAGGGGTTTTTCCTAAAAGTACTTCTTTTTCCATAGTGCAAAAATAAACAAAATGCGGAATATTGTTATTTTTGCGCCATAATGTATTGAAAAGATGAAGAAGATCGTTGTTTTGCTGCTTTTGGTGATGTGCCCATGGTGGGTTCAAGGCCAGATTCTGACGGATAGCAACTTGCCTATCGTGGTGATTGAGACCGACAATGGGGTGACCATTCCGGATGAGCCTAGGGTGTATGGCAACATGAAGATCATTTGGCATCAGGATGGGTCGCGGAATTATCTGACGGATGTCAACAATCCGGAATTTTTGAATTACGATGGACGTATCAGCATTGAAACCAGAGGCAGTTCTTCGCAAATGCTTCCGAAAAAGCCTTACGGTCTGACCACCTTGCAGGAGGATGATGAAACCAATAACAACGTGAGTCTGTTGGGAATGCCCAAGGAGAACGACTGGGTGCTCAATTCCCTTGCCTACGACCAGACCGGACTGCGCGATGTGCTGTCTTATGAACTCTCGGAAAAGCTTGGCCATTATGCGTCACGGCGCGTTTATTGCGAGGTAGTGGTCAACAACGATTACAGAGGGCTTTACGTCTTCATGGAGAAGATCAAAGTCGATGACAACCGGGTCAATCTCCAGAAGATGGAGGAGACCTTCAATAGCTATCCTGAGGTTACGGGAGGATACCTCATGCAGACGGATCGTGCTGAGTATGGCAACACTGCATGGACGATGCCGACCTATATAAGCAACTGGTGGGGAGGATCGGAAGATGCCACGTTTATTTACGGTTATCCAAAGGCAGAAAACATTACCAATGAACAGACCAACTATATCCATGGGGTCTTCAATGCCCTGAGTTCAAAAGCAGGTAGCCATGATACTTCCATTACCTCAGGGATTCCTTCGATGATCGACATTCCCTCGTTTGTCGATTTCATGCTTATTGGGGAATTCAGTTCCAATGTGGATGTGTATCAATTGAGCACTTTTTTCCATAAAGACAGGAAAGGCAAGCTTCGTGCGGGTCCGGTGTGGGACTACAACCTCACCTTCGGTCATGATGAGTTTGGCGCCCGTAGCCGTTACGATGTATGGCAGTTTGACAACAATGACAATGTTGGCCCAAAGTTCTGGAAGGATTTGTTTGACACCGATGAGTTCAAGTGCTATATGGCTAAACGCTGGTTTGAAGTCACTGCTGAAGGCAATGTCATGGATTACCATCTGTTGTGTTCCAGAATGGATGAGCTTAACGAGTGGATTACCGAGGCTGTAGGTCGCGATAACCAACGCTGGAGCAAGATGACGCAACACGCCTCCGAGATCCAAGCGATGAAGATATGGATGTACCAGAGAATCCATTGGATGAATAGCCATATTGGATCCTATTCCGGGTGCGCTGAGGTGGATTTGCCGCCTTTGGTCATCTCCCAAATCCATTATCATCCCATGGATGTTGACAGCATCAACGGTAACCGGCTGGAGTTTATCCAGATCACCAACAACGGCGATGAAGAGGTTGACCTTACGGGGGTCTATCTTCGTGAACTCGGCATCACTTATGGTTTTCCGCAAGGCTCCAGTCTCGCCGCCCATGATCAACTTGTGTTGTGTTCTGATTCAGTGACTTACCTCGAGTATTACCATAGGGTTCCTTTCGGCCAATACGAGAAAAAGCTCTCCAACAAGTCGGAGAATCTTGTGATTGCCGATGCTTGGGGCAATGTGATTGACGAGGTGTGTTACCAAGATGACTATCCATGGCCTTGGGAGGCGGATGGCCAGGGTGCGTTCTTGCAGTTGATCGATTTGGATTTGGACAATAGCCTTCCTGAGAGTTGGGTGGCGCAGTATGGCTTTGAGGAGGTTTCTGAAAACAACGTTTCGGATGGCTTTAGGGTATTCCCGAATCCCACTGACGGTGTCGTCGTCGTGGAATCGCCAATGGATGGCGAATTCCGGATCATCAATATAATGGGCCAAACCATGATGGCTGGCCCATTAAATCATCGGATTGATGTCTCGGAATTGCCTTCCGGAATCTATTTCATCTTAGTCGGAGATAAGACTCAGAAATTGATTATTTCATAGCTTGCTCGACCGCTACAGCCACGGCGACGGTAGCACCCACCATCGGGTTGTTGCCCATGCCAAGGTAGCCCATCATCTCGACGTGTGCCGGGACGGATGAAGAACCCGCGAACTGGGCGTCGCTGTGCATGCGGCCCATGGTGTCGGTCATGCCGTAGGAGGCGGGACCAGCGGCCATGTTGTCCGGGTGCAAGGTGCGGCCTGTGCCACCGCCGGAAGCCACTGAGAAGTAAGGCTTGCTAGCGAGCAGACGTTCTTTCTTATAAGTGCCAGCCACAGGGTGCTGGAAACGGGTCGGGTTGGTGGAGTTGCCGGTGATGGACACATCGACGTTCTCGAGCCACAGGATAGCCACGCCTTCACGGACGTCATCGGCACCGTAGCAGTTTACTTTGGAACGCAGTCCAGTGGAGTAGGGGATGCGCTCCACGACAGTCACCTTGCCGGTGTAGTAGTCGAACTCTGTGCGGCAGTAGGTGAAGCCGTTGATGCGGCTGATGATCTTGGCGGCATCTTTGCCGAGGCCGTTGAGGATGACGCGCAGGGGCTTCTGGCGCACCTTGTTGGCCATCTCAGCGATCTTGATGGCGCCTTCGGCGGCAGCGAAACTCTCGTGACCAGCGAGGAAGGCAAAGCACTCGGTCTCCTCGCGGAGCAGACGGGCGGCGAGGTTGCCGTGGCCGATGCCGACCTTACGGTCGTCGGCGACGGAACCGTCGATGCAGAACGACTGCAGGCCTTCGCCGATGGCTTCGGCGGCGTCGGCAGCGTTCTTGCAGCCCTTCTTGATGGCGATGGCGGCACCGCAGGTGTAGGCCCACTTCACGTTCTCGAAGCAGATGGGCTGGGTCTCCTCAGCCATCTTGTAGGGGTCGATGCCCTTGGCTTCGCAGATCTCGTCGGCTTCCTCGATGCTCTTGATGCCGTATTGGTTCAATACTTTCAGGACATTGGCCATGCGGCGTTCCTGACTTTCGAATTTAACTTCTCTTCTTGCCATGGTATGTCCTCCTTATTCTTTACGTGGGTCAATGTATTTGGCTGCATCGGCGAAACGGCCGTAGGTGCCGGTGGCTTTCTTCAAGGCCTCGTTGGCATCGTCGCCCTTCTTGATGAAGTCCATCATCTTGCCGAGGCTGACAAATTCGTAACCGATGATCTCGTTGTTCTCGTCCAAGGCGACGCGGGTGCAGTAGCCTTCGGTCATCTCGAGGTAGCGGGGCCCCTTTTCAAGGGTTCCGAACATGGTGCCGACTTGGCTGCGGAGGCCCTTGCCGAGGTCTTCGAGTGAAGCGCCGATAAGCAGGCCGCCTTCGCTGAAGGCTGACTGGGAGCGACCGTAAACAATCTGCAGGAAGATCTCGCGCATGGCGGTGTTGATGGCGTCGCACACGAGGTCGGTGTTGAGGGCTTCGAGGACGGTCTTGCCGGGCAGGATTTCAGCGGCCATGGCGGCAGAATGTGTCATGCCGGAGCAGCCAATGGTTTCCACAAGGGCTTCTTGGATAATACCGTCCTTAACATTAAGGGTGAGCTTGCAGGCACCCTGTTGGGGGGCACACCAGCCGATGCCATGAGTGAATCCGCTAATGTCTTTCACGTCTTTGACGCGTACCCACTTGCCTTCCTCCGGAATCGGAGCGCTGGGATGGTTGGCGCCTTTTTTCACGCAGCACTGATGCTGCACTTCTTGAGTATAAATCATTGTTATTTAAAGATTTAAAATTTAAAAATTCAAAGATTCAAACTGGGGGCAAAGATAAGCATTTTTCTTAAATAAGAAAAGCCCCCAAAACTTTGGAGGCTTTCGAGTACCGAAGGCCGGGATCGAACCGGCACGAGTTTAACCTCATCGGTTTTTGAGACCGACGCGTCTACCTATTCCGCCACTTCGGCATGGTTTTCAACGAACGAGGCTGCAAAATTACAAAAAAATCCATTTATACAACCTTTTTTGAAAAAAACTTTGGCTATCTCATCATAAAGCCGTACCTTTGCAGCCCGAAAAAACCAAACTTTTTCAGCGATGTCAGGAAAATTCGTTTCCATTTTTGCAGGAAGGGCCACCCACGAGTTAGGCGCAAAGATTGCCGAGGCTTACGGTACCCCTCTCGGGAAATCGTCAGTGGTCGAATTCTCAGATCACGAATTTCAACCTTCATTTGACGAGAGCATCCGTGGTCATCACGTATTTATCGTGCAGTCCACCATGCCTCCGACTGACAATTTGATGGAGTTGCTGTTGATGATTGATGCGGCCAAGCGTGCTTCGGCTCACAAAGTCATCGCCGTGATTCCGTATTTCGGATGGGCCCGTCAGGACCGTAAGGACCAGCCCCGCGTGAGTATCGGTTCCAAGCTCGTGGCCAACATGTTGACCGCGGCCCATGTGGATCGCATCATCACCATGGATCTCCACGCCGACCAGATCCAGGGCTTCTTCGACATCCCGATGGATGCCTTGTACGCTTCCAGCGTCTTTATCGACCACATCCAAAAGATGAACATCGAGGACTTGCTGATTGCCGCTCCTGACCTGGGCGCCTCCAAGCGTGCTTCGGCCTACGCCAAGCGTCTTGGTTGCGACTTGGCCGTGTGTCACAAGCAACGTGCACGTGCCAATGTGGTGGAAAGCATGACCCTTATCGGTGATGTGAAAGACAAGAATGTCATCATCTTGGATGATATCATCGACACGGCTGGCACAATCGTCAAGGCTGGTCAGCTGATGATGGACCATGGTGCCAAGAGCGTCCGCGCCTTCGCTACCCACGCCGTTTGCAGCGGTCCTGCCATGGAGCGCCTCGACAACTCGGTGTTCAGCGAAGTGGTGGTCACCGACTCCATTCCGTTGCCTGCCAATGCTTCAAAGAAAATCAAAGTAGTGAGCACTGCGCCTCTGTTCGCCAATGTGATCCGTCGCATCGAGAACTATGAGTCGATCAGTTCTCTGTTTAAATAACCTTTTTATCATTAAATCATTCAAACCATGAAAACCATCTCATTGAGCGGTTCTCTTCGCGAGAACGTAGGGAAAAAAGATGCAAAGGCTTTGCGTAAAGCCGAATTGGTGCCGTGCGTCCTTTATGGCGGCGAAGATCAGATCCATTTTGCCACTGAAGCCAAGAACTTCAAGAAGATCCTCTTCACCCCTGAGACCTTCATCATCAACATCACCATCAACGGCAAGTCCTACAACACCATCCTTCAGGATGTGCAGTATCACCCTGTGACTGACGCCGTTCTGCACGCTGACTTCCTCCTGGTGCAGGAAAACAAGCCCATCACCGTCACACTGCCTATCGCCATTGAAGGCTCAGCCCCTGGCGTCATGCGCGGTGGTAAGCTGAAACAGGCTGTCCGTAAGATCAAGGTCTGCGGTCTGGCTAAGGACCTCCCGGAAATCATCACCGTCAACATCAGCAACCTCAACATCCTTGACTCCATCAAGGTTCGCAACCTCAACATTGAGGGCGTGACCATGGTTACCCCTGGTTACCAAGTTATCGTCGAGGTCCGTGCCGCTCGTGGCGCTGCTGCTGCAACGGAAGAGACTGAAGAGTAATTATTTATTAATGAATCATTCCGTAGAGACGGTGCATGCACCGTCTCTACGTTGTATAAAAACCAATGAAATACCTGATCGCCTGCCTTGGTAACATCGGAGTCGAGTACGAAAACACTCGACACAATGCCGGTTTTCGTATCGCCGATCGGCTTGCCAAGGACCTGGAGGCGACTTTCACCACTAGCCGTTTGGCCCAAGTCGCGGAAATCAAATTCAGAGGTAAGACGCTGGTTTTGATCAAGCCGACCACCTACATGAACCTCAGCGGCAAAGCGGTGAAATATTGGTTGGATCAGGAAAAGATTCCGTTGGAGAATCTTTTGGTCGTCAATGACGACATCGCCTTGCCCGTGGGCACCATCCGCATGCGAAAGCAAGGTGCTGACGGCGGACATAACGGGCTTACCGACATCATCGAGAAACTGGGCACCAATGCCTTCTGCCGCTTGCGTTTTGGCATTGGTGACAACTTCGCCCGAGGCCATCAGATCGACTTTGTCTTGGGAGAATGGAAACCTTCAGAGGAACCTGTGGTAGACCAAACCGTCGATAAAGCGGTTGAGGCCATCAAGAGTTTTGTCGTTCAAGGTCCGGACAGGACGATGAATCAGTTCAATTAAGAAGTCGGAAGACAGGAGACAGAAGTAAGAATGAAGAAGAGATTTACATTTGTTTTCCTGATGGCTCTTTTCCTGGTCTCGTGCAGCACCAAGGTCGATATCTACGCCGATTATAAGGAGATTCCCGTGGTTTATGGCCTTATTGAAGCTGAGGCTGACACGAATTTCGTTAAAATCACCAAGGCGTTTTGCGGCAATAACGACAATCCCATCAATGCTTTGGAAGTGGCCCAGATTTACGATTCCAGTGAATATCCGGGCAAACTCGACGCCTTTATTGTGGAGTTGAAAAGCAATTACGGTCAGTCGTATCATCCTACGGGTCGCAAGTTTGATCTTGATACCTTGACCTTGCACGACAAAAAGGAAGGGCTGTTTTATTCACCCCTTCAGAAAGTCTATTACACGAGGGAGCGTTTCAATGTCAACCATGGCACGGAAAGGTATCGTTACAAACTTTATGTGGTAAAGCCTGATTCCGACACGGTTACCGCTGAGACGGGCGTTGTGGGTGGCGACGTTAGGGTGGGTCAGACCCAGGTTAGTTTTCAATCCGCACCAACCGAAGCGGTTTCAAGCTTGATCTTTTCCTCGACGGAGGAAGCCGTGATTTATGAAATCGGGATGCAGTTCCGCTACAGGGAAGGCCATACAGGGCAACCCATGGTCACCAAGGAAGTGCATTGGTCCTTTGGGGCCAGAACGCTTGGCGGGTATGAAAAAGTGGAGAACACGGATGATCTGTATCGGGTTTATTATTCGTTGAACACCTTGTTCAACTATTTGGAGAGAGCCATTGGAAATGATACCGTTTGGGATGAAAACCATCCCAACGTGGTTCGCTATATGGATGACATGACGGTGTTTATTGCGGCCGCAGGAGAGGATTTCAACAATTATTACCAATACCTTCAATCGAGCCAGAACGGGCTTAGTCTTTCAAGCGAATACAGTAATGTCGAGGGTGGCGTTGGCTTGTTTTCGTCACGCCTTTTTGTGAGGAATACGGTGAATCTCTCCCCGAGAACCAAATTCGACCTCTTTAACAAGCCGTGGGGATTCAGGGAACAATAGATTCCTGTGCTTTCTTTTCTTTCAACGTCCCTTTAAAGATATCGAATCTAACGAAACGGCACTCCAATGGGCCATTCCAGACGGGGATCTTGGCTGAGGGCTTCAAGCCGACGTGTTTGAGGGCGACGGCATCATCGGTGATGAGCCAGCACTGGTAGCCTTGGAAGTTGTGTTTCAGTGTGTTTCCGATGTTTTCATACACCTGGTCGATATCGTCTTCTTCCAGACGGTCGCCGTAGGGCGGGTTGATGATGATGATGCCGCCTTCCTCAGGAGGGGTGAGGTCTTCCATGTTTTTCTTCATCAGGTGGATGTCGCGCTGCAAGTGGGCGTTAACGATGTTGCCTTCAGCGATGGCCACGGCCTTGGGAGAGCGGTCTGAAGCCCAGATTTCATGCTCGAACTCGCAGATTTGACCATCGGCTTCTTCCTTGATGCGCTGCCAAAGCTCGGGATCCCAGTTGTCCCATTTCATGAAGCCCCACTGCTTGCGGTAGTAGCCTGCCGGGATCTTCATGGCGTACATGGCTGCCTCGATGGGCAGGGTGCCTGAGCCGCACATGCAGTCGAGGAAGTTGCAGTCGGCCTTCCAGCCAGAGAGCAGGATCAAGCCGGCGGCCAACACCTCATTCATCGGGGCCTTGTCAACCTGTTTGCGGTAGCCTCGATGATGCAGGCTCTCGTTGGAGCTGTCGAACAGGATGCTCACTTTGTCTTCACGGATGTGGAGGTTGATGCGCAGGTCGGGGTTCAGGGTATTGATGCTCGGGCGTGGCCCCACTTCGTCACGGAATTGGTCCACAATGGCGTCTTTCATCTTGAGGGCGGCGTATTGCGAGTGCGTGAAGAAGCGACCGCTGGTCACAGCGTCAATGCAGAAGGTCTGGTCGGTTCTTAACAGCTCCCACCAGTTGATTTCCTGCACTTTCTTATAAAGCTCGTCGGGGTTCTTGGCAAAAAAGGTCTTGAAGGGCTTCAGCACCTTCAGGCCGGTGCGTACGCAATAGTTCAACTTGTACATCATCTCCTTGTTGCCTTCGCAGATGACGGCACGGTGCATCACACGCACGTTCTTGGCTCCAAGGTTGCGGATTTCGTCGGCCAGCACCTCTTCCAGTCCAGCCACGGTCTTTGTAATCAGTTGGTAATTCTCTTCCATGATCCTAACTTTTAATGCTCACTTTTCCCAAACCTCTCATTAGTCCATCCCACCATTTTGAAGGTAACAGCCAATGCAGGAACACCAGGCTGTGTGAGCCCATGCCGGTGCGGTATCTGGCTTTGGGGTGTCTTCTGTTCACGCCTTTGCAGATGGCCTTGGCAATGACGGAAGGGGGTGACAACAGGCGGCCTCGGGTATAAGTGTATTTCATGGCATTGGCCTCGTTGAAAGCGGCCTGCTCGTAGACCGTGCCTTTTGACGATTCCGCAAGATGGTCGGCGGCGATGACGCCCCAATCGGTCCTGATGCCACCGGGTTCGATGATCACCACGTCGATGCCAAAGGGCTTCAGTTCCATCCGTAAAGCGTCGCTGAATCCCTCCACGGCAAACTTTGAAACGTGGTACCAGCCACCGAAATAGAGCGCCAGTTTTCCGGCTATGGAAGCCAGGTTGACGATCCTTCCCGAGCCTTGTTTACGCATGTGCGGGATGACCAATTGGGTCAATCTCGCCAGTCCGAACACGTTGACTTCCAATTGTTTTCTAGCCTCTTCCATGCTGACGTTCTCCACGGCTCCGAAATAGCCATAGCCGGCGTTGTTCACCAACACGTCAATGCGCCCTTCGGCTTCCAAAACGGCGTTCACCCCTGCAATCATTGAGGCGTCATCGGTCACGTCCATCTTTATGGGTGTGATCCCCAACTCCTTCAATGGCAACATTTTATCGATTCTGCGCGCGGCACCATAAACCTTGTGCCCTTGTTTGGCCAAGCGAGTCGCCGTGTCGTAACCGATACCGCTGCTGGCTCCTGTGATTAAGATGACTTTTTGTTTCATGCTCCAAAATTATATTTTTTCGGGCTAAAAACATCAAACCAATCCAAGAATTTCTTAATTTAGCCGATTCTTTTTAGAATTGAAAATTGAAAATTAACGCAATATGAGCACTAACTTCGACCCTCGCGCCAACTACGAGCAGACCATGCAAGAGGCCGGCTACGTGGAGCGCAAGAAAGCTACCCAGGCCGACTACGACCGCATCGGGTTCATGTCGGGACTGGAGGTGCACCAGCAGATCAAGACCAAAGAGAAGCTGTTCTGCCACTGTCCCGCAGGAAAATTCAACAAGTTTGAGGACTACGACGCCGAGCTGATCCGTCACATGCGCCCGACCCTTTCGGAATTGGGTGAATACGACGGCACTGCCTTGATGGAGTTCAAGACGAAGAAAGAGATTGTCTACCGCATCAAGAACCAGACGGCTTGCACCTACGACATTGACGACACTCCGCCGTTCCCCATCAACAAGGAGGCACTGCACAACGCCATCGTCATCGCCCTGCGCTCCAACCTGAACATCGTGGGCGAGGTGCACATCACCCGTAAGCAATATCTTGACGGCTCCATTCCGACGGGCTTCCAGCGTACCGCCATCGTTGGCGTGGAAGGTCTGTTGAAGATGCCAAAGAAGGACATCCGCCTCATCCAGTTGAGCATTGAGGAGGACGCCTGCCGCGAAATCAGCGACATCGGCCACCGCCGTGTGTATCAAACCGACCGTTTGGGCGTGCCGTTGATCGAGACGGTGACTTATCCCGACTGCAAGAACCCCGATGAGCTTCGCGAGACCTGCGACTTCATCCGTTTCCTTGGACGCTCCACCGGTTTGGTGCGTACAGGCATGGGTGCTGGCCGTCAGGACGTCAACGTGAGCTGCACTGGTGGCACCCGTATTGAGCTGAAGGGTGTGTCACACACCAAGTGGATTCCTGAACTGTCGCATAACGAGTGCTTCCGCCAGTGGTCCTTGGTGCTGCTTGCTGAGAAACTCAACAAAAAACTGAAGAAGAAAGGCTGGAAGGTCGAAGTGGCCGATGTGGGCTTCAAGACCGACTATGCTCCGATTTGCGATGCCAAAGCTGCCGACGGTGCCTTGAAGATCGTTCGTCTGCCAGGCTTCCGTGGGGTGTTGTCGCACTTTACGCAACCGGGCAAGATGTTTGCCGACGAAATTGCCGACCGTCTGAAAGTCATCGCCTGTCTTGAACGTCCAAACATGCTTCACGACGAGATGATGGAACCTGTGTTGGAACCTTCGATTTGGCGTAAGCTGGGCAAGAAAGTCCATGCTACCGAAAAGGATGCCTTGATCCTTATCTGGGGTCCCAAGAACGACATGCCTACGGCTATTGAAACCATCGAGGAACGCTGCCTGATGGCCTTCGACGGTGTGCCGAAAGAAACCCGTAAGGCCATCTGCAATGGCATCACCATCTTCGAGCGTGTGTTGCCGGGTGCCGACCGTATGTATCCCGATACCGACTCGGCTCCTATCCCGCTTGACCCGAAGGAGATCGAAGCGATGAAGAAGGAACTGCCCACAGAGGTTGTTGACCGTTATTACAAACTGCAGGAATGGAAAGTGCCGCAGGACTGCTTTACCTACATCTTCACCAAGAACTGGTTCCCGGCGATGAACGACATCGTGGAGAAGCTTGGCCTGGACGGCCGCATGGTGGGTTGCTTCGTGGGCATGCGCCTCAAGAACCTGATGTGCAAGAATCCTGGTTCACAGTTTAATAACGACACCCTCTATAAGCTCTTCGCTTTCTTGAAGAAAGAGAAACTGAATTACCGTTTGGCTTGGAACATGGCTCCCGTGTTGGTTGCCGACGCTTCCATGGATATGAAGGAAGTGCTTCGCAACATCGGCTTCAGAAGGGCTTCGGAAGACACGTTGGGCAAGAAGCTTGACAAGCTTGTTTCGGCATACGTCCCGCGCAAGAAGTTCCACGCTTCCGTCAACAAGCGCAACTGGATCATGGGTCAGATGCGTGAGGCTGTGGGTAACATTGAATTGAAAGAATTGGCTAACACTATCAAATAAAAGAGATTATGGCTGAAGATTTTTTCCAAGGATATTGGGGTGCCTCGCTTGAGGTGCTTAAGAAATATAACTGCCGCGTGTGGAGTCAGGCTGAGTGCCAGACCACGGGCGGACTTTTCAAAGGAACGATTCTGCCTCGCGCCGCTTTCCAGGATGACCAGCACATTGTGATGAAGGTCAACACGGGCTACAACATCGGCGTGGACATCAGCACGATCACCAGCATGGTGGAGACGGACTACAAGAAGGCCAATTATCACATTCCAGAGAAGGAATTCCCCTACACCGAAGGTCTTCCTCATGTGAAGCTGCTCGGCACGGGTGGTACCATCGCCTCGCGCTTGGACTACCGCACGGGAGCTGTGATTCCCGCTTTCTCACCCGGTGAGTTGTATGGCGCTGTGCCAGAGCTGGCTGACATCTGCAACCTCGAGACCGAGAAGGTGTTTGCCGTGTTCTCCGAAAACATGTCACCCAAAGAATATATCGCCTTGGCCAAGAAGATTGGCGAGGAGATCCAAAACGGCATTGAAGGCATCGTTATCGGTCACGGTACCGATACTTTGGCCCACACTGCAGCTGCTTTGACTTTCATGTGCCAGAACCTGCCTGTGCCGATCGTGTTGGTGGGCTCACAGCGTTCGTCTGACCGTCCTTCATCGGATGCCGCCCTGAACCTGATGCATGCCATGACGGCTGCCGGTCACGGCGACGTGGCCGAGGTAATGGTCTGCATGTTCGGACCCACCTCCGACGAGTATGGCTTCCTGCATCGTGGTACACGTGTCCGTAAGATGCACTCCAGCTATCGCTCCACCTTCCGTACCATTGGCGATACGCCGGTGGCTACCGTGGACCGCAAGCGTGGTGTGGTGCCGATCAAGGAGGAATACAACCATCGCCGTCACGACCGTGACGTGAAGATCATCCCCACTTTTGACGACCGTGTGGCGATCCTTTACTATTATCCTGGCATGAAGCCCGATGTTCTCGATGCTTTGGTTGACAATGGCTACAAGGGTATCATTTGGGACGGTACTGGACTGGGTCACGTCAACAAGGGTATGTTCGATGCCATCCAGCGTGCTACCGACAAGGGCGTTCACCAGTACATGTGCGTCCAGACCATTTGGGGTTATGCCCACATGTTCGTGTACGACACGGGTCGTGACCTGATGAACCGTGGCATCATCCCGGCAGGCAATATGCTGGCTGAGACAGCCTACATCAAGTTGGGTTGGGCTTTGGGCCAGACTCACGATAGGGAAGAGGTGAAGAAGATCATGCTCACCCCAATCAACAGTGAGATCACTCCTCGTGAGCCTTACAACGGCTACCTCGTCTATCAAGGCGGAGTGCCTGAAGTGGATGAGTTCGTTCGCAAGGTGCATAAGTAATAGATGCAATTAACGAAAAGAAAATGGAGGCGAGAAATCGTCTCCATTTTTTATTGGAAACCTCGAATAAATGTCGTACCTTTGCACCGATTTTTAATACGCGTATTTATTATTATTAATTTATTCGAATAAATCATGAATCCTACTCACATTGAGCACATTGGAATCGCCGTGACTAGCCTCGACGAGTCCATCCCTTTCTTTGAAAAGCTGCTTGGCACCAAGTGCTATGCCATTGAAGAAGTAGCTGACCAAAAGGTGAAGACCGCCTTCTTGCGTTGCGGCCAAACCAAGATAGAATTGCTCGAACCCACCAGCCCTGAGAGCACCATCGCCGCTTTCATTGAGAAGAACAACGGTAAAGGTGGCATGCACCACATCGCTTTCGCTGTGGAAGGCATCGAAAACCAACTTGAGGAAGCCAAGGAAGCTGGCATCCGCCTCATCGACCAGGCTCCCCGCGGCGGCGCTGAAGGCCTCAGCATCGCTTTCCTTCACCCGAAATCAACTTTCGGCGTGCTGACTGAACTCTGCGAAAACAAAAACAAATAATACATTCAATCATGTTAATTGAACAGAAAATACAGGAATTGCTGGAGAAGCGCGGCGAGGCCCGTCTTGGTGGCGGCCAAAAGCGCATCGACTCTCAGCATGCAAAGGGCAAGATGACTGCCCGTGAACGTATCGCCATCCTGCTCGACGAAGGCAGCTTCGAAGAGACGGATATGTTCGTTACCCACCGCACCACCGACTTCGGCCTCGACAAGCAACAGTACCTTGGCGACGGCGTTGTCACCGGTCATGGCACCATCGACGGCCGCGTCGTTTACGTCTACGCTCAGGACTTCACCGTGTTTGGTGGCGCTTTGAGTGAAACCATGTCCCTGAAGATCTGTAAGGTGATGGACCAAGCCATGAAGGTTGGCGCTCCCGTCATCGGTATCTGCGACTCAGGCGGCGCCCGTATTCAGGAAGGCTCACGCTCCCTCGCCGGCTATGCCGAGATCTTCCAGCGTAACATCAACGCCTCTGGCGTGATCCCACAGATCTCCGCCATCTTCGGTCCCTGCGCCGGCGGTGCCGTGTATTCACCGGCGCTCACCGACTTCATCATCATGACCGAAGCCAACAGCTACATGTTCCTCACAGGTCCTAAGGTAGTGAAGACCGTCATCGGCGAGGATGTCAGCACCGACGACCTCGGTGGCGCACGCATCCACAGCCAGAAGTCAGGCGTGGCTCACTTTGCCGTTGAGAACGAAGAGGAAGGCCTTGGCCTCATCCGCCGTTTGCTCTCCTTCATCCCGCAGAACAACATGGAGAACGCTCCTCTGATGGAGTGCAATGACCCCATCGACCGTATGGAAGATGCCCTCAACCAAATTATCCCCGACAATCCGAACAAGCCATACAACGTGGGCGACATCATCACCGCCATCGTTGACAACGGTGACTTCTTGGAGATTCATAAGAACTACGCCAAGAACATCATCGTCGGTTTCGCTCGCTTCGACGGCATGCCGGTGGGTATCGTGGCCAACAACCCGGCTTTCTTCGCTGGTGTGCTTGACTGCGACGCTTCCCGCAAGGGTGCCCGTTTCGTCCGCTTCTGCGATGCTTTCAACATCCCGATCGTGACTTTGGTTGACGTTCCCGGCTTCCTGCCCGGCACTGGCCAAGAGTACAACGGCATCATCGTGCACGGCGCCAAGTTGCTCTACGCCTACGGCGAATCCACCGTGCCGAAGGTCACCGTTACCCTGCGTAAGTCCTACGGCGGTTCCCACCTCGTGATGGGCTGCAAGCAGCTCCGCAACGACGTCAACTACGCTTGGCCGAGCGCTGAGATCGCTGTGATGGGTGCCAGTGGTGCCGTTGAGGTGCTTGATGGCAAGAAGATCGCCGAGATCACCAATCCTGAAGAGCGCGCCGAGTTCGTTGCCCAGAAGGAAGAGGAATATCGCAAGAAGTTCGCCAACCCATACGAGGCTGCCAAGTTTGGCTACATCGACGATGTCATCGAGCCGCGCAACACCCGTTTCCGCGTGATCCGCGCCCTCCGTACCCTCGAGACCAAGCGTCTGGCCAACCCCGAGAAGAAACATTCCAACATCCCGTTATAAACCGTTTGTGTCATGGAAATGTTATCAGTAATCTTGAGACACGATCCGGCCATCTACACCAAGGGATGGATTGTCACGGTCGCAGGTTTTCTCATCGTCATCATCGCCCTCTTCATCCTTTCGATGATCTTCAGGGGCGTGGCTGCCTACTTCACCAAGAAGGACGCTGAAAAGAGCGCTCCCAAGGTGATCGACAAGCCGGTGAACAAACCCGTCGTGAAAGCCGCCGAAGGTGAGATTCCGAACGAAGTGCTCACTGCCATCGGGATGGCCCTGTACCTCTCTACCAATCTTCATGATGAAGAAAGCAACGTCATTACCATCGAGAGAAGGCAGACTTCTTGGAATGATAAGAATTATGGAGTCAGACACTGGAAACGTTAATCTTTAGAAACTATGAAAAAATTCAAATTCACCATTAGTGATAAACCATACGAAGTGGAAGTCCAGAACATTGAAGGCAACATTGCCACAGTCAATGTGAACGGGACCGAATATAAAGTGGAAATGGAAGAACAGGCTGCTCCAGTCGTCGCTCCAGTGGCACGTCCGGCTGCCAAGCCCGCTGCCAGTACCTCAACTCAGGCTGCTGCTCCGAAACCAGCTGCCGCCGCAGGTGGTGCCGGCTACAAGATGGCTGCTCCGCTTCCGGGAACCATCATGCAGATCTTTGTGCATCAGGGTGACAGCGTCAAGAAGGGCGACAAGCTGTTGATGTACGAAGCCATGAAGATGGAAAACAACCTGTTGGCAGAGGCCGACGGTACCATTACCGCCATCAACTGCCGTCAGGGCGACAATGTGCTCCAAGGTGATGTGTTAATCGTAATCGGATAAGTCATGTTGGGTAAGAAAAGCATTTACAGAAGACCGGCCGTCATCCTCGCCTCGGTGGTCGTGTTGCTCCTGTTGAACCTCGTGGTGGTCAACAACCCGATGTTCGCTACCAGGATCAGCGACCTTACGGAGCAGACGGATTCGGTTACAGAGATGAGCGTTGAAGAAAGCAACGCCCAGTTGGCCGAAATGGCTGAAGTTGAGGCTGCTCAGGCCCAACAGACGCTTGATGTGGCAGAGGAAGACACCTCCGTCAAAGGAGAGCTGAAGAGCGGTCTCCGCAAGTTCTGGCTGCTCACGGGTTTCAGAAACTGCAAGCTCGGCAACCTCATCATGATCCTTGTGGGTATCCTCTTCATCTTCCTTGCTGTGAAGTTTGAGTTCGAGCCCATGCTGCTCATTCCGATCGGCACCGGTATCATTTGTGGTAACATCCCCTTCTTCCAAGGGTATGGCATCAATCTCACCGACGCCATTGCCTATGCGCAAGCGGCCCTCGACACGGGAGCGTTCAGCTTTGACCTCACCGCGGCGAAGGCCCTGCTGACCGCCATCTTTGACGGCGCCACCGACCATAACATGGTCCTCAGCGAAGCCATCAAGGTGGTCGACAAGATGGACATCACCGAATTCGGCATCGCTGCCGCCAACATCGAGGATGTGAAATTGTTCCTGAATCAGGTCTTCGAGAGCGGAGAGCTCAACCTTCAGACGGGTCTTTACCAGCAAGGCAGCGTGCTCAATTACCTGTATTTCGGCGTGAACAAGGGTATCTATCCTCCTTTGATCTTCTTGGGCATCGGTGCCATGACCGACTTCTCGTCGCTCATCGCCAACCCCAAGCTGATGATTCTCGGTGCCGCCGCTCAGCTCGGCGTGTTCCTGACCTTCATCGGTGCCTTGTACCTTGGTTTCAACCTGCGTGAGGCCGGTGCTATCGGCATCATCGGTGGTGCTGACGGTCCTACCGCCATCTTCCTGTCCTCACGTCTGGCCAACGGAGCCAACGGCACGCGCAACTTGATCGGACCTATCGCCATCGCGGCTTATTCCTACATGGCTTTGGTGCCTGTGATCCAGCCGCCTATCATCCGTTTGCTGACCAGCAAGGAAGAACGTCTCATCAAGATGAAGGCTCCCCGCATGGTGAACAAGACCGAAAAGATCATGTTCCCCATCGTTGGCCTGATCCTGACCACTTTCATCAGCCCTACGGCCCTGCCGCTGCTGGGTATGCTGTTCTTCGGCAATATCATTAAGGAATCAGGTGTGGTGAAGCGTTTGCAGAACACAGCCTCCAATCCTTTGATCGATATCGTGACCATGATTTTGGGTATCACGGTGGGTGCCTCAACTCAGGCCTCCGTGTTCCTGACTTCAAGCTCCATCAAGATTTTCGTACTGGGTGCCCTTTCATTCTGCGTGGCTACTGCCGGCGGTCTGCTTGGTGCCAAGTTGATGAACCTCTTCCTGAAGGAGAAGATCAACCCGATGATTGGTGCCGCTGGCGTTTCGGCTGTGCCGGATAGCGCCCGTGTGGTCGAAGTCGAAGGTCAGAAGTACGATCCATCCAACCACCTACTCATGCATGCCATGGCTCCGAACGTTTCGGGTGTCATCGGTTCTGCTGTGGCAGCCGGTGTGATGATGTCGTTCCTGATGATGTAATTCTTATAGAAAACAGAAGCAAGAAAAAAGCCGCTCATTGAGCGGCTTTTTTTATGACGTCAAATCCGTAATTGTTGCTGTGGTCCAACACATGGTTGGCATCGTAAAAATAGCGTTTTTGCACGCCGTGAAAACGTACGTCGCCTTTGTTGTTTTTGTATACGGTCATCCGGATGTCGTCATTGCCGTTGGCCAGGACGAAGTCGGAATTGTCAGAAGCACTGTAAACCGTTCCTGAGAATACGATATTGACGGTTCCCGGAATGGTGAGTCTGACTGAGACAAGGTTTTCGGAAAGGTCAATCACTTCGACGGAGGCGTTGGGGTAAACCTTCACCCCTGCGGTTGGGAGTGTTTCGTAGAGGCTTTCATCGGGGTTGGCGTCGTAATGCCCGATGAGGTCGGCCTTGGTGTATCCCCAAAACCTTTGCCATTCGTTGACAGGGTCTTTATCGCAAGAGGCAAACAAGATGACACAGAGTGCCATTGCCAATAATGTGCTGATTCTTTTCATGTTATTTGAGGATTAGTTTATGGATGACGGCGTTACACTCAATGAAATAAAGCCCTGAAGCCAAGTCGTCAACGGGGAATGTAATGCGGTCAGTGTTGGTATAGTGGATGGTTTTCACCCATTGGAGATTCTGGTTGAAAACCTTGATTTCACCGCTGTTACTGCCCTTCCATTGCAAAGTGACTTGATCGTTGGTGGGGTTGGGGAACAGTTGTTGATCGGCATAGAACTCTCTGAGTGCGAGCGTTGATTTGTCGATGACACCGATGGTGTATTGCCCGTTTTGCAGGTCGTCAACGGTGAAGGTGCCGATTTTCCAGGTACCTGCCTGAGTGTAGGGAATCGTGTGCCAGGTGTCGTTGACGTTGGCGCGATAAAGCAACACGGCGGAGTCGTTTTGGGTATGGATGAGGTCCCCATCCATGGAAGTGGAGCTGGAATAGGTGAATTTTCCGGAAACATCGGCTTCGCCGAGATCCAGTCTAAACACGTTCCAGTAATGTCTTGTGGAGAGGGTCAGTCCTGGAATCTCGGGGTCGTTGTCGGGGGCTACAAAATGGCCTTCCACACGGAGCATTACGGAGTCGGTGACGTTGAGGACTTTGGTTTCGAGGTTGTCAACGCTGAAGGTGACGTTGCCAGTGGCCATCTTGTTCTGTTCGGTCTTGGCATCCAAGCTCTGGTTGTGGTAATCGACAAAAGCGGCAATGGGAGCGATGTCGAGCGTGACGGTTTGTTCGGATTCCAAGCCGTCCCAGTTGACCATGGAGGTCTGCAATTGTCCCTCATTATTAATAAAGGTGACTTCCACACGGTTGTTCTGCCCAATGTGCGATGGCCCCACATGCTGATACGACATCTTGATTTGGGCGTCGTATTGACTGCCGTTTGGAGTGACGTTGAGCAAGTGGACATCGTAGTGAGGCATGCCTCCAATGAACACATATGTGTCGAAGAAACCGTTCAGGTCAACGCCTGTGGCTTCAGTGAGGGCGTCGCGGAGTTGCTCTGACGAAGCGGCGGCATAGGAATAGTTGGTGAGGTAATGACGGATGCCCTCCAGGAAGGTCTCCCTGCCGAGATAATTCATCAAAGTGTTGACAATGACAGCGCCTCGGTTATAAACGGCCTGGGAGTCGTAGGTCATGTTTTGCGGCATGTTGTTCAGCGGAATCCAGTGGGCTTCGCTTTTGCACCAATTGACAATGTTGCTGACCTTGCTGCTCATGGCTTCCTGGAAGTCGTTTTCTCCGTAAATTGCTGAACGGTAAAACAGGCCGCAAAACTGGGCGAATCCTTCGTTGAGCCACATGTCCTCAGCGGTGGAGCAGGTGGTTTTGTTGCCAAAATACATGTGCGAGAGCTCATGGGCGACGTATTCTTCCTGTGAGGTGTTGCCGGTGATGACCCCTGGGGTGATGGCGATGTTGTCGATATGCTCCATGCAGCCCAAGCCTGTACAGACGTAGCCGATACGGTTGAAAGGATAAGGGCCGAAGCTCTCTTCATAGAACGCTGCGATATCCTTTACATGGACGAAAGTACCGGGAACGCTGTTGATCTGTGCGGGTTTCACGTAAACCTCCACGGGAATGTCACGTTCAACACCGTGATAAACGTCTTCCCAAGCCACGTAATCGCCGATGGCGAAGGATGGGTGGTAGGTGGCCACTTCTTGAGGGATTTCCCAATGCCAAGTGGAGGTGCCGTCAGGGTGGCTGATGGTTTCAATAAGGTTGCCTCCGCAGATGGCTTTCTTGTCGTCGGTGACGATAATATATAGACTGTAGGTGGCTTTGTCGGTGAAGTTATCGACGCAGGGGAACCAGGTCTTGCCGAGATTGTGGGGCTGGCTCTCAAAGCCTACACCGAGGCTATAGACGTAGTTGCCCCACCAATGCACTCCTCCCCAACTTTCGTTGAAGGTATTGCCGTAGTATTCGATGTCGAAGGTCAATGTGGTGCCTGCGGGGATGGTTTGGCTGGTTACGATGGTGACCAAGTTGTTTTCGGGATTGTGTCCGAAATCAGACACAGTGCACCCTGTGGCTGAAACATTGTTGACAGCGAGGCTCTTTAATTCCAATACGAAGGTGTTGGTGGGAGCGGTGGTGGTGAGGGTGACAAAAGTCTCGCCTTGAAGGGTGTGGTTGGTAAAGTCCAAATCCCAAAGGTGGATGTCGTAGTGGGTCACGTCGAAGTTCTCGCCCGGGGTTTGGGCTTGAAGGTTAAGGGATGCGGTCAAGAGAATCATCCCAAGGATAACACAAATCTTTTTCATATCAATCATTTATTCTTTCTTCTAAAACAAATCATCTCCGTTTCAACGGTGTTGCTTTCGTGAAGCGCCCTGTCGATGATATGGGCCTTGAGCTTGACGGTGTCGTCGGGGGCGAACGGGTTAAGCAGCATGATGGTGTTGTCAATCGTGCCCGAGATGGCTTTCACTTCGTCGTTGAACAACAGTCGCTTGAATCGCACATTGAAAATGACGGTGTCATTGACGAAATGCGTTCCGTCCCAACGGAGATAATCGATGAGGAGGTTGTAGTAATGGGGATCGTTAGGCCCGAAAGGATAGAGCGTGTCGGCATCGTCGAGGCCCAAGTCGCCATCGCCGTCAGTGTAGCCGATGCTGAGGATGACCTCACCCGTGAGGGTACTGTCGGCATCCATCAGGTAGGTGAGGCCTTCGTAGGTGATGATTGGCTCAACGGGATACTCCACCTTTTCCTGGCAGGACACCAAAACAATGAGTATTAAGATTAATAAAGTTATTGACTTTTTCATGAAGCAAAGTTACAAATAAATTTCTATCTTTGCAATCCCATAATCGCTGAGATGAAGACCTTGTGTTGACATTGAAGCTTTGGAAAATATTTAATAATCTGATCCTGAAGTAATTACAAATGGAAAAGAGAATAGGAACCGTCATCATCTATGTCGGTGACCGTCAATCGGCACCGCAACTGAATGAAGTGTTGTCGCGTCATGCCGACATCATCATCTGCCGTCAGGGCTTCCCAAGACAAGATTACAGTTTGATTTCCGTGGTGTTTGAAGGCACTACTGACCGCATTGGCTCGCTCACCGGCCAATTGGGCCGCATCGAAGGTATTGAGGTGAAATCCGCCTTGTTGAAATCCAAAGATAACTACCAACTTCCAACTCCCAACTGCTAACTCATGTCAAAATCCCTCGCTCCTCATATTGGCATCTATGGCCGCACCAACAGCGGCAAGAGCTCCCTCATCAACAAGTTGACGGGACAGCACATCGCCATTGTATCTGACCAAGCGGGTACCACCACCGATCCTGTGAAGAAATCCATGGAGATTTTCGGCATCGGGCCCGTGGTTTTGATTGACACCGCTGGCATTGACGACACTTCGGAACTCGGGAAACAAAGGGTGGAGAAGACCTATCAGACCCTCAAAGAGATTGATGGTGCCATTCTTGTTGTCGCTGACAATCATTACGGTGAACCAGAAACCCGTCTGATTGAGAAGTTCAAGGAATACGACATCCCGTTTGTCATGGTCAACAACCTGTTTGATGGTGTTTCCTGCAACGAAGCGATCAATCTCAATGTGCTTCAAGATGACCTGCAACCGGTGGTTGAAGCCTTGAAAAAAGCCATTCCCGAAAGCGCTTATAAGAAAACGTCCATGCTGGGTGGTATCGTGAAACCCAACGACGTGGTGGTGTTGGTGACGCCCATTGACGCTGAAGCCCCGGAAGGGCGCCTGATCCTGCCCCAGGTGATGGCCATCCGCAACGCCCTCGACAACGACTGCATCTGCGTGGTTTTGAAAGAGACCAACCTCCAGCAATACTTCGACACCATGCCGCATCCTAACCTTGTGGTCACGGACTCACAAGCCTTTGCCATGGTCAGCAAGATCGTTCCCGAAACAGTGGGGCTCACCAGTTTCAGCATCCTTTTGGCAAGGCTGAGAGGCGATTTCGAGAACTACCTGAAAGGCACACCGCATCTGGCTGAGCTGAAAGACGGCGACAAGATCCTCATGCTTGAATCCTGCACCCATGAAATCAGCTGCGGTGACATCGGCCGGGTGAAGCTGCCCGCCTTGATCCGCAAATTCACTGGTAAGAACATCCAGTTCGACTATGTGGCCGGGCTGGCACCCATAGATCATATAGAGCAATACGCCATGGCCATCCAATGCGGAGGCTGCGTGGCAACCCGCAAACAACTCCTCAATCGCACCAACCTCGCTGTCAAGGCAGGCATTCCCATTTCCAATTATGGCATGGCCATCGCGTATATCACTGGAGTTTTCGATAGGGTTATTTCGCCTTTTAAATCTTTGAATCTTTAAATCTTTAAAACTTTATATACCATGCAATTCCATCCTGAAAAATGCCGTATTCCCGACGAGCCTAACAAGCCGTTCATCTCATCCGAAGAGATCTGGGACTACATCAACAACACCAAGAGCACCCCTGAGCGTGTGCATGAAATCATCCAAAAGTCACTCGACAAGAACCGTTTGACCATGGAAGAAACCGCAGTGCTGGTCAACACCACCGATCCCAAGCTGGTGGAAGAAATCAAGGAAGGCGCACGTGAGCTGAAACGCCGCATCTATGGCAACCGCATCGTGCTGTTCGCCCCCTTGTATGTGGGTAACTATTGCGTCAACAACTGCTCTTACTGCGGCTTCCGTTCCTCGAACAAGGAACAAGTCCGTACCACCTTGACCGACGAAGAACTCGTCCGCAATGTGGAGGCTTTGGAGGATGACGGCCAGAAGCGTTTGATTTTGGTTTACGGTGAATCGCCGAAATACTCACCAGAGTACATCGCCCACACCGTGAAGGTGACCTACGCCACCAAGAAAGGCAAGGGCAGCATCCGCCGTGTGAACATCAATGCCGCTCCTCTGGATGTGGAAGGCTTCCGCACCGTGAAAGAAGCTGGCATCGGCACCTACCAGATTTTCCAGGAGACCTATTGCCCCGAGATTTACAACGAATACCACCCGATCAACACCAAGAAAGGTGACTACAACTATCGTCTGACCGCCATGGACCGCGCCCAACAAGCCGGCATCGATGACAACGGTTTGGGTATCCTCTTCGGTCTGTACGACTGGCGTTATGAGGTGTTGGCCATGATTCGCCACACCAATCACTTGGAGGCTTGCTTCAACGTGGGCCCACACACCATCTCGTTCCCACGTATCAAGGACGCTTCAGGTTTGAGCATTGACAAGAAGTATTTCGTTGATGACGACACCTTCGAGAAGATCATCGCCATCTTCCGTCTGGCTGTGCCTTACACCGGCATGATCCTGACCGCCCGTGAGGACGCTGAGTTCCGTGCCAAAGCCATTGAATACGGTATCTCACAAATCGACGGTGGCACCAATCTGCAAATCGGTGACTATAAGTATCACCACGAGGAGGAAGAGAAGAACAGCGACAAGCAGGAGGATCAGAACCTGCACCGTGAGCAGTTTAAGATTGGCGATGACCGCACTTTGGGCGAGATCATTGACAAGTTGTTGGACCATGACTTCATCCCGAGTTTCTGTACCGCTTGCTACCGTCTGGGCCGCACGGGCGAGCACTTCATGGAATTCAGCGTTCCGGGCTTCATCAAGCGCTACTGCACTCCGAACGCCATCCTCACTTTGAGCGAGTACTTGGTGGACTATGCTACTCCTGAAGTCGCCGCCAAAGGCTGGAAGTGCATCGAGAACAACTTCAAGAATGTAGATCCGAAGTTCTTGGACGAGCTGAAGAGTCGCATCGAGAGGATTAAGCAAGGAGAGAGAGACCTTTACTTCTAAGAGAGAGTTTAATTTCTAATAAATCAGAGGGTGACCAAAAGTTTTGGCCACCCTCTGTGTCTTAAGAGCTAGTATTGCTTATTTGAATGTGAAGCCCACTTTGGTGACACCAGGGCCGTAGATGGTGCGGAAGTCGTCGTGCATGGAGATGACGGTGTAGCCGGCTTCGCGCCATAGGGCCTCGCGTCGGGCGCCTTCCTTAAGGTCGGCATGGTCGCGGGCATCGTCGTCTGCCACCAGCATAAAGACCTCAGTACGGTATTTGGTGTTACCGGCACAATAGTTGTGCATGGCGCAGTCGCCGCTGCTGTTGCCGAACGACAGCACGGGCACCTTGCCTATCTCCTGGCTGATTTGTAACACCTTGTTGGTCTTGAGGTTCTTGATGATCAACTCGTCGGCACGCATGAGGTCTTCCTTGCTGCTCATGGTGTAGTTGACGCCCTCCTCGTCGCCCTGGCCGCTGGAGACAAGTTTCACATCCATGCCGATGACGCGGTTAGGCTCAATGCCGATGCTCTCGCAGAGGGAACGGCAGATGAAGCGGTCGGAACCGGAGATGACGTAGTTGGTGAAGCCATTGTCCTCGAGATAGTTGAACACTTCGAGCATGGGCTTGTAAAAGCTCTGGGCGTAGGTCATGCCGGTGAAGCCGTTGGGGGTGTTGGCAGCGTAGGCCTTAACATAGGCATCGAACTCGTCTAGGGTCATGCCGGCGTAGGCTTTGGCCGCCGCATGGGCATGGATCATGTCGAAATGGTCGGGCAGCGGGGTGCCGTTGCGGACGAAGTCGCGGATGGCTTGCGCCGCCTCACGGACATCCTCCGGGGCGGTTTTGGAGTAAGTCGTGTCATCCAACGCACGGTATTCGAGCAGGTTATACTCGAAATAGGTTGGGTAAAGCTCTCCGATGAAGGTGCCGTCCATGTCGAAGGTAGCGATACGGTCCTCCTCAGGAATGAAGTTGGCCGAGGTGGGGGTGGTCACGTCCTCCACATAAGCCTTCAACGTTGTCAGCGCCTCGCAGGAGTTCCACAGGGTGAAATACTCCTTTTTTGTGAGTCGTTTTTGTTCGCTGCACGAAGTCAGTACAGTCCCCTGCATGAAGGCGCACAAGAGGACGATGACCAAAAATTTGTTTTTCTTCATCATAGGTGTTTTTATTGTGATGATTCAACAATAGTAATTTAACAAGCAAAAGTACAATAATAGTGGAAGCCATGCGCAGTTTTTTATAACTTTGCCATCAAATTCCAAAACGATCAACCTATGAAAAAGCTATTCCTGTTCCTCATCCTTGCCCTGGCTTTCAACGCCGGTGCCCAGGAAAAGAAATTCTTCACTCCGGCAGATGCTTCCTATAACAACAGAAGCCTTTATGCCTCACGTCCCAACCAGTTGAAATGGGTCGGCGACCAGGATATCCTCATGAAAGTCGATGGCAAGAACATCGTTACCATGATGCCCAACGGCAAGAAAGAAGCCACTTTCCTGACCCTTGATGAACTCAATGCCTACGCCAATAAGGCTGGCATCGACAGCCTCAGGCGCATCCCCAACCTCACTTGGCTTAATGACCAGAAAGCCTATTTCTACGCTTTGGGAAAGGATGGCATTACCCTCAATCGTCTTGACATCAAGAAGAAGACCATAGAGCCGATGACCGCCGTTCCTCAAGGCGCTGAAAACCAGAAAATCTGCGAAAAGACCATGCGTATTGCCTATACCATCGACAACAACCTCTATGTGGCTGACGGCGACAAGCAGATCCAGATCACCAACAACCCCGAGGGCGTGGTGGCCGGTCAGAGCGTCCACCGCAACGAGTTCGCCATTGACGGTGGCATCTTCTGGTCGCCCGACGGCGCACTGTTGGCTTATTACTCCATGGATGAGCGCATGGTGACTGATTATCCGTTGGTGGACATCACTGAACGCGTTGCCACCGCCAAGCCCATCAAATATCCCATGGCCGGTATGACCAGTCATCAGGTTACCTTGCATGTCTATGACATGAAGACTGGCAAGGACCTGACCATCAAGACTGGCGAACCCGTGGAGCAATACCTTACCGCCATTACTTGGAACCCCGACAACAAACGCCTCTATATCGGCGTGCTTAACCGGGAGCAGAATCATCTGAGATTCAATGAATATAGCGCCATTATTGGCGACTTTATCCAAACCATCTTCGAGGATCGCGATGAGCAGTGGGTGGAACCCCAAGGCCCCGCTTACTTCTTGCCTGACAACACCGACCAGTTCATCTGGAAAGCCCAGCGTGACGGCTTCTACCACCTCTATCTCTATACCATCAGCAAGCACGAAGTCCGTCAGCTCACCAAGGGTGAGTTCGTCATCACCGATTTCGAGGGCTTTTCCAAAGATGGTAGCAAGATCTATTATCGCAGCACCGAGGTCAGCCCGTTGGAACGCCACTGCTATGTGATGGACCTCAAGAGCGGCAAGGTCACCCAGATTACCAAGGAGCACGGCACCCATAACATCGTTCCTTCAAAGAGCGGCAAGTATTTCGTCGATGTTTACACCAGCACTGATGTGCCTTACAATGTGGACCTGCAAAACGCCAGTGGCAAGTTTGTCCAACGCCTGCATGAGGCTGAAAACCCGCTGAAAGACTATAATATCGGTGAAACCACCATTGGCACTTTGAAAGCCGAAGACGGCCAGACGCTCTATACCCGTCTGATCAAGCCATACAATTTCGATTCATCGAAGAAATATCCCGTCATTGTCTACGTATATGGCGGTCCTCATGCCCAACTGATCACCGACGAGTGGACAGCCGGCGCAGGCATCTACCTCAATTACCTGGCCCAGGAAGGCTTCCTCGTCTTCACGTTGGACAACCGCGGTTCCGCTGACCGTGGCGAGGCCTTTGAGCAGTGCATCCACCGCCAGTGTGGCCAGTTGGAGATGCATGACCAGCTCACAGGCATCGAGTGGCTGAAGACCCTGCCCTACGTGGATGCCGATCGTATCGGTAGCGATGGCTGGAGCTACGGTGGCTTCATGTCAACCTCACTGAAAGTCAACCACCCCGAGGTGTTCAAGGTGAGCGTGGCTGGCGGCCCGGTGCTTGATTGGAAGTATTACGAAATCATGTACGGTGAGCGTTACATGGACACTCCACAGGAGAACCCCGATGGCTATGAGCTGACCAGTCTGGAGAACAAGACGGACAAGCTCGAAGGCAAGCTCCTGATGATCCACTGCACCACCGACCCTGTGGTGATGTGGCAGCACAGCCTGGTCTTTGTGGAGAACTGCATCCACAACGGCAAGCTGCTCGACTACTTCGTGTATCCCGGTCACGACCACAACGTCTACGGCATGGATCGTGCCCATCTGATCATGAAGATCACACAATACTTCAAGGATAACCTGTAAATGAAAAATGGCGGCCAGACGGTCGCCATTTTTTTTGTTTTAATTCAACGGTATCGCATAGGAATACTTGAGGTAGAAATTGGTGATGACACGGTTTCTTCCGGGACTTCCATAATCATAGCGATTGATGAGATCAATGGCATTGATTCCAATGCTGATGTTGTTGCCATAACAATTCAGACCGACACCTCCTCCGGTGAACAATCCCCGGGTTTCGTAATAGTTGGTGGGATAGCCCATGCTGATGGTGTTTACCGGGATGGCATAACCGACGCGCGCTTCCACAAAAACTTTGGTGCCATAGCCAGGGGAACTGAGCCTGATGTTACCATACACGGGAACGCTGTTGTAATAGGCAGGATAGGTTTGGTCATTGATGCGTGTTCCAAAGAACTCCGCGCCTAAACCTAAGCTAAGCCGTCTGCCCACCTGGATTTCGCCCATGGCTCCGATGCTATAATGCCGAGGGGCTCTGTGCCAAAAGAAGGCCACTGGATCGGCGATGCCAAGCTCTCCTGCGATATGCAGACGGGCTTCGCCGATATTGCTGTAATGATAATACTCCTGGTATGGACGAGGCCTGTGATGGGGCTGTGCTCCTGCCGAGACAACGAAGGCAAGCATCAAACTGAGGGAAAAAAGAATCTTTTTCATGGTATGTCGTTTGTTTTGTTCTTTCGTGAAATACACAAAGGATAAAAATAAACAAGAATCATACCATTTTATTGGATGTTTGAGAGGCGTGCTTTCAAACTGTTCTGAATGGCATTGGAAGAGTAAGTCGCTCCGCTGACGGCATCCACTTCTTTCTTCAAAGCCTCTTCGGCGGTCAATCCGTTCCATGAATCGAGGAAGCCAGCCTTGATTACACGGTTCAGGAAATTGGGCGTTTCATCGTTGGCCAACACACGAACCTCGATGATTTTGCCTTCGGCATCCAAGGCAATTTGCAGTGGGGTCGGGCCGTTGAATCCTATGATCTCATCGGAATAAGGGGAGGATAGCAGCACCGTACCGATGACTTTCCCATTTTCATTCTTCACGGCATAGGTGGCCGTCTCGGTCAATTCCACGTAAGTGGCTTTCGGGAAAGCGTTTTGCAACTCCGTCAGAGTCTCAATGGGAAGGTCTTTCTCAGTGGGTTTGTAGTTGGAACAAGAGGAAAACGAAAGGGTGGAAAGGGCGATGACCAGCACGGCGAAAATCAGTTTTGTTTTTTTCATGGCATTGAAATTTGACGCAAAAGTACTTTTTTTTATCTTTGCGAAGTCAAAAAACAACATAACATGTTAATCATCGGTATCGCAGGCGGTTCAGGTTCAGGCAAGACCACCGTCGTCAAAGAGCTGGTTAAGCAGCTGCCCAACAATTCGGTTTCGGTTATTTCCCAAGATGCTTATTATTACGACAACGGACACCTCTCCCCAGAGGAGAAGTTGCACATCAATTTCGACCATCCTGATGCCATTGAATGGAGCTTGATGATCGATCATCTTGACCGTTTGAAGAAAGGCGAGACCATTCCGATGCCCATCTACACCTATGTCACCTGCGCCCGTTCGGAGGAGGTGGTACACGTGGAGCCTACCGAGGTGATCATCGTGGAGGGTATCTTGGTATTGAACAGCGAAGAGCTTCGCAAACGCATGGATATCAAAGTGTTTGTGGATACTGACAGTGACGAGCGTTTGATGCGTATCATCCATCGCGACATCGCTGAGCGCGGCCGTACTTGGGAGGCGGTGCTTCGCCATTACCAAACCTTTGTGAAGCCGATGCACCAGCAGTTCATCGAGCCTACCAAGCGTTATGCCGACATCATACTGCCGCAAGGCTCCAGCCCCGTGGTGGTCGATATCCTCGCTTCACGCATCAGAATGAATCTGGAGAAGTAATCCTATCTGACGAATCTTCCTGCTTTTTTGCTCCCGTTTTGGTCAAGGGCCTCTATCAAATAGAGTCCGGCGGCCATTGCGGAGACGTCTACGCGGACTTCGGGTTCACCGTTGGTCTTTATCGTCTTGACGAGCTGTCCTGCACTGTTATAAATATTCAAGACTTTAACTCCCTCAGTTTCAATGTTGATGAACGTTGAAGTGGGTGAAGGATAGATCTTCAAGGAGTCTTCTTTTTCGGGGTTTTCAACTACCGCCATATAATGGTCGTTGCCATCGGTGAGCCATTCCAGACTGAAGTTGTAGAACACGGTGGAATAGCCCGAACCACTGTCCGGGGCTTCCTCAACGTAAAGCCCGATGGTTCCGTCGGGGAGGATGCAGAGCGAAGAATAGGCAGAGCTGTAAGGTACGATGCACTTGCGCACGGGCCAAGTCTCGCCTTCGTCGTAGCTGATATATACGGATACGTCAGTGCGTGAGTTGCCGTAAGGCACCGAATGCAGCAGGCGGTTACGGTCATCTCCATTATTGACAGAAGTATATCTAATGAGGTCACCGTTGCAGGCAGGCGCCATGATGTCGGTCCAGGTGGAAGTGCTGGGTTGCCAGGTCTCTCCGCCGTCTTCCGAGATGTTGTACCAGCGGTTGCCCGCATGGCGAATGCTCATCAGGATGCGGCCGTCCACGAGTTCAGTGACTTTGGCTTCGTCACCGCCTACCGAGGCACGACCAGAGACCTGCCACGTTTGGCCGTTGTCGTCGGAATAGACCGCATAGTTGTTGAGCGATTGTGCCGAACCTTCACGGATGGCAGCCACGAACATGATACGTCCCGTGGAAGTTCTCAAGCCGTTGCCCGACCCGAAAAACGAGGCACGCCACGACTGATGTTCGGGAATCACGCAGTCGGCTCCGAAGATGAAATGAGTGATGTCCTCAGGCTCAGTCCAGGTCTGGCCGTTGTCGTAACTCCTGGCAATATAGGAACGGATGGGATTGGTGGGGGTGGAGTTCCATAGTCCGACACCGCCCACGAAAGCGGCGATAAGGCCGTTCTCATCGTTGCTCCAAGCCAGCGCGCAGTCGCCGAAGCCTTGGTTATAGCCCGTACCCAAGGCGATGGTAAAAGGCTCGCTCCACGTGAGACCGCCGTCAGTGCTGCGATTACACACAATGTCGATGTCCTGCGGCAGGTCGCCTTCGTTGTATTTGCGCTTGTCGGTGACAGCCACGATGCTGCCGTCCTTGGCGGTGATGACCGCTGGGATACGGTAGTTGGCCGAACCGTAGTCCCCTGGACGGTAGATTACGGTGCGGGTGGGTGTCTCAGTACCACCAAGGTTGACCAATTCGCCGTCGTGGCCATGTCCCGAGAGGTCAGCCAACTGATTGCCGGAGATGTTCTCGGTGCCGAAGTCGTAGGCAGCCAACAGATGGGCCTGCATCTCAGGGGTGAGCTCGGCCAAGTCGTTGTGATAATAGTCGGTCACGATTGCATCGTGATCCAAGGCCATGCTATAGAAACGAATATTGCCGAAGGAGCCGTTGCAGTAAAAGGTGGGTTGACCATTGTTGTTGCCCGCCCCGATGAACACGTCGTGGGTGTTGGCGACGAACCAGTCGTTTAATGGTGCCGACCAGCTGTCGGGCATATTCATGTCGTGATGAATCCTGATTTCGTTATGGTCGCGGTCCACCACCAGGGCGAAGTGCGTCCATTGTCCCGCCGGGATGGTCACTCCGGTATAGACTGACAGAGCATGTCCCGTAGTAGCGGTGGGTGTGTTGAGTCCCAGCGACTGGCCGTCATTGCCCGTGCCGAAGAATTCATATCCCGTCCGCTCATCGCCAGCGCTCTGGGCTGACATGTCGCGTTTGCAAACGTAGCGCGGCGAAGCGGTGTAGGTCTCGTTTCTTACCCATCCGGTCAAGGTGAAACTTTGGTCGGCGGCGATATTGAAATCGCTATGATGCGGAATGCGCATGTATTGGTCCACACCATTGAAGGTGATATAATGGTTTGGTTGGGCCAAGGTGAGGCCTGTGATCATCAGGAAGGCAAGAAGGAAAAGACTTTTTTTCATGGTTGTCAAGTGTTTATCCCTGCAAAGCTAATGAAAATTTTTGATAATTCTCCATTCTCCTGGTTGAAGATTGCCTAAGGTGATGTCTCCGATCTGCACTCGGATGAGCCTCAAAGTGGGAAATCCTACGGCTGCGGTCATGTGGCGCACTTGGCGGTTTTTACCTTCTATTAATGTAAGACGGATCCAACTGGTGGGGATGTTGGCCCGATAACGGATCGGTGGCACCCGTTCCCAGAGGCCATCGGGTGGGGTGGCCATTGTTGCGTGACAAGGTTTGGTCCGGTAACCTTTGATCACTACGCCTTTTTCCAACTGCTTCAAAGCCTCTGGGGTAATCTGTCCGTCCACCTGAACCAGATAGGTGCGGGGATGCTCAAACTTCGGGTCCAATAGCCGCTTGACCAGCCTCCCGTCGTCGGTGAGCAGCAAGGCGCCTTCGCTGTCATGGTCCAGCCGTCCTGCGGCATACACGCCAGGAGGAAACCCGAACTCGTTGAGCGCCGGATGCCCCGCTTCAGGAGTGAACTGACTTAATACGCCGTAGGGCTTGTTGAAAAGGATTACCATGATAAAAAGAAAACCCTAACCTGAATATCAACAAGTTAGGGATGCTTAGTTGTCCAACCAGGATTCGAACCTAGACTAACTGATCCAGAGTCAGTTGTGCTGCCATTACACCATTGGACACTGATTTCGGCTGCAAAAATACACTTTTTTTATTTCATGCAAGAAAAAAATCCAAAATTTTTGAATTAAGTAAATTTTTTCGTGAATAAACTAAAAAAATAGTTGCAAGATTAAAATATTATGTATATTTGCAGCGTTAAAGAACTAAGAAAAGAATTATAAATCGATTAATAATACTGAAAATGAAAGAGTTAACAAAAGCAGAGGAACAAGTGATGCAGGTGTTGTGGGGCATTGGACAGGGGTTTGCCAACGAAATCATGGCGGCTTTCCCTGAACCGAAGCCGGCTTATAACACGGTCTTGACGGTCATCAAGATTCTTGAAAACAAAGGATTCGTGAAGCACGAGACCTTCTGTAGGGCCAACCGCTATTGTCCTGCCATCAGCAAGGAGGAGTATTCGCAAAACTTCCTGGGCAGCGTGGTGGAGCGCTACTTCAACAATTCCTACCTCGACTTGGTATCGGCCTTCGCCAAAAAGGAGAACTTCAGTCTGGAGGAGTTGGAGACCTTGAAGAAAATGATTGACGATGCCATTGAAGGCGAAAAGAAATAAGCCATGAACACACAAGTTTTGTTTACCGAATATCTCCTACCCATCGCCGTTGGCTTGATGGTGCTGTGGGTGGCTTATCGTCTGCTGTTCACCAACAGCAACCGTTTCCAGTTCAACCGTTTCTACCTGTTGACGGCCATGCTGTTTTCCTTGGCGTTACCGCTGTTCGGGCTGCTGATGGGTGAAACCACGCCTCAGGTGGTGGCTTTCAAGCAAAACCTGTTTGGTGGCTTCATGCTGCAAGAAATCACCATCAGCTATGGCGATCCATCCGTGGTGACCTTGCCCGAGGTGGAAGTCGCAACCCCTGCCCGAATCCATTTTTCACTCTGGCAGGTGCTGGGTCTCATCTATTTCATAGGTGTTGCGGTGACATCCTTGCTTTTCCTTTTCAAAATGGGCAAGCTGGTCGCCATGATTATCCGTTCGCCCAAGAGTAAGATGGACGGCTATACCATGGTGTTCACCCACAAGGAACACGGCCCCTATTCCTTCTTCCGTTATGCCTTCTTTACCGATGAGCAGGTCGATCCTACCATAGTTCGCCATGAGTTGAGCCACATCGCTCATCACCATTCGTGGGATATCCTGATGGTGGAGCTGATGAAGATCTTCCAATGGTTCAACCCCTTTATTTACTTCTATAAGAGAGAGCTTCAGAGCCTTCATGAATACATCGCCGACGATGACGTGGTGGCAACCGGAGCCGACAAGAGAAACTACATGATGCTGATCTTGCAGCAGTGCACGGCCGTCGATTTCAGCGACATGAGCAATAATTTCAGTTTAATCTTAACCAAAAAACGTATCAAGATGATTACAAAACATGAAAAGGCCAAAGGCTTCTGGTGGAAGCTGCTGGCAACGTTGCCCGTGTTGGCGCTATTGCTGATTGTCAACGCAAGGGCCTCGGCACAACAAACCTCAAATTCCGACGTGAATGTTCACGAGATCAAGACCTCCGACATCAATAACATCAAAATTAAAAAGGTAGAGACTGACAGCGTTTACCAAGTGGTGGAAGTGATGCCGGAATTCCCCGGAGGTATGAGTCAAATGGCAACATATCTCTCCGAAAACATCAAATATCCTGTGGAAGCCAAGGATAAAAACATCAGTGGTAGGGTATTCATCGAATTTGTAATTGAGAAAGACGGTTCGGTCTCCAATGTGAATGTGATGAGAAGCGTTGGCGGTGGCTGCGATGATGAAGCAGTCCGCGTGGTGAAAGCCATGCCGAAATGGAAGCCTGGCCTTATGAAGGGCAAGCCGGTCCGCGTGCATTATGTGCTTCCTATCAATTTCAAACTGGAAGAGGGCGCAACAACAACGAAAAAGACCGATGAAAAGATTTACGATACCCCTGAGACGATGCCAGAGTTCCCTGGCGGCATGGAGGCCATGATCAAGTATATGCAGGAGAATATCACTATGCCTGAGAAATACAAAGACATGGATACCAAAGCTACCTATCGTGTCATGGTGAAGTTTGTGGTCGAATCCGACGGTTCGGTTACCGAGGTTGAAACGGTTAAGCCAGAACCATCCAAGCAAGATCTGAACGATGAGGCAGTCCGTGTTGTCAAGGGCATGCCGAAATGGAAGCCTGGCACTATGGACGGGAAGCCGGTCAGAGTGAGATATATGTTGCCAGTGACTTACAAGATTGGAAAATGACGCCTCGAAGCGTTTCTTAAACTTAGCGGGGTATCCCATAAGGCATCTTAGAAACTTGTTTCTTAGTGCCGTTAGGGTACCCCGCTAAATTTTCAGGTATCGCTAAGCGTAATTATTACATTGTCTTAGCCCAAGTGTCTTTCAAAGCCACTGTCCTGTTGAAGACCAGGTGCCCGGGCTTTGTGTCTTTATCCACCGTGAAGTAGCCTATGCGTTGGAACTGGAAGTGATCCAACGGTTTAGCGTCGACTAAGAACTCTTCCACGTAGCACACGGGACGCACCTCTAAGGAATCAGGATTCATCATCTGCTTCATGGCTTCGAGCGAGCTGAGGCCTTGGTCTTGCAAGCGGGCCAGTTCGTCGCGCGGATTCTCCACCTTCCAGAGGCGGTCGTACATGCGCACCTCGGCCTTGAGACAACGCTCACAACTCACCCAGTGGATAGTGCCTTTTACCTTGCGGTTGGCGCCGGGCATGCCACTCTTGGTATCGGGATCATACTCAGCGTACACCTCCACTACGTTGCCGTCAGCATCTTTCTTGCAGCCCGTGCATTTCACGATGTAGGCGTTTTTCAGGCGAACCTCGTTGCCAGGGGTCATGCGGAAGTACTTCTTGGGAGCATCCTCCATGAAGTCTTCCTTCTCAATCCACAACTCACGACCGAAAGCGATCTTGTGGCTGCCTGCCGTCTCATCCTCGGGGTTGTTGATGGCTTCCATCTCCTCGATTTGTCCATCGGGATAGTTGGTAATGACCAACTTCACGGGATTGACTACAGCGGCCACACGGGTAGCAGTGGCGTTGAGGTCCTCACGGATGGCGCTCTCCATCAGGGCAAAATCGTTCAGGGCGTCGTAGGTGGTATAGCCAATCTTGTCAATGAACTTGTGAATGCCGCCCGGGGTGTAGCCACGACGACGGAAACCGCAAATCGTAGGCATGCGCGGGTCGTCCCAACCGCTCACCAAACCTTCATTCACCAATACCAGCAAATTACGTTTGCTCAGCAGGATGTAATTGAGGTTCAGCTTGTTGAACTCGGTCTGACGTGGACGGTTGTCATCCATGTTGTCACCTTCGCCACGGATCTCCTTGAGCCAGTCAATGAAGAGGTCATAGAGCGGACGGTGCACCACAAACTCCAAGGTGCAGAGGGAGTGGGTAACGCCTTCGAAGTAGTCGCTCTGTCCGTGGGCAAAGTCGTACATCGGGTAGGCGTGCCACTTGGTGCCTGTACGATGGTGAGGCGTATCCACCACGCGATAGATGATGGGGTCGCGGAAGTGCATGTTGGGGTTGGCCATATCGATTTTGGCACGCAGCACCATCTTGCCCTCGCCTATCTCGCCGTTGTTCATCTTATTAAAGAGGTCAAGCGACTCCTCGATGGGGCGGTTGCGGTAGGGGCTCTCGATGCCAGGCTGTGTGGGCGTACCCTTCTGTGCGGCAATCTCTTCGGAGTTCTGCTCGTCGATGTAGGCCTTACCGCGCTTGATGAGTTCTATGGCAAAGTCCCAGAGCTGCTGGAAGTAGTCGGAGGCGTAGTATTCGTTACCCCACTGGTAGCCGAGCCACTGGATGTCCTCCTTGATGGCATCGACGTACTCCATGTTCTCCTTGGTGGGGTTGGTGTCGTCGAAGCGCAAGTTGCAAACGCCCCCATGCTGGGCAGCGATGCCGAAATCGAGGCAGATGGCTTTGGCGTGACCGATGTGGAGGTAACCGTTCGGCTCTGGGGGGAAGCGGGTTTGTACACGTCCACCGTTCTTGCCGTTACTAAGGTCTTCCTCTACTTTCGCTTCAATGAAATTGAGCGATTTCTTTTCTTCTTTTACTTCTTCTGGGTTTGTCATAATAGTTCCGTTAGGGATGAAACAAAATGCAAATATAATAATTTCAAAAACACTTTATGATTATAGGTAAAAAAAAGGACTCAGAACACCATTTATTAATTAATACATTTTATTAATTTTGTAAAACAAATTCTAATAAAAAAATTTGAAAAAACACTTGCGAGATATTAGTTTCTATATTTATCTTTGCAGAAAATAATTCAAATACCGAAATATCATGAGAGATTCTATGATGATAACGACTACAAATCCAGTAAACGAAGCTCGCCGTTATGTCCAGAATGCCAAAGATTTGTTGGTCAACAATGGTCATCTCGATTATGAAACGCAATCCTATGGAGATAGAAAATACGTTCGAATGGCTGGCAATACCCTATGGAACGGGGTGTTGCTCATTCTTGAAGCCGCTTTTCGAATCAACAAAATGAAAGGCCGACTCAACATCGACGATTATAGGATGGCTGTCGGTCAACGCGATAAAAAACTACTGACCCTCGTTAACCGCGGTTACGACACCCTTCACCTTGCCATGGGGTATGATGGGAATATGGACAAATCCGTTTGTGATGCCGGTTTCCGTCTTGCTAACGAAATCATCGACCATTGCTCGGTGATGCTATAAAAAAAGGGTCGCTAATTGAAGCGACCCCATATTAAGAAAACTCAACGGATAGCTTAATAAGCCTTATACTTATCTCCTGTCTTCTCAATCAAGATGCGGTAGTACTCATCGCTGTACTTGGGGTGCTCGCTCTTGATGGGCGTGTATTTGCTGCCGGGCTTGGTGGGCTGGGCGGTGTTCAGGTTGCCGTCCATATACTTCATGAAGAGTTCATGATAGAAGCGTTTCCATGAGGCGCACAGCTCGTTGGCAGCGTTGCAGGAGAAGCGGGTCATTTCCAGTACTTGTCCGTCGCGGCCCTTGATGGCTTCCACTTTCTTGTCCAGTTCGGGAACCAGTTTTTCCACCCATTTGGTCTCCATCTCGCGCTGACGCTTGCGGATCTCGGGGTGGATGTAATTATACTTGGTGTAAGCCCAGTTGCTCATCTGGCTGAAGGTCCAGAAAGCTGAGGTCTCTGACCATTCGCTCATGGAACCGTTGCCTTCGCGATAGCTCTCCGGGATCTCGGCCATGCAGGTGTACATCGGGCAATACACGCAGTTGTCGGTGTCGTCAACGCCGAACCAGATGATGCCGAAGGGATTGTAGCCGCGGCTCTGAGCCACAAAGCTGAAGCCGGTCTGCTGGGTGGCGGTGGTGCGCTCATGCACGTAGGTCACGCCATCGACTTCCCAATCCATCGGACGCCAACGGTAAGGGCAGTGGAACGGACCAGCGCCGAAGTCCTTGGACATGTCGAGTTCAGTGCCTTCGAGGTGGTCACGCATGAAGTCCATCATGTCGAGTACGCTGACTTGCTTGTTGGGCTTCACCCACAGCGGCATGCGGTTGGTCGGGAAGTTGTCGGGGGTCTGGCACATATTGGCGGTGTAGGGCTGCACACGCTGGATGTCGCGGCCCGTGGCATAGCCCCAATACTCATTCATGTTGTCTGTCACTTTGTTGAACATGGCCCACACGCGGAGGTCGCAGAAACGGGCACCGTCGAAGGTCACGGGGTTATAAACGTCGGAGAAAGAGAACTTGTCATCCGGACCGTTGTAGAGCTTCATCTCCTTGGCGAAACTGATGACATCGTCGGCATACACGCAGTCGATATTCTTGTCTTTCAGCAGTTTGTCGATATTCTTGAAAGTGATGCTGGTCTTGCACTTGCGTGAAGCGAGGGGGAAGGTGGTGATGCGGGCCTGGTTGGCGTGACCGCTCACATAGCCATCCGGGATGCGGCGGGCAACCCACACGGCGCCTTTGTTTTCCTTGCCTTTACCAATCATTTCAAGGATCCAGCACTCTTCGGTGTCGCAAATGGAGAAGGATTCGCCTTCGCTGACATAGCCGTAGTTGTAGACCAGTTCACCCATGATCTTGATGGCTTCGCGAGCGTTTGTGGCACGTTGCAGGGTGATGTAGATCAAGCTGCCGTAGTCGATGACACCCTGGCCTCCCCAAAGGGCTTCGATGCCGCCGTAGGTGGTTTCACCAATGGCGACCTGCCATTCGTTCATGTTACCGACCACATTGTAGGTGTGGGCCACCTCAGGAATCTGTCCGAGATAGGCACCGCCGTCCCAGTCGTAGACATCGCGCATCGCGCCGGGCTCGTGGTCGGCTGCCGGGTAGTGGTATAGCTCACCGTACAATACGTGGCTGTCGGCGGCGTAGGAGATCATGCAGCTGCCATCGGTGGAAGCGCCTTTGGTGATCAGGAAATTGGTGCAGGCGTTGGCTTTGCCGAAGGCAAACACAAGGGCCAAGGCCATCATTGCAGTGAATAGTTTTTTCATATTGGTTTGATTTATTGTTATTTGCTATGGTTAGGCAAAGATAAGATTATTTTTGACTTTTCCCGGTCTTGGTGCAATTGATTTTTCAAAGCCTCCAAGCCGTTGAATTTCACTTCGTCGCGGATGCGGTCGATGAACCATACTTTCAAGGTCTTTCCATAAAGGTCACCGTCGAAGTCGAAAACATTGACCTCGATGATGAAATCGCCGTCGGCACGGTCGCCGATGGTGGGACGGGTACCCGTGTTGGCCATGGCGTCGTAGCGTTTGCCGTCAATCTCGGTGCGACAGGCATACACTCCTGGGTTGTTGATCATCATGAACTCGTTGGGAATGTCGAGGTTGGCGGTGGGGAAGCCGATGGTGCGACCGATCTCATTGCCGCGAACCACACTACCTGTCACGGAATAAGGATACCCCAATAGCTCGTTGGCGGCCTTCACATTGCCCGTCCACAGGAAGTTGCGGATCTTGGTGGAGCTGACGGCCACCTCGTGGATGTCCTGCGCCTCCACCTGAACGGTCTTGAAGCCGTATTTTGTACCTAACTCATTGAGCATCTGGAAGTCGCCCATGCGGTTTTTGCCAAAGTGATGGTCATAACCGACCACGATGACGGCGGGATGGATGCGCTCGATGATGTAATCCTTGATGAACTCGTCAGAGGGCGTGCTGGCAAACTCCTTGGTGAAGGGTATGATCACTACGTTGTCGATGCCAAACTCCTCGAATTTCTTCAATTTTTCTTCCTGTGAGCAGATGAAACGAAGCTTCTCGGTACCGATGGCCAACACCTGACGGGGATGAGGGTGAAAGGTAACCACCACAGTCTCGCCATGCACTTGGTCAGCCAACCGGCGCATCTCCTTGAAGATGGCCTGATGGCCGAGGTGCACACCGTCGAAGGTGCCGATGGTGACCACGGCGTTTTTGATGTTGCGGGCTTGTATAGCGTTGTTTATGATTTTCATAAAATGTTTTCAATGATGTATTTGGCAATCTGAACGGCATTGGTGGCGGCGCCTTTGCGGATGTTGTCGCTGACCACCCAGAGGTTCAAACCGTTGGCGACGCTGAAGTCGCGACGAATGCGGCCTACAAAGACCTCGTCTTTATCGTACGAAGTGATGGCCATCGGATAAAGATTTTGGGTGGGATCGTCCTGAACCACCACGCCTGGTTGTTGTTCCAACAGCCGGCGCACTTCATCCAACTCAAAAGGTCTGTTGAACTCCACGTTGACAGCTTCGGAATGCCCTCCGGTGACGGGAACCCTGCACACGGTAGCGGTGACGGCGATTTGCGGTGCCCTCAGAATCTTGCGGGTTTCGTTGACCAGTTTCTCTTCCTCGGTAGTGTAGCCGTTGTCGCAAAAATCGCCGCCGTGAGGCAGAACGTTGCGATAAATGGGGTGGGGATAGGCGTTGGGGAGTTGGGAGTTGGGAGTTGGGAGTTGGAAGTTTTTTGCTTCCTCGCGATCCAACTGTGCGATGCCCTTGAGTCCGCTGCCGCTGACGCTCTGGTAGGTGGCAATCACCAACCTTTTGATGTCAAAAGCCTTATGCAATGGATTCAGGGCCAATACCATCTGAATCGTTGAGCAGTTGGGGTTGGCGATGATGTGGGTGTCCTTGGTGATGGTGTCGGCGTTGATCTCAGGCACTACCAACGGAATCTCGGGAAACATGCGCCAGGCGGAACTGTTGTCGATGACGTAGGTGCCTTTGGCGGCAAACAGAGGGGCATATTGCTTCGATGCGCTCGCTCCGGCCGAGAAGATGGCGATGTCGGGACAGGCCTCGATGGCATCCTCTACCCGAACCACAGGGTGCGTTTTCCCCTGAAAAACGATTGTTTTGCCCACGGATCTTTCTGAAGCGGCAACAATCAGTTCGTCGATTTTAATCTTCTGTTCATCAAGAACTTGAAGCATCTTTGATCCTACCAATCCTGTGGCACCAACAACAGTGATTCTCATTTTTATATGATTTATTTTCGACTTTTATATCAAAACGGCTTCCCCGACGGTATATTTGCGGAGAAAACTTTCCATCATGCAAAAATAATAATATTATGAGAACGACACTGCTACTTTTTTTATTTCTGCCCTTATGGGCATTAGCGCAAGTCACCGACGATTTCGCTGACGGCGATTTCACGGCCAATCCCACTTGGATCGGCACCGACACCAGTTTCATCGTCAACACCAACCTTCAGCTACAATCTGCCTCCACCGTCGCAGGTGAGGCATGGCTTTCACTCAATGGGAGCCTCCTGAGGCGCATTGTCGTATCTCCCATTGATTTAGAATGGCGTTTCTGGATTCGGGAGAACTTCAGCCCTTCGACAAACAACTACGCCGAAGTTTGGTTGGCCGCCGATACGGCCGATCTCACCCAAGCCAATGGCTATTTCCTGCGTTTCGGCGCCGCCGGAAACCAGGATGCCATCGAGCTCTACCGAAAGACCGGCGGCGCCGAAACGTTGATCTGCAAAGGCTCCGATGCCGCTATCGCCTCCCCGTTCAAGGTGGCTGTAAAGGTGAACCGCGATACGGAAGGACACTGGCTCATCCAAACGGATTACGATAACGTAGGGAATTATGCCCTAGAGGCAGAAGGCTTCGACGATCACGACTTGCCCAGCGGTTCCTTTGGCTTTTACATCAAGTTTACCGCCAGCAATGCCAAGAAGTTTTACTTCGACGACATCTACGTCGGACCGAAGATCATCGACACCGATCCTCCGGAATTACTGGATTTGGAAGTACCCGACGCTAATCATATCCTGCTGACTTTCAGTGAATCGCTTTCCGAAACAGCCTTGGATCCACAATTTTATCACGTTGACTTTTCCCCCAGCGGCGAACTGGATTCTGTTTGTTTTGACCAAAAGCCTTCAAAAATCCTATTGTGTTTCCATGAGCCTTTGCCCGACAACACCAATCTTCAGTTAACCGTCAAGGGCATAAGCGATCTGGCGGGCAACGTCATGCCTGAAACCGTATGGGATTTTTCAGTTTACAAGGCTTTGGAAAACGATGTGGTCATCAACGAGATCATGGCCGATCCCACGCCTGTAGTAGGCCTTCCCGAAAGGGAATACATTGAGTTATTCAACACTACCAACTTTACCATCGACTTGAAAAACTGGATGTTAGCCATAGGAACGACTACTAAAGTGCTGTCTTCAATACGAATCCACCCCTTAGATTATCTTATTTTATGCAAAGAGGATGCGATGGCTGATCTTTCGGTGTATGGGCCAACCTGCGGTTTCTCCAGCTTCTCCATTGCGAACGCCGGTGCCACATTGCGTCTGTTTGCGCCTGACACCACCTTGGTTTCAGAAGTTTCGTTCAATGACACTTGGTACCACGACCCAGAGAAGAAATATGGGGGGTGGTCGCTGGAGCAGATCGACCCTTTCAATCCCTGTGCGGGAACAGTCAATTGGTCAGCTTCGACCGATGTCTCTGGAGGAACTCCAGGTCGCGAAAACTCCATCAACGCGCAGAATGAGATCACGCCGAGTGTGGCCCGAGTGAGTATGCTGGGCAACGACATGGTGTTGCTTTGGTTCGATCAGTTCATGGATCGCTCCACTTTGGCTGATCCGCAGCATTACAGGGTCGAGGAACTGAATATCAATCCCATGGAGGTGATTTGTAATCCGATTGATGCCAGTTCCGTCGAAGTGATGTTTGACTACGGTTTTCAGGAAGGCGTGATCTATACCTTGGTGCTGAATGGCATGGAAAGTTGCAGTGGCCATCCTATTGCCCCTGATACTAAGGTGCGTTTCGGTATTCCTAATGAAATCGCTGCGGGCGAAGTGTTGATCAATGAAATTCTCTTTGATCCCATCAGTCCAGGAGTGGATTATGTGGAGCTATACAACCGTTCCAACAAGACTTTCGATTTGAGTACGCTGAAATTAGGGGTGATCAAGGAGAATTTCCCTGACCCGGCTGACACTACCCTGAAAGCCATTACCGAGGATAGCCGCTTGTTTCTTCCACAATCGTATCTGTTGCTATCTACCGATGCCTATACGGTCGGTCGGCAGTATGAGTGCGACATCGTGGATTATGTGGATATGGCATCGTTTCCGTCCTATCCCAATGCGGGGGGAGAGGCCTTGCTAATGAGCCGCCAGGGGGTAGTGATCGACCAGATGGCGTTTTCGGAGCAAATGCATTATCCCTTGCTGAAAGAGACCAAAGGCGTATCGTTGGAGCGTGTGGCATGGGATGCACCCTCAGATCAGCTGGACAATTGGCATTCGGCAGTGGAAGCGGTGCATTTCGGCACACCGGGATATGCCAATTCCATGATGGCGGTTGACCATGATGAAAACGAGGAAGAAATCATAGGTATCGAACCTTCGGTGTTTTCGCCTGATGGCGATGGTGTCGATGACAACTGCTTGATCACCTATAAATTCAATAAAGCCGGAAACACCATGAATGCCTATCTGTTCAACGTGGAAGGCCAGTTGGTGCGCCATTTGGTGAAAGGGGAGTTGGCGGGACAAGAAGGCGGTTTTGTATGGAATGGCTTGGACCATCAAGGCAACCGTGTGCCCTTGGGAGTCTATGTCGTTGTTGTCGAGGTGTTCGATATGGATGGAAGGGTCAAGAAATACAAGAAAGCCGTGGTGGTGGCTTCGCGTTAGCTTACATGTCCATGTTCGACTGTGCGAAGAGCTCGTTGGTGTCGGGGTTGAAGGCCATCAGGTTGCCCATGCCGGCCTTTTTGGTGTTGAACACGCCGTTGTCAAGGGCGATGAAGTCGTGGCTCTTGGGGTTCTTGATGACGAAGTCGATGAAACTATAGTCTTCGGGAAGATGTCCGTGAATGATGCGGCGCCCCTTGGTCTTTTCAAAATCCACCTTGAAGTCCCTGACCCAGATCATGCTGTGCGTGTCCTCAAAAGGATTCTTGATCCTGAAGTTCATTCCGGCATGGACAAGGATGTAATGCTCGAGTTCATAGTAGTAGTCGAGGTTCTTCATCCAGTCGATGTACTGCTGGGGTATTTCACGAGGACGTTTGATGCCAAAGCTCTTATAGGTCTCTTTGGCACCAACGTCTTCCCATGCTTTTTGGATGTCGGGCTTGAAAAGATGCCATTTTTGGTCTTCTTCCCATGCCTTCACGCAATAATCTTCGTGGTTGCCTTTAAGGCAATGTACCTTCCATCCTCTTTCCTGCAGATCCATCAGATAATCAATGACATCCTTGCTTGCCGGGCCACGGTCGATGTAGTCGCCAAGGAAGAACAGCTCGTCATCGCGGGTGACTCTCAGCATACTTTCCAGCAGCACCTTCAAGGTCATGGCGCAGCCGTGAATGTCAGGAATGATCCATCTGCTCATTTTTTGCCCTGGTTGGCGACGGCGGCCATCAAGGCGGCAACCTTTTCAGGATCACCGAGGAAGAAGTCCTTCGTCAGGTTCATATTGTCGTCAAATTCAAAGATATAGGGGATGCCTGTAGGGATGTTGAAGGCGATGATCTCGTCGTTCGACATGCCTTTGAGCACTTTCACCACGCCACGGAGGCTATTGCCGTGGGCGACTACCATCACCTGGTCGTGGGTTTCGAAAGCCTTCATGATGTTGTCCTTGTAATAGGGCATCACACGCTCGATGGTGTCGCAGAGGGCTTCGGTCAGCGGAATCTGGTCGTCGGTGAGTTCGGCGTAACGGGGATCCATGCGAGGGCTGTTGGGATCGTTCATCTCCAACGCCGGAGGACGTACGTCGAAGGCGCGGCGCCACAAACGCACTTGTTCGTCGCCGTATTTCTCGGCAGTGGCCTTTTTGTCGAGACCCTGCAGCTTGCCGTACGACTTTTCGTTCAAACGCCAGGTCTTATATACGGGCAGCCAGTCCATGTCCATGGTGTCAAGCACATAGTTCAAGGTCTTGATGGCGCGCTTCAGGTATGAGGTGAAGCAGATCTCGGGTTTGTAGCCGTTCTCTTTCAGCACCTTGCCAGCTTCGATGGCTTCTTGGATGCCTTTTTCCGAAAGATCAACGTTAGTCCAGCCTGTAAACAGGTTGAGTTTGTTCCACTGGCTTTCGCCGTGTCTGATTAAAATGAGTTTTTTCATATTCTGACTTCTTACTTCTGTATTCTATAACGTTTTCAGCCATTTCCACTGGAAAATGATCATGTAAAACACTCCAACGGTGATGGCTGCATCAGCCAAATTGAAAATGGGCGGAAAGATGCTGAAGCTGAACATGTCAACCACTTGTCCCTGAAGCCATCCGGCGTAATGGAAGATCTTTCCGTAGAACACGCAGTCGATGATGTTGCCCAAAGCGCCGGCCGTGATGAGTGAGATGCCGAGAAGCACGCCAAACTTGGTGCCTTTTTTGGTGAGGCGGAATAGGACGTAGAACAGGGCAATCACCGCCAAGATCCTGAAGATGCTCAACAGGAGTTTCACGATGCCGCCGCTGTCCAACATGCCGAATGCCATGCCGTCGTTCTCGATGAACAGGAGCTTGAAGAAATTGCCGAGAATCGGAATCTCCTCGCCATAGGACATATGCGTCTTGACCCAGATCTTCAGAACTTGGTCGAGAATTAGGATGACGGCGATGATGATTAAAGAGGCGCCTAAGCCTTTATGTTTCTTTTCGGTCACTTTTTTCTTTTTTCCTTCATTTTTGCATCAAGGCATATGGTGGTCGTAGGAACACAGCGCAGCCTTTCCTTGGGGATCAGCTTGCCTGTGGCACGGCAAACACCGTAAGTCTTGTTTTCGATACGCATCAGGGCGAATTCCAGGTTTTGGATGTACTTCTCGGTACGAGCCGCCAACTTGGCGTTTTCTTCCTTTTGCGATACCGCATAGCCCTCTTCCAAGATCTTGAAAGTGGGGGCGGTGTCGTCGGTGCTGTTTTCACCGCCGGCAATGTTTTCACTGAGTTGAGCAAGGTTTTCGCGAGCCTGCTGTAGTTTTTGTAGGATTAACTCCTTGAACTCTTCCAGTTCTTCATCGGAATAGCGTACAGAAGGAGTGTTTTTAGTCTTATCGTCCATAACTGTAAGTATTAGGATTTCGTTATTTTCATTCTGACATTGACATTGTCGGTGAGTTCATCTTCGAGGATGTTGTCACCTTCAAGCTTGTCAACGATTTGGATGGCGTTGGCCAGGGTTTCGGAGCAGATGTAGCTGTTGAAGCGTTCCACGGCGGTCTCGATCTTTTCGTTCTTTTTGATGCTGATCACGATGCGGTCGGTGACTTCAAAGCCTGAGTTCTTACGCAAGGTCTGCACACGGTTGACGATTTCGCGGGCCAGGCCTTCCTCAAACAGCTCTTGGGTGATGGTCATATCCAAGGCCACGGTGAAGTTGCCTTCGGAGGTGACGGCCCATCCGGGGATGTCCTGGGTGGAGATCAAAGCATCTTCAAGCGTCAGCTCGACATCGACGCCGTCCACATCGAGGTGGGTGCCGTTGTTCTTCTCGTAAGCGTGGATCTCGTCCTGGGTCATGTTGGCGAAGTAGTTTTGGATCTGCTTCATCTGCTTGCCGTACTTTCTGCCTAAGGTCTTGAAGTTGGGCTTCACGTTCTTCACCAGAATGTTGTTGTCGGGTGCCAGGAACTCAATGCCCTTGATGTTGACCTCGCTCATGATGAGGTGGGAGATCTTCTCAAGTTGGCCCTTCATCTCCTCGTTGGCCACAGGAATCATGATCTTCGACAAAGGTTGACGCACGCGGATGTTGGCTTTCTTACGCAGCGAGAGCACCAGTGATGAAATCAGCTGGGCGGCCTCCATGCGTTCTTCCAAAGCCTTGTCGATGAGCTTGGCGTCGGCCACGGGGAAGTCGGTCAGGTGCACTGACTCTGCCTTGTTACGGCCGGTGGCGTTGTTGAGGTCGCGATAGAGTTGCTCGCTGAAGAAAGGAGCAATCGGAGAGCTCAGACGGGCTACGGTCTCCAAGCAGGTGTAAAGGGTTTGGTAAGCCGAGAGCTTGTCCTTGTTATCATCGCTTCTCCAGAAACGGCGGCGTGAGAGGCGCACGTACCAGTTGCTCAGGTGGGCATCCACAAAGTCAGCGATGGCACGACCGGCACGGGTAGGCTCGTAGCTCTGGAAAGCATTGTCCACTTCGAGGATCAGCGAGTTCAATTCGGAGAGGATCCAGCGGTCGATTTCGGGACGCTCAGCGTAGGGCAGGTCGGCCTCTTTATAGTCGAACTTGTCGATATTGGCGTACAGTGCAAAGAAAGCGTAGGTGTTATAAAGGGTTCCAAAGAACTTGCGACGCACCTCGTCCACGCCAGCCTCGTCGAACTTCAGGTTGTCCCAAGGCTGTGAGTTGGTAATCATGTACCAGCGCACGGCGTCGGCGCCATATTTCTCGATGACGCCAAACGGATCAACGGCATTGCCCAAACGTTTGGACATCTTGTTGCCGTTCTTGTCGAGCACCAAACCGTTGGAGATGACGTTCTTGTAAGCTACGCTGTCAAAGCACATCGTAGCGATGGCGTGCAGGGTAAAGAACCAACCACGGGTCTGGTCCACACCTTCGGCGATGAAGTCTGCCGGGAACGGAAGACCTGTTTTGTCTCCCATATAGTGGTATTGGGCGTATGGCATAGCGCCTGAATCGAACCAAACATCGATCAAGTCAGGCTCACGGAACATCTTCTTGCCACTTGCGGAGCAGAGGATGACGCCGTCAATGTAAGGACGGTGGAGGTCAAACTTGGTATAGTCTTCGCTGGCATACGGATTGGTCGTCATGAAGCCAGCCTTGATGGATTTCTCGATTTCGTTGCGGAGCTCAGCAACGCTGCCGATGCAGATTTCTTCCTTGCCGTCTTCCGTGCGCCAGATGGGCAGCGGGGTACCCCAGTAGCGTGAACGTGAGAGGTTCCAGTCCACCAGGTTCTCCAGCCAGTTGCCGAAACGGCCGCTACCGGTGGCTTCGGGTTTCCAGTTGATGGTCTTGTTGAGTTCGATCATGCGGTCTTTGAGGACCGTGGTCTTGATGAACCAGCTGTCCAAAGGATAGTAAAGCACGGGTTTGTCAGTACGCCAGCAGTGTGGGTAGTTGTGCGTGTGCTTCTCGCTCTTGAAGAGCTTGCCCTGTTCCTTTAGGAGCATCACGATGTCCACGTCGAGGCTCTTGTCCTTTTCGGTCTTGGTGGGGTCGTAGGCGTTCTTCACAAACTGACCGGCGTAGGGGCGGTAGGCTTCCACGTCCATGCAGTTCTTTACAAACTCGGGGTCGAGATCTTCAATCAGCCAGAACTTACCTGTGCGGTCCACCATGGGCTGTGGTTTGCCGTCCTTGTCGATCATCTGCAAAGGCGGGATGCCTGCGGCTGCGGCCACACGCTTATCGTCGGCACCGAAGGTTGGAGCGATGTGGACGATACCTGTACCGTCCTCCGTGGTGACATAGTCGCCAGGGATGATGCGGAAGGCGCCTTCGCCTGGGTTGACCCACGGAATCAGCGGCTCGTATGCAATGCCAACAAGGTCCTTGCCCTTGAATTCCTTGACGACTTCAGGAGCTTCCTTGAACATGGTTCCCACCAGCGCTTTGGCCATCAGGATGTAGCAAGGTTCCTCGGTGTGGGGGTGTACGGTCTTCAGCAGCACATAGTCGATATTCGGGCCAACGCACAAAGCGGTGTTGCTCGGAAGGGTCCACGGGGTGGTGGTCCAAGCGATGGCGTAGGTGGTGAGGTCGTTTTCGACTTTCAGCTTGAAGAGGGCCACGCAGGTCAAATCCTTCACGTCGCGGTAGCAGCCGGGCATGTTCAGTTCGTGCGAGCTGAGACCCGTGCCGGCAGCGGGTGAGTAAGGCTGGATGGTGTAGCCCTTATAGAGCAAACCTTTGTCGTAGAGGTCCTTCAACAGGAACCATAAAGTCTCAATGTAGTCGTTGGTGAAAGTGATGTAAGGATCGTCTAAGTTGACCCAATAGCCCATCTTGCGGGTGAGGTCGTCCCACAGATCCTTGTATTTCATCACCTCTTCGCGGCAGGCGCGGTTGTAGTCATCCACGCTGATCTTTTTGCCGATATCTTCTTTGGTAATGCCGAGTTTCTTCTCCACGCCGAGTTCGACAGGCAGGCCATGGGTATCCCAGCCGGCCTTGCGGACGACGTGTTTGCCTTTCAGGGTTTGGTAGCGGCACACCACGTCCTTGATGGAACGGGCCATCACATGGTGAATGCCTGGGGTGCCGTTGGCGCTCGGTGGGCCTTCGAAGAACACGAAGGAGTTGTCTTTATCGCGGTTGTCAAGACTCTTCTGGAAGGTGTTGTTCTCCTCCCAGTACTTGCGGATTTCGTTAGCTGTCTCGGTGAGATTCAGCTGCTTATACTCTTTGTAACTCTGCATCTTATTGCTGAACTTGGATTAAAGATGCAAAGATACAAAATAAATTTCACTTTTACGATTTTGTGCTTTTTATTTTTCAAGGTTGAGCAGCAATCCACCGCCGTCACCGGTCATGATTTCAGGCAACTTGCCATCCCACTTGCTGATCCATTCCAGTTGGACGATCTTGGGGTTGCTCGACACGGAGGCGCCTTTGATCTTCAGGGCCTCAGCCTCACCCTCGGCGGTCAGGATCTGGATGTCCTTGTCGATCTCGGCTTGTTTCTTCAGCTCTTCCTTCTGCTTGGTGACTTCAACCAAGGTGAGGGCCTTCTGTTCTTCAAGCTTCTTTTGGTTCAAAGCAGTCTCGTAATCGCTGTTGTAGTACACCTCGCGGATGTCAATCTGTTCGAGGAAAAGGTGATATGATTCAATGTCTTTCTTCATCTTTTCGAACACGATGGCTTGAATCTCTTCACGGCTGGTGCTATATACCTGAATAGGAGTGTATTTACTGGTAGTCAGAGCCAATGCCGACTTCAGTTTGGGCTTGATCACGTTTTCCTCGAGCCAATAGAAACGGCCGTTCTCCTTGCCGTCGGTTTCCGACACATTGTCGTAGATCCACCAGGCATACTCGGGGTCGATGCGCCATGAGGCACTGATATCGAATCCCATCTTGATACCGTCAATGGTGGGGGTCCACACGGTTTCCGACTGGGTGGCGTCAGCTTTGTATGACTTATAGTTCGGGTCGCTGCGGCTCACGTCGTTGCGCTTGGCGCAGGTATAAACTTGTGCGGTCTTGTCCATGGTTTGAACTTCGTACCAGGGGAAAATCAGATGCCAACCTGTACTATAGGTCTGGTGTTTTACGCCCGATGGTGTGATCACCACACCGCATTCCTGAGCGGGGATGATAGTGAGGAAACTGCTGCAAGCCAGGTAAATGACAGGAATGAGCCATAGGAAGATGCTGTTAGCTAAAGGTTTGCCGCCTTTGTTGCTCTTGCGGATCATGTTGTTGTAGAGCGCTGCCACGATGCTGTAGACGATGGCAATGATAGCGATAGTGTTGAGGATTTTCATATCAGTTGGTAGTTTGAAGTTTTTAGTTGTTCGGTTTTTTTAACATCCAATGGCTCTGGAAATGACCAGTCTTAAGATTTCAGAGGTACCTTCACCGATCTGGAGGATGCGCTGGTCGCGGTAGAAGCGTTCCATGTCGAACTCTTTAAGGAGCCCATGACCGCCCATCACCTGCACGGCATTGTTGCACACTTCGTCGGCTACTTCAGAGCAGTAAAGTTTGGCCATGGCGGCCTCTTTGCCGAAGGGACGGTGTTGGTCTTTGAGCCAACAGGCGTGGTAGAGCAGGTTACGTGCGGCCTCTACCTTCACGGCCATGTCAGCGAGTTTGAAAGCCACGGCTTGGAACTTACACACGGGTTTGCCGAACTGCACGCGTTTCTTGGAGTAGGCGAGGGCCATCTCATAAGCGCCTTGGGCGCATCCAAGTCCCATGGCGGCGATGGAGAGTCGACCTGAGTCGAGGGTGGCCAGCATCATGTGGGAGCCTTCCCCGGGCTCGCCTAAGATGCACTCCTTAGGCAGCCGCACGTTGTCAAAGATGAGCTTGCCGGTGTTGGAGGCACGCCACATCATCTTGTCATCCATCGGGGTTTGGGTGAAGCCTGGAGTGCCGTTCTCCACCAGCAGGGCGGTGAACTCGGGCTTGCCGTCCTTCTCACCTGAAATGGCCTGCACGCTGGTACCTAAGGTGATCGGCGTGGCGCTGTTGGTGATGAAGATCTTGGAGCCGTTGAGCACCCAGGTGTCGCCTTCGAGCTTAGCCGTGGTCTTGGTGCCACGCGAGTCGCTACCAGCGTCTTCCTCGGTGAGACCGAACCCCCAGAGCTTGTCCTTACACAGCTGAGGTAGGTACTTGCGTTTCTGTTCCTCGGTGCCATAATCCTTGATAGGACCGATACCCAACGAGTTGTCGGCTGCGATGGTGGCGGCAGTGGAACCGTCCACACGAGCTAACTCCTCCACGGCGATGATGTAACTCAGGTTGTCGAGTCCCTGACCGCCGTATTCCTTCGGCACGGTCATGCCTAACAGACCGAGTTGACCCATCTTGAGAGTGAGTTCGGTGTCGAAATGTTGATGCTCGTCGTTGTAACGGGCTACTGGTTTTATCTCTGCTTCAGCGAAGTCACGTACCTTCTGGCGTAAGGCTTCCTGTTTTTTAGTTAAATCGAAATTCATGTTTTTTTAACTTTTATCTCTTATCTTTTATCTTCTTAACTTAACTCAATCAGTTGCTTTTTATTATCCACCATCTCGCCTTCTGTCACCAATATGCGTTTCACTTTGGCTTTGGCAGTGGCGGTGATGTTGTTTTCCATTTTCATGGCTTCCACCACAATCATGATGGTACCTTCGTTCACCTCGTCGCCTTCCTTCACGTTGATCTTCACCACTTTTCCAGGCATAGGCGAGATGAGGGTTGAGCGGTCGTTCATGCTCTCTTTGTGGGAATAGTCGAGGTTGTCGTTGAGCTGGTCGAGGCGGTGACAGCTGAAGTTGAGGCCATGGAAGTTGATGATGGTCCGCTGCTCGTCGTTCACGGAGCAATACACCACTTCGGTACGGCCGTTGAGCATCAGTTTCAGCTGATGGTTGTCGTGGCTGATGAGCTCGGCAGAGAGTTGAGAGGCGACCTCCACTTTCAGCGTGCCCTTGTCGGCTTCCCATTGGGTGATGTGGACGGGGATTTGATGGCCTTCTACGTCGACGGTGAAATGGCTGTGGAATCGCCAGAAACCGATCTGTTCCCACACATTTTCCGCTTGACTTTCAAGTTGTTTCTTGCTGAAGTCGTAAAGCAGGAATGATACAGCTATATCGTTGATGTTCAAATTGTCGCGACTCTCATTCAAAGCCTTCAAAAGCGCATCTTGATGGGTGTTGCAGAACGAAGTGTCGATCTTGTTGTCAGCGAAATCCTTGTTTTTGATGACTTCCCAGAGGTAGGCCTTGTTGGTCGTCAAGCCTTGGATGATGAACTCTTTCAGGGCATGTTGCGCCGTCTCGATGGCGGCCTGGCGGTTCTTCGCATGGCAAACGAGCTTGGCGATCATGGGGTCGTAGGCCTCGCTGACGGTGCAGGGACCGTCAATGCTGCTGTCCACACGGGTGCCGCGTACTTGAGGTTCGTGGTAGGCGGTCACCTTGCCGGGAGTAGGCAGGAAGCCTTTTTCAGGGTCTTCGGCGTAGATACGTAGCTCGATGGCGTGACCTTGGAATTGGATCATGTCTTGAGTCCAGCCCATCTCTTTGCCTCTGGCGATGCGGATCTGTTCCTCCACGATGTCGATGCCAGTGCGCATCTCGGTGACGGGATGCTCCACTTGGATGCGGGTGTTTACTTCTAAGAAGTAGAAGTTCTGGTTTTGATCGACGATGAACTCCACGGTGCCGGCGTTTTTGTAGCCGATGCCTTTGCAGAGTTTCACTGCCGTGGCAAGCAGCTGTTGTCGTTTCTCTTCGCTGAGTGTAGGTGACGGCGACTCTTCGATGATTTTCTGGTAGCGCCGTTGGATGGTGCATTCACGCTCACCAAGATGGATCACGTTGCCATGGTGGTCGGCCAGAATCTGAACTTCGATATGGCGTGGATTCTCGATGTATTGTTCCACGAACACCGTGCCGTCACCGAAGTATTTCTCCGCTTCGCGTGAGGCCTGTTCCAACTCGTCTTTCAGGTCTTCCTTACGACGGACGATGTGCATGCCTTTGCCGCCGCCCCCTGCTGCCGCCTTGATGAGCACGGGATAGGGCAGGGTTTCGGCTTGTGTCAGGATGTCATCAAGGGAGCCAGTCAGTCCAAAAGTCACGGGGATGTCGTTTTCAATGGCGACCTTTCGAGCGGCGATTTTGTTGCCCATTAGGCGCATGGTGTCGGCATCGGGACCGATGAAGATCAAGTTGTTGGCGGCACAAGCTTCGGCAAACTCGGGGTTCTCCGAGAGGAAGCCATAGCCCGGGTGGATGGCGTCGGCGCCACTGTCGAGGGCAGCGTCGATGATCTTTTGGATGTTGAGGTAGGTGTCCTTGAGACTGCCATTGCCCAGCGGGTAAGCTTCGTCGGCCATGCGTCGGTGCAAGGCGTTGGCGTCATTGTCGGCAAACACCGCCACGCTTTCAATATGTAGCCGTTTCAAGGTGCGCATGATACGCACAGCGATCTCGCCTCGGTTGGCAATCAGGACTTTATTGATTTTCTTGGTGTTCATCTTTGCATTCAAAACTCAGCACAAAGGTATATAAAATCGCAATAATTTTCGGAGATTTTTGATGTTTTTTAATAAATGTGAAAAAATTTGCCAGGTTGATAATTATTTGTATCTTTGCATCATGAAGATATCATTATATTGAAGATTAAATACTTATTTCGCTAATAAATATCAATTTATTGAAAAATAAACGCTAGTAAAAGATGGCTGATTTTTATGAATATTCAACTCCGGAAATTGTTCAAATGTTGGGCAGTCGGTTCAAAGACTACCGCATGCGATGCGATCTCACCCAGAAGGAGGTAGCGGATAAATCGGGTATCGGACTGACTACCATTCACAAGTTCGAGAACGGTACGGCAGGTAATCTCTCGTTGTCGACATTCATCCTTCTGCTTAAAGTGGTAGGTCAGGTAAATGCGTTGGATGATATATTGCCAGAACTTCCACCGTCGCCTTACCTAATGCGAAGCGAGGAAAAAAAAGCCCAACGAATCCGACACACTAAACGACAATAAGCTATGATAAAGACATTGAAAGTAATCCTTTGGGGAGAAGAGATTGGTCGTTTGGCATGGGACGGAAGACGACGTTTGTCTTATTTCATGTATAATCCCGAATTTGTCAAGAAGGGAGTGAACATTGCTCCATTGGTGGCTCCTGTTGATAGGACACACATGCCCGTATGGGGCGAGGATGCCAAGATTTACCAAAAACTGCCGGCATTTGTGGCAGACTCGTTGCCAGACGCATGGGGCAATCAACTGTTCGACTTGTGGCGACAACAAAACCATCTCTCCAATTCCGACATCACACCGTTGGACAAACTTTCATTCATTGGCAAACGAGGCATGGGTGCATTGGAGTTCCAACCGGAGCTGTCTCATGAGAGAAAAACAGAGAAAATCGACATGAAGTCGCTGACAGAATTGGCGGAGCGTATCTACAATGAACGTGAGAATGCCCATATCTTGCCAGAAGAGACTGTAACTATGCAGTCGTTGCTGACAGTCGGTACTTCTGCCGGAGGCCGTCAGCCCAAAGCCATCATTGCCATCAATAAGGATACAGGGGAAATCCGTAGCGGCCAGATAGGTGGACTGCAAGGCCATGACTACTATCTTTTGAAATTTGGCCACTCCAAGTATAGTTCGGCTGAACTGGAAATGACTTACTATGAATTGGCCACCAAGGCTGGCATACGCATGATGCCTTCGAGGCTGTATGCTGTTGATGGCAACAATCATTTCATTACACAGCGTTTCGACCGAGAAGGGGATAGGAAGCTTCACACCCAGACATTGGCTGCCATCTGCCCAGAAGCCGACAGCTACGAGCAGTTGATTGTGGTGTGCCGCAAACTTTACCTTCCTGAGACAGACTGTCAGGAGGTGTTCCGTCGCATGGTGTTCAATATCCTGGCCAACAACACCGACGACCACAATAAGAACTTTTCGTTCATCATGCAAAAGGATGGTTCGTGGCGATTGTCGCCCGCCTATGATATTACCTATATCATCGATAATGGTGGGTATCTGCCCAATACGGACCATTGTCTTTACATCAGAGCAAAGCTAAGAGACGTTACCCGTGACGATGTCATGCAGTTTGCCCGTGACAACGGGATAAGGCGGCCTGATTCAATCATACGTGAAGTGGCGGAATCATTGAAGCAATTCCGGGCTGTAGCAGTAAAGTATGGCGTTTCGGAGCAATGGATCAGTAGGGTGGAGGCTACGATTGTCGACCACTTAAAAGCATGGGGTGAATGGAAAGAGAAAGCACCTTTTGCGGCGGTGACCGTCAATGGCCATACGGTTTCGGACATTCAAATTGAACAGCAATACAAAGGCAACTATTGCCTGCAGGCCATAGTGGATGGAACCAACCGTAAATATATCATTCGCAAAGGAACACAAGAGCATGAAACAATAACCAGGACTGGGCTGGCGAACTTGACAGACGAAATGAGGTTGGAACTTGTTGCTCGATTCTTTTTACAGTAGTTTCGTTTCGGATAGTCTTCGATAATCGTAGCGTTAGCGAAGGTTCATAGGAATCAGAAAACGAATGTCAACAAAAAATTTTACCTTTGCGCCCAACTAGCCAAACTGTTCCCAAGCCATAGGAAAGGTACAGAGAACTACCAAAGAGCAGGCAAAGCAGGTATTTCTCCGTCAGTTGTTCGTTAGTTCTTCGTTAGTTCTTCGTTAGTTCTTCGATAGTTGTCCGTTGGTTATCCGATTTTTAATCAAAGAAATGACGAAGGAGTAAAGATGAAATAACAAACAAATAGTGAACCTGCCCCTTGTCTGATACGGCGCAAGTACTATCCAAAGGCTGTTTGAGTACTTGGCAAGGGCTTGGCTGAGACGAAGCAAATACGATGTTGATTAGAAACTATTAAGACTATAACCAAACAAAAGATAAAGTCATGAAAGTCAAACAACCACCTATGGGAGTCGAGATTATCGGCAAGATACCGTCCCTAGGAGTGACCAAATACATCAGGAACGGCGTCGTCGTTACACGGGTGTCCACTTCTGACGGCCATAGCAACACACCTAAGCAGTTCATCCAACGGCAGCGTATGCGCCACAGCATTGCCCTTTGGAAGGAACTGTCGAGATGGTCTCCCATGTTCACTGAAGGCAAGACCGTTTACCACCGTTTTCTCTCTTTGGCCAACCAATTGCCTGCGGTCTTCCTGCCAAAAAACAAAGCCGAGGTCGAAGGCTCGCTGCTTATGCCAGGCATCCCCGTGAGCGAGGGTAACCTACAGCCTGTCCAACTACGACTAGGGGAGTTGGACGGGACTTCTGCACTCATCACCGACCTCAAGGCCGACGATGTCCGTCCCTTTGAGGTCTTTATACTCTACACGGCCGAGCAACAGTTTCGCCGTGAAGATTGTCCTATGGTAGTTTTCAAGATGCGTGAGGTGAAGCGAGACGAGTTTACTATAGTGGACGGGTGTTTAGCATTGGTGGACAATGACTTCGCCAACGAGATGAAAGGCTGGGCCTTGGTACGCGTGATGGGCAAGAACTGCTCGACTCAATCCATTGTCACTCGCTGCAACTATTACCAAAAATTCACCACTGAAGAGGCGCTGGAAGCGGCTGCCAAAAGCTATGGCGGGTTGAAGTGATTTATAACCAATATTCATAGGACTCTTACAGTGTGACAGGGGTGAACGTGTGTTTTTTTCGATGAAATTGTTGCGAAATCAAAAATTGTTGTATTTTTGCGTAAAAATTACACAAGAATGGAGACTAAGAAAGGTGTTTATACGTATGATTACCCTCGTCCAGCTGTGACGACAGATTGTGTGATATTCGGATATGACGTCAAGGAAGGATTGTCGGTGCTCTTAATAGAAAGAGGGATAGAACCATATAAAGGATGTTGGGCATTCCCCGGAGGCTTCCTGAATATGGACGAAACCACAGAGATGGGGGCGCTTCGCGAGCTGAAGGAAGAGACGGGGTTTGATGTGAAGGTGGACTTTCTGGAGCAGCTGGGCTGTTTTTCGGATGTCGACAGGGATCCTCGCGGACGGGTCATTACCATTGCTTATTATGCCTTGGTGCAAAAAGGAGCAGTAAAAGGTGGCGACGATGCGAAGAATGCACAATGGCATCCCATCGGTGAGATTCCCCAGTTGGCCTTTGACCATGAGAAGATTCTGTGCATGGTATTGAAGCGTTTGAAGGAACAAATCCACTTTCAACCGATAGGCTTTGAACTGTTGCCAGAGACCTTTACGATGCCTCAGTTACAAGCGTTGTATGAGGCCATCTTAGAGGTTCATTTCGATCGTAGGAATTTTGCCAACAAGATGCTCAAGTTGGGTATCTTGGAAGAGACTGGCGATCGTCCGAAGAATGCGGCCCGAACAGTTCCTGTTCTGTATAGGTTCAATCCTGACAAATACAAGGAAATGAAATCAAAGGGATTTAGGTTAGAGTTTTAAATTTTATAGCGATGTATAACAGAGAATATACCCCTGAGAGAATCTCGGAACTGAAGCCGAATGAAATCTTCGTCTTCGGCAGCAACCTTGCTGGCTCACATGGTGGTGGGGCTGCACGTTTGGCCTATGACCGCTTTGGCGCGGTTTGGGGCCAAGGCGTTGGACTGCAAGGGCAAAGTTATGCCATTCCCACCATGCACGGAGGAGGGGATGCCATTAAGCCGTACGTAGACGAGTTCATCGAATTCGCTAAAGCACATCCCGAATACAAGTTCTTTGTGACCAAGGTGGGATGCGGCATTGCAGGATTCACTACAAGGGAAATGGCTCCCCTGTTTCAGGACGCCATCGATGTGGAGAATATCATTCTGCCAAAAGAATTTGTGTTAGCTTAACCACTCTGGCTTCCGCTTTTCGAAGAACGATGCCATGCCTTCCTGGCCGGCTTTCGAGATGCGCTGGTTGGCAATGAGAGTCGCCGTCTCGTGAAAGACGGGAGCAAAAGGATCGTTGGTGTCACTCACCAAACGCAGCAGGTTCTTACATTCGGCCACGGCATCGGGAGAGGCATGCATGAAATGGTCGATGTATTGCCGCTCCACATCGACCAACTGCGACTCTTCAGCGACGACATTTACCAGTTTAAAGTCCTTGGCCTCTTCCGTAGAGAATAGCCTACCCGTGAGCATCAGCTCTTTGGCGGCGGTATGGCCGATTTTCTGCACCACAAAAGGTGAGATGGTGGCCGGTGTAATGCCTAGCCTGACTTCTGAGAAGGCAAATTTGGTTGATGACTCGGCAATGACGATGTCGGCGGCGGCAATGATGCCGTTGGCACCCCCGATGCAAGCGCCGTGGACCACCGTGATGACAGCCTTGTTGCAGAAATAAACGGTGCGGAACAGCTTCGAAAGCCGTTCGGCATCAGCCACATTCTGCTCATGGCTGAATTCAGCCATCTCCTTCATGTAGGCCAAATCGGCACCGGCGCAAAACGACTTGCCGTTGCCTTTGATGATGATGACACGGATGTCGTCGCGGCTGTTCAGCCAGTCTATGGCCTCGGTGAGCTCGCTGATCATCTCAGGATTCAACGCGTTGCGCACCTCGGGGCGGTCAAGGTTGACCCACGCCATGCTTTCCCCCAATTGTATTTTGATTGTCTTGAAATCCATACCGCAAAAATCGGAAAATTTGTCATAAACTACCTCCGTTTCAGAAAAAATCTTTTCCTTTGCATGGTATTTGATGTTTCTCCTTGAAAGACGATTATTATGGAAGACGAGAATTTCAGACAGGAATTGGAAGACCTTTTCAGATTGTTCAAGCGCCTTGTGGAAAAGGAATCGCTCGACGATCTGCCGGGTGTGGACGCACAGCAGCTGGAGCAGCTCAAGGCCTTCATGGCGCAGTTTGACGATGTGAAAGACAAGCTTAAGATCGAGTCGGTTCACGTGGATCCCTTTACCAAGATGATGGTTTCCTCCTTGGTGAAACAGTTGCGTGAGCAGTTGGATGACGACATGGGCGACATCGAAAGAATCGAGGAGGCGAACCGTGTGTCGATGGAGGAACCTACAAGCGTGGCAGCCATTGACGAGCTTTTGAAGAATCCCAATTTGACCGACGCCGAAATCGATGCGTTGTTGGATCGGCGTTCCCAAATTTCAAACAAATTGTCATAGGTTTGAAATTTATTCCTAATTTTGCCGTTTCCTAATCAAGCGAATACTTTGTTATGAAAAGAATACTGATCACCCTGACCGTCCTGCTGATTTCGACTGGCGCCTTTGCACAACTCATTGCCAACAAGACCGACAAGAGATTCACGATGGGTCTGGATTTCTTCAACGACTTCCAGCTGTCCACTCCCGACAATTGGGATGCCCGTTTGTTCAACCAGGGCTTCAGTTGCGCATTGACCTATAATTTCCCATTGGGTGAGAGCAAGAAACACACGGTGAGCATCGGTGTGGGCTACACTGGCCACAATTATTTCTCATACAGCCGTATAGTGAATCCATACGCTGATACCTTGCAGTTGGTGCAATACCGCGACGTGGACGGTTTCAGGCGGTATAAGGTGAACTGCAACTACATCGACATCCCCTTTGAGTTGCGCTTCCGCATCAAGGATGCCTGGAAGATTGGCGTGGGCTTCAAGGTGGGTATTTTGGTCATGGCCAAAACCAAGTTTGTCGGCAATAACGACGACGGAGTCTTGATCCGTGAGAAGTATTGCTATATCAGCAATGTTGAAAGGATGGCCTATTCGGTCACCTTGCGTGTCGGTTACAAATGGGTGAGCTTGTTTGCCGCCATGCAGCTGAATCCTGTTTTCGTGGTGGGTCACGAAGCCCCCACCATCAGACCGATCTCGGTGGGTTTCACCTTCGCACCGTTTTAATGGGTGTGTATGATGGTGTAAACCACGGTGGCCTGCAGCGCGATGTTGAAGTAATGCAGAAAATAACTGCCCACATTGGGTTTCCAACGGCAAGGAACCAATGAGTTCATGGATCGGATGTTGATCCCCAACCGATCGTTGATGTCGAATTGCAATCCAATGTTTCCTGTGACGGAGAAAAACGCCCAAGCCGGGTTGTCGATGCCGCTTTCGTTGTCGGCCGATTGGCTGCTTTTAATCAGAAAATCACCGCTTAGGCCGATTTCCGCTGTGATGAAATCCAAAGGGCTTCCGTTGATCCTGAGTCTCCCCAGGTTATAGCGAAACATGACGGGCATCTCAATGTAATGCAGGCGGATGTTCATGGGCAACAGGCCGGCTTCAATCTCTTTGCTGTCGGAATGGGCGCCAAACAAGGAATATTTCATCTCCAATTGCCATGAGGTCGGTCCGTTGGTAGGGATGCGGCCAAAGATGCCGGCGGTCCATCCGATTTGATGGTATCCGCCATAGCCGTCACCGTTGATTTGTGATGCCACCACGCCGCCTGTCAAGCCGCCATCGAAGGACTGGGCGTGGCTTTTGAGCCCGACAAGCGATAGGGATAAAACAAGTGCCAGAAGTGCGATTTTCTTCATTCAATGATGGTTTTGTAGTGTGAATATCTGTTGGTTATATCTCTCACAAAGGCGATGGTCTGTTTGGGACAATAGCGCTCCACATTGTCGGACCATACGTTTGGGTTGCGGCCATGCTGAAGGGCGAGTTCGCGGTACTTCATCACTTTGTTCAACCCCGCGTTGTAGCTGGCGAGGATGAAATACATGCGTTCATTGCTGTCAGTAATGGTTCCGGAGAGTTTCCGGTCCAAGAGTATCAGCAACTTGCCTCCAGCCTCAAGCTGTTCTTCCACCGACGCGTTACGGTCGATGCCGAACTTGCGCATGGTGACGGGCATCAGCTGCATCAGTCCATAGGCGCCCTTGCTGCTTTCCAAGTCGGGTTTGAAGCGCGATTCCTGATAGATGATGGAGGCAAGCATCCGCCAGTCCCAGCCTATCTTTTGGGCTTCGATCTTGATAAGTTCGTCGTATCGGCTGATTTGTAGGGTGTCAGTCCGGGGATGTTGCATCATCAAAAAAACGCAACAGATCCACATTCCAACATGCAAATAGGCCTTCATAACATCGATTTTAGCCGTCAAAGATAAAAAAACTTTTTTGTTCGGGCGTTTTTCTTAATTTTGCATCCCTTACATATTGCCATGGTGAAGAAGAAAAAGATTCAAGACAATAACCTGCTGTACAATTTTGTACGCCTGATTGTGGATTTCAACGCATGGCGTTCGTACCGCCGTTTTGAGGTTCACGGCAGGGAACGTCTGCCCAAAGACGGCGCTTTGATTTTTGGCATCAACCATAGTAACACCTTGATGGATGCCTTGGTGGTGCTGGCTACGAGTCAGCATAAAAAGGTGTTTATGGCGCGTGGCGATATTTTCGCCAACCCCAAGGTGGCGGAATTCCTGAAATTCGCACGCATCCTGCCGCTGTTCAGGATCCGCAATGGCGTTGCTGCCGTGCGCAACAATACTGACTCGATTGAGCAGGCCGTGGATGTGGTGCACGACAAAGTGGGCTTGTATCTGTTTCCCGAAGGTCGCCATCGTACCAAGCACTCGTTGTTGCAACTGAGCAAGGGTATCTTCCACATTGCCCTCGACTCGAACCGTGAGTTTGGTAAGGAACACCCCATTTACATTGTTCCGGTCGGCATTGAATATGGCGACTATTTCCGCTATCGCTCCACCTGTTTGGTCAACTTCGGTGAGGCGATCAACGTGACCGATTTCATCAACAACAGCACCGAGGAAAACGAGGCGGTGCTGATGAATCAGCTGCGTGAGATGCTTGGGGAGCGGATCTCCAAACTGATCACCTACATCCCTGACGATGAGGACTATGACGCCATTTGGGAGATTGTGAAGATGAAAAACATCAAACGGGCGGGTGGCTTGTACAAGAAGATGCTCCGTAACCGTGACACAGTGGAGAAAGTCCTGCAATACAGGGAAACGCATCCCAAAGAGGCCAAAGAGTTGTTCTCCAAGGTGATGAAGTTTTCCGAGAATCGCGTGAAACACAAGATCTCAGTCACTTCGACTGCCAAGAAACGCCCCTTGGCCAACTTCGCGTGGAAGTCGTTGCTGGCTTTGATAGGGCTCCCTTATTTCGTAGCCTCCACCATTGTCAACGCTCCTGCATGGATTCCTGCCGTCATTATCAAGTCGAAGCTGAAAGACAAGGCGTTTAGCAATACGGTATGCTTCGGCAGTAGACTGTTGGTTGCGTCGCTGGTCTTTATCATTGGCACCGTTGTGATGTTCTGCAATCTGCCTTGGTATTGGGCTTTAGCCGGTGCTGTGGCCTTGTTCTTCTCGTACGACATCTGGTACGACTACCTCGAGTTGGTACGCCGTCTGGCGTCCGACATCCGTTGGGCCTTTAAAGGCAAGCTACGCAAAAAATATCAGGAGTTGGGACTAAACGCAAAGTTTTAGAAAAGCTTGCGCGATGCTACCATTTGCCTTCTTTCTTGAGTTGCTCTCTCCATCTGTCATGCCATTCATCATTGCCCCTTCTTCCCTGCTTTTCGAGTCCTTTTCTGCGCTCTTCCTGGATCTGATAGCTGGTCTTTCCTGAGCTGGTACCACTTGAAGAACTGGGCGCTCCTGTAATTATCCCGAGCAACAACAAGCCACCGCCAACGAATAAGAGAATCTTCCACCAGGAGAACCCCTTTCCCTTCTTGCTTTCGGGCAACCCTTCATAAACCCAGTCTAAACCAGAGGCATCGTTACCGGAAATAGTGTATGCTGATATAAAATACTGCTTGCCGTCAATGGTTACCGTGGCGTATAATTCTTCTCCTTTCTCGTAGAGGCCATATTCTCTTTCCGCAACCATCTTGCTGCCGTTATGCAGATAGCGCACGACATCGCCAATAGTGTAGGGTTCGTCAGGATTCTTGGTTACAACGCGTTGGTAAAGTGCTGTGGAATCGCCTCCGTCATCGATGTTGACTATATAATGTACTTGGTATTTTTGTGATTCCGCCTTGACAACTATAGCAAATAGCGCAAAAAGAAGTAACAATAGGAGTTTTTTCATGTTTTAGAAAATATAGTTGAATCCTACGAACACCTTGAACTTGTTGCCATCAAGAGCGTTCAAGGCGCGTCCCATGTCGACACCGAGGATCATGTTGCGGTTCATGATGATCTTGATGCCGGCACCGGCACTCATGTGAAGGCTTTCCTTCTTGCCGCTGTAATAGTCTTCACCAGCTGCTTTCAGCTCTTCTTCGCGGAAAGGTTGGATGATCATACCGGCATCGAAGAATGGTGAGAAGGCCAGCTGCCAGTTCTGGTTGATGAATTGGAAATCGAGGAAGTGCCAACGTAGTTCCGCATTACCCAACACGAAGCCGTCGCCAAGGACGCCGTTGCGGTTCACGCCACGCATGGTCACCACGCCGCCCAAGCCTTCGGTGTACATCTTTTGGAAGAAGGGGGTGTTGAGGTTGTTGATCATGTACCAAGGCATATTGCCGGCAATCTTATGTTGCACGCCCAAACGGTAGGCAAAGGTGAGTTTATCCTTGTAAATCGGGATGTAATGACGCCAGATGAAAGTCTGGATCAAGGCATTGTAACCATTTCCGTCGATGAAGTCGGAAGAGCCGGTGAGGGTGTATTCAGCGTAGATGCCTTTGGAGGGGTCGCTGTTATGGTCGCGGCTGTCGTAGATGAGGCCGAGACGGAGTTGGGCGATGTTGCCGCCATTCTTCTCGTTATCCTTGATGATGCCGTTTTTGACATAATTGGTGTAGAGGGTCTGCTGGCCTTCATAACCTTCCAGATTGAGGCTGTCGGTAGCCACGTTGTAATAAGCCAAGCCAACCACCCAGTTCAGGTTGGGCAGGAAAAACTTACGCTGCATGGAGCCTACAAAACGGAGGGTGTTGCGCTTGATGAAGTGGTAGCCGCTCTTTTCAAAAAAGTCGGCATTGGGGTCGAAGGTGCTCGCTTCATAACCGTTGAAGCCGAAGAACTCAAACTTCTTGGAATAGTTATAGGTGAGGTCAACGAAGAACTTGGTGTCCTCGACAAGGTACGGCATGTCGCTGTAGAAGCGGAAAACGCCCGAACCTTTGGTGTAACGCGAGACCTCCACGTTGAACTTATAGAAGTAGCGCGGATAGCGTGTGCCATCGCCGAAGTTGAAGATGTCAACACAAGCGCCATACTGGAAGCCCAAGTCGCTATCATAACCCAATACCGGCAAAGGACCGAAGTTCCAACCTTTTTTTACGATTTCTTTTTTCTGTGCGTAGGAGCCGCTGGCTAAAAGCAGCAGCGCAAAAGCGAAAAGTAAATGTTTTTTCATGTTTCGATAATTTGACGTGGCAAAAATAAAAAAAACTATTTTTGCGGCCTCAAAAAGATTGCAATGAGTTTTGTTGAGGTTCTTTTGATCGGTATCGGCCTTTCGATGGACGCTTTTTCGGTATCCATCTGTAAGGGTTTGACAACGAAGCAATTCTCATGGAAAATGGCGCTGACCTGCGGGCTTTGGTTCGGGTTTTTCCAAGCGCTGATGCCGCTGATAGGTTATTTTCTCGGATCTCAGTTCGAGCAGTATATCACAGCGGTGGACCATTGGATTGCCTTTGGGTTGCTATTCCTCATTGGAGCCAACATGATCCGCGAGGCGTTTTCGAAGGAGGAAGAATCCAGCGACAGTTCCTTGGACTTCAAGACCATGCTGCTCCTCGCCATTGCCACCAGCATCGATGCCCTGGCCGTGGGCATTTCCTTCGCTTGTATCCAAGTGAAGATCTGGTCGTCGGTGCTTATCATCGGACTAACCACTTTCGCTTTTTCGGTTTTAGGGGTGAAAATCGGTAATGTGTTTGGTTCTAAATTCGAAAAGTCGGCTGAAATCATCGGTGGTATCATCTTGATACTCATTGGTTTGAAAATCTTATTGGAACATCTTGGCATCATCGCGTTTTGACGGTCGGTGCCTTTTGTTCATAAACAATCGAAGTTTTTTCTTGCGTTATTCGAAAAAATTGTATCTTTGCAGTCTGAAAGTTTCGGGATGTAGCGCAGCCCGGTAGCGCGCTTCGTTCGGGACGAAGAGGCCGCAAGTTCGAATCTTGTCATCCCGACTTTTTTGAAAACGAGAGAGATTTTTATTTCATGCCGAACCTGTATATCATATCAGGCTGTAATGGTGCTGGTAAGACTACTGCGTCAATGACGGTATTGCCCGAAACACTGCAATGCCGGGAATTCGTCAATTGCGACGAGATTGCCAAGGGTCTTTCACCGCTCAATCCCGAGGGGGCTTTGTTGCCTGCCGCGAAGCTGATGCTTTCACGGATCAAGAAGCTCATTGCGGAGGATGCTGACTTTGCCATTGAGACTACCTTGGCCACCAAGTCCTATCACGCTCTCGTTCAAAAAGCCCAGGAGAAGGGCTACAATACCCACCTTATTTATTTCTGGTTGCAGAGCCCCGAGCTTGCCCTGAAGCGCGTTGCCGAAAGGGTGAAGAACGGCGGTCATAACGTTGAGGAGGCGGTCATCCGTCGCCGTTACGTCACTGGCATCCGCAACCTGTTCAAACTGTATTGCCCCGTGGTGGATTACTTCATCTTGATCGACAATTCCATCATGCCCCGTGAGGTCATTGCCGAAGGGAACTACGATGCAGTGAAGGTTTATAATGAAGAAAAATTTAAAATGATCAGACAATATGACAACGGTAAAAGTGAATGCTAAAAAAGAAGAGGTCTCTCCATTGACTAAGCAGTTGATGTGCGGCCTCGACGTCTCTTTCAGACGTCTTGTGATTATGCGTAGCAGACATAATGGCACCATGTGCTTCTGTGACGAAAAAGGCAACATCTATACTGTTAAGGCAAAAGATGTGAAAACACTGATGGGTGCATAATGCACTGACTTTAATGAAACAAAAACCTTTCCTTTTGACGCTGTTGTGCCTTGCGTGGACAATGGCGTTTGCCCAAACCGACCAAAAACCTGAAACTGACCCGATTATCGTCAACCGTATCCACGAGTGGCAAGACCTTAAATTTGGCTTCATGATGCATTGGGGGATGTACGCCCAATGGGAAGTCGTGGAGTCATGGTCCATCTGCAACGAGCCTTGGATCAATCGCAATGGGGCTGATTATTATCAGTATAAGATTGATTACCAGAATCTTAATAAAACGTTTAATCCCAAGAATTTCGACCCTGCAAAATGGGCTGTGGCAGCTAAAAATGCCGGCATGAAATACGTGGTCTTTACGACCAAACATCACGACGGCTTCTGCATGTTCGGCACCAAAGAAACCACTTATTCTACCACTGATCCATCTTGTCCTTTTTCTGAGAATCCGCGAGCTGACATTACTGGCGAGGTGGTAAAAGCATTCCGTGACAAAGGCTTCTGGACAGGCCTCTACTTCTCCAAACCCGATTGGCACTGCGATGACTACTGGGCACACGAATGGGCGACCCCCGACCGCAATGTGAACTACGACCCGACGGTGCATACCGAGCGTTTCCAAAAATACAAGGACTTCACTTTCAATCAAATCAAGGAGATTACCCACAACTATGGCGACATTGACATCCTTTGGCTTGATGGCGGCTGGGTGCGTCCCGAATGGAGCGTGAACGAGGAGACCCGTCCGTGGCTGGGTTGCCAAGGCTATATCCAAGATGTGGACATGCCCAAGATTGCGGCCATGGCTCGTGAGAACAACCCCGACTTGATCATCGTGGATCGCTCAGTAGGAGGGAAGTACGAAAACTACCAGACCCCAGAACAACAGGTACCGGATAGCCTTCTTCCTTATCCATGGGAGACCTGCATGTCGATGGGCAATTCATGGTCGTATGTCTCTACTGACCAGTATAAAAGTACCAATAAGCTCATCCATCTTTTGTGCGACATTGTGGCCAAAGGCGGCAATTTCCTCCTTAACGTAGGTCCCGATGACGATGGCAACCTACCCGATACGGCATTGCTTCGCATGAAAGAAATCGGCGAATGGATGCAGGTGAACGGCGAAGCCATTTACGGCACAAGACCTATTTATCCATTTACTTACGGGAAGTTCCGCTTCACGCAGAAAGGCGATAAAGTGTATGCCATCTTCTTGTTGGATGAGCAAGAGAGCCCTGTGCCGGATACCTATTGGTTTGAGGCTCCGATCAGCCTTAAATCAGGAAAGATCAAGGTGCTGGGAAGCAAGAAAAAAGCCTCCCTTTCCAGAGAGGCTGATGGTCGTTACCGTATTGACTTCCCGAATGACTTTGAAACGCGCCATGCGGTGGTGTTTGAAATGCGGTATTAATCTACTTTTTGGTTTCCGAAACGAAACAGGCCACAAGCCCGTAGGTGATGGTTGGACGAATCCAGATTTCTGTGATAGAATACGCCGTGAATTCGTCGGAAGGTTCGAGCATAATGTCGATGTTATAGAGTAGGGCGATGAGTGCGTCGATGATGCAAATCATCCACAAGTTCCGTTTGGTATAGCCCTCCCAGTCTTTGCGCGCATAAAAGTAAGTCAGCATACAGAGCAGCGTCACCGACAGGGTGGAACAAGCCAAACTGATGGGGTAATAGGCCATCTGAGGAGAGAAAAGAATGTCGCGTAGCATCACCGTGATGCCAACACAGATGGTACACCAATAGTTGAACTGCTGTGTGGTGATGCCTGTGTTGAAGAAATACATCCATATCATCACCACGCAGGCGATGTAGAACACGTTGAGCACCAACTCAGGCCAGGTTTCACTAAGCCCGTAATGGAAAATGCCGTAAAGCATCGTGCCCACCGAGAGCATGGCGGCCACGGCGGTAATTACAATGTCAATGACTTTGGCTCTCTCTTTGAATCTTGTTTGCATAGTATTGTTGTTTTCATTAGAGTTGTTTATTGCGCCACTTTCTCTTGTGGATGTATATGGTGCATTGTATCCAGATACAAAGCGCATAGACGCCGTCGGCCGTCCAGCACACGGCTATGCTCGATTTAAGGATGCCGATAATGACTGTGCAGTACACGGCATAGATGCAAAGAGCCACCGCATCGAAGCGGAGGCAGACACGTGTGTCTCCCGTTCCCGCGACAGACTGAAGATACACATTCCACGGCAGGGTGACAGCGGTGGCGACGCACATCACCTTCAGCGTGGGAACGGAAGCTTGAACCAAGGTGGGAATGTCGGTGAATAGGCTGATAATCAGGTGTGGACACAGGAAAAAGAATACCAGTAACGGCAACATGGTTATGGTACAGAGCATCAGTACACGCCGGATAATCGGAATCACGCCCTCGGGATGGCCTTCACCGATGAGATTGCTCACCAGCGTTGCCGCTGTAGAGGCAAAGGCCGCCGAGAAGACAAACGGCACCTCGGAAATGCTCCTTACGATGTTGACGATGGCCAGCTCCTCCTCGCCCAAATGCTCGATAAAGAGGAAGAAAAGCAGCCACACGGAGATATTCAGGACATACTCCAACATGACCCAAGAGGCGGTGGAAAAGATGTGCTTGAGCTCCTTCCATACAGGTTTGACCATCTTTTGCAGGCCGTATTTCTTATCGGTCGTAAAGAAGACCCATACAACAAAAAAGAGTAAAGAGACGCCTTCCGAGATCGTCGACGCCAATGCGGCTCCCTTGATGCCCATCGCCGGTGCACCTAAGTGGCCAAAGATGAGCACCCAGTCCAAAAAGATATTACTGCCTACTAGCACGATGGAATTCCAGGTGAGGCTCTTCGTTTCACGTATCCCTACGTAGAAAGCACGGAACAGCGCTGTCATAAAGGCAAAGAACAGCCCTGGAATCCTCCAGTTCACATAGACCAAGGCGGCCTTATAAATATTCTCCGACTTCAGGATCCCCCGAAGAAGAGGCGGCGACAGAAGATACGAAAGGGCCATAGTCAGCAGCGCTAAGACCGCAAGAAACCAGACGCCTTGCCAGAACACACGTCCGATAGCGCCGAAGCCTGTTCCGCTCTCGCAAGCCTCCCCGTTGCGCCGGCCGATAATGATTTGGACCCCGATGGAGAAGCCAAAGCCGAGCATATAGAGAATGGTGAAATACACGCCAGCGATGGCCGAGGCTCCCAACTCAATCTCTCCGACGCGGCCCAGGAAGGCCGTATCGGTCATGCCCAGCAGTTCCTCCATCACCAAGGCTACCAGGATGGGGAAAGTTATCCTCCAAATGGATTTGAAGGAATAACTTTCCGAAAGCTTGTATGTCGATTCTTTCATTACTTCCTATTGCGCTTCCACAAATTCCACTTTCATGCTGGCAATCCTGCCGACACGGATCTTCTAGAAAAACTCTAGGGGTACTTCATCAATAAACTGTTTGATGGAGCCAAGCAATATTCCCGACCCCACGCGTCAGACTCTTTTTGCGCAGGTTTTTAAGCTCTTCGTGATTCTGGGCACCGTAATGATAGCTGCAAATTCCGTCTTGCCCACAAAATTGGCGATGAAATATCCATCCACGATGATGTACAGGGAAAGGAATATGTTCATCACAATGGTTGGCAACGTAAACCGCAGCAGTTTACTATAGGTGAAATGTTCCGACAAATGGATTCGTGAGTTCATCTCCTGGTGCTCATCTACTTATCAAATTGACTTTCTGTACAGTGACTCCGTTTTCGGTCTCGAAGCGGACGAAGTACATGCCCGAACCGAAGCGGTTCAGGTCGAGGGTGGCATTGCCTTCAACAGTGGTTTCCATGATAGTTTGGCCCAAACTGTTGATGACGCTGACGCACATCGTGCCTTCACCATCAACATAAAGCAAACCATTGGTAGGGTTGGGATATACGAGCGGTTTCGAGGCAAGGTCTTCTTCAACGGCATAGTCGCAATTGTTCTGGTAAGTGAAGAAGATACCAGGGGAAAGGGCGGAAGAGGTGAATAGCACCTCGTCTTCACCGTCGAGGATGGTGAAGGAGCATTCTCCGTCGGTGTCGTATTGCTCTTCGTCGTGAAACCAGCCAGCGTTCCAGATGAAGTTGAGGTTGCCTTTCAGCAGCGGGAGGGTGAGGGTTTGCTCTGCGCCTTCCTTCATGGTGACCACGGCGATGCGTTGTCCGTTTTGGTCGGTGACGCTAATGGAGGCGCCTTTCCATCCGTTGCCGCCTGCGTCGCGGAGCTGGAAGACGAGGTCGCATTTCTCGCCAACCAGCAAAGAGGCGTATGCCGTGCGGCTGATGCCGGCTTCGTTGCTGACGAAGATTTCGTATTCGTAGAGGCCGGGGGCGAGACTGTTGTCGTCGTATTCCATGGAGGCACCAGGCAGTGCATCGTTGAGGACGGCGATTACCTCGAAGTTGCGCATGAGGGTGACGGTGACGGTTCCTGTCAGCGCATTGCCGTTGAGGTCGGTGGCAGGATTGCTCCAAGTGATGTGGACACCGTTAAAGGCGTTGTTTTCTATGGCTTCGAGGCTAGTGACTTTTTCAGGACGAAGGAAAGCTTCCTCTTGCGGGCGGATGTGTCCAACGAAGGCATTCCCCCTGTTGAAGGCGTATGTGGTGGTATTGAGTGCTCCAATGGTGCACCATGCGTTGTCTTTGCCACTCCAGCCCCAATTGCAGTGAAAATAGTCATTCTCGTCGTAACCATCACACACAAAGGCGTGAGCGCCAGCACCATTGACATCTGAACCCGTGTAGAACAACGGAAGGCCTTCATCCAAGCCACCGTCTTTCAGCATTTGAATCCATTCTTCGTTGGTGTAACCCATATCAGGGATGAGGCCGTAAAGGTTGATGATGAGTGTGTCGCAACTGTATCTGAAATAGTCGGTAAAAGCAACAGGAACGCCGAAAGAGTTGGCGGCGCTTCCATTACCGCTATAGATCATTTCGACGGCAACGCCAATATGGTGAAGCAGTTGGGCAATATCAAACACTTGGTCGTCGGTGCTAGTGGAATCGATGGTCAGAGGCATACGCTCGAAGTGGTACTCCGTTTCGCCAAAGTTGGCAGTCTGCTCCTCGTAGCCTTCGGGGGTATAGGAATGGGAACCCGTGCCTTGTGCCGGCCATTCCCAATACTTCATGATTTGACCCATGGCAGCGGAGACGCAGCCCGAATACACGTGACCCCCAGGGCCAGCGGTGTCGGCGGGGCATTGGCTGTTCCAAGGGTAGTTTTGGTTCCACAAGGTCTTGCACATAGGTTCAGTCACGGCGCGGGCATTGCGACCTGGGGTGATTTGGCCACTCTCGCCCACCGACTTCCATTCGGCGATGATGTCGGGCGTGGCTTCTATGTTGTGGTTGCGCACATATTGGATTTCCTGTTGGAAACTGGAAAGGGTGAACGCGAAGCCGTCAGCCACATCATTGGGGTTGAAATAACCACTTGTGGAGTACGCAAGGATGGGCTTCACACGGTCGTCAGCCGCCACGACGACGAAGCCTTCGCCATTAGCGACGTTAAAGACGTAATAGTCAACAGCATCGCGGTCGGCGGCTGTGCTGACCAATTGCAGTTGTATGTCAGTGTTTTTCTGTGCAATTGAGGTGGTGCTCATGAACTTGGCACCCAATTTTTCGGCTTTCTGTTGGTCAACAGGGCCAGCCATCAAGCTACCGAATGTGGCAGCGACGAGGCAGAGGATTAATAAGAATCTTTTCATGTTTACAATTGTTTATAAGTAGGTGGGCATGTGCCCACCTACTAACATTATTGATTAGCAGACCCTCTTGGACGACCCGTTCCCCAGGCGCTCTGCCCAGGACATCATCAGGTCTTCCCGCCTTCCGAAAATATCCTTCTTCATGCCGATGGCATCGTCGAAGACCATCGTCTGGCGGTCGTCACCCGTGAACTTCTTCCATTCGTATTTGTCGGTGGAGGGGTTGCCCGTCCGGGCGAAGTTGGCCCACATCTCCTTTGCGACGTGGCGGAACTCGCACTCGTCGGTACCGACGATCTTTTCGCTCCCCATCGGGTCCAATATGCAAGTGTCAAACAGGTAGGTAATCTCGACAGCGTGTATCGCACCCAGCTCGGGGGTTATCACCGGCTTCTTGATGAAGTACATGTAGGTGTTGCCACCGGCGGCAGCGTGTCTGATGGCCATATTGGTGTTGCCAGCGCGGAAGTTGAGGTCGTTGCAGTATTGCTCCAAGCGGCTCCCTTCGCTTTCGTTTGCGAGCGTTGCCATGAACTCGTCGTACATGGCCTTCTCCTGCTCGTTGAGCAGTGCACGGTCCCGCTTGGTGATCCACCTCAGCGTGTTGAGGAAGCCTTCTTCGCCGCCCTCAAACGGAACGAAGTACCTGATCTCGTCCTGGTTAGACCCAATCATCATATCGATCTTGGCCCGCTTCTCGTCTCCCCACATCTTGTACATGTCCGCTCGGTCCTCGGGCAGCGTGACGCCGTCGAGGAGCGGGAAGTTGGCGCCGCCGAGGAGGCAGTTCTTGTCGATGGTGTATGCCTTCAGGTAGGCGTCTACAAGCTGCTCGGTGGTGAGTGCCATCAGCTCGTCCATGGTCTGGCAGCCCGTTACGGACAGGAAGTTCTGCGTGACGTGGATGCCGTGCTCCATCGTGTCGCAATAGGCGATGTTGGCGCTCTGGGCGATGATTCTCTTGAAGAGTCCCTCGCTTCCGTCGATGAGCGGGAGGAACGTGACGCTTGCCGAGCCTGCCGACTCGCCGAAAATCGTCACGTTGTCCGGATTGCCGCCGAAGCCGGCGATGTTTTTCTGTACCCACCTGAGGGCCTCGAGCTGGTCGAGCAGGCCGAGGTTGCCTGCCTCCTTGAAGTTCTCTCCGCCGGGAACCCGCTCGAAGTTCATGAATCCCATGAAGCCGAGACGGTAGTCGATGGATACGAATAGGATGTCGGGGCACTGCTTGGCGATGCTGGTAAGGTCGTAGAGGGGCGACGCTTGGGATTCGGCGCAGAAGCCGCCGCCGTGAATCCACACCATGACCGGCTTTTTGCTGTCAGTGCAGCTGGTATTGCAATATACGTTCAGCACGAGGCAGTCCTCGCCGAACTCCGCCGTTCCCATCGAGTCGTTCAGAGGTCCAATAGGAACGTGGCCAGGATTTGTCGCTTCATACACGCCGTCATCGTCTGCGGCAGGAAGAGCCTTCTTCCAACGAAGCTTGCCCACAGGTTGAGTAGCGTAGGGGATGCCTTTCCAGATAATCAGCTCGTCAGTCTCCTTGCCGACGAAGGTGCCGTTGTTACATTTAACGGCCTTTTTATTTTCGTTATTCATGTCTTTTATTTTTTTTTGTTGTTATAGGCGGCGACGCGTTTCGCCACGTTGTCCTTGATGTTGTTGAAATAGTACATATAGTCGTAGGCGTGGCGGCCATCCGGTCCGAAGAATTCGGCCGATACTTTAGCGGTGTACTCATCCACTTCAGGAACTTTGGCATGTGTCACCACCACGCCGCGGTCGAGGTCGATTTGCGCATCGGCACCGACATCACCAATTGAACGCTCTCCCGTTTTCTCATTCAGTATGATGGAACCCAGGTTCATGCTTGCCGGAGCATAGGTTTCGTCCAGTTTCCAGTTCAAGGGGTTGATGCTCATAGTCTCGGGTAGTACCACTACATTGTGGGCTTTGAGTTCCACATTTTTTGGCCCCTCCGTGTTAAAGGCAATGATGACGCCCGTGTCGGTCTCGCCGGTGGCAAACTTCAGGTGTGGGTTGGCGGCAAGGTAACTCTTGGTGACGGAGTAGCCGATGGTGTAGGCTGCGAGCATGCGTGCATAGTACTCGGGGTGATCCTTGAAATAGGTGCGGAGCAGCAGTAAAACCATGGCTGATCCCTGACTGTGACCGGCGATGATGAATGGACGGCCGCCGTTGCAATGCTCAAAATAGTAGTCCAGAGCAGAGGTTATATCGTCAATGGGCATCCCCATAAACGCACCGTCAGCGCTCCCGGTCTTCGTGAAGATTTCACCGGCGTACTTCAGGCCGGATTGTCTGTAATACGGCAGGAATACATTGGTTACCTCTGCGAAGGCGGATGCGTGGTCCCTGAATTCAACCTTCACACCTTCCCGCATCTCGACGTTGTCGATGGTCGCGAAATCGGGAGCACCCTCCTCAAAGCTACCCATGATATACTCGGTTGCATATACATAGAAGGTGTCGACATCCTTAGTGATTTCCGGAATCTGATACCAATTGGCTTTATTGGAATAATCCAGAGGTTGATTCTTGTTCATATTCATTTAGATTAATGGTTAGTTCATTTTCTTTCCGCCGAAATACACCTGGGTTGGCTTGTTGTAGCTGAATCCCTCTTTTTCTGCCGTGAGCAGGTCGTTTTCGAATACCAGGAAGTCAGCGTCCTTACCAGCCTCGATGGAGCCTTTTTTAGCCTCAATGCCAAGCTGTTTGGCACCGTTGATGGTATAGCCGATGAGCATTTCCTCAATGTTCATTCTCTCGTTCTCGGGCGGGAATACTTTGGAAGCGACGGTGTATGGGTAGTCCTTGGTTTTTTCGGTAATCCAGCGGGTCATACCCACCTCCATGCCTAAGTAGGGGTTCCAGGTGGTGAAATCCATAAAGACGATATTGTCGCTGGACCAGGCCACTGTGGCGCCACTGTCCCAAACCGTTTTGCAGCGGAACTGTTTGCGGGCACGTTCCTCGCCAAGCCAGGTAGCCGCAATGGCGGGGTCTCCGGAGTGCCAGTGCGGCGTGAAGTTGGCGAACACGCCCAGCTTGGCGAAACGCTCCAGATCATCGTCGCACTCTATCTCAAGATGGGCGCAGGTAACTCTTACGTGGAGGTTGTCCCCCATCTCCTTTTTGGCCATCTCAACGCCATCCAATACCGTGCGTGACGCGCGCTCACCGACGGTGTGAAGGTGAAGATCCAGATTGGCTTCGTTGAGTTCCTTCAAAAGCTTTGCGATTCCCTCTGCGGAGAAAGCGGTAGATCCCGTCGTATGGACATCCACATAGGGCGTGACCATGGCCGCGGTATGGATCTTCTGGGTACCGTCCATGAAAATCTTCATGGTATGAACCTTCAGGTGCTCCGAGTTATACTCACGCTGGATGCGCTTCAGCTGCTTCAGGCCCTCCTCGGCATCCCGCTCCGAGTTGACCACAAGGCTGCCGTCAACATAAACGGGCAGTTTTCCCTGCTTGTCCAGTTCGACCAAGCGCTTATAGACCTTCTCATGGAACTTCATATCCCCCGGAAGACCGGCATCAAATACCGCAGAAACTCCGTATTCGACGGCAAAATCAATCCAACGTTGAAGTGCTGCATCAACCTGCTCATCGGTCAGATCCATCCCGCTGTCGAGAATGATACGGACTTCCGTTGCGCCCTCGTACATATTTCCGGTCACATGTCCGTCCTTACGCACATAATACGCAAGTCCCGGTATAGGATCTGGTGTTTCGTCTGTAATGCCGTGTTTCTCAAGGATCTTGGAGTTGACCCAGATGCTGTGTCCTTCGCCTTCCTGAATCTGAAGCTCGGCATCCGGACAGATGGCGTCCAGCTCCTCCTTGACAATATCCTCACCTTTCAAGTACGGTTTCTCCAAGAGAAATCTGTAGCGCTTCTCCCCGGGGTTCTTCTTGATATAGTCCGCCATCATGTCCAGCGCGGCCTGCTTGCCGTCCGGCTCAATGCGTTCTCCCATTGGCGCGTACTCAAAACCCACAGGAATGGTGATATGCACATGGCTGTCGATGATGCCGGGCATGATAAACTTGCCACCGAGGTCAGTGATCTCGCCCTCGTAATTTGCGAGACCCTTCTCGTCGCCCACATATATGAATTTGCCGTCCTTCACTACAAGTGAAGTTGCCATCGGATTGTTTTTGTTTGATGTAAAGATTTTGGCGTTTTTAATGATTTTGTCTGCTTTCATGTTGGGTTTCCTTTCTTTATATTATTGGTTAAACATCTGTTTACAGGCCTTGTCTCGAAGCTTGTTGCAAATTTACCCCTTTTTTATAAGAAAATCAAATATTACATAAAAAAAGGACGCGTCGTCGCTGCATCCCTAAATTTTTTCTCAAAAACACGTACCAATTAGGAAAAAATGTAATTTTGCAATGCAAATTATTATTGAAAAGTGTATTTTTTGACACTGAAAATTATTTGAAAAGTGTAAATAGCCATGCTGTACAGAAAGATCGCCTCATACATCGAAGACTATCTAAAGTCCAATACGGACAAGATTTTGATACTGGAAGGAGCCCGTCAGATAGGCAAGTCGTTCAGTATCCGCGAAGCAGGCACACGCTTGTATCCGAATTTCGTTGAAATCAACTTTGTGGAAGACGACGAAGGCAAGCAGTTGTTTAAAAACATTCACAGTAAGGAAGATTTCTATCTGACCCTCAGCATGGTGGCGGGCGACAAGCTCAAAGACCGCAATGAAACCTTGGTGTTTCTCGATGAAATTCAGCATTATCCACAGTATCTGACAATGCTGAAATTTTTGCGGGAAGACGGCCGTTATCGCTATATCACCAGTGGCAGCCTGTTGGGAATAACACTGCAGGACACCACCTCCATCCCAGTAGGCAGCATCATCCGCAAGGAGATGTTCCAGCTCGATTTCGAGGAATTCCTCATTGCCAACGGTTTCGGCACAGAAGCTCTGAATAAGTTGCGCCAATCCTACGAAAACCGACAGGCATTGGGCAAAGAGCATCACAACCATGTGCTCAACCTATTCCGTCGCTATCTGTTGGTGGGTGGCCTGCCTGATGCCGTCAACACTTACCTGAGCACCCACAACATCGTGCATGTACGCGAAGTGCAGGAAGGCATCCGCAGCCTGTATGCCGCCGATGCTTCAAAATACGAGAAAGAACAAAACAAAAAGCTTCTTATCCGTCGCATCTACGAAATGATACCATCGCAGATGGAAAACAAGAAAAAACGCGTTGTGGCTCAAGAAATTCGCGGAAAGAAAGGCGATCGTTTCGAGCAATATAAAGAAGAGTTCGAGTATCTGGTTTCATCGGGCATTGCATTGGCGGTTCATGCCATCACCAACTCGAGTTTTCCAATTAACGAGTCGTTGCAGAAAAACTTACTAAAACTATATCTCAACGATGTTGGACTGCTTACCGGCGTGTTATATCACAACAACATCAGTCCGATTCTCGACGATGTGCGCAGCATCAACCTCGGTTCCGTTTATGAGAGCGTTGTCGCCCAAGAGTTGCGAGCACACGGTCACAAGCTATTCTACTATGACAACCGCAAGCAAGGTGAAGTTGACTTCATCGTTGATGATTACGATTCGATGAGTGCCCATCCGATAGAGGTCAAATCGGGTAAGGACTACAGTGTACATAGTGCGCTCGACAACCTCTTGAAGAACCCCGACTACCACATCGTTTCAGGCACTGTCATCTCCAATGAGCGCGAAATATATCAGAAAGACAAGGTAACCTACATGCCTGTCTATTTCATAATGTTCATGGAATCCGACACATCACAAAAAGACGAATCAAGATATATCTTTTAATCAGTTGATATGGTATCTTATCTCTTATCTTTTATCTGACAACGATCTTCTGCGTCCTAACTTCCTTCCCGTCGATTAGGCCCGAGGTCGGTGATAAGAAAAGCAAATGTCGCATAAAAAAAAAGGACGCGGCATCGCCGCGTCCCTACGGTATCATTTATTGTCACGATTTACTCACTGACCTTGGTCAGGGTACTGGTTTCGGTGTAAAGATTGCCATGACGCAGGACCACTTCCTTTGCGATCAACGTATCGTTGGAGTATGACACTAAAACGCTGTTCTCGCGTTCTTCTTCACATCCTGGATATTGCCAGCGCGTGCACAACAGGCTGCCGTCGACGAAATATTCGGCGTATTCCGTTTCTACTTCCACCCATTGCCCGTCTACGAGCTCATATTCGATGTTGGTGCCGTCGGCAAGGTATTTTTCACAGATTGGATAAGGCGTGAAATCCGGTTCGTCGCTGGTGACAGTTCCTTCCCAGCGGCCGATGACGATTTGAGAGAAGTCATCGTTAACCTTGACGTAGTGCTCTTGGCAAGGGCCGTATGAGGCAATTTCCTCACCGTAAATATAAAGCGTGGTCTTGCCAATGTAGTACAGGTCATCGCCGTTAACGGTGATGTCGGTCATCTCTTCCACCGTTGTGATGTCGTCCACATTCAAGGTTACCATGATGGTATTGCCATCAACTGTCACATCGGCTTGCTTTTTGTAAAACCACACATCGTAATCCGCCTCCGATATGCTGTAATAGCACTTGTACTCGGAGCCTTCCTTGACGAAGGTTGATACCGAAAGAATGTCAGCGGTGAGCGGTAGTCCGGCTGATTCAACGTTAAGCCACTTGCCGATGATCTTCTCGGCCACGTTGTCTTTGTCTTTTGAACATGATGAGAATGTCATTGCGCCGCAAATCAGGATGGCGGCAAGCAACCAAAGTCTTGATTTTTTCATTGTTTTAGGTTTTTGTATGAGTTTACTATTAATTCTTAATTCTCAGGGAAAGGGAATTCAAACTTGGGCATGGTTCCAACATAATGCAGGGTCGGTGTGCCGGAGATGCCGCTGATGGTCAAGCCTGTCATGTCGATGGTGTAGGTGTTGCCATTTTTTGCAACGGAAATTTCACCGCTTGTTGCATATTTGATCGTTGTGACCGTCATATCTTGTATGTAGAAAATATCCCTGTCATTGTAGGTAAAGGTGCCTGTCGGAAGGTCGTCGCCGGAGGCCGTTGATGAGCTGAATCCAATCAAATTGCCGTCTTCGGTAATGAAAGCGGCGACGTCCATCACTGAGCCTAAAATGTTCAATGTTGTCCTGCCTGCCGTCACGATGTTGGTGCCGTTGAAGTCGCCTTCCACAACGTCTGAAAGGACAAACCTTATCATATTGTCTTCAAAGTCGACGGAAGAGGTTGAGACCTGCGTCTGGTCCTTGATTTTCTTGACTTCGATGCCCGTTCCTGTGACGGTGAATTGGTTCCCGTCCATCGCGAGGGTAAACGAACCACTTCTGGCAGCGTATGCATCTGCTTGGTTCAAAAAGTTGCTAAGGCTGAAAGTTAACATGTTGCCCACTTCGTATTCTGTAACGATATACATCGGGAAGTGGTCTAAAGGCTGTTCCGGGTCGAAAGCAAGGTTGTAGATGCCTGACGCGAAGTCGTCTTTGAAAACGATGAAGACCCCTTTGGTTTTACTGCCAAAGTAACCAATCTCCTCGGTTTGCGACAACATGATGGCATTGTAAACCTGACCGACGCTGTCTTTGATGTTTTCGATGGTCATGGCGTTGTTGATGTCATAAGAGGTGTCGCCCAACGTGTATTTTTGCGTGTGGGTGTCTGAATCATTGGTTGTTTTCTTGCAACCCATGAAACCTGTTGCTACGGCTGCGATGATCGTGAATACCAAAAAAAGCTTTTTCATAATTTATTTATTGGGTTTATAATACAATGTTCACAATCTTCTTCGGTACGTAGATCACCTTGCGGATCTGCTTGCCTTCGATCCATTTGGCGGCTTCGGGGGCGGCCAGCACGGCGGCTTGCACCTCTTCGGCGGTCATCGTCACAGGCAGCTCCATGTTGAAGCGCATCTTGCCGTTGAAGCTGATGGGGTAATTGAAGCTGTTTTCCACGGTCTTCGACTCGTCGTAAACGGGGAAGGTAGCCTTCACTACGGAATCGTTATGGCCTAACAGGTGCCAGAGCTCTTCGGCGATGTGAGGAGCGTAGGGCGAGATCATCACGCACAGCGGCTCCAGGATCTCACGCTTGTTGCACTTGAGGTCGGTAAGTTCGTTCACGCCAATCATGAAGGCGGAGACGACGGTGTTGAACGAGATGCTCTCGATGCCGTCTTCCTCTTTCTTGATGAGCTTGTGCAGGCATTTCAGCTCGGCTGCGGTGGCGGGCTCGTCGTTGACGCGGAATTCGTTGTTCTCGTCGGTGTAGAGTTTCCAGAACTTGCGCAGGAAGCGGAAAGTGCCTTCGATGCCTTGCGTGTCCCAGGGCTTGGATTGCTCCAATGGACCTAGGAACATCTCGTAGAGACGCAGCGTGTCGGCTCCGTATTTCTCCACGATGTCGTCAGGGTTCTGCACGTTGAACATCGATTTCGACATCTTTTCGACTTCCGAGCCGCATACATAAATGTCGTTGCCATCCTTGTCCTTTTCCTTGATGAAGTGGGCATCCTTCAGGTCGTCGCGCCATTGGCGGCATGCCGGAATGTCGAGGATGTCGTTGTGTACCATGTTGATGTCCACGTGAATCGGGTCGCTGAACAGCTCACGGTCAGGGATGTTTTTGGAGACGAAGATGGGGCCTCGCTTGTACTCTTCGCCGTCCACAAAGGCCGGGACTTCCTTGCCTGCAATCAAGTCCTTGATTTTCTGCTCAACGATATGGGTTCCGGAACGGTAATCATTCAAAACGTCGATGTTGGGCACCAACAGCAGTTTGTAACCCTTCGATGCGGCGTATTCCTCCCAAGGTTCGGCCACCTTCTCGAGGTTGCCCATGCGGTTGATCTCGATGAGGATGCCTTTTTCGGGGCAGAAGAAGTCGAACCGACGACGGCCGTCCTTGAAATCTCTAACGAATTCCACACCCAAACGCTTGTCCTTGATGATGTTCCAAACGTCATATTCGCACAGCTTCTCCAGATTGACACGATAGGCGAAGCTGGAACGGCCTTGGATCATGCCCTGGTTGATCATGCGCTGGAAGGGCTCATCCTTGCACGACAAGCCAAGGTCGTACAGGAACTTGCACCAGAAGCGGCTGTAGATCAAGTGACCCGTGGCGTGTTCGGCACCACCGATATAAAGGTCAACGTTCTGCCAATAGTCGTTGGCTTCACGGCTGAAGTATTCCTTGTCGTTGCGCGGGTCTTGATAGCGGAGGTAGTAGCCGCTCGATCCGGCAAAGCCCGGCATGGTATTGGTCTCGATGGGATAGCCCTCTTCGGTGACCCAGTTCTTGGCGCGGGCCAAAGGCGGCTCGCCCGTCTCGGTGGGCTTGTATTCGTCGATGGAAGGCAGCTCCAAAGGCAGTTTCGACTCGTCCATGGCGTAAGGCATGCCGTCCTTGTAGTAAATCGGGAAAGGCTCGCCCCAGTAACGCTGGCGGCTGAAGATAGCATCACGCAGGCGGTAGTTGGTCTTGCCTGTGCCAACGCCGAGTTTCTCCAATTCCTGGATCATGCGTTCGATGGCTTTCTTCACGGTGAGGCCGTTGAGGAAGCCTGAGTTGACCAGCTCGCCGTCCTTGGCGTCAAAGCTTTCCTCCCAGGTGGCGGGATCGGTCGGCTCGGTGCCAGGTTTCTTCACTACTTGGATGATGGGCAGGTTGAAATGACGGGCGAAAGCGAAGTCGCGGCTGTCGTGCGCGGGCACGGCCATGATGGCACCGGTGCCGTAGCCCATGAGGACGTAGTCGGCGATCCAGATGGGGAGCTTGGCACCCGTGATGGGGTTGATGCCGTAGGCACCCGTGAAGGCGCCGCTCACCTTGCGGACCTCAGCCATGCGCTCACGCTCGCTGCGGTTCTTGGTGCGGGTGATGTATTCCTCCACCTCGGCGCGTTGCTCGGGGGTGGTGATCTCTGAAACCAGCTCGTGCTCGGGAGCCAGCACCATGAAGGTGGTTCCGAACAAAGTGTCGGCACGGGTGGTGAACACTTCCAGATCAATATCCTTACCATTGACCTTGAAGATGACGGAAGCACCCATGGACTTGCCGATCCAGTTGCGCTGCACTTCCTTCACCGACTCGCTCCATTCCACGGTCTCCAGGCCGGTGAGCAGTCTTTCGGCGTAGGCGGTGATGCGGAGGAGCCATTGTTTCATGGATTTGCGCACTACAGGATAGCCGCCACGGACGGAGAGGCCGTCAACGACCTCGTCGTTGGCCAATACGGTGCCGAGTTTCGGGCACCAGTTCACCAAAGCCTCGGCTTGGTAGGCGAGGCGGTAGTTCATCAGCACTTCCTGCTGTTCCTTCTCGCTCATGGCTTTCCACTCGGCGGCGGTGAAGCTCAAAGGCTTGCTCTCGGCCACGTTGAGACCTTCGGTGCCTTTTTCTTCAAAGCGCGCTACCAGTTTACTGATGGGCTGGGCCTTTTGGCATTTGTTGCAGTAGAATGAGTTGAACAACTGTATGAAGGTCCATTGAGTCCATTTGTAGTAGCTCGGATCGCTGGTGCGCACCTCGCGGTCCCAGTCGTAGCTGAAACCGATCTTGTCCATCTGTTCGCGGTAGCGGTTGATGTTCTTCTCGGTGGTCACGGCAGGGTGAGTGCCGGTTTGGATAGCGTATTGCTCCGCGGGCAGACCGTAGGCGTCGTAACCCATGGGGTGCAGCACGTTGAAGCCTTTCAGGCGTTTGTATCTTGCATAAATGTCAGAGGCGATGTAGCCTAATGGGTGACCCACATGCAGACCTGCTCCCGAAGGGTAGGGGAACATGTCCAAAACATAGAACTTTGGTTTATTCTGGTCGATATCAACCTTATACACTTTCTGGTCGCGCCAATACTGCTGCCATTTTTTTTCGATGTCGATAAAATTATAATCCATAACGGGCGTTTTTTCTAAAATAAACCGCAAAGATACAAATTTTAGTAACTTTGCACAATAAATCATCAGCAAATGAACCTCTACACCAATAAGAAACGCTGGAAATGGGTGCTCGCCGTGGTGGCGCTCCTCATTGTAGGTGCCTCGCTGTGGTATACCAATCACTTGGTGAAATCCATCGCTGTGCAGGAAACCAACCAGGTGAAGATGTGGGCAGCGGCCATGGAACAACACGCCGGCATGATGAAGTCAACGGAGGAATTCTTCAACAAAGTCAGCGAACAGGAACAGATGCGCGTGGACTTGCTAGCTATGGCTTACCGTCAAGTGCTGGACTTCTCCACGAACGAAAACACGGGTATCTATTTGGAAATCATCAAGAACAACATCAGTATTCCTTTGGTGATCACGGATGATAAAGGGAACATCAGGTTTACCAACAACCTTCCCGACGACCAAATCGACAAGAAGGTGTTTGATGATGAGATGAAGCAAGCCTATTCGAAGTTTCAGCCTATTAAGATCAACCCCGGTTTCGGACAGATCCAATGGCTTTACTATAATGAATCCCTGATTTACACGGAACTGAAGGCGGTGCTTGAAGGCATGATCGACCATTTCTTGGAGGAGATCACGCTGAACGCCGTGGGCGCCCCCGTGATCATCACCAATGCCGATGGCACCAAGATCCTGAGCTATGGCAACCTCGACTCCACGATGATGCAAAATTCCGATTATGTGATCCGTCAGTTGGAGGTGATGCGCTCCGAGAACGATCCGCTGGAGATCGATTTCATGAATACCGGCAAGGCCTATATCTACTACCGCACCTCCGACTTGGTGGAGCAGATGAAATATTTCCCGATCATCCAAATCATCGTCATCGCGCTTTACCTGCTGATCGCCTACTTGCTGTTCAGTTGGGCGCATCGCTCGGAGCAGAACCAGGTATGGGCGGGCATGGCCAAGGAGACCGCGCATCAGTTGGGTACGCCCATCTCTTCGCTCATGGGTTGGGTGGAGCTGCTGAAGATGCAGGAGGAGCCTTTTGCGGGTACCAAGGAGATGGAAGAGGATATAGAACGATTGCAGATTGTGACGGATCGTTTCTCGAAGATTGGTTCTATTCCTGTGCTGGAGCCTACTGACATCATTCCGTTGATCAAGGATACCATGGCATACCTTCAAAGGCGTTTCTCCAAAAAGTTTGAATTTGACATCCGACTGCCTGAAGAATCTCTGGTGCTGCCGTTGGTGCCCTCGCTGTTCCGCTGGGTGCTCGAAAACCTCACCAAAAACGCTGTGGATGCCATGGGCGATCACGGTAAGATCACCTTGGAATTGACCGAAAGCGAAGAGGAGGTCTTCATCGACCTGAGCGATACGGGCAAAGGCATCTCAAAGTCTCAGATCAAGCAAGTGTTCAAGCCTGGCTTCACCAGCAAGAAACGTGGCTGGGGCTTAGGCCTTTCGTTGGCCAAGCGAATCATTGAGGAATACCACAAGGGAAAGATTTTCATCAAGTCCACCGTGGTTGGTCAAGGCACTACCTTCCGGATCGTGCTGAAAAAGTAGTCGTTGCCGGTTTAGTGTTTCACCACGAAACGCATGGCCTTCTCTCCCATTTTAACGACATAAACGCCGCTTTCGTAGCCGGTGGTGTTGATGTTCAACTCGTTGCCGTTAGCTTCCATCTCGTCCACTTTTTGGCCGAGGGTGTTGAAAATGCGCACGGTGCCAAGGTTTTTGCCCTTCAAGGTCAGGTTTTCGTTGGCGGGATTGGGGAAGAGACGCCATTCGTTGTTGATTTCAGCGATGCTGAGCAATGCTTCGTCAATCCATACTTCGTAATAACTGGTTCCGCCAGTATAATTGACTTCAATCGAGGTATGCGCTCCATCCTTCGTTCCAGCGTGAAGCGGCGAGATGGTGAAATAGAAGGGGGCGGAGCCATAGTCCAAAGTGTATGGCAGCTCTGAGGATAATTCGATGTTCAGATAAGGGCCACCTTCGTCGGGAACTTCTGAAATGGAAGAGATCTCAAATGGGGTCAATGTGCCTGCGTTGCCGTTTGACAGGTAAAGGTCGGTGGAGGGATTTTCGGTGTCCAAGGCAATCATAAAATAAGGTCCAAGGATCAATCCCATATCAAGGGCGGTGTTCTCTATCATGGCAATGACCTCTTTTTCACCTACGGAAGTCATGACGCTGATGACAAAAGAGGTGAACTCGTCTTTCAAAGGCGGGACTTGATAGCCGATCACGACATCGATGGATTCGCCGGCTTCCAGGGTGACGGGCAAAGAGGGTTGCCAGACTTCCAGAGCCGAGCCGCCTTCGGGGATGATATCGTCAATGGTCACGGCCTCGTCTGTTTCGTTCAGGATGGTAAAGATCTGGTCTTCGCCCATGTTGTAGAACCACAGGGTATCAGGGGTGATGGTGAGTTCGCCAACGGGTTCGGTGCAGTCGTGCTCTTCAATGCCGTAGGGTGTCAATGCGTTGATAACCGTCTGGGCGTTGCTGATTGGCCATAAGTCTTGAATTACGATGGAACGGTCAGGAGCGATCAAGATAATGGTGGGGTATTGCGAAATGCCATATTGGCTGCAAATGGTATTGCCGCCGCCAGCGGTGCTGATGGTGGGATATTCCACGCCGTAGTTGGCTGCCCAGTTTTGGCAAGCGGCATCACCGTCGGAGGTGGAGATTTCAATGTAATACACGTCATGCATATTGCACCCAAAAGCATAATAGGATTCCACAATCTTAGGCGTAGCCTGTTGGCATGGACCGCAGGTGGTGAAGAAGAAGTCGATGAGGACATATTGGCCTCCGTCGAGGATGTCGAACAGGTGGACTTCGGTGCCGTGGCAATCCGTGGCAGTGAAGTCAAAGGCAGTGGTGTAGGGACACTGGGCTTTCAAGCCAAAGCTCAATACCAGTGCAAAAACAAAGAGTAAGGTTTTTTTCATAGTGTAAGGATTTGGTAAATTAATTATCTCGGAAATCTTTCTTTTTAGTCAGTTTCAGGTCTTGCAGTGCCTGAGCCTTCACGTTGATGGTGAAGTTCCAGCTCTTGTAGCTCCCGATGGGGATCCAGTTGAAGCGCATCTCCCAGCAGTGCAGGTCGCGGTAGATGTTCAAAGAAGTGTAGGATAGGCCGTGGTTGGTGAAGTCCCATCCGGTGGAGAAGGAGACTTTCCATTTCGGCGAGAAGCTGATGTCACCGCTGATGTTCAGGGTTTGCACCACTTGGTTGGTGGCGATGCCCATGAAGGCGGCATAGGTCAGGTTGGAGGAGTGTCGCAGGTTGTAACTCAAGGTCACCGACCAAGGGGTGCTCCAGTCGATATAGGACTTCGGATTGCCCAAAATATCGTCCAACTCGCCCTCGGTGACAAATTCGCTGCCATGGGCTCTTCTGGTGATTTCATCTTGGAAATCATTGGCTTGCGCATTGTTGGCATCTCTCCATTTCTTCAAGTCGTTTTGGCTGAACGACCAGCTGAGGCTGAAAGTCCAAGCAGAATTGTTTTTATGGAAGAGCCGTTGGTTTTCAATGATTTCAAGGCGGTTGAGGCGTTTTCCCGTGGAGTCGATGACGTAAGGATCCCAGACGCTGGAGTAGCTCACTTTCAGTTTCTTGAACAAGGTGGTGCGGGCGTTTACCGACAGATAGGAAAACCGCAATGAGTCTTTGGTGAGGTCGTAATTGCCAGAGAATCCCAAGGATTCCAGCAGAACGATTTTTTTCAGTCCGGTGACGGTGTCTGACCTTGAGGGCACCTTCATTTCCAAGGTGTTGTTGAAGTTGTAGGTGATCAGTCCCGATTTGTTCTGCGACGGGGTTCCGTACAGAGCGTTCATGAACATGTTGTATGTCTGGAGCTCTCCCGCACCGTCAACATAAGTGTTGTAGACATGCCACTTGGGATCGCTGAAATCCGGTCGGTAAGAAAAGCCGATGGTGGGGGTGAACACATGGCGAATGGCCCTGATGGGGCCTTTTCGGAAGTTTACCATGCCGTAGATCTTCGTGGTGATGTTGCTGGAAAGGTTGTAGTCTATCAGGTTTCGGAATCCCGTGATGGTGTCCAGTACAAGGCAACTGTCAGCCTCGTTCCAATGACGCTCGACGCGGCTGAAGTACATGTAATCGTTGAACGTGAGCGAGGTGGTCCAGGTAAAGTGCTTGAACAGCTTGATGGGCAGGTTGACCGGGAGGGTGTGCTTGATGCCGTTTTGGGTGAATTTCTGGAGGTTGTTGAACCATGCCGACATGTTTTCGCTCCAACCTGTGGGAAAGAGCAGGGTGTCAATGCCGGAGACATAGTTCTTGGCATTCATGGTGTAGTTGATGTTGAGGTCCTTGTACCAGCGCTTTTTGCCTGCTTTGCCAAGCTTTTGTAAAGGATAGATTCTATTGATGGTCACGGTGGCCTCAGGCAAGGTCACAGTGACTTGTTTGGTCAGTGTGTTCTGGCTATGACTGGCGTTGAGGGTGAGATACACCTTGCCGGCGAAATTGGTCTGGTAGGCAATACTGCTCTTGAAGGTGTTGCTCAGGTATTCGTTGGAGGTGGTTGGGTTGTATTTGTTGTAGTTGGAGCTGATGATGTTGACGTCGGCGGAGAAGTTATGCCTCGGATGGGCTTTGGTGTCCTGCTTATGCGTCCATTTGATCTTGAAGTCGGTGCTTTTGTTGTAGTCGGCGGCTCCTTTGCTGCCGATCTTGTTGACGGCGAAGCCTAACGCTAGCGAGCCGTTGTGCTTGTATCGCTGGTTGTAGCGGAAGGTGGGTTTGATGGCCCAGCTGCCACGGGTGTAGATGTCGCCTAACAATTGAAGGTCATAATGATCGTTGATGGCCCAGTAGTAACCGCCATTTTCAAGGTAGAAGCCACGGTTTTCGGATTCGCCGTAGGTCGGCACGATGATGCCTGAACGTTGTCCTTTGGCATTGGGGATGATGGCAAAAGGCAGTCCGATGGGCAAGGGTACATCCGCAATGGTGACGTAAACCGGTCCGGTCACAATCTTGTCATCGGGGATGACCTTGGCTTTTTTGAAACGGAACTGATAATGAGGGTGCTCCTTGAGATTGCAGGTGGTGAAGCCGCCCGACTGGATGTTGATGGTGTTGTCGTCCATCCTCTTGATTTTGTCGCCATGGATATAACCGCCGCTCTCCTCGGTCCAGACCTTATGGATGACCCCCCTTTTGGTTTGGAAATTGTACGACATTTCCTCCGCTTCGAACTTGGTTTCGCCTTGCGTGAAAACAGGGGTGCCCGTCAGTTTGCCAGTGGAGTCGGGGATGCCTTTGGCTCGCACCACATTGGTGTTCAGGTCGAACTCCATGTAATTGGCCTCCAGTACGATGTCTTCGTATTTTACCACAGCGTTCCCGTAGTAGTAGATGACCTTCTCATTCATGTCTTGGATGACAGAATCGACGGCGGTACGGGTTACCTTGGAATCGAAGGTGCTTTCGCTTTTCTTCTTGGGTCTGACGACTCGTTTGGGCGTGACGATGGAATCCCTGGGGTTAAGGATGGAGTCCGCAAGGTTCACAAGAGAATCGTTGAGATGGGTCAGGGTATCTAAGGATTGTGAAGTGGAATCAGCAGGTTGGGTAATGGAATCAACAGATTGAGAGGAGGAAACGAGGGGTGCAATCAGCATCAACGACATAAAAAATGCCGTCAACAATGAATAAATATGTGCAGATTTCCACTTCAAATGATAAAAAACAATTATTTTTGTGCCAAAATTAGTAAATTTGGCTATGTCACAACGTAACAATTTGAAATTTGGTATTCTTTTGGTCGCTTTTCTCCTTCCTTTTACCTTGTTTGCACAGCGGGGTGAGAAGATCACGACCGTTGTCATCGATCCAGGGCACGGAGGGAAGGATACCGGCGCATTGGGTGCCATCAGCAAGGAGAAGGATCTGAACCTGACGGTGGCATTGCTCACAGGCGATTACATCAAGAAGAACTTTCCCGACGTGAAAGTCATCTATACCCGTGAGCGCGATGTGTTTGTGGGACTGAATGAGCGTGCCATGATCGCCAATCGCAACAATGCCGATGTCTTCATCTCCATCCACTGCAACTCTACGGATGTCAAGGGTTCCACGGCCATGGGCGCTGAGACGTTTGTGCTGGGTGAACACAAGAATGCCGCGAACCTGCAAGTGGCTAAGAACGAGAACTCCGCCATCCTTTATGAGGAGGATGCCAGTGAACAATATGGCGATTTCGATCTGAACAGCCCCGAAGCCTATATCGCCCTGTCGCTCTTCCAACAGGAATACCTGAACCAAAGCCTGCAACTTGCAGCCAATGTGCAGGAGCAGTTCTCGAAACGTGTGGGTCGCAAGGACCGTGGCGTGCAACAGGCAGGATTCCTTGTGTTGTGGAAGACGGCCATGCCCAGCATCCTTATCGAGTTGGGTTTCATCAGCAATGCGGCTGAAGAACGCTTCCTGGTTTCCGAATCAGGCCAGATTTATATGGCTTCGGCCATTTATCGGGCTTTCCGGGACTTTAAGACAAGCTTCGAGGGCGAGAACGCTACGACAAAAGTCGTGGTCACCCAAGAGGCCACTCCCGTTGAGGAGCCCAGCCCGGTAGTTGAAGAGAAACCGATAACAGAGGAAAAGCCTGTGGCTCAAGAGCAGCCCAAAGAGGAAGTCAAGCCCATAGTGGTAGAAAAACCCGTTGTCGAAGAGAAACCGATAGCAGAGGAAAAACCCGTGGTGAAAGCTGTTAAAAAGCAGACCGTTTCATTTAAGGTCCAGATCTTTATTAGCGATACCAAGGTGTCTGCCAAAGACAAGCGAATCGCCAACATCAAGGAGGTGGACTACTACGAGTATAATGGCAGCTACCGTTACACTTCGGGCAACTTCCGCACCAAGGAAGAGGCTTTCGCCCGCCAAAAAGAAATGCAAAAGCAAGGCTATCCCGATGCTTGGGTCGTTTGCTTTGTCAATGGCGAACGCGTGAGCATGCAGGAAGCCCAGGATGCCTTGGAGCGAAACAGGCGAGGAGAGTGACCGGCTCGTTTACAGGGCGGCGATCATCTCAATCTCCACTAAGGCCTTCTTGGGAAGTTCCTTGACGGCGAATGCGGCACGGGCAGGGCAAGCTCCGCTGAAATATTTGCCGTAAACGGCGTTCATGTCGGCAAAATAGCTCATGTCGGCCAACAGGCAAGTTGATTTTACGACGTTGTCAAAGGTGCATCCGGCTTCGTTGAGGATGGCCTCGAGGTTTTTCATGCATTGCTCGGCCTGTGCGGTGATGCCTTCAGGCATGACGCCGGTAGCGGGGTCGATGGGAAGTTGTCCTGAAATGAATAACATGCCGTTGGCTGCGATGGCCTGGCTGTAGGGTCCAATGGCACCCGGGGCTTTGGCGGTAGCGATAGCTTTTTTCATGGTTAGCGTTTTTTGTTGATGTTTTTCTGTCCGCAAAATTAAACTTTATCCTTCAAATTGCATAATTTTGCATTTCAAAAAATAACCAACCGTGACTTTCTGGAGCATCATAAGAAAACTGAACAACCGCTACGTGATCGCAACCATAGTGTTCTTGCTGGTCATTCTTTTCTTTGACCAGTTCAATCTTGGGACACAAATCAACCTTCATCGCGAGTTGAAAGAACAGGAGCTTGAAATCCAGCATCTTGAAAAAGGGATAGCGCAGTACAAAGACTCCTTGAGGATGGTGACGGAAGACCGCGAAGGAATGGAGCGCATCGCCCGTGAAAAGTACTTCATGAAACGCGACAACGAGGTGGTTTATAAAATCGTTGACAAGGAATGAAGCCGCTGCTGTCGATACTTCTTTGCTTTCTTTCATTAAGCCTCTTTTCGCAACAATACTCCATTGCTGGCCGGGTCACCGATGCCAACAACAGGCAGCCCTTGTCTTTTGTCAACATCGTGGTCAATGACGGCAAGTATGGCGGCATGAGCGATATCGACGGGAAATACCAGATCAGCGCAGACGAACCGATACGCACCCTGTTTTTTTCATGCTTGGGCTATGAACCTTTTGAAAAGAACGTGGCATCCGAAGTCCATCGTCTGAATGTCGCCCTTGTGCCCAAGACGTTTCAGTTGGGTGAAGTTACCATCGAGGCGGGGGAGAATCCCGCCCACCGCATCATCGACAGTGTGATGGCCCACCGGAAGGAGAACCACCCCAATGCATTGGACTCCTACCGCTATCATATCTATGACCAAATGGTGATTACCATCGATAGCAGCGAGGTCGTCAAGGCCATGGAGGGGACAGACCGGCCTCCAGCGATGGCTTTGTTTGACAGCATCTTGAAGAAGAGCGATTTGATGGTCATGGAAGTCTTTTCGGAAGTGCTGTTTCGCTCTCCGAACCAGTTTCGGCAGAATGTGTTAGGCACTAAGATGTCGGGTTCAAAAAACCCTCAGGTAGTGTACCTCGCCAACCAAATGCAGAGCACCAGTTTCTATGATGAGACGGTGACCATCGCCGGGACCGACTACGTCAACCCCATTAGCCGAAACAGCAAAAGCCACTACTTCTTTACTTTGGAATCCGTGGTGCCTCTTGGCGGAGCCGACTCGCTTTATGTGATTTCGTTTCATCCCATGAAGGGAAGCACGTTCAGTGGTTTGCGCGGTATACTGGCCGTCCATTCTGACGGATGGGCCTTGCAGAATGTAAAGGCGGCTCCTGAAACCAGCGGGGCGTTCTATACCATCAGCATCCAGCAACTGTACCAGAAGATTGAAGGCCAATGGTTTCCGAAACAGCTGAATACCAATTTGGTATTTCCTCAAATGGTGGTGGATGTGGAGGGGTATTCCTTCCCTATGATTGCCATTGGCAAGAGCTATGTTTCCGATGTGGTGTTGCATCCCAACCTGACGAATAGGGACTTTTCGGAAGTTGAGCTTCAAGTGCATCCTGTAGCGGCTTATCGCGATGATGAATTCTGGACCCAACATCGCATTGATTCGCTTACCGAGCGGATCCTGAACACCTATCATCTGGTGGATTCCCTGACTCAAGGCAGTAATATCTTTGACAGGGTATTGAGTGTTACTGATCAGTTGATGGATGACATGTCGTTGGGCCTTGGCCCGATCGATTGGAATTTGGGTAGTTTGTTCCGTTATTCATTCACACGGGGTTGCTATTTCGGCCTTCATCTCAACACGAACGACCGCCTGTCTCGCCATTTGCGCCTTGGCGGTTTCGTGGGCTATTGGACTAAGCTGCGCGACATTGATTACGGCTTTGAAGGGAAATGGCTGATGAATCGACAACGGCAGATGGAACTTGGTGTCCGCTATGCCCATAAGTCTTTGACGTTGGGCGAGTTCAACGGATTTGGCGAGAGCAACAACCCCTTGTCGGAAAATGAATTCCGTTACGTCTTTTATGAGAATGTGATGATTCGCAGCAATTGCTCCGAAGCGTTCTTCAACACCCGTTTTGCGCGCCATTTCAAGGCCTTCCTGACTTTTGGAACTTATCGAAAGAAGTACCTGCTTCCGCCTTATGACGCCATGCCGATCACCCATTTTACCATTGCGGAGCTGAAGTTGCGTTTTGCTTACAAGGAGAAGTTTATGGGCACTACCAAGGGAATACGCTCGATGGGTACCGATTATCCTGTGGTTTGGCTTTCCTATCAGCATTCGTTCAAGGATGTTATGGGTGGCGAATATGAGTTTGACCGGTTTAAATTCCAATTGGAGAAAGACTTTCAAACGCATTATGTGGGAAAGACCTCGGTGTTGCTTCAAGCGGGTTATGCATCGAAAGGATGCCCCGTGCAAGAGACCTTCGACCTTTTGGGCAGCTACCAGTTGGTCGGGCTTTATTCGCCGGGTAGCTTCTCTACGATGCGGGATAATGAGTTCTTGTGCGACCGTTTTGTGGCGCTGTTTTTGTCGCACGACTTCCAGGGAACGTTGTGGGATCCGCACTCCCAGTGGTTCAAGCCTCAGCTTTGCTTGGTGACCAACCTCGGTTGGGGGCTACCCACCATGAAACATGGTTATTTTGAGAGCGGTATGGTGGTAAGAGGATTGCTGAGCATGCCGATGGTGAATTTGGGTGCGGGCGTGTTTTACCGTTATGGCGCCTATAGCTTCCCCAAGGTGATCGATAACTTTGCGTTTAAATACAGTATTACTTTTAGTTTATAGTTGGTAGTTAAAAGTTGGAAGTTATGAAAATTCGGTGTTTGTTTTTCATGGGCTTGACGCTGTTGGTTTCGTGTGTGAAACAGCCGCAGAAGATGGTGCTGCAAGGTTTGGTTCAAGGTTCTTATTATGCCATCACCTATTTTGATGAGGAAGGTCGGAATTTCCAGCAAGAGGTTGATTCCATCTTTCACGCGGTGGATAGGTCAGTCAACCTCTGGGTGGACAGCTCGGTGATCTGCAAGGTGAATCGCAATGAAGAAGTCGCTTTGGACCCAATTTTTATTGATAATTTCGAGATCGCTCAAAAAGCGGCAAAGCTTTCCAATGGTTATTTTGATCCAACCATTTCCCCGTTGGTGGCGGCATGGGGCTTCAGCGCGAAAACCGGCGACACCATCACGCCACAGCTGGTGGATAGCCTCAAACAGCTGGTGGATTATCGGAAAGTCCATATTGAAGAGGGTAAATTAATCAAGGAAAATCCGGCCATGAAGCTGGATTTCAATGCCATAGCTCAAGGCTATACTACGGATCTTGTGAGTGCCTTGTTAGAGTCCAAAGGCATCAAGAGCTACATCGTGGATGTCGGTGGCGAGATTTTTGCCCGTGGCACCAAACCCGATGGCAAACCGTGGGTGGTCGGCATCGAAAAGCCGGCAGCCGATTGGGATTCGGAGCGTGTGGTGCAGCAGCGTGTGGAACTACAGGATAAAGGCATCGTCACCTCGGGCGGCTATCGCAAATATGTGGAGCGCGATGGGAAGCGTTATTCCCATTGCATCGATCCTATGACGGGCTATCCAGTGGAGCACAACCTGCTGAGCGCTACGGTAATAGCCGAGAACGCCACATGGGCTGATGCCTTGGCCTCGGTTTGCATGGTGATGGGCATGGAACGCTCGCTCGAGCTCATCAAGACCCTTGATGACGTAGAGGTATGCTATATCTTTGTGAACGACCGTAACGAGTTGGAAACCTTTAGTTATCCCGTTCAATAAATCTTTGCCACAATCACGCTGACATTGTCGATGCCGCCATGGGCACAAGCGGTGTCGTGGAGTTCCTGAGCGGGATGTTCCGAGGATGACAGGATGGCTTCGATCGTTTCGTCGGGAACCATCTCGGTGAGGCCGTCAGAGCAGATGAGGAGCGTGTCATGGACGAAAAGCCGTTCGGTGAAATCCACCACCATGAGGTCGCCGTTGGCACCACCCCCGATACAGTTGAGCAGGTATGGGCTTTCGTTGGGATCGCCGGTAATGCCTCGTGCGGTGTCGTCTTGGGTAATCCTGCGGAGAATGCCGTCGCGGAAGCGGTAGGTACGGCTGTCGCCGGCATTGATCAGCAGGGCTTTGCCATGGGACCATACCATGCCGGTCAAGGTGCATCCCATGGGCCGGACTTGGCCTTCTTCCCTGGCTTCTTGGTTGAGCCGGTCGCTGAAGGCCTTCACCTGAAAGCGAAGGTCGTCTTCCAGGGTGTCGGCATGGAACCGGTTTTCCTTGAAGCACTCGTCCAAGTGTTCCAACAGCCCTTGGCTGGCCCGTTCGCCCTGTTCGTGGCCTCCCATGCCGTCGGCCACCAAGAGATAAAACTGGCTGGATTCATCAATCTCCACGGGGAAACTCATGTCAGCGTCGCGCAGCAGGATGCCTCCCAACGACACCATGTCCTCGTTGTTGTCCCTTTTCGGGCCTTTCTGGCAGACCGCTTCAATAGTGAGTGTTATCATTTCACAGTGAGGTGTGTGGTTGCTATCTTCAGTTGATCGTTCAGGTGGAGGTCGGTCCAGGTGTTGGGTGCCAGCCTGGCTCCATTCAGGAAGGTGCCATTGTGGCTGCCCAAGTCACGGATTTGCCATTGCCCATTCATGCAGCGTAGCTCTCCATGCCGTCCCGAGATGTACATCTGTGTGCCAAACTCGGGATAGATGCCGGTGGTACGGCCGAAGACGCCTTCCTTGAGGGTGAGCCTGAAGCCATCGCCTTCAAGCAGGGAGGGAGCCTCTGGGGAAGGAGCTGCTGTTTCTTCAGGTTTTTGGGGCTTTGGATGCTCTTGAGGCTTTGGATTCTCTTTGGACTTGAAGTATTCTTTGGCGCTCACCAAGTCGGCGCCGCAGGCGGGGCACTCCGTTCCGCGTTTGGGTTGGTGGCACTCGGGGCAAAAACGCAGCTCCTTGCCGCACTGGTCGCAAAAGTGGCTGTCGTCATCGATGATCTCTTTGCAGTATGGGCATTTCATAGTATATCCTCCAATTCAATCTGATTGATGTCTTCGGCTTTGATGGTCATCAGCTCTTCTTCGCTCAAGGTGTCGTCGTAGGCGGTGCGTGTCGAGAGGTTCTTGATGGCTCGGTCAAGGGTCTTGCGCACGGTGCGGGCGTTGCCGAAGTTCTCGTCGCGTGCGGCGTATGCTCGCTCGAAGAGCGACTGTGCGGCGGCCAGGGCCTGGTCATCGAGATGGAACTCTTTTTTCTTGGCCATGTTGACGAAGATTTGGAACAACTCATCAACGTTATAGTCTTCGAACTCGATGGTCTCGTCAAAACGCGACTTCAATCCCTTGTTCTGATTGAGGAAACGGATCATGTCCTGCGTGTAGCCAGCGGCGATGCAAACGAACTTGCCCTTGTAGTTCTCCAACAGGGGCGTGAGGGTGTTGATGGCCTCGATGCCGTAGTCGTGGGGACCGCCGTTGCTCAATGAATAGGCCTCGTCGATGAAGAGCACGGCTCCCATGGCTTTCATCACCGTTTCACGGGTCTTGGGCGCGGTCTCGCCGAGATAGCGGCTCACCAGGTCTTCACGGGTCACCTCATACACATCGGAGCTACTGATGACCCCCAAGGCGTGCAATATCTTTCCCATGAGGCGTGCCACGGTGGTCTTGCCTGTGCCTGGGTTGCCGAGGAAGAGGTAATGGCTGACGTTGATGTTGGGCGTGCGGTTGCGACGCTGGGCGAGTTGCTGCTCGCGGCGTATGGTGGCTGCCAGGTCACGGAGACTGCGCTTCACGCTCTCCAGTCCCACCAGATCGTCGAGTTCTTTCATCACCTCTTGGATATCGACGACCTTGTTTACGCCTTCGCCGGCGATGTCGGAGTAGGTGAGGAGTTTGCCCTCGCGGGTGATTTCGCTCTCGCTCATGGTGCGGTGGCGTATCCTGCGGCGTTCGATGGCGGCATCAAGAAGATTGCGTACGTCACGGGCGTTGCCGAAAGTGTCGCCACGGCGATTATACATGTTTTCGAACTCGATATGGAGTTTGTCGGAGGCCTCCTGGTCGAGGCGGAAGCCTTTCTTCGTGGCCATGCTGAGGAAGATGAGCTCAAGTTCCTTGGCGTTGTAGTCGGGGAATTCAATCTGTTTGTTGAACCTTGAGGGGAGACCTGTGTTCATCTTGAGGAACTCCTTCATGTCGTCGCGATAGCCTGCGGCGATGCACACGAATTCGCCTTTTTTGTTCTCGAGAATGGGCACCAACTTGTCGATGCCGGCCTTGCCGAAGTTACCGTCGTTGAAGCCGTATGCTTCGTCGATGAAGAGCACGCCGCCCATGGCGCGGTCCACATAGTCCTGCACGTTGCGCTCGGTGCCGCCGATGTATTCCGAAATCATGTCCTTGGCGGCCACCTCCACGTATTGGCCCTTAGGCAGCACCCCCGTGGCGCCAAGGATGTCGGCGAAGATGCGCGCGATGGTGGTCTTGCCCGTGCCGGGGTTGCCGGTGAAGATGTAATGGTCCTTGAGTTGGGCTTTGGCACCGGGACCGCCTTCGCGTTGGGCTTCCTTGACGTTGTCGATGATCTTGTGGATCTCGTCCTTGACGCTCTGCAGCCCGATGAATTCGTCAAGCTCAGCCCAGATTTCTTCTTCGGAACGAGGCACAAACACCTCGCCTCGGATGTCTTGCTCATCGATCGTGCTGCCGCCTCTCAACAGGGCGTTCACGGCCAGCTCTTCGGCTTTCGACTCGGCCAACAGGCCGTTGTTGTCGATGCCGCCACCCTTGCGCATGATCCATTCAAAATGGCCATGGAGCTTCGTCAGGGCCTCGTTGGTGATGTCAAACTTGTATCTCTTTTTCAAGATATGGGTGCAAATGTCGCATAACGACTGCTCATTGAGCGGTTTGAGGTCGAAGCGGAACTCGAAAAGCGAGGCCACCTCGGGTTTGGCGGCCAGAAAGTCCTCAAAATCGCGCCGTAAGCCGGTCATGATCACCACGGGCATGTTGGCCGGATGGTCGTGCATTCGGGTGAAAAGGGCGTCAAGTTCGGTTGACTCGCCGTTGTAAATGAGCTTTTGGGCGTTGTGAATCACCAACAGCCCGTTTTTGATGTCGTTCAGATTCGTCTCAATATTGTCGAGCCATGCCGGAAAGTCGATGGCATCAATGGTCTTGATGTCACTTTGATAGACCACGCCTTTCTTCATCAGGTAGTCGGAGAGCAGGTTGGCCATGAAATGCTTTCCGGTGCCGGCGTTTCCCAAGATCACGCAATCCATCTGGATATGGACACGGTTGCCCCTTTCTTTCATCTGTAGATCGACATCGACCCGCTTCTTGAACTCGTTGAGCGGTTCCAGCAGGTCGTCCTTGCCGAAGAGGCCCTCAAACTCCTTCCCGTAGGGGATGGGAAGTGGCTTTCCGCATCGCTTACAGAACTTCGCCTGATCCCTGTTCTGTGTCTGACAATTCTTGCACTTCATCATATTGGGTGAATTCGGTATTAAAAGGTTTTTTCAATTGTTTGTCGAAACGGTCCATACGTTCTGATTTCGGCAGCGCGAACCTGAACATCATCAGCACGAAGGTGCTCAAGATGAACAGCCATACCATCTTCCAGCGTTTTTTCACGTCTTCTTTCCAAGAGGTAGAGCCTTTGACGCCTATGGCACCGTTGATTGAGGAATCGAAGGTCCTCTCGTTGTTGAAGGCGAAATACAAGGGCTCCAAAGTCAATTCCTCGAACCCAGGATGGGTGATGTTCTTGATCCGTTTTCGTTTGTCGCTGGTGTCGAATAGGGCGGTGATGCTGAAGAAGACCAGCGTGGCGAGAACGATCAATCCATATAAATACATGATCACATAACCTATCAGGGAAATGGCCAGCGTCATCAAGAAAGAGACAATGGCTCCGATGATGATCGGGACCAGGCACCCGTCGCTGTCGAGGGTGAAATAGGAGATCACGGCGGCGACGATTCCAAGTCCGTAGAAGAGGTAGCTGGTCCATCCGCCGATTTTGACGGTCGGGTTGTCAATGATGTTGAGGATGATATCGGTAAGGAGGAGGGCTAAGGGGATGAAGCCTAGGAAAATCCCCAGAAGACGCTGGATCAGGCTTGCCGACCAGGTTTCCCTGATCTTGTTCTTGGCTTCAGAGACGATGCCTAGGACGTTGTCTTGGGCCTGTCGGAAACGCGAGTAGTTATGGTCGTCTGGGTCAATGTACCCGAGCAGCTGAACGTATTGTTCCAGGAGTCGTTCGTAGGTGTATTTCTTCTTCAAGTCGGCGTGCGGGTTCTCGTGGCACAGCACAGCCAGCCATCCTCGGATGCCTTTGTCGTTTTGAAGGTCGTAAAGCAGCTCTTTCTTGGGCGCTTTGTAGAGGTCATCGATGCTCCTGAGGACTTTGCCGGTTCTCGACAAGTGGTACTCAGGCTGCGCTCCAAAACCGGAGAGGGTCTTCATCATGGCCACTTGATGCAGGTACTCGCTGTCTTTCGGCCCGGCTTTTTTGCTGTTTTGGTTGTCGCCGTAGACGCAGTAATTGAACCAGTTGCGCTGTTGCGTGAAACGGTCGCCTTTATGGATGAGGAACCATGGGAGATAGTCGTCATTGTCGCTGTCGAAGAAGCTTTCGGCGAGGCAGGTGTCCAGGAAGTCGGCGTTGTTTTGGGTGAAATAATGGTCGTAGGCTTGGTTCAGCACCTTTCCGATGGTGGCGCCGGTCATGGCGTAGTCGGGGTTGTGAAGATCGCAGCAGAGCTGAAGGTCGTAAAAGGGATTGAGGGTGTGGATGGCGGCCAACAGTCCCATTTTCTGGTTGTTGGGGAAGTCCTTTTCGATGATGTTTTCGATCTCGATCTGGAGTTCCGGAATGTGTTCCAGCCATTTTGAAATCTTGCCGCTATAGAGGTATTTGATGGCCAGGTCCTTGTCTTCGACCATGAAAGCGGCCAATTCCTCGGGGCTGTGGGCGATTTGCTGTTTCCTGCTGTTGAAGATGATGTTTAAGCCGCCGTGACTCGCCTCGCTATAAACCTCCACCGTCTTGCCGTCGAGGAAATCGTTGATTTCCTTCAGCCCCCAGCGGTGTGCGGGATCCTTGACCAGCAACCCCCGGGTGATGGTGTAGAGCGGGTCGGGCATGTCGGAGGGGACGACGATACCGTTGTGAACCTTTTGCATGGCCAGGGTAGCCTCTTTGTTTCGGAAGGCCGACTCGCCATACCAAAGGCAAAGGATGGTCATGCCCAAGGAGTAGAAATCGGCTGCCGGGGTAAGCTCGCAGTAGGTGCTGTTTTCGATGGTCACCGTACGCTCATAGACCTCGGGCGCCGCATAGATGGGGGTCCGGCTCTGTTGCGTGGTTACTTTACCGTGGTCGAGTATGTCGGCGATGCCGAAGTCACAAAGCACGCAGCCCCAAGTGGACTTGTCGCGAACCAAGATGTTGGCGGGTTTCACGTCCTTGTGGATGAATCCCATGCGATGGCAGGCTTCCAAGGCCTCGGCCACCTTGCGAACGATGGCTAGAATGGCGTCTTTATTCCCTTTCAAGTCGATGCTGCTCACGGCACCTCCGGGACAATACTCCATCAGTTCGAACTGACGTTGCTCGCCTTCGTAGTCCATGGTGCCGTAGTCGTAGAGGTCTACCACTTGGCCCATCCCTCGCATCCTTTTCACCAGCTTCAGCACGTTGGCGTTGAAGCCGGAGTCAGGCTTGTAAATCTTCAGCAGCTTGCCGTCACGCAAGAGGATGTCGGCTTGCGATCCGCTATGGGCCACATTGCCGTTGGACGGGGGTGTAGCGGTGCCTTGGGGCGGTGTCGCTGTTCCCTGTGGAGCAGTGGCTGTCCCTTGTGGAGCGGTTGCCGTCCCCTGTGGTGCTGTGGCCGTTCCTTGCGGTGCTGTGGCGGTCCCTTGGGGCTTCTTGGCGTCTTTGAGCAGATCTGACAAGTCATCCATGGCTTATTCCTCGTATTGGTATTCTTTGGTGACAATCACCTCTTCCTCAGTCTCGTAAATCCAGGTGCCGCCATGCCAAGGCTCAGCACAGTCGCTGGGCTGGCTGTGGAAGCATCCGCAGTAATTGCACACCCATCCTGTCCGGGTGGTTTTTGTTACCTTTCTGACGGTCTCGATGGCCACCTTTCGGGCGGAATAATAGTTGTATTGCTCTTGTGGCGTGGATCCTGCCGGAGGCAGCATCTCCTCAAACAATTTGTTGATGTCCTTCACCACATGCTGGTACTCTTGCCGGGCTTCGGCCTGCTGTGTACCCTCGGCGGCGTTTTCCAGCTGCTCCTCCAACTCGGCGGCGCGGTCCATCAGCTTGGCGGCCTGCTGCACCTTGGGGTCTTCCTTTGCCTTCTCGATGGCACGGGCAGCGGCACGGGTCAGCGGTTCGTTGCATTTGCGGCAGAAGGAGCGCACGTTGAAGGTGCCGCATTTGGGGCATACCGTGCCTTCCGCCGGCATGCCACATTCCTCGCAGACGGTATCCGAGGCATCCATGGGCGCACCGCAGAAGGTGCAGTAATCCACCAGTTTCTTTCCGCAGAACGGACAGAATTCCACGTTCAGCTCGATCTCGGCGCCGCAATGCTTGCATTTTCTTGAGCTTGTGCTCTTGAGGCTGGGCCTGACCTGTTTCCTGGTGGCTTCCTTGCCTTTGGCATGCTGCGACTCTTGGACAGGATTGCTCTGTGTCATGGGGGAGGGTTTTCTAACGGTTAGCTAATGGAAAGGATGGAGGGAATGAAGCTTCGGCGTAAGCCAGTGGCCAGGAGTTCGACCATTTGCCGTCCGTCGAGATGCAAGGCCTCTTCACCGATCTTGAACAGCAAATCGAGCTCTTTTTGGTCGAGCTTGTGGTCGCTGACCAGCACGTTGATCAGGTAGAGGAACAAAGTGCCGGCGTTGTTCGGGTCGGCCTCCAGGATGTTGTGGACGCTTTGGTTGAAGAGGTCGGAGCAATTCTCGGAAGTGATGCCTTGCAGGATGTCCATGGGGAACATGTAATAGCTCGACATCTGGTTGATGATGAGTTCATGCTCCTGCTGGGTGATCTGTCCGTCGGCGTTGGCCATGATCAAACCTCCGGTAGCCATGAAGATCATCATCTCGTCCTCGATCGGGTTGGTGTTGAGTCGCGCGATGGCGTTGGTGAGCACTTTCATGCCCTCGCTGAGCTCCTTCTCGGTTTTGGCATTCGCGAAGAGGTTGAGGGCCTCAATGCGGATGGGGCTCACGGGATGGGTGTAGCCGTCATTGAGACTGAGACCGCAGCCTGAGATGTAATGCTGCAACGCTTCACGGTTTTCTTCAATAAAGGCAGGAATGTTGGCCTCGATCTTGTCGAGCTTCAGTCCCGACTTGAGTTTCAGTTCGGATGAGATGCAGGCGTTGATGTCATCCGTGGCCAAGTAGCCATAACGGTCGGCGAAGAGCTCGCTCAACTGTTTCCAGTAGTAGTACTTGAAGCGCAACGGGATGGGCAGGTTGGGGCGGCCGTACTCATCGGCACCGAAGATGAAATAGATGACTTGGTTTAGGATGTAGTTGTCGTCAAGAAGGTGGCCAAGTTCATGGCCGACCACCGAACAGAGCTCAGTCTCAGTCATGGTCTCGATCATGGCGGAGTTCACCTCCACAATATAAGGCATTTCCGGATCCATGGGTTTCAGCACATGGGCGCAAGCATTGAGGGTGGCGTCGCTGATGACGAAGAAGTCTACGGGATGCTCCAAGTTGACGCGTTGCTTCACGTTGTTGAACAGCTCGTACAGGCGGGGCATCACCTTTTGGGTGACTTTCAGGCTGCGGCCTTCCATCCGCACGCGCTCGGCCCTGTCGTCCATCTTGTCGATACCGAGTTTTTGCATCACTTGCCAAACGATGTCGCCTTGCAAGGCGTCCCAAAGCTGTTTGGTCAGTTGGTTATACATGGGAATCTCCGGCAGATGGTCGTTCTGCTTGGTTTCCTTTTGGAGTCTTGATCTATAGTCTGATGCTTTCATGGTGTGGCTTTTTTAAGGTTATGACCAAGCGTCGTAACGGCCGTCATCGTCAGGCTCGTCGTCGAGGCAGATGTTATCGAGTTTGGCACCCAGGGCGGCAATCACTTGTTTCAACTCGTCAAGGTCGTTAAAGCTCTTGGGATTGTATTTCTTGTCCTCGAGCGTCAGGATCATGTCGCCTGCGATGGGGCCGGGGTAAATCTTGCATCCGACGGGGTTCATTGGCAGGTCTTTCATCAGGCCCATGTTGTCAACCCAACCGGTGATGTGGTCGTCGTAGCCCATCTGGCTGCTGATGTCGTAGAGCGGTTGTACGCGGATGGCATCGAGGCGCCTTGCACCGACGAAGTCAGGCAGCTCATCCCAGCCGCTCTCCACGTCAAACTCGATGATGTCGGCTTTGCCGTCAGTCTTCACGATGGCGATCAGCATCAGATCCGGTTCGTAATCTTCTTCTTCGTCCTCATCGTCCTCGTCTTCTTCTTCATCGTCGTTTTCGTGATTCTTTTCGTATTCCGGGATGTAATACCGCTCAATCTCTGCGGCATAGTCGGTAAGTTCGCCGTTACGGTAGCTTTCCACCACCAAGTCGAGCACATTGTCATCGTTGTTGCGTAGCGCCATCATGACGCAGTGATTCACAAATTCTTCCTTGTTGTCGATCTCATAAGGGTTCTCGTCTCCTGAAACCATGACCCCCAACATTTCGTAGGAGTCGCCATCATCACGTTTGGTGCCTTCGCAGAACCAGAACCATGCTTTTTCGAAGTCTTTTTCAAAACCGTAATACCCATGGTAATAGGCATTGCCCATGAAGTAGGGGGCTAGGTCGCTGCCTTCTTCGCAAGCGCTGATGGTGTAGTGCATGATGTCTGCGGTGGCCTGTTTTTGGTCACGGCTGTTCATGTCTTCATAGCGATCCATGAGGCCGCTGGCCTTCAATAAAAGACAGTTGGCCGCACCGGCTTCGCAACCCTGCTCAAGCAGTTCGTCATACTCATCGTCTTCAAAGTGCAGGTTGCACAGGTCGCTCCAAGCCTCGTAGTAACCCATGCCAATGGCCTTGCGGTAGTATTTGTCGGCGTTTTTCTTGTCTTTGAGTTCTGCGTACGCCTCGGCGATGATGCTGTAATAGGCGGGATTGATCGTTAGGATGTCGTCGCTTTCGCCGTCTTTGAACCAATCCTTTATGCCGTCGGCAACCCGTTTGGGATCGGCAGTCACGTTGTTCCAGCCATAAATGGTTTGGCGTAAGACATACTGATAGGCAAGGAAACTGCCCTTGTCCACGGCCTCATCGACCATTCGAGCGGCTTCTTCGCGATCCACCAGCCCATAGTGACCTGCCTTGTAGAGTACCGACTGTGCAAAAAGGGCATCGTGTACACCGCCTTTATCGGCTTTTTTGAGGTATTCGTTGGCGATGTTGAGGGAGTCTGGTTCAGGGCGATGGGCTTCCAGCCAGCGGCCGTAGGCATATTGAGACAAGGCATAGCCTTTCTCGGCGAAATCCTTCAATAGGGCCACCTGCTCCTCAGTGATTTTGAAGAGGCGTGAACGTTGGTTCACGATCATCAGGAAGAGTTGACAGGCGTTTCTGTCCATGTGTGCGGCATAGATGAGGTTGTCGAAAGCCGTGGGGATATCGTGTTTCATAAGGGCTTTCTTGCCGAGCGTAACGGCTTCCCTGATTTCATCCTGAAGTTGTTCTTTGTCGATACCGCCATCGTTCTTTCCAGTCTCGCGGGTACCTGCGGGACCGTTATTTTCCTGAGTGCTGAAAGAGTCCTTGCCTTGGTTTTTGCTGAGACTCTCGCGGATGTCGTTGGTGACGCTTTCAATGAGGATATCAAGCGCTTTGTCGCCATCGTAACCGAACTTGTCGGCGATGAACTTGATGTATTTTTTCTCTTCCTCGTCAATTTGTCCGTCGGACATCATCATGAGGGTGAGGTTTTTCAGGTAGAAGGTCTTTTCTTCGTCGGTGTCGGGTACTTCGATGATGGCTGTGTTGTTTTGTGTCGCTTCGTTGGCCTTGTCCACACAGAAGTTGAATTCTTCCTCTGTGGCACCGAGAGAATCGGCAATGCTGTGCAGGACGGTTTTTTCCTCTTCACTGACGTTGCCGTCAATGCAGGCAAGCGAGATCAAGTTGATGAGATGAGCTAGTTCTGGATTGTTCATAGTGATTGCATTGTTTGGTTACACGATGCAATAATACTAAAAAAATGCTTCAAAGACAAGGTATTAGACAAAAAAAGCCGCTGGAATTTTCCAGCGGCTTCTTTCCGTTATGGAATTCGGTTACTTCCCGAATCCGCCCAATGCAGTGTAAAGATTGATGAGTGCTTGGATCATCTCGTATTGGTTCTGCACCTGCGTGAGTTGTGCCGAAAGCAGCGACTCCTGTGCCGTGAGGACTTCCAAATAGGTGGTTGAACCGTGGTTCATCAACTCGGAAGTGGCTGTAAAAGCTTCTTGCAGGGCATTGACGCGGATGTCGATATGTCCAGCCTTTCCCTCTGCTGTCTCGATGGCTTTCTTGTATTGATACACCTCGTTGCCAGCGTCATAAAGGGTTTGGACAAACTGCAAGCGTGCCTTCTCCTGGTTGGCTTTGGCATTGCGGAGTTGTGCCGTGAGCTGCCCACCTTGGAATACAGGTTGCGCCAACGTGCCTACAGCCTGTGCGATGAGGCCGAGGGCATTGAAAGAGCCAGCCATGCCGAACAAACCGTCGATGCTGAGCGAAGGATAGAATGACTGACGTGCCTGCTGGGTGCTGTAGTAAGCAATCTCCATGTTGCGCTCAGCCATGCGGACGTCCGGACGGGCATCAAGCAAACGGATGGGCAAACCTAAGTGAATCTGTTCTGGCATCTCAAACTTATCGAATGTGGAACGCTCAATGTGATGAGGCGGCTCGGCGAGCAACCTGCAGAGCGAAGCCTCGGTGACGGCAATATTGTAGCGCAAATCAACAATATCGGCACGCAGAGCCTCCAACGAAGCTTGCATCTCATACACAGCCGGACTGTTGTAGATACCCGCCTGGAACAAGGCCTGTGTGGTGTTGTACGACTCCTCATACAGCTTCTCGGTCGCTTCGGAAATCTCCAATTGGCGGTCGAGCATCACCAAATTGTAATACAGGTTGGCGACATTGGCGGCCAAATCGACCTGCACTGACTGACGGTAATCCTCATCATAGGCAAGCTTGGCTTTGGCTGAACGGATATTGCTTCGGGTTTGGCCGAAAATGCCCAACTGCCAACTTGCCCTTACGGGTACCTGAACGCTGTAGCTACTGGCTCCCCCCTGATAATTGTAGGTGACATCGGGAGCGAACGACAACGTGGGAGCGTAGCCCCATTTGGCTGACATCACTTCGTTTTGTGCCTGCTCAATGCTGAGTTGGGCGGTGCGCATGTCGGTGTTGTTGACCAAAGCCGTTTCGATGAGTTGCTGAAGCAATGGATCCTTGAAGACGTCGCGCCAATTCATATCGCCTATGGATACGGTGTCTTGGGCATTGATCACCTCACCCATAAGGTTGTCCTGGACGGCGACATTCGACTCATATTTCTTATAGAGGTTGCAGCCTGGCAACAGCAGCAGGCCTGCGAACACCAAAATCAAATATCTTTTCATAATGCTCATTCTTTTATTCAACTACTACTTCATCATCTTTATCGGGAGTCAAACGGTCATGAATGTTCTGGAACACGATGTACAAGGCCGGCGTGATGAAAAGGATGGCGATGATGGCCACCGTCATACCGCCTACCACGGCGATGGACAACGACTTGTTACCCACAGCACCTGCACCGGTTCCGACAATCAACGGAATCATACCGATAATCATGGTCAAAACAGTCATCAAGATAGGACGCAGACGGTCTTGGCAGGCGCCAATGGCAGCATCGTAAACCGACATGCCCTCTTTGCGTTTCTGCACGGCAAACTCCGTGATAAGGATGGCTGTCTTGGCTGCCAAACCCATCAACATGATGACACCTACCTGCACATAAACATTGACGCCCACACCCATGAGCACCTCCAAGGGGCGGACGGACAAATAAGCGCCGAAGATGCCGAACGGGATGGACAGCAACACTGCGAAGGGGATGAACACCGAGTTATACAACACGGCAAGGATGAGGTAGATCAACAACACGGCAATGGCATAGATGATGACGGTGGCGTTTGAACCAGCGTTGGCAGCTTCCTCACGGGCCATACCGCCATACTCGTAGCTGTAGCCATCAGGGAAGACCTCATCCATCACCTCATCAACAGCGGTACGCACATGCGACGAGGTATATCCCGGGGCGGGAAGCACGTTGAGGCCGTAGCAGGTAAACAGGTTGAAACGGCGTTCCATGGCGGAACCCAAGGTCGGGGTGAGTGTGACCAACTCCGATACGGGAATCATCCCGCCGCCCGCCTGCACATAGATGTTGTTGAGGGTGCTCGGTTCCATACGATATTCATCGCCAGCCTCCATAAGCACTTGGTAAACCTTACCATATTTGGTATAGTTGCCGATATAGGTTCCAGCGAGGTTGGTGCCGATGGTCTCAACGACGGTCTTGGGTGAGATGCCCTTGCTCATACATGCCGCCACATCAACCGTGAGCGTGTATTTCGGGAAGTTGGCCGAATAGGAGGCTATGGCCATCATCACTTCCGGACGTTCATTCAGTTTCTGCGTGAACTCGTTCGCATAATTGATGAAAGTCGCATCATCGTCACTCGAACTGTTCTGTAGGTTCAACTCAATGGCAGAGCCAGAACCATAGCCAGGAATCTGAGGCATCTGGAATGCGGTGACATCGGCTTCCGGCATATGCTCCATGGCCCATAAGGAGATTTGGGTCTGAACATTGGCGATGCTGTAAAAGCTACGCTCGCTCCAATTCTTCAGACGCACCATCAAGGTACCGTAATTGGTGCCGGCACCACCATTCATGATGGAGAAGCCCGATACGCCACTCATCAATTCAACATCATCGATGGTATTGATGTAGTTTTCAAGCTTAGCGACAGCCGACTCCGTTTCATTCAAATAGGTGCCAGGCGCAGTTTGCACGTCGACGAAGAAGAAGCCTTGGTCTTCCTGGGGGACGAGGTCCGTTTGGGCGGTCTTCATCAGCCATATCATACCTAAACCGAAGATTGCAACCAGAATCCATGAAACAGCGGGGCGCTTGATGAATTTGCTTACACCTTTCATATACTTGCCCAACAGGGCGTTGAAAGCCACATCGTAGGCTTGCTTGACGTAATAGCTGATTCCTTTCCGCTCTTTCTCGCCTTCTTTCTTTGGTTTGAACATCAGCGCGCAAAGGGCTGGACAGATGGTCAAGGCCGAAAGGGTGGAGAGACACACTGAACCCGACATGATGAAACCGAACTGTTTGAAGAAGGTGCCTTGTGTGCCACCCATGAAGGTCACGGGGATAAACACGGCGACAAACACCAACGTAGTTGAGATGGCGGCTGCCGTCACCTCATGGAGCGCCTCAGTGGTGGCGGTGGCTGCACTGTATTTGCCGGTCTCCATCTTCGTCATCACCGCCTCGACGACCACAATGGCATCGTCGACGACGGTTCCGATGGCCAACACCAAGGCAAATAGCGTAATGAGGTTGAGCGAATAGCCCAAGGCCCACACAAAGGCGAAAGTACCTATCAACGACACGATGATGGAAATCGAAGGAATCAGCGTTGCCTTGAAATCTTGCAGGAACAGATACACGATGAGGATGACGAGGATGATGGCGACAATGAGGGTCTCGACGACATTGTGGATGGAGGCGTAAAGGAAATCATCGGAGGTCTCCATCTGCCTGAATTCCAAACCGGCAGGCAACGACTTGGAGATATCCTTGATCACCTTGTTGATTTCGGCATTAACCTCTGTGGCATTGGCACCCGGTGCTTGATTGACGATAAACATCACCCCGGGGTGTCCGTCCACCCTTGATCGGTAGGAATACGACTTGGTACCCAACTCCACGTCGGCCACATCCCCCAAGCGAACAAACTCACCTGCAGAGGTGGCACGAACAATGATTTGCTCAAACTCGCTCATTTCTTCGAGCTGTCCCTGGAACTCGATGTCAATCTTGTTTACCGTACTCTCAATGCTTCCCACGGGCGACACAAGGTGTTGCTCCAGAATGGCATTCGCGATTTCTTCTCTGGTGATGCCGTAGGAGGCCATCACATCCGGCTTGATCCAGATACGCACACCGTAGGTATCGCCAAGGAGCGTGGTGCTACCCACACCCGTGATACGGCTGATACGCGGCATCACATTGATGTCCAGGTAGTTTCCGATAAACTTCTGGTCAAACCGGTCGTCGGTACTCTCCAACGACTGGATTTGTAGGATGGAGTTGACGCTCTTCTGGACGGTAATACCGTTCTGAACCACAGCGGCGGGCAGCAAACCCTGAGCCTGGCTCACACGGTTTTGCACGTTCACGGTAGCTTGGTCAGCATCGGTGCCTTGCTTGAAAAACACGTTGATTTGAGCACTACCGTTGGAGTAGGCTGTTGATGAGATATACATCATGTCCTCCACGCCGTTCACCTGCTGCTCAATTGGCATGATGACCGATTTCATGATTGAAGCGGCATCGGCACCCGTGTAATAAGCCGAAACAATAACCTGGGGAGGCGCAATGTTGGGGTATTGTTCAATCGAGACCGAGCTAAGCCCCACGATACCGATAAGGCAAACCAGCACACCGACGACCATCGCCGCCACCCAGTGCTTTACGAAATATTTTTGTTTTACGGGCTTCTCCATGGTTATCTGATTTTAGCTCCGTTAGACAACTTGCCTGCACCGTTGGTGACCACTTCGTCGCCAGCGTTCAAGCCTTCGAGAATATAATACTCCGTTCCGTCGTTGGATGGATACACTTCCTTGCAGATAATGCCTTCCACCGTGCCGTCTTGCTTGACGCGGTAGAACATCATCTGGTCTTGCAGGCGTACGGCAGCTGTCTGCGGCACGCTTAGCACATTGTCGACCGTCAAGGGGATGATGACATTGGCTGACAAGCCTGAGCGAAGCACACCGTCGGGATTAGGGAATTCAACTTCGCAAGTCACCGTACCCGTTGCCTGGTTGACGATAGCGTTGATTTTTGTCACCACGCCTTCATGATCGTAAATGGCGCCATCCTTGAGTTTGATCTTTACTTTAGGCAACACATCCCGGAGGAGAGAGCCGTTGGGACCTTCCAAACCGTTTTTGCCGGTAGTCAGGTGATATTCCTTGACAATTTCCAACAACTGGGTTTCAGTAATGGAGAAGTAGGCGTCGACCAAATTGTTGTCGCTCACCGTGCAAAGATATATGGAGCGGGTGGCCATGTCGCCGACATCAAATTTGTTATCATCGACATATCCGGTGACAGGTGCTGTTACGGTGCAATAACCGAGGTTTGTCTTCGCTATGTTGAGCTGAGCTTCAGCCTGCATGACCGTCGCTTTAGCCGAGTTGTAGGCGTTGAGGCTGGTTTGGAGCACATAGTCGCTGATGATCTTCTTCGCATACAACTGTTGGTTCGACTCGTACTGAAGCCTTGTGGTCTCCATCGAGGCCCTGGCCACACTCAGGTTGGCTTCGGCAGACTGCACGTTGAGCTGGTACTCGGTCGGATCGATCACATAGAGCATCTGGCCTTTTTGCACCTTGGTGCCATGGGTGAAACCCTTCTTTGTTATCAAACCTTCAACTTGTGGGTAAATCTTGTTTTCCGTGGTACCGGTGGTCGTGGCTGGAAACACCATGTTATAGACTTTGGTTTCCGGTTGGAGCATCTTGGTTTCGTATTTCGCCATAGGCAACTCAAATTGTGTTTGGCTTCCGCCGCAGGAAACCATTGCGCTACAGGCCAATAGCAGCGCTGAGCAAAGTAAAAGGTACGGTTTTTTCATAATATGACATTTTGTTGTTATTTAGATTCTATGATGATCTTTTGATTCTTAACGTTTTCGCCGTTGATGAGGCGCAGCACATACACCCCCGCTGGGATTCCCGTGGTAGAGACGTGGCGCGACGCGTCTCTACTGACGATGATGCGTCCCGTCATGTCAATCATCTGTAAGGTGCCTTCGCCGTTGACGATGAGCTGTCCGTTGCTGACGAAGGCAAAGCCGCCTTCGCTTTCGTTTCCGTCACCGTTGCTGGCGTTGAATACCAGCTTGAAACGGCTGGCATAGTCGGACACCTTGGCATCGAAACCATAGTTCGGGTTGGTCAGCAGGTCTACGTCTGTACCAGTGAGGTTGTCAATCAGGTGCAAGTAACTGTAGGTGATCTCCTTGCTGGTGAAACTCAACGTGTATCTGCCGTCCTTTTCAGCCTTAAAGTAAACTGGGATCTCATTGGCGTTATCGGCATTGACAACGGCATAATCCTTACCTTCATGCGAGAAATAGACCTTAGAGGCCTGTGCGCTCAATTGGAACTTGCCGAGGGCTGCGCCGTTGTCGAGTCGCAGGATGGCATTGTCCAACACTGCCCCCCTGTCGTCGCAGACCACAATGTTGGTAAGAGGGATGGCCAGTCGCTCAGTTTTTCTTGTTTGAGGCTCGAAGGTGGCCGTTTGGTCAGCTGCCGTTGCTTGTACAAAGACGCCTTCCATGGCCGCGACGGGCGAACTCTCCGTCTCGGTCTTCAGAGCATTCCTCTCTTCATTCAGTCGGTAGTATGGCTGGTTCAAGGTGGCATTGCAGGCATACGGATTGCCGATAAGATTCCAACCTGCAAACGCGGTGTTGGGAGTATAATCCAAGGCGACCTCTCCAGAACCGCTGTAAGGCTCTCCTGTGAAAGTGAGGGTCACATCGTTCTTTTGGGCATAGAGGTAACCCTTGCCGCTGACGAGGCTGAAGCCGCCGTCCTGCTTATAGTTGCGCCATTCGTTTGCTTGAGCCTGGTCGAAACTGTAAAGGTCATAATTCTCAGCGTTCTCACCAGTAAGGATCATGCCTTCAATCTCTGCTGGATTGACCGTGCCTACAGGCGTGGCAATGAAGTAATAGCCACCGTCAGCTTCGCCATAGCCCGTAATGACCTGGTTGAAGGTTTGCGACGATGAGATGCCAAGAAGGATGTGATTCTTCACCGACAAGACATCGTTTGGATTTTGCCAAGTAGAAGTAATAGGAGCAGTCGGAGGTGACATCGGGTTGAGATTATTGTAAGTATACGCATATATGGCTTGATTTGAACTTGTATTGTAGACAGAGCAAGACATATAAGGTGAACTGTTATTGCCCGAATTGTCATCGGCCACAAGGACGAGATTGGAAATGCCATCATATTCGAATGGAGTGTCAAAAACGACGAAAGTCCAAACATTGGAGGCCAAAGTGACGCTGCCGCTGAACACCTTGTCGGATGCTGCCATCGTAATCCAATCAACATTGTCACTGAAAGACGACTTCTCTGTTGTGGCTAAATAGAAATCATACGTACGGGTTCGCTCTGCCCCTTCGTTGTAGAATGCAATACAGGAGATGGTTCCCGCTGTGCCGATTTCTTCGGAAGTGTAAATTTGTTGAGTTAAGGCATAATTGTAATAGCCATAGCTAGGTAAAAAGTTATTGGTCGTTTCTCCTGTACCTATTTCCGTAGCTTCAACGAAAGTAGCCGCAAGATTCCTATCGTTAAGAGCCACAAAACTAATTTCTGAATCATACGAGATCATTACATCGTTCTCGGTCCAACCGATGAAGAAGTAGCCTGTATTGGCCGTAGCTGTGAGCGTGCAGGGGTCCCCATAGGTGTACACACCGCCACCTGTCACCGTACCTCCCTGGGTGGGACTGGCACTCGCCACAATGTTGATGGGATCCGTTGATGGAGCCGATTTGGTGATACGGAGTTGGTTTTTCACATTCTGAATCGTCCCATAGTAAGTCGATGTATTCAACGGGTCATAGTCCGTGCTTTCGCTCCAAACACGGATGGCTTGGTTGGCAGCATCAAACACACGGCATTGCATGCCACCACTAGTTGTGGTGGTATGGTCGTCAGCAACAAGTACCACATTGGATGTGCCGTCGTAGAAGAAAGGCGGATTCAGGGTGATGACCGTCCAGTCATTGGCTACCATGGTGACTTCTCCACTAAACACCTTGTCGGAAGCGGAAATGGTTTCCCAATCGTAATGCCCGGTGAAAGCGGTTTTCGACGTGTTTTTCATGTAGAAGTCGTAATGACGTGTCTTTACCGTGCCGCCATTATAGAACGCAACGCTGGTGACCACGCCCGCATCGCCAAATTCCTCGGAGGTATAGATTTGTTCAGAAAGGGTGTTTTTGTAAATGCTTTTACTCGGAAGGTTTTCATCTGTCGCATCGCCTCCGACGCCAATCTCGACACCCTCAACAAAGTTGGCCACCAGTTCAACATCGGTCACCACACTGAAAGAATAGGAAACATTATTCGAAACCACATCGCCATTAAGCGTCCAGTTGGTGAAGAGATAGCCTGCGGCAGGATTGACAGTCACGGTGCAGCTCGCACCATAATGGAACTCTCCGCTGCCTATGACTGTGCCATGTGCATCATCATCGGGAATGGCGTTGACGAAGAAGGTTTGGTAAACCATGGCGCAGTCGCAGTCAAACTCATAGAGCACACCTGAAGCCGGGGTGCCATTCGTTTGATATACCAACATGTCTCCTTCGTATTTCACGACAAACGAACATTCACTGGCCATACTCGCCGAATGCCAGGTCAAGGTGACATGAACACCGTGACCGATTTCCAACTCATAGAAGGCGCCTCCGCCCTTTTCTATGGTCAGCTCTTGGGTTTCGCTCCCATCGTCAAAGGAAACAATCAACTTGTTTCCATTCCATCCGTCACCGTAGGAGTCGCTCAGTTCGAAAACCACGTGACAGGAATTCTTCAAAGTCTCATTGCCTTGCGCCGAGAGTCCGCCATCAGCCGTCATGGTGAAAGCAACCGGTAATTGTTCATTCTCAGGACAATCGGTTGCAACAATGGCCGTGAATCGGCAAATCACATCATGGTCAACAGCAACAGTACCCACGTTGACTGATGGATTGACAATGCTGATATGGCTGCTGGGAGAACTCATCGTGACCACGGCATTGGTGGCTTGGTGGTGGCCCTTGTTCCTGAACTTGGTGATCAGGGTAATCGTATCCCCTGGGATAAAGCTACCGTCCCACTTCATGCTCTGATAGGCAAGCACCGCCTCGTTGGCAGTGACAACGATATTGCCTTCCCATCGGTGCTCTCCATTGACTGCGGCATAATGGATGGTCACTTCTCTGCCATCGGTCACACCTGGAACAATGCGGAATTGGAAACCGCTTACGATCGTCATTGACTCTGAGGCCAAAGCCTCAAAGGTATTGCTGTCATTGACAATGACGACATCGTCGTCAGTAGAAGTCAATGTGACCGTGGTGATGCCCTCGGTGGCCTCAGTGCCCGTATTCTTGAAGACGATACTCATGTCAATGGTGTCGCCGACATGGGCGATGGTTGGGGTAAAGCTATCAACCGAAAGATAAGGACCTGCAACAACAGAGGAAGGAATGGTGACAATATAAGGAATGCGTTGGGGAGCGGTAACGCAAATGGTGACATTGCAGCTTGAATGGACAGGAGTAACAGGTACGTATGCCCTACCCGATTCATCCACAAGCGCGGTACCAATAAGCTCGCCCTCTACGCTAATAGCCACGTAGGATCCAGGAACGGCATTCACCTCAAAGGATTCCCAACCTATGGGAAAGACGTTCATGTGGCTCACGTTGTTGGCCGTAGGCTGTACACGATAAGGCATGATGGAACCATCGCCCAGCACATGATAGCCTTCCCAATAATACTGGGGGTTGCAATGGACGCTGTAGCCAAGAGCCCTGGCCGCGTTGCCCGCAAGGTTGCCGGCATAAAGGATGGCGCAAACGGTGTTGTAGGCATCATTCCTCCAGATGGCATCATAACTGCCCATAGTGGTTTGTTCGAAGGTCGGCATAATGCCGAGAGGGTCTGTCGAGAGGTTCGTGTTAACAGTCGTGGCACCCACACCAAAATAATAGTCGTTATACCAGGTGGTGGGAGGGCAGGAACCAATATAAGCGTAGGCACCCTTGTTCGCGGATCGTGTCAGCACTTCTCCGTAACAGGGGGATTCATTATAGCCCCAGTTTCCGGTTCTGCAACAGTTTCCCATAGCGAGGAAATACTTGTGCTCGTTGGTCAGATTGTTGACATCGTCAACGGAAAAAAGCGGGTCTAACCAGGCTGTCTCGCTACCATGGGCTGTGTAGTTGGCGAAGCCTACACCAGAGTTCAGATACGTGTAACAATCGTCAAAGATGCCGTGACTGAACTCATAGACGTTGTTAAAGCCGTGTTCTGTATTGTAGTAATAGTTGGTGGCATACCAAACGGTAGGACGGCCAACGATAACGTCCCAACCCGTATTGTCGTAACCGGCCACAAAAAGTGCATTGTTCAAATAGCTCGGGTCAGGCATGGTGTATTGTTCATATTCCATGCCTTTGTTGAGCATAGCCGTCATTTCATTAACGGTCTCGGCAGACAAACGGCTGTGGAACATGTCGGGGAACTGGTCCCCGTCAACGCTGGAGTAGTTAAGGTCGGTAACAAAACCCGTCTTGATTCCAATGCCCGAATTCACCACCTGGGCTTGGTCGCCCATAATCATCAGGAATGTCGGCGCGTCTTGCTCGTATTTTTCTTGAATGAAGTTCTGGATTTCCTCAGCGGTGGTACCAATAACGTCGGTATAATTCACATCCACATAGATACCTTTCAAGGTCTTCCATGCCACCCAATCCTGAATGCAGCTCTCGAACATGCGGTTGGCAATGACCAGCATCTTCACGGGAGCGGCCCACAGGTCGGGATGGTCTTCGTAAACCCCTCTGACGGCACGGCCGTTGAACAACAGGTCGTAAACGCCCATGAAATAAGGGCTGTAAGTCTTCACCAGCAAATCTTCCGTGGTTTTGGAATCGGCACCGTCGAAACAGACCTCCACTTCGATGTCGTTGAACACACGAATCCTGTTGTTGACAGGGTCGTAGCTGACCGGCTCAATGCTCATCTGTCCCACCCGGACACCACGCATGACGCCTTCCACTTCAACGCGAGCCATCGGTTCCAAACGGAGTCCAGGAGTCTGATAAGCAGTTTCGTTATAGACAAAAGGAACGTTTTCAGGTTGCTCGTCCTTCCAGGCCTCAGGTTGACGGGGCGACAAGGTATGAATGCCGTAATCCTCAAGATCGTAATCCGTTGCGGAATAATGCGTCACACGAATAGTAGGCGTGGTGCCAAAAGGAATGGCGATCAGTTGGTTCACCACTGGAATCAGGGGGTCGCCTTCGTTGCCGCCGACGACAGTGTTGGGCATGGTGAGCGTTGAGAATACGCCCCGTTCGCTTTGCATTTCATGAGCCTCAAGACCCGAAAACGAAAACGTGGCTTTTAAACTCGTCATGTCGCTTTTCACGCATTCGGCTTTGTCGGCCGATCGGAACTTGATATTATGTTGAGCCATTACGCTCATACTGAGCATGATGGAAAGAAGTGCGATCAAATATCTTTTCATTATAGTGGCAGTTTCAACTTGAATTTTTTGAAAATAAGTGGCAAATATGGCAAAAAAATCTGAAACTACCAATTATAAATAGAAAATTAACAAATAAAAGAAACAGAAATGACGACCAAGATCAGGAAAAGACAATTACAGAAAATAAGCAAGATAAGCCGGAAGATATTTCAAGTTGACGTCTTTGAAATAATCTTTCGTATAGACGAGATAGCGGTCATTTGCTATACGAGAAGAGAACTTCAGGCAGAACTCGTCCATCGAAACATGCGTCTTGTAGCTGGACGACTTCACTTCAACAGGAACGATCTTCGTGCCTCTCGACAATAGGAAGTCGATTTCGTAATTGTGTTTGCCACTTGGGGTAGGCCAGGTGTGGTAGAACAACTTGTTGCCCGAACATACAAGCATCTGAGCCACGATGTTTTCGTATAGATAGCCGAGGTTGGATGACAATTTGTCGTTTAGGAGTTTGTTGTAAAGGATGTTTTCAGTAAAGTCTTTGTCCCTGAAAGCAAGTGTAACAAACAAGCCCGTATCGCCGACAAACATCTTATATTGGCTCAAGTCTTCGTAGGCTGACATCCCCACATTGGGGTCATCGCAGTGATGCGAAATGTTGACCGTTTTCGATTTCTCCATTTTAGAAATAATCTCAATGCAATCTTCAGTCTTTGCTCCAGCAATGACTCTTGAGATTTGGTATCGGGAGGCGTTGCTGTTTAGCTCGGCTGGTATGGCGGCGAAAATACGTGCGGCCTTTCCTGTAGGGTCGATCTTGCCGAAGTCTTCGTCGTAAATGTTCAAAACCAAACGCTTGGCTTGGTCAACAGCTTCGAAATTGTTGGTGTCGAGATAGGCATTCACGGCTTGGGGCATGCCGCCGACAAGCATATATAAACGGAAATCACGCATCAGTTTACGGTGCGCTTCCTTCAACGGCTGTGGGTGTTCCCACACGCTGCGGAGCAACGGGATGGTGGCTGTATCGCCCAACGCCCAGCGGAACTCCTCGTAATCCATTGGATACATATCGATGCGCTCTTCTTCGCTGGGGATCAGGATGTTTTCAGTGTTCTTGCGAATGGAAATCAGGGAGCCTGTTTCGATATAGTCGTAGCGATGGTCGCCGACAAACGATTTGATTGCTTGGCGAGCCTTGGGCTGGAATTGCACCTCGTCGAAAATAATAAGCGAATTACGCTCTTTCAACTGGACGTTATAGATAAGTTGGAGCCTGAGAAAGATGTAATTGAGGTCCGATACGTCTTCGAACAGATTCTTGACTTCCAAAGAGCATTTGGTGAAGTCGATAAGTATATAGGAGGCATACTCGCGTCGGGCGAACTCTTCAACGATAGTGGATTTGCCGATGCGTCGTGCACCTTGCACCAAAAGGGCCGACTTCCCGTTGCTTGTTACTTTCCATTGCAGCAGACGATCATAGATCTTACGTTTGAATATTCTTTCAACTTCCATTGTTTATAAGATTTTTATGCAAAAATACTAATTATTTCTTTTCCTCAAAATTTTTTACCCCATTTTCCCCAATATTCTCAAAATTTTTTACCTTATTTTTCCCGATATTCTCAAAATGTTGTGGCCGATGAACATGGGTTCGAGTGCCCTCGAACATAGGGTTCGTTTGGCGATGCTTTTAGTGTGACAACCGTTTTAGGAATAACACACCAAAACTGTCAACCAAAATCAGTACATAGCAGCGTCCCAGTTCCAGTTGTTTCAGTTAAAAAAAAGAAGTGTCAGTTTCAGCGTTTCGCGTTTCAGTTTCCTTGGTTGAAACGCCTGAAACGCTGAAACGTTTCATGTCGAATCCACGCTCTTTTTCATCAATTGAGACTGAGATTTGAGACTGCGAATCACACTACCAAAGTGCCACGCGACCAAAAGATCCAAGATCAAGAAAGGCTGATGGTACGCCAAGAGCTTTAAACGCTCTAATAATGGTGGAATATGCGATGCCGTGACCGTTTTCCAACTTTGATATTTGGGCGCGTTGCACCCCCATTCTTTGTCCCAACTCCTCTTGGGTTAAACCTTGCTTCTTGCGGGTCTCCCTGATGGCTTCACCAATAAGATACTCTTGGGCTTCAGCAGCCACTTGCGCTTCAAATTCATCTCTTTCTGGTGTGCCTGCTTTGCCGATATACTTCTCAAGCACTTGCTCGTGGCTAGTGGTTTTCATTTCTCTTTTGTGTTTTGTAGTACTCATTTCTAATCTGTTCTGCATGGGTTATTTCTTTTTTGGGCGTTTTCTTTGTCTTTTTATCGAATCCATGTGTGGCTACTATCAACGATTGTCTTGTTTTGTCCCAAAACGAGAGCAATCTATACTGACAGCCTTCATATTCTGCCCGAAACTCCCAGATTCCTGAATCGCTCAATTTCTTGAAGAGTTGGTCGTCCATCACTCCAATACTAACCAAACTGACATTATACAGCATCTTTTTTCTTGCTTTTTCAGGCATTACATCAATATAAGAAAGGGCCTCGTCCAAATATTCGATGTTGATTTTCATTACTTCTATCAATTTGCAAAATTACAAAATAGTTCCAAAAATGGAAACATTATTTCTCTTTTTTTGAAAAACTCTAATGACAATGCAAATATATGAAATTATATTATATATTGAAAAATTATATGAATTAATTGTAGAATTAACACTTTTTGAGTACGCCCTAACAAAACCTATGTTTATTGGCAGATGAACATAGGGTTCGTGGAGTGATGACAGATTCCGCAGTCTCAGTCTCAGAGTCTCAGTTGTTTTTTATGCTGGCCCCGTATTTTCTTAATATTTATCTATATATCTTATTATCAATAAGTTGTAATATCCATAAGGATTGATTTTGAGTTGGATTGTGACTTTTTTTGCAACTGAGACTGAGATTTGAGACTGGTGGTTTTATTTTTTCGAAAATTTGGTGAAATTTGGGTTATCGAAAAGTCGGAGTTACATTGGACTTACATCGGAGTTGGAAATTTTGGATTTTGCTGAAATAACTTTCGCGTTCCTGTTGTCGTTTTCGTCGTTGTGCTACAGTTGCTACAGTGCTACAGTTGAAAAAATGGTTACCCATTCAAAATATTTTTGAAATCTATGGGATAATCATTACCTTTGCCTTCAATAAACCATCGCCTTTGTTAACAGTCAAGAACTTCCGCGCAGCTTTAAGAGGCGTCTCTGACATCTCCTTCTTCCTCTTCAGATTTCAGAAAATCTACGCCTAAAACACAGGCTTTTACGGGTGAGCCTTTTTTGCGACGTTGGTGGTACTTTACCAAAACGAGGCTAATGGTTGTCTAAAGTGGCCAAGCCCACTAGTTGTGTGCAAAATAACAGCAAAGCCCCCACATATTTGTGAGGGCTTCTTTCGGCTGTACTCCCGCAGGGAGTATTCTTTTGAACACGTCTTGTTTTTCGTTCTCAAACTACCCCTTTGAATTATCATTATAATAAATTGTATTTCAGTTATTTATAAAAATTTCTGATTATTTAGACGGATAATAAATTATCACGAATGAGCAAATTTTTTGCGTTTGGTTGACACGGCGTTGACACGGATTCGGAATAATTTTGTATATTTGCATTGCCTTTCGGGAAGATAGGGGTATCTTCTGGATGGCGATGATAACTCACTGATTTTTAACTTAAATACTTAATCAAATGGCAACTATTAAGTTTTACCTTTCAAGGTACATCAAGAAGGATGACGAAAGGGGCGAAATCCAACTTCGTTTCAGCGGAAACAGGAATTTCGTTAAGAGAGCGGCTACTGGCATCCACATCTACGCGGGCAACTGGGACGCTGAAAAAGGAATGCCCAAGAGCAAGAAAAACAACAAGTACGGCGACAAATTGGAGGAAATCCGGGACAGATTGAATCTGTTGACCTCTTTCCTGCTGCGTTGCTGGGAAAAGACGAATGAAAACGAATTAAAGCCTGACTCCTTGACCTATTGGATGAATGACATCGAATGGGGCAGCACATCTGAACCCATATATGTCAACGGCCAAGAAATCACCGCCACACGATGGACGATTGACAGCAAAAAGCGCCTGAGCGAAGTGAAGGCCATCCGCAAGAGCGAACGCGACAAGATGGAGAACAGCTATTTCCTCGACACTTACAGCTTCTTTATTGAGGAACAATACAAGAATGGCGTTATCGGAGATAGCAGACATAAGACGTATTATACTTGCTATGGCCTTTGGGATAGGATGGAGAGATACCATGGCAAACGGTATAGGGTGAAGGATCTGACAACTTCCTTGATTTATGATTATAGGAACTTCGTTTTGAATGAGTGCGATTTGTGGGAGAAGAAACCTTTGAAGGAAAAACCAAGCAAGTATTCAACCAAAACGGGTGAAATACTTGTTCCCAAAAAGCAATATGAAAAGATTTATGAAGGCTACGAGATTATGCTGACCAGAGGAGTTGAAAAGCGCAGCCTGAATTATGTGGTAATCCAAATCAAGTATTTGAAGGCTTTCTGGCATTGGCTGATGAAGATTCAGAAAGCCAATGTTGAAGACATCTTCCTTACATTCAATATGGACCAGTCGGTATATGGAACGCCTTTCTATTTCTCGAATGAGGATAGAAACACACTCTTTGAGGCAGATTTCAGCAATCGTCCAGAATTGGCCATCCAACGGGACATCTTTGTTTTCCAATCCTTGGTGGGATGCCGTGTCGGGGATTTGACCCGATTGAAGAAATCAAACATTGTGGATGGTGATACGCTGCAATATGTTGCGGGCAAGACAAGGAACAAAAGCGGAAAGATTGTGACGGTTCCGCTGCATCCCATCGCCATGACTATTATAAATAGGTATAAAGACATTGAAGGTGACAGGCTTCTCCCCTTCATCGCTGACCAAAACTACAACGATGCCATTAAGGAGATGTTTAAGGCACTGCCGGAAATTGATCATGTTGTGACGATTCTTGACCCAGTGACCAGGCTTGAAAAGCAAGCCAAACTTTCGGAAGTAGCGAGCAGCCACATGGGACGAAGGAATTTCTGCGGCAACCTTTATGAAGCTGGCTTCCGTGATGCAGACATCGCATCGATGAGCGGACATGCGGAAGGCAGTAGAGCCATCGCCCGATATCGAAAAGTGAGCGATGAAACAAAAAAGAAGATGATCAAATCTCTATAAGAAATGAACGGGGCGATGGCTAAAGCTGTCGCCCCGTTCATTTTAATGAAAAAAGGAAGCCGCAAAATTGGGGTAACGGCTTCCCTCTCAGTGATAACTACTGAACTCCATCAAATGGCAACGGAGCGATTGCAAAGATAGACATTTTCCAGAACAATTAAAGCAAGCAGGATGGATTTTTTCGCGCACTGTGTAGGCGGCAACACTGCTGATGCCGAACACTGCGCTGCAAGCCCTCCAATTGTTTTTCCCGCTGGAGCCTGACTGGATGGCAAAGGCTGCGGCCATAGAGCTTCCCCACAAGGGACAAGCGACCTCCGCAGCCTTTGACAGCCAGGCAGCACACCGAATCGATTAAATTGCTGGAGTGGATTTGCGGATGACCGACCGAGGATGAGAAACGAGAGCGGGAAAACGCAAACCCACTATTAACCGAAGGCGGACAAAGGATGCGGCCATGAAGCTTCCTAAAAGATGCGACACCTACCCCCGCATCCTTTGGCCGACTGAGGTAAAATTAAAACCACCTACCAAGCCGGACGAGGTGACAAAAAAAAGGAGAAGGTCTCCATCAGGAAACCTTCACCATTTTGATCACAATCGTTATTGCAGTGATGATGACAGCCAGCAACACCACCACCATACCGAGCAGAAACCACATGAAAGCGGGTGGCTTTTTCTTTTCGGGCGGCGGCTCTTCGACGACGATCTGCGGATAACGCAGCGTGTCGGCGAAGTGGACTGGCTCGGGTTCTGCCTCGTAGGTGACTGTGAGGCTGTCATTAGTGGCCGTTGCCGTGAAAGTGCCCTGCTCCGTCTGGATCTTGACGGCTTGGCCGTCAAGCAGCGGAGC
>CAMYVD010000002.1 GCA_947302205.1 uncultured Bacteroidales bacterium
CCGCGTCTGTCCTTCTTCTGGTGCTCGGGCATGAACCACTTCATGGAGATTGCCAAGATGCGTGCCGCCCGTATGTTGTGGGCCAAGATCGTGCGTACTTTCAACCCGAAGAACGCCAAGTCACTCGCCCTGCGTACGCACACCCAGACCTCTGGTTGGAGCCTCACCGAACAAGATCCGTTCAACAATGTGGCTCGTACCTGCATTGAGGCTATGGGTGCTGCCCTGGGTCACACCCAGTCGCTGCACACCAACGCCTTGGACGAAGCCATCGCCCTGCCGACCGACTTCAGTGCCCGTATTGCCCGTAACACCCAGATCTATATCCAAGAAGAGACCAACGTCTGCCGTGTGGTTGACCCATGGGCAGGTTCCTACTATGTAGAGAGCTTGACGCATGAGATCGCCCACCGTGCTTGGGGTCACATCCAGGAGGTGGAAGCCATGGGTGGCATGGCCAAGGCCATCGAGACCGGTCTGCCGAAGATGCGTATCGAAGAGGCTTCAGCCCGCAAGCAGGCCCAGATCGACTCAGGCCGAGAGGTCATCGTCGGTATCAACAAGTATCGCCTTGACCATGAAGACCCGATCGAGACCTTGGAGATCGACAATACCGCCGTGCGTGAGTCGCAGATCAAGCGTTTGAAGGAGCTCCGCGCCAACCGCAACGAGGCCGACGTACAGCGTTGCCTCGACGCCATCACCAAGTGCGCCGAGACAGGCGAGGGCAACTTGTTGGCTCTGGCTATTGAAGCCGCCAAGGTGCGTGCCTCATTAGGTGAAATCTCCATGGCATGCGAGAAGGTCGCAGGCCGTTACAAAGCAGTGATCCGTTCAATTTCAGGAGTATATTCAATGGAAACGAAAAACGACGCAAGATTTGAAGAGGCCTGCAAGATGGCCGACGAGTTCGCCAAGATGGAAGGCCGCCGTCCTCGTATCATGGTTGCCAAGATGGGTCAGGACGGTCATGACCGTGGTGCCAAGGTAGTGGCTACTGGTTACGCCGACATCGGCTTCGACGTGGATATGGGACCTTTGTTCCAGACCCCGGCAGAGGCTGCCAAGCAGGCTGTGGAAAACGACGTCCACATCATGGGCGTGAGTTCACTGGCTGCTGGTCACAAGACCTTGGTGCCTCAAGTGATTGAAGAGCTGGAAAAGCTCGGTCGTCCCGACATCATGGTCACCGTGGGTGGTGTGATTCCCGCCCAGGACTACCAGTTCCTGTATGACGCCGGCGCTGTGGCCATCTTCGGTCCCGGCACCCCCGTCAGCGAGTCAGCCATCAAGATGCTGGAGTTACTGATTGCCGCCCGCAAGCAGGCATAATCAACCTGCTATAAAATGAATTGAAAAATCCCGTCAGCGATGGCGGGATTTTTTATTATTCTGGCAAAACTTCAGTATTGCTTTGCTCTATCGCTTTAATATGATCAGAAGCCCGTTCGGAAGATATTACAGTATGCCCCAATTGCCGTTCAAGATCATCACGTGTGTTCTTGGCAATTTGTCCACCGGCTTGTGCTGCTTCTCGGCTTTCTTCCATTCCTTGTGTTTGTCGCTGTCGCGCAAATTCGGTGGTGGCCACTTCAGCTAGCGTGTTGAGAGCGAGTTCCATATTGGTCATGTTGTCGCGCAAATTCTCTTTCGTTAGTCCCTTGTGGCGTTTGTATTCGCCTGTGGTCATTCCACTCCATGCCTTGGGGAGCACATTGGTTAGAATAGCAAAGTCCTTCGGTTCATGAATACCTGAACGGTGCCATTCGTCAGTCAGTTCTTTTCGCATTTCAATAGAACGCATGCGTTCATTGATCCAGCGATCACTATAACCTTGTCGGCGGTAGTCTTCAACGGCCATTTGGAAAGTCAATTCTGGGTCAATCATTTGATCGATACGTTGAGCACCAACCTCAGCAAGCCATTTTTTCACTGGTTCAGCTTTTTTGGATGGGATGGATTGAATAATACGGAAAACGCCCTCCAAATCGGCAGCTGTAGTCTTATAGAATTTACCATCTGCTGCCATCATTTCAGTAGGGGTACAAATTGTACCCCACCTGAAATTTAGTTCAGGATCACGAGCCCTCATTCGCTTGATATACTGTTTCACATCCTTGCTTTCTATCAGGATTTCTACAATGTCCGCTACTGAAAAAAAGTATTTTTCCTGTTCCGCATTCCAAGCAATGCGCACTTTTTTGCCCTCGAAGAGCTGTATGGCGAAATTGTCGTTCATAGATTCTGTTTTATAACCGCAAAGTTAATAACTATTTTTCACCCTGCAAGTCTTTTGATGAAAAATAATTATTAATAATAAAAACTAATATTAATAATAGAAATTGAATTTTTATGACGCTATTACTGCTGATTGACTTTCCCTGAAAAAGGTTGACAGAATTGGGAAGGTTAAACTAAATAAGGTTCACAAGTTTTCATCCTATCCCTAAAACGGGTTTACGCCTTTTGTCACTTCAGTCTGTTTATCCCTAAAACGGTTGTCATCCCGTTCCATTACCGCAGGACAAACCAGAGAGGCTTTTCGTTTGGCAAAAGCCGACGGGGCTCGATGCCCCGCCGGGTTTTCCGTCACCGTAGGCGTAAACCGTCGTGACTTTCGTTTGGCGGGTCAAATATAGGCGTTTTTTCCAGTTCTTTCGGCTTGTCCCAAGGATTTCTCCAGCACTTCTTCTGCTTTCCGCTCTGCGTGTGGGCTTCCGAGGGCGTCTGATAGCCTATGCTCATGTGGGGTCTCTCATCGTTGTAGAAGTCGATGATGCGTCCGAGAGTTCCTGGGCATTGTTTCTCCGAAAGCGGCTCCATGTGGTAGAGCCATTCCGTCTTGAGGATGCCGTTGGCCCTTTCCGCGACGGGGTTTTCCAGCGGGTCGCCGGTCTGGGTCATACTGATTTGTATCTTCCTGTCCTTCAGTGCGCCGACGTATTCCATGCTGCAGTACTGGCATCCGCGGTCGGAGTGGTGGATGAGTGTCGGCACGTCCCCGTCTGGGAGTGTCGCCAATGCCATCCGCAACGCCTTCAGCGGATACTCCCTCTCAAGGGTCGGTCCGATGGCCCAGCCGACGATCTTGTGCGAGTAGAGGTCCGTCACCATCGAGAGGTAGAGTGCACCTTCCTGTGTCTCGATGTAGGTGATGTCGCTCACCCAGACGCGGTTGGGTTCCGTCACCACCAACCCCTTGACCAGGTTGGGGTACTTCCGCAGGTCGTGGTTGGAGTTGGTGGTCACGTAATGGTGCCGGCGCCTGACCCTTACCATCAGCCCGTTGCGGCGCAGCATCTCGATGAAGGCGTCGCGGCCTGGGAAGCACCCCGTCTCGTCAAGCTGCCTCTTCAGCATCAGCCACAGCTTCACGCTCCCGAGCCTGGGGTTCTCCTCTCGGTAGCGCCTGACGCGCTCCACCAGGATCGGCTCCAAGGCCAGCGGCTTGAAGTCGTCTTCGCCATGCTTGTAGTACGACTGCCTGCTGTAACCAAACAGCCCGCACAGCGTGGATAGGGACGCCCCTCCCTCCGCCGTGCGCAGCAGGCCTACTGTTTGGTGCCAGCTTTTTTTCTTATCGGGATGTTGAAGTTCTTCTCCGCCACGTCTATCATCGTGTCGAACGCGCGCGAGCGCAGCTTCTCCAGCTCCAACGCCTCCTTCAGGCGCTTGTTCTCCTCCTTCGCCTTCTTGAGTTCGTCCTCGAGCTGCTGCTTCGTCTTTTTTGCCATGTCGGTTGGGTTGTCCGTTTCGGGCTCCAAAGATAAGAAATCTTTCCGGCTCACATACTTGTCCACCCACGCATACAACACTATTGGACTGCTCATGCCGTATTTGGTAGCAATGTCTGATGCGGGCTGACCCGTTTCAATGTACTCTCTGACGATCGACATCTTGTCGGTCTCGTCGTTAATCCGTCTTTTCCATTTTCTCATTTTTCACTTCTGGTATTACTCCCAAAAGTGTCAACTTTTTCTAGGATAAGACAGATAGAGGCACGCAAGCAAGCATAAATTGGTAGAGACTCGGCGCGCCACGTCACTACATAGAAAAAAGGAAAATCCCGTCAGTGATGGCGGGATTGTTTGTGGTTCATACTATTTTGATCATTTACTACATTCAATATAAAACACATAATCTTTCACTCGCTTAACCTTTTCCGTCAACGACAATAAAGAAATGGTATTGTTAGTAGGAAGTTTTATATTCAGTCCAGCGCTCTCTATAAGAATTTTGAGGTAAGAAGTTTTAATGGCGTAGCCTACATTTTCTGCACCTGGCACACCAGCCACCACAATGCCTATTACATTGCCTTTATTGTCGAGCATTGGGCCTCCGCTATTGCCAGGCTGTACTGGTGCCGAGATTTGGTAGGTAGAAATATTTCCTTGATAGCCAGTACGTGAACTGATGATACCATTGGTTAGTTTTATTTCATTGCCTAAAGCCTGTGTCAAAGGATATCCAAGCACAAATACATCTTCACCCACATCTGCCATACGTTGTTGTACAGCGTAAGGGATGGTTCCGAAACCAGTGAATAGACTGTCTGTTATCTTCAATATTGCAATGTCATTTACCTTGTCTGCAGCCACGACCTCAGCTGTATAGCCTGTGTTTGTATCACCTTTTACGCATTTTATTTTGATAGTTTTGGCTTCGCCAGCCACATGATTATTTGTTACAATATAGCCATCACCGATGGCATAGCCTGTACCAGTCCATTGCTCGGAATGTATGCTGATATCATTGATTGCTGTATTTGATCCACCCATTTTTACATATTCCTCTGAATAATCACTATCAAACGATACCGTCATTGAAATTGCATCAAATGTGATTAAAACAGACTCTTTTGTCTTATTCCTCATGTACCAAATTGCCTTATATACATTGGGAATTGCTGTAGAACGCAATATTGATTTGACCTCACCATATTTCCATGAGCCAACATCTCCTTTGTCATGGCCGACATAAACCACATAGATAGTATCTGTAGTTTGGAGTACAGCTAACTTGTAACCATCATTTTCTATAGATTCATAAAAACCTGAAAAAGCAAAATTAGAACTATTTATTATTGTTTTCAAATCATCTTCAGTAGTTGCTAAACGCTGAACCTTTTCTTCTTCTTTTGGAGTCTCATATTTAACTGGGAAAATATGAACTCCGAAAAATCTTATACCTTTTGGTTCTATCATGTCAAAAACATCAACTCCTTCTGGTAATGGTGGAAAATATAAATTAAAATTAATTGCTCCCATACTTCTTAGTTTCATTGAAGCCTCACCATAAATCGGATCTGCTTTCACCAGTTTTATTGTTTCCATTGAACCATTACTTGGATTTATGTATTCCAAATAAGTTTCAGTACTTATACTACTACCCTCCTTAGCCATCATAACACAAGTATGTTCATGGGTAACAACGACTGTTGAAATGGCACCCCATAAATAAGAACTTGGCTTTTTTCGATCAACAGCCGGGAACTCTGTCCATTGAGCCATTGTGGCAAAAGATAGTCCTAGTAAAAGAATGAGTGATAGAATCTTTTTCATCTTAGTGTTATTTTGATTGTTTAACAATTTTCTTTGTCTTGGTAAAATAGTTTCTAACAATAGAATATTCAAAATCTTCATCTACACCGATGTTTATGCTTCCGAAACCTTCAATAGTGCTATCTCTGTAAAGCCACACATATAGTTGTTTGCCTGATGTAGTAACAAATTGTTTTGGCATAACCAATAGATAATAAGCAGATGCATATAGAACTTTGCTTCGGTCGACCATATATTTTCGCCCTATTTCGTTTAGGTAGCATTGTTTAGACGAGTTTAATATTTCCAGAAGTTCGGCTTTTGTCCATTTTTGTTCACACAATTCATTCAGACGATGGCATATGATATTACTAACTTTCCCATCGAAGTCTCTTTTGATGGTTACTTTCATTTTTGTAGTCATAGAATAACTGCTCGTTTTATTCTGTTGGCTCTTCAGTTTTATTTAATTAACTAATATTAGAAAATGGCAATAAGAAAGCGTGAATCTTAACTTTCTGTCAGAGGCTGTGAGAAATGCCCATACACCGAAGTCAGACCCACGCTTATGCGTGGCGTCCGCTAACATCTTTCGGTGTATTATTTTAGAAACTTCTCACATTTCTGACAAATCCGAACGATAGCAAACGCTATATTGTTAATATGTAAGTTATACCTTCTCTATGTCATAAATATCTTTTGTTTAACAACCGCAAAGATATACAAAAACAACGAGAAATAAAAGCCTAGTCTGTAACATTACTACCAAAATGATGTCGAAAATCTATATTATCAGGGGCGTTCAGGTGATGCTGGATGCCGACTTGGCGGAAATATATGGGTATGAGACAAGATACTTTAACAGTCAAGTCAATAACAACATTGATCGATTTGACCCAGAAGCAAGATTCCAACTAACGAGAGAAAAGTTTGATAACTTGATGTGCAAAAATTTCACATCAAGATGGGGAGGCACCAGATATCTTCCCTATGCCTTTATAGAGGAAGGAATTTTTATACTAATGATGATGTTGAAAGGCGATTCAATCCAGAACTTCAATTTACTTGAAATCCCCCACCAACTCCAAGGCTTCCGCCAACATGTTGATGTCCTTGACTTCGATGCGCTCAAACACGGGCTTGATCTTGTCAATCTTATCCAGGTGAAGCAACAACACGTGATTGGGTTGCTCTTCCAGTAAACCTGCAGGAATCCTGTCGCGAACCAGGTTCAGTGCCATGCTTACCATGCCATCCATGCCGAAACCCGCTGAATACTGGACTCGTAAATCGCTGCCGACAATATCCAAAACCTTGAGGTCTACACCGATTTTCTTTTTCATGATGCCGAGATTCAACTCATAGAGTACTTTGACGGTTTTGGGGTTGACAAATTCAAAACCGATGGGTTGATGGGTTTGATCAGTGACCAGTTTTTGGAGTTCTTTGTAGGATACGGACGCTTTCATTACATTAAAGATTATCAGCCACAAAAATAAAAAATTATTATTTTTGCCGCTTCTTTGATAGCAATTCAACACCTTATATCATGAAAAGATTTGTTACTATTTTCACTTTGGTTGCTATGATGGCTGTTACAGCTGTTCAGGCACAGGAAAGAACTCCAGATTGGAAACGCTGGCACTACCTCTCCGAGGAAGAAATGAACTCCCCAGTCCGCAATGAGAACTTCTCTGAGACGGATCCACCGACCGGTACACCGCGTTTCGTGGGCGAGTTTGAGCCGATGCAAGGCGTGATGATCCGTTACCCTCTGGGAATTCCTACTAGTTTGGTGGCACAGCTTTCGAACAATTGCCATGTTTATTGCGTGGTTTCATCGTCAAGCCAAAGCAGCGCACAAAGCAGTTTCCAAAACGCTGGTGTCAACATGAACAATGTCACTTTTGTGAACGCCCCATCGGATTCTTACTGGATTCGCGACTACGGCCCATGGTACATCTTCGAGGATCGCAATCCTGCCATCGTTGACAACAAATACAACCGCAACCGCCCGAATGACGACAACATGTCGCAAGTGTTTGCCAACTTCTGGAACATCCCGATGTACGGCATGAACCTCACCCACACAGGCGGCAACATGATGGAAGACGGCCGCGGCCACGGTGTCAGCGATGAATTGGTGTTCCAGGAAAACAGCTATAACGAGACCAATGTCCGCAACAAGATGCGCGACTACCTTGGCATCGATCCCTATCATGTCACCATCGACCCGCAAGGCGACTATATCGCTCACGTGGATTGCTGGGGCAAGTACCTCGCTCCTGACAAGATTTTGATTGCACAACTGCCACAAAGCAACTCGCAATACGCTTTGTATGAACAAGTTGCTGAATATTTTGCCACCACTAACTGCTGCTGGGGCTATCCTTATCACGTTTACCGTGTTCCTGAACCCGGAGGCTATACCCTCGCTCCTTATACCAATAGCTTGATTCTGAACAAGTCAGTGTATGTTCCCATGGGCGATAATGCTTCCTACAACCAAGGTGCCATCGAGGTGTATCAAACAGCCATGCCAGGCTACGACATTGTTCCGGTATACAACAACGACTATTACACCAGTTGGGAAAACACCGACGCCCTGCACTGCCGCACCCGTGGCGTGATGGATTTCAACATGCTCTTCGTGGATCATCGCGAGGTGCTGCATGGCGAGCTGGAATGGCAAGAAGAATATCCCGTGGTCTCCAAGTTCATCGCTTATAGCGGCATGGATCTGAAGCAGGATTCACTCCTTGTTTATTATAGCATCAACGGTGGCGAATATCAAGTGGCTCACATGACGGCTACCGGTGAACCCGATGAATATGTCGGCCATATCACAGGTTTCCAAGGTGGTGATGAAATCGATTACTATGTGTTCGGTGCTGACGAGTCAGGTCACCGTTACACCCAGCCGGTCTTCGCCGAGTTGGATCCTCACCATTTTACCGTTGGTGAACAAGGGCTCACGGATATGGGTCTGTTTATCAATGGATCATTGGAACTTGAGCTGAATGAAGACCATCTTGAAGCTGAAGCATCTTTCACCAATGGCAACTACGGTTCTTTGGCTCCCATTGAGATTACCAATATCTATGAGGTTGAAAATCCTTTGGGAGAGGCTTATCTGGTGATCAATCCGGAACATGAACTGCCTTATTCCTTAAGTGCTGAAGAAACCTTCCATTTCACCCTGAATCCTAACTCCCAAGCCGGTAAGGGCACCATTACCACTTTTGTGTTCGTGGAATCGAGCGACAAACAGTTGGAGTACATGGTTACGATTGATGAAGACGTTTTTGTGAGCGTTACCGAGATTTCTTCTGAAACCAAGCTTTATCCCAACCCGACCAATGGCAACTTCACCGTGGAAGGCGCTAACGTGGCCAAGGTGGAGGTTTATAACCTGGTGGGCCAGAGGATCTATGCTGGGCAAGGTCAGATGATCAACATTAACGCCAATGATTGGAACAAGGGCATGTATCTGGTGAATATCACCAACCAGAACGGTGCTGTTGAAACCAAGAAGTTGGTGGTAAGATAAACAGATTCATCTCAAAGAAAAACGGAGAGTGAAAACTTCACTCTCCGTTTTTTGTTTCCAGTTCTCCGTTGCTTAAACGTCAAACTTGAATTCTGCGTCGAACCAGCCCGTATCTTCTTTCAATAAGTCGTATTCTTCACCAGTGAGGTGATCTACGACGTGTACGGTGCCTTTGATGTCGTCGTAGGTAAATGTGAACTGCGAGTTCACGTCGTCTAAGGGAACGTCCATATTATCCTTTCGTATAAACTACTGACAGCTTTTTGTTAGCCTTGTTGAATCGATCAACTTGTTCTTTGGTTAATGCATCTTTGGTCTTTTCAATCTTGCCTTTGAGGTCTTCAGCCTTGGCTAAGAGTTTGTCAAAATTGCCCTCCTTGGTAGTTTGATTGCCTTTTTGCTTTGCCAAATAGCACTCAACGCATTGATCAACAGCCACTTCGTACTCTTTGATCAGTTTGTCCGAACCTTCATTGGTCTTAATAGCCTTCTTGGCCGTGGTGGCTTCTTTCTTCACAGAAGTTTTGTCCTTTCTTTCTTGAGCGTTGGCGTTGAAGCAGAATCCACCCAACAGGAAGGTGACGATAGCTAATGTCAAGATTTTCTTCATAATAGTATCCCTAAATACGTGTCGGGCGCAACTGCTAATATTGGTTTCAAAATGCAAACTTACAAAAAAAGTTTATCTTTGCACAGATTATTATCGAACATGATGAAAAAACAAGTTTTACTTTTTGTGGCGGCACTTTTGACGCTGGCCTCATGTAACCAACAGCAAACTTTCAACATCAACGTGAACCTGGCCAATGCCGACGGACAAACGGTTTATTTACAAAAAGCGGGCCAAACGCTTGATTCAGCAGTGATTAATAATTGGGATGCCGTGTTCAGCACGCCCGTGTGTGATGACAACGAGATGTATGCCATCATGCTGAAAGGCTGGCGCCGTCCGTTCACGTTCTTCACCGACCATCAGGACATGACCCTCGAAGGTGATGCCCAGAACCCCAATGCCATCCTGGTAAAAGGCTCCGAAAGTCAAGCCCGTCTGGATGCTTTCAACAAGAGCTATAACGAACTTGAAGCCAAGCTTGAAGCCGAAGGTACCGCTCAAGCCGATGCCGAGGAAATCCTTAAAATGCATTGTTTCGACTATGTTTGGGACAACCCCACCGACCCTGTGGCGCATTACGTGATGTATCGCTATAAATGGGCTTTCGGTCCCTGCGAGCTGCGCACCATGATCGACAACATTCATCATGCCGATAGCACTCTCACTTCAAGCACTTTGACAATGGCTGAAGAATATGTGGAAAAACTGGAGCGTGTGCAAGCGGGCCAACCCATCATCGATTTCACCCAAAACGATCCTGAAGGCAACCCTGTGACGTTGTCGCAATTTGCCGAAGGTAAGCTGCTGTTGGTGGATTTTTGGGCTTCCTGGTGCCCTGATTGCCGCAAAGCCAACCCCGATGTCGTGGCGGCTTATCAAAAGTATCACGACCAAGGTTTCGATGTGCTTGGCGTTTCGTTTGACACCAATAGGGAAGCCTGGCTTGCCGCCGTTGAAAAAGACGGTTTGACTTGGACCCAGGTCTCCGACCTTCAAGGTTGGAACAACGCCGCCGGCGCCTTGTATAGCATTGCGTTCATTCCGCAAAATGCCTTGATTAAGGACGGCATGATCATTGCCCGCAACCTTGAAGGTGAGGGGTTGTTCAAAGTTATTGAACAATCACTTTCTTGGTGACCATTTTGCCTCCAAGGACCTGAACCGCATAAATGCCAGCCGGCAAATCGCTCATATCAACCGTGGTTGAACCTACCATGTTGAAATTCCTGACAATCACGCCTTGTGCATTAATGATGTGGACACCGGTACGGCCTTTGGTGTAGTCGGTGGTGATGGTCAAGCGGTCCTTTACGGGGTTGGGTGAAAGGGTTACTTGGAATGAATCATCGTCAGCATCGATCAATTCAGGAACATCCGTGATGATTTCAGTGTTGTGGCTGTAGGTCACCAACTTTCCGGATACCCTTAAGATAGGATTGCTGGAGTTGTCGCAGTTCGGGCAGCTGTTCTGTCCACTCACGCAGTCAGGGTAGTTGGGGTGACATTGGTCAACGTAGGTCGGGTCGAACTCATAGAGCACATTGACGTTGCCGGAGGCCAAATAATTGTCGAGACTATAGTCCCATACCATCGACATGCTGCCGGGGCACCAACCGGCACGGCTGTAGGTCCAGGTACCGTTTTGAGGCTGACAGCCAGCAGGATTTGGGGAACAAGCCTCCCAAAGGTCTTGTGTTGCGATGACGGCATTATTGCACTTGATGTTGTGTTGGGCATGATAGAACTCTGCGGCATTTCCTGTGTTGTAAGCTCCGTTACCGGTATCGCTCCAGTTGTGGCCCGAAGTGGTGATTTGCAGTTTGGCCTTTTCAACGCAAGGTTCAAATAGAATCGAACGGGTTGGAATGGGGCATAAATTCTCGTAATCGCCAAAGGAATAGATGCCATACCACAGTTCTTGCAAGTCCACGTAGGGATATTCAGGGGTACCCTTGGTATATTCAAAGATGGCGGTGGGGTTGTAGCCTTCACCGGTTTCATACTGTTCACTATAAAATTCAAACTCTACGAGTCCTTGCAGCACGGTGGTGAAATCCGTTACATCCAGATCGTCGATGCATTGCACTCCAAACGGAGTGATGTAACGGCAGAGTTCCACCCATTCACCACGGTAGTTCTTCACGCGAAGATAACTCACGTGGTCGTAAGTGTTGCAATGGCCGTTCACGCAGTTGTGCAGATAATGCAGGTTGATGTGGTTGAAAGCGTTGACATGGGTTGGGAAGGGGAATTCACCGTAGTCTGTAAACTCTTGGGTCGTCACCACCACCTCGCCGTTGAGCGCGGAGACCGTGATGTCGTTGTAGTTGGTGGTAACCTCAAAAGTGTTTGAAGCTGAGGTAACCTTGCCGCCGGTTTGGGTGATGCTGACAGTCATATTGTAAGTGCCAGCGCCTGAAGGTGTCCAGGTAGTATACCAATAGCCGTTTTCAGGATCGTTGGGATAATCAGTCTTCAAGAAGAGTTCCTGTCCGTCGACTTCGCATTTCACTTCTTCAAATTTCAGGACATTGCCGTGATCGATGTAAGCGCTCAACACCACCATCACAGGATTCTCGAAATTGGGCAAATACACTTTGGTGCCTTCGTAAGGACGACGGATGGTGATTTCAGGAGTGTAGTTCTCAGGATCCACCACCGTGAACGTACGGGTTACCGCTGGAGCGGGTTGCCAGTTAGTGCCGTCACCGGGCTGTGTGGCACGAACCTTTACGGTTCCTTCCTGGCCGGTAAGGGTAAGGATATTGCCGTCCAAAGTAGCGGGACCTTGGATGAGTTCAAAGTTCACAGGGAGTCCGGAAGTTGCTGTGGCTTGCAGCGTAATGGGTTCGTTATAGACCAACTGGTCGGGGATTTCGGTGAAACTAAGGAACTGTGCGGCCAAACCGCCGGGAATATAACGGATGACGAAATTGTCGAATCCGCACCAACCACTGTTGAGCATGAAAATCTTGTCCCAAGTGGCAGGGTCGTTTTTATCTCCACTGCCGGGGGTCAATCCTGCATTGATGCCCTGACATTCAGGCACAGATTCCCATTCACCGTTGGGGATATTTTCATACATCTCATAGAGCGTGACAGCTCCAGCACCATTGTTGGCATCAAGGTCGATAGAGATTTTCCAACGGCCCCAAACCGTACCTCCAATAGGAATGTCGTAATCGCAAGCCATATTGTTGCTAGGCAACACTACGCCGTTCATAAAATCGATTTCGGTATTACTTCCTGTGAGCATCATGTACACACCACCATCTGGTGAAGTGCTATTGGGATCAGGAGTGATGGGTTCATAGACGGCAGGGTGATTGGGTGCCTTGCGGATAGGAGGCAGCACCGAGCCATCGCCATTGCCATCGTAGCCGATACCAAACAATGTACCCCACCATTGGCGCAACATGTCACATTCAATTTCAATAATGCCTCCATTGGAAAAGTTGAAACCGTATTGACTGATGTCGTGCGTGGCAATGTCGCCAAAGCCCGTACCCGAGGCATGCGAGAATACACCTAACGTTTCGTCGGCAGTTGGTGTTACAGGCGTATCGCCCCAGTAATGACCCATGTAATCCGTATACATGGGTCCCATGTTGCTGCCACCGTTGCCGGCGCTGTGTGCCCTGACGTACCAACCGTCTTGTCCGTTCAACGGAGGATAAGGTTGGCCACTTCCAACTTGATAATTGTTGAAGTCAAATACTTTTTCAACTTGGGCTTGTGCTCCAAAGGCAAAAGCCAACAAAACGAGAATAAGAGATAGCTTTTTCATAGATTTATATTTTAATTATTTGATAATCAATTTTTTAGTTATCATTCCGCCACCGAGCATCTTCACAACATAAATACCTGGAGAGAGCGAACTGATGTCAACAGTGCGTTTGCCTTCCACGGTGAAATACATCACCTCCTGGCCTTGCATGTTGAGCACCAAGACACTGACAGCGCCTTTCTCGTAATCAGTAGTGACGGTCAGTTGGTTGACAGCGGGATTGGGGTAAAGCTGTGCTTCGAAAGGCTGTTCTGGCTTGAAAGCCTGTACCTCGGTCAGCACATTTTCGTCGTTGCTGTAGGAGATCACCTTGCCAGCCACTTTCAGGATGGGGTTGTCTGGAGCGGCACATTCCGTGCAGGTCACACCGTCAACACAATCGGGATAGTTGGGATGACATTGGTCTATATAGCTTGGATCGAACTCATAGAAGAGTTCCGAATGGCCAGCGTTGAGATATTCCGTAAGGTCGAAATCCCATACCATGCCAATGGATCCAGGGCACCAGCCGCTACGATGGTAGGTCCAGGTGCCGTTTTGGGGCTGGCAGCCTGCCGGATTGGGGCTACAGGCGCGCCATAAGTGTTGTTCAAATCTGTTTTGTCCGTTGACAAAGACATGATGCGTGGCCTCAAGGAACTCAGCGGCATTGCCGGTGTTGTAGCTGTTGTTGGTGCCGCTGCTCCAGTTGTGTCCCGTGGTGGTGATTTTCAACTTGGCTGCCACGGCTTGTGAACTGTAGTGATAATCCACCGTGGGCACGGGCTGCTGGTTGGCATAGTCGCCGAAACTGAAGGTGCCGAACCAAATCTCGTTTACATCGACATAAAGGTAATCCGGTGTTCCTTTGGTGAAGGTGAAAATCAGGTTGGGATTGGTTCCGCTACCGTTCCAAAGTTCCATGTAAAGCTCCATTTCCACCAGACCTTGCAGCAACGAGGTGTAATCGCTCACTTCCACATCGTCGTCGCACTGCACGCCGAAAGGCGTAAGGTAACGGAACAGTTCCACCCACTCGCCACGATAGTTGCGGACTTTTACGCCACCCACACGGTCGTAAGTGTCACAATGGTTATTGATGCAGTTGTAGTCAAAATGGGCCATGATATGGTTGAATACGCCTACATGGGAGGGGAAGATATATTCGCCGTGATCGCTATGCTGGCTCGGAGTACAAATCAAGTCGCCATGCATGGCCACCACCTCCAGTTGGTTGTCCACTTGGTTGGTCACCTCGAAGTTGGCAGTGCGAGTCGTGACTTTGCCGCCGCTTTGGGTAACGCTGACGGTCAGGTTGTGGTTGGTAAAGCCCGAGGGGGTAAAGAAACCGTAATAATAACCGTTGTCAGGATCGTCGGGATAGTCGGTTTTCAATGGGATATCCACACCGTTAACATTCGCAATGATGTCCGTAAACTTAATGACCTCGGGATGTTCAATGTAGGCGGAAACAACGATCATCACTGGATGAATCTCCTCCAGATAGACCTTGGTGCCATCGTAGGGACGGCGGATGGTCACTTCAGGATCATAGGCATTGGGATCAACCACCTCGAAAGTCTTCACTACGTCTGGAGCGGGAAGCCAAGTGGCATTGCCTGCTTGGGAGGCTTTGAATCTCACCGTGCCTTCTTCACCAGTCAGGGTTAAAGTGTTTCCGCTGATGGTGGCAGGACCCTCGATCATCTCAAAGGTGACAGGCAGTCCTGACGAAGCGGTAGCCTGCAAGGTGATGGGATCGTTGAACACCAATTGGTTGGGGATGTCGGCCATCTCAATGAGCTGGGCATTGCCATCAGGTTGCTGGCGTACCAACAGGTTGTCGAAACCGCCCGTACCGCCTTGGGAATGGAAGAAGAGTCCATCCCACACTTGATAGTCGTTCTTGTCGCCCGAACCTGGGGTAAGATGCAAGTTGACATTGGTGGCCGCAGCCTGCTGAATCCACTCGCCGGTACAGCCGGGCTTGACAAACACGGTCACCGAACCTTCGCCATTGAAAGCCGTGAAGTCGAACGACATCTTGTAACGGTTCCATCCGCCCTCGTCGAAGGCAAACTCCACCGAGGTGCCGTTGGGCAGATACAATTTGGCATGGCCGCTGTCGCCTTGGCCTTTGCATGACAGATACACGCCGCCATCCTCATCGTTCATGCCGGGGAGGATGTGCCCGTCGCCATTGCCGTCGAAGCCAACGCCGAAAAAGTTACCCCACCAGGTACGGAGCATGTCCATTTCGAGATCCATGATGCCGCCTTGCTGGAAGCTGAAATTGAAGTTGGCCGAAGCCTTGCGGGTAGCCGTGCGACCTACCCCGGAGCCTCCATAGGGATACCATACGGCGATGCTCTCGTCAGGCGACATGTTGGAACCATTCACATAATCCACATCAAAGTCTTGCGACGAGGCTGCGGTTTGGTAATGGGTCATCCAACCATCCTGACCGTTGAGGTTTTGTGAACCCGTCGTCAACTGATTGAAATCATAAAGGTATTCCACTTGGGCGGTCGCACCCAAGGAAACCATCAAGCCTAATAGAAATAAGGTAATCCTTCTCATATGCTGTCTTCTATCTTCTGTCTTCTTTAATAATTGGTCATCCACCACACAGGAGTCTGCCTTGTGTCGCCATGCGACATTCTGGCCAACTGTGTGACGTAGTTATCATAATTGTATTCGATTTCGGTTTGGGGGTACTCCATCCTGTAGGAAGTCAACTTGGTGTGGTTGGTGGTGGTAGGCGTCAACTTGGTGCGACGAGCCAGAGCCCAGGCCTCCCAAGGCTGACGGAAGAGATTCAACCAACGTTGCTGATAGATCATCTTCAGGTAAAATTCCTGACTGCCGTCATAGTCAGGATTCATCCAAACTGCGTAATTCATCACGTTGGCCGCCATGTTGTTGCAATACGACCAAATATCCAACGTGCCTGTATATTCGAGATACTGAGGATAGAAATAGGTCCAACGGCTGGTGTTTCCTGGCATGTGAGTCCAGAAAAGGAACGACTGGTAGACTCCTTGACGGATGGATTCGTCAGCATTCAAAGGCGGAGTGATGCCTCCGATGTTTCGCACTTCAATCTCGGCTTTCATGAACAGCACATCGGCGTAGGTGACGAAGATCTGCGGGACGTATTTCTCATCTCGGGTCAGGTAATAGTTGAAAGGTGAGAACAGGCACGAAGGTCCTTTGAAGGTGTAGTTGCCATCGCGTGATTGGGCGTAAGGTGAGCCGCCTTCAACGGGCGTTTCGGCGGTTCGTATCTGGGGATAGGCTCTCCAAGCACCCTCGGGGAAACTGTCGGTCTTATGGTTGGTGTCGAAGAACAGGAAAGTCCGGTAGTCGAAAATGCCGCTTCCATCCATGTCGTTGGTGGAAGAGAGGCAACTCCATACGGTTTCACCCATGCGTAGGTTTTTGTGTTCGCGGAACGACCAGTTGTTATCCCAATTGGTTCCCAGCGAGCTGGGCCACAGGCAGATGCCACCACCTAAAGCCATGCCGCCGGAAGAACTCATCACGGTATAAATGAAGTTGTAGGCATCCACCAGGATAGGCGTGGCGTACTCCGGATCCTTGTCGTACATGCGTAAGGCGTGACGCAGGATCAAGGAGTTGGCAAACTCGGCCCAAAGGGTGTAGTTGTTGCTGAGCAACACATCATAAGGCAGCTTGTAATACTCGTTGCCCGACGGAGTGGTCAAGGAATCGGCGTGTAAGACATCACGCGACCACACTAAATCCTCCAACAAGGATTTGTAGATACTTTCCTGGGTATCCCATTCGGGTTTCATGGTTTCTTGGGAGGAGCCTTCTTGCCAAATCATACTCGCCTGGGAATAAGGAATGTCACCAAAGATATCCGATACTTTAAAGGTTTGATAGGCTTTCAGGATATTCAACTGGGCACGAACCTTGTCGCAAATGGCCGCATCTTCCTGTTCCAGGCCATATTCTGTGAAACGACGTTCCAATTCCCGGATATTGGTCAGCATGAAATAATAATCGGACCATACCGATGCCGTGCCAATCTGTGAGTTGCCCCAAGCATCGGAAATCAAGGCGCCGAGTTCCGTTTCGGGATACCAGATCTCGTTTTGCAGATAAAACTGTTCATTCATGTTCTGCTGCATCGCTTTCACCACGCCGTTAAACAACGCTTCGTTGGTTGTTCCCGTCGGCATGAACGGGTTTTGGTTCATCTCCTCGAAACTCTTGGTGCATGAGGTCAACGACAGTGCGGTTGTCATCGCAAGGAGGAGTGCCGAAGCCATCCATATAGTACTCTTTCTCATAGCTCTAAACATTATAGGTTAACCTTTAAAGAAAACAGGAATGACCGTGTGCCTGGATAGGAGGCATATTCCAATCCTTGGGCGTTGCCCGATCCCAGGGTTCCCTCCGGGTTGATGTTGTCGGGCAGGGTCTTGTAGAAGTAGAACAGGTCGCGACCCACCAGCGAGAGGGAGATCTGCTTGAAAAATTTTTGCTTGTCAAGCAACTTGCGCGGAAAGTCATAGGTCAAAGAGATTTCACGCATCTTGATCCAAGTGTTGTTGACAATGCCAGGAGTGGTGAGGATGTTGCCCCAGCCACCGTAGTTAGGCATGTATTTATAAAGGTAATGCACTATATTTTCGTTTTGGTGGGTTTCGCCAGTCTCGGTATTGATGCAATAGCCAGGCAAAATGACACCATAGTTGCCAAGGAACTCGCCGTTTTCGTAATAGGGCAGGCCGTTGCCTTCGCGTTCATAGAGCGTTGCGGGACTCTGTCCGGTTTGCATGCCTACCACGTAGGAAGCGCAGTAGATCTGACCGCCCAACTTGGCATCGACCAAAGCGTAAAGCGACCAGTTCTTGTAGGAAGCCCTCAGGTTGATGCCTCCGGTAACCACAGGTGCGCAGTTGCCCACAGGCACACGGTTGGCGGTCTTCAGGTATTCCGTGCCGGTTTCATTGATCAAAGGCATCGGGTTGCCATTGGCATCGTAGAAAGGACCCACAACCGTGCCGTCGGACAAGGTGTATTCATACACGTAATCCCAACCGTAAATAGTGCCGTATTCGTCGCCTTCTTCCACCGCAATGGCAGGACCGTTGGAGCCCCAAATCTCGGAGAGCATATACATGTTGGAACCCGACAGGTCCACAATCTTGTTCTTGTTTCGAGCCAGGTTCAAACCCACCTGTACGCCATAGTCCTTGCCACTGGTAATGTCGTAGGTCATGATGGCCTCGATACCTTTGTTGGTCACTACACCCGTGTTGATGGTCACGTTGGAGGCTCCGGAAGACGGTGCCACGGGTGACGACAGGATCTGATCCCACGAATAGATGTCGTAATAGGTGAAATCCAAGTTGAAACGGGCACCCAAACCCAAGTCGAAACCGACCTCAAAGGCACGCTGGCGTTGGGGTTTCAGCTCCAAAGGCGGCACCGTGGTAGGAAGCGATGACGACAATTGGTGTCCGAAAGAACCTGTGGAGAAGGTATAATTGAGTTGGTAGGGATCGGTGTCACTGGCAGTCTGAGCCCAAGAGCCTCTTAACTTCAAGAAGTTGACAATGCCCCAGTTCCAATCCTTGAAGGCCGAAGTGGGCACGAAGCTCAAGGTGGCGGAAGGATAGAAGTAGCTGTTGTTGGTGATCGGCAAGGTGGATGACCAGTCGTTGCGGCCCGTCACATCCAAAAACAGCCAGTCGCTATAGCTCAAGTTGAGGAAAGCGTAGAGTGAATTCACTTGTTTTTCCCATTTCGACTCGCCGAAATTGATTTCCGTAGCCGACGAGTAGTTGTAGATGGTGTAAAGGTTGGCGTAAGCCCAGGTGCCGGAGGTGGTGTTCAAGCCCTCGCGGTAGCCGTAGTATTGTTCACCGCCGAAAGAGATGCGTCCGTTGAACTTCGATCCGAACATCTTTTCCTTGTGTGCCGTAATCAAAAAGTCCATGTCGCGGGTAAGGCTGGTGGATTTACTCTTGGAGTAGTAACCACCCGTCATACCGTTGGCTTCCTTGGGTTTGTTTTTGGTGGTGTAGCTGTCGGCAGTCCAATCCAAAGCCACTTTGGCAGAGGCGGTGAGCCAAGGGGTGATGTCGTAAAACAGGCGTACCGATCCGAACATCTTGTCACGGTCAAGGGTCGTGTTGTTATTGTAGAACGACCAGAACAGGCTGCTGCTGATGTATTGGTAGGGATAACCGTCAAAGTGGTTCATGGTGCCGTCGGGGTTCTCGTAAGAGGTGGATTCAATGCCTTTCCAGCTCCGTGGCCAGCTGTAAAGCAAGCCTTTGTTGAAGTTGCTTTGCGACTCACCGATTTCAGGAGAATTCAAACGGAAATAATCCAAATAAGTGAAAGCTACGTCTACTTTGATCTTGTCGGACACGTTGAGCAACGATCCCACATTAACCGTGGTCTGGCGCAGGTTGCAATTGTCGATGATGGCATCGGTTCTCGAGTCGGTGAACGACACGCGGATGCTTCCGAAGTCACCTGCGTTTTGCAACGAGATGTTGTTGTTCATGGTGTGGCCGTATTTGTAGAGCATGCTGAGGTTGTCGGGCTGTGGCGAATAGTCGCGCACTACGCCATCCCACCAAAGCACGCTTTCGCCGTTCATGGCAGGACCCCAGCTTTGGGCGGCGCCATAGTAACCGAAGGTGGTGTTGGTGGGTTCGCCCGCCGGTCCGTTGTCCACGCTGTAGATGCCCGGATATTCGTACACTTGGTTGCCGTTCTCGTCGTACATTCCGTCAATGGGGGTGAGGGTTGGCGTATGGAAGGTGATGGGGCCTCCGGCACCGTATTTGTTCTGGACCGAACGGTAAAGATAAGGCTGTGTGATCTTATAGCCGAAGGAGTAGGAGATGCCCAAACCACGCTGTTTGCTACCTTTCTTGGTGGTGATGAGCAGCACGCCATTGCCGCCTCGAGAACCGTAAAGAGCCGCCGCGGTAGGGCCCTTCAGAATGTCAATGTTCTCGATGTCCTCTTGGTTGATGTTGTTGAGGGCGGTACCCCAGTCGCGTCCGCCACTCCATTCGGTGACGCCTCCTTCATTGCTCATCGGCACTCCGTCCACTACAATCAACGGTTGGTTTTCGCCAAAAATGCTGTTGTTACCACGGATGACGATACGCGAGGAGCCGCCATCGACGCCAGTGGGATTGATGATCTGCACACCCGCCGAACGGCCGCTAAGGGCACTGATCACGCTATTCGAACCCGATCGTGCAATCAGGTCGCCTCCGATTTCTTCGGTGGCATAGCCCAGTTCACGTTTTTGACGTTTGATGCCCAAGGCGGTCACCACCACGTCATCCAACATCTGGGCATCCTGCTCGAGGGTGACGTTGATCTTGTTGCGGCCGTTCACTGGGATCTCTTGGGGGGTAAAGCCCACAAAGCCGAATACCAGGGTTCCTTTGGGATTGACGCTGATGCTGTAGTTACCGTCAATGTCGGTGACGGTACCGCCACTGACGCCTTTTACGGTGATGTTGACACCGGGAAGCCCCAAACCGTCATCGCTTGAGATTACTTTACCCGTAACCATGATGTTCTGGGCTTGTAAACCCAGAGGGACGAGAAACAGGACAAGCAAAAAGGATAGTAAAAACTTTTTATTCATAAATATATAAAATTTGTCTTTTAACAAAGAAATAGATCCCTTTTTACGGGACAAATATAATAAAATGATTCTTAAAGTTTTATTTCTCCCGAATAAAAAAGTGATTCTGAATAAACCTACTTGGAGGTCTTACCTGTAAGGATTATACCTTCCGACGGTGGATACGTAAATCTCCACGCGGCGGTTTTTGGCGCGGCCAGAGGCCGTGTCGTTGCCGGCCACGGGATGGTTGTAGGATTCTCCGCTGGTGGTGATGTTGTTAACGCCTTTCTTTTTCAAGTAATCCGCTACCATTCGGGCACGATGGACCGCTACAGCCTCGTTTACCTCGGAGGTGCCGGTATTGTCGGCATGGCCGATCACAGTCACTTGACAGGAGCCAATTCCCTTGATTTCTTTAGCCAAGGCATCAAGTTGCTTGGTATCCTCCTTCGATAGCGTCTTGCTGTCCACATTGGAAAGCGTGTAGGTCTTTACGCCTTTCGTGTTGGTGTTTTTCAACACGGAAACGGTGGAAACGGAACGGTTTGGTGACTCGGTATTTTTAATCAGGCCGCAGCCTTGCAGCAGTGCCACCAGCATCAAAATGGTGAGACCATAAGTAATAGTGGATTTAGGTCCCTGAAGCGGAGTGCCACATTCTTCGCAGAAGCGGCTGCCTTCAGTGATTGATGCGCCACAATTGGGGCATACATGTTGTTTCGGTGTTTCCATAACGGGTTCCTCCTCCTCATCTATGAATATTTCTTTGTTTACGGTTTTTTTGTTTTTCTTATTGAATACAAAGAGTATCAGCGCAATAAGAATGGCTGCTATGCCGATGACGATAATGTATTTGACCACCGGACTCTTTTCATCATTATCAACCCACTCCTCATAGTCCGCTTCCTCTTCTTCCTCTTCTTCTTCGTCTATGGTATTATCGTATGAGTTTTCATGATCTTCAAAGATTTCATTGGCTGCTTCGGAAGCTTCAGTATCTTCTGTATCTTCGGCAGATACTTCATCAATGTCTTCAAAACCAGTGTCTTCAAACGTCTCCCATGCTTCGTTAGATTCCGTCGCTACACTTTCTTCTTCCCAAGTTGATACCTCTTCCAATGGGGTTGTTTCGGTGGATTCGATGTCTTGAGCATCATTGGAAGCAGTGTTGGAAGCAGAGGCCACCATTTCACCGTCCCATGCGTAGGTATAAATGGCTTCCATGCCGTTGCAAGTGTACACGATCGTCATTTCCGCACCGCTTGATGGGGTCTTCGACATCAGGGTCGCAGTCTCAGGTGGGGTTACTTGGTTGCGTCCGGCAGCATCAGTCGCCGGATAGCCATTCACCGTCACTTTGGCGTATGGTGAATAGTTGAGCCGTGGTCCTTTTTCGGAAAAAACGATACGCACCGAGATATCCTCACCAGGGGCATAGCTCTTTTGAGGCTCGTTGAACGTGGCCTTTGAGGAGTAGATATCCATTTGGGTGCCGTTGGTGACTTTGCGTTCGTATTGGAACACACCTTTTTTATAGGAACAGTCGATACGGACTTTTTGGCCGTTTTCCCAGCGTCCACCGGTGCCGTTCACCTTGGTTCCTGTGAGTTTCCAACCATCGGCCCAAGCCACTTGGAGGGCACAGCAAAGCATCAGCGCCGTTAAAAGACATTTTTTGAGATTCAGTTTCATGGTATATCCTGTTTGTAATTTTTCGACAAAGATACGTTTTTTTGGCAAAATATTAATTTCTTTTGACGCGGGGCTTGGTTTCGTCCCACGAGCCGTCGGCAGCGGTGCTGTAGCCGTCGAAGGCGATGGTGTCTGGGGCGAGGAAGCCTTGTTCGTCGAAATAAAAGAGCTTGTATTCGGGACGGGGACCCAAGACCCAGACGCGGCAGCGCAGCATGCCGTCGTCGTAGCGACGATAAACAATGTGTCCGTCGGGAAGCGTGTCGAAACCGCCGTTGGAAAGGACGTAGGTATTGGGTGTGTAACCTTCCAAGGCGGCAAGGCTGTCTGGATTTCGGATTTTGAGGCCTCTTGTCACGAAGGCGCCGCCGTCCATGCCCGTGCGGGCGGTTTCGTCCTCATAGGCCTCGTCAGGCGTGAGCCAGGGGTCGTTATCGACAGGCGGCTTGGGATGCCAAAGGCCACAAGCCGTGAGCAAGCAAAGACCGATGATCGGCAGCATAATGGATATTTTGAGTTTGTTCATCTGAAGTTTTGTTTGGTGAAACATGTTACTTGGTACCAAATATTGAAAGACAAATTCTGGCGTTTGTCGAGGTAGTGGAGAATTTGAATTCTCGGGTGTTATCGACATTTGTTGGCATCGTGCCATCAGCTCTCTTAAAATAGGCTTGGAAACCACCAACAGAATAGGAGAAGCTGTTGATGGTGGTGAAATCATGAGAATAGTCATTATCTTTTATCTTCTCAGGACCGAAAGATCCCGATATAGACATGTTACAAGTACTGGCCACTTCGGGCCAGCTGCCTGCGCCTGCAAGCGTCTTGCGGGTTCCACTGAAAGTTCCCTCAACACTACGATCTTTAGCAATTTTGAGCGTCAGTGTAAATTCTTCATCTACACACGTTTTGTCCCCTCCACTTCTATAACCGTCTACATTTGCTTTCGACCCATCAAATTTGTTTTGACGGAACTTCGCTGTGACAATCTGATAGTCTCCGCTCCTAGTAGTAGTAAAAACATCTTCGGAATCATAATGACGTCCGTTGAAGGTGCTACTTGAACCAGTTTTTTTGAATTTGTACGATACACCTTGATGGTCGTAGGTTGTATAAACCACCCCTTTTCCGTAAGGTTCATTTGTGTGGCAATAGAATTGGATTTCTGTGATATCGAGGAAATTCTCCTGATCCTCTTGGGAGGGTTCATCCTTGACTGACTCTGCTGTTTTGCCGTCTTCCACCCATTCGTAGTAATAGATGGTTTTCTTTGTGCAGTATTGGCTTTCCACTTCTTCTTGGATATAGAACCCCGGGTCTCCTGTTTTTGTCTCATATCCTGGTTGTGGGGCTTCAGCATTGCCGTATTTCCAGACAATAACACCTGTTTCATAACGTGGGTTTTCATCGTAAAAATGCCTACCTATTTGTGCTGCACGCGACTGGTTATAAATCAATATTTTTCCATACGGGAATTTATCTGGGGTACCATTGCCTCTGACCGTAAACGCTTCGTTGGTAATCTCCAGTTCAATTTTTTCTCCGGGCAGATAAATGTTTTTGGGCTTCTCGAAACGGATTACTCGATCGTATGAGAAAGGATGATCCTTATCAATTCGTTCGCCATGAGCTGTGTATGTACCTTTTTCCCCTTTGATATTACCTCCTTCCTGAAGGCTTGGATCACTGGTTTTTCCTGATGCATTACTGTCATCCACTTTAGTTCTCACAAGCTTCCAGTATCCGCCTTCGGGAACGGTTTCTTCTTCCACTTCGGGTTCCGGTTCCTCTTCGCCTACCCATTCGTAATTATACACGAAGGTGACGGTGGCCATCAGGTCGGAGCCTTGTCGTTCTTTGATGGAGTAGGTTTGCGTCAGCGTGAACGATTTGGGGCCGTTCTTTTCCGGATGACGGGCTTCGAAGGTAGTGGTACTGCCGCGGAGCCAGTTCACCTTGCCTACCGATGAGCGGCCGTTGTCGATCTTGTCTTTTTTCGACTGCGCGCAGGCGGCTTGGTCGGAGCTGGTGTTTTTCGCCTCAAACACAAACGGATCACTGACTTTCGTCAGGTAGGGGTCATCGGCGATTTCCCAATGGGCTTTGTATTGCTGTGTGGGAATCCAGAACTTTGGAGGCTCCGTGTAGGTGAGTGTTCCCTCGATGAAGATGTCTTGCACATAGACGCGTCCGTTTTCTTTCGTTTTTTCCTCGGTAGCGCCCATGCCGGTGAATTCGAGGCTGCGGCCCGTTTTGGCTGCCTGCAGATCGATGCTGCGGTAGTCGCTGCTCACCTCGTCGTCGTTGCTTTCGTCAACATCGATGGAAGTGTTTTTCATCGTCATCCTACTGCTCACTTGTTTCCAGTAGTTGGTTTCGGGTTCCTTGGTCTGCACCACTTCTTCTTCGGGCTTGTCGCCTTTGGCGCTCCATTGTGCAGGTTCACCTATGGGCGACACGTAGGTGGTTTGTTCATCGGGCTTGTAGTACCATTGTAGTGAAAGCGTGAAGCTATTACCTTTTTTGCTGCAACCAGGTATTGTCCATGTTGCCTTTTTGCCGAAATTCTTGGGTTCGATTTCGCGGGTGTATTCTTCTCCGTTTTTGTCCTTATAGGTTACCACAACGCCGGTGATGAGTTTTTCCTTGGTCAGATCACGGGCTGGTTTGGGCACGATAAAGGTGATTTTGTCGTCTTTCACTTTGCGGATTTCTGGGGCCTCAGGCTTAAATAGGGCTACCGCGTAGTAATCGCACGAGGGGCCCTTGGATTGTGCCGTAGTGACGACACCTAAATAATATCCGTTGTTTTTTTTATAATTCAAAACCAAGTTCCCATTAACGTCTTTTCCGTTATAATCAGTCTTGGGGTTTCCCTCATAATAGAGAGTAGGTTTTACATTGGTCAAATGAGCCTTTATGATATACTCTTTAAACTGGTAATCGGACATGTAGAACGACACGTAGGGATTGTCACCTTTATGTTTTTTGTCCTTCGGCTTGCACACGACAAATATGTGTGCGATACTGGAAGGGAGCCCTTCTCCTATCTCCAAATGGAAAGTGTTTACCGTGTAGTCCTGGGGTTTCGACAACCTGTCTATTTTTTCAATCGGGTAGGTAGGGGTTAAAAGTATATTTTTTGTGGCCACTTCCTCGGAACATCCAGAGCTTTTTTGACTTGCTAAGATAAGCGGCATGTATTGTTCTCCAAAATACCTCCATCCTTTGTTGAATTGCTCGCCATCAATACCCAAGGAGTACTTTATCCAGCCTATCCATCCACCTTCTGTAGAGCATTCATCTGATTTGCCAAGCTTGGCAGAAATGTGAGGTCCGTGAAGAGAATAGCTGTCCATGAAAGGCTTCATGGTCACAGACTCTTTCCCAACACCTTCCCGAATGCCTTCTATGGCAGCGCCATAAGTATATTCTTGATGCTGATTGCTGAATAAATAGAGAGGATTCTTTGTTTCTTTTATATTCTGAAGTTTTGGAGTATCAAAATAGATGTTGAAAGGATAGCCGAATATTTCTTTATCCTCTCGGTCGGTTATCAAATTGCCTTCAGCAATCGTGGAAGTGGGGTCACATTCCGTAATGATGAGGTCTTTATACCACTTTTTGGCAGCATCCCTTTCCAGGACGGTGGCTGTTGCTTCGGCTGCTGCCGATCCCATTTTGGTATAGGTGTAATAATTTTGCTGTCTGACGTGGAACAATTCATGGACAAGGGTAACTTGGGTGTGGTCTAAGCTCGCTTCGTCCTTCTTTGCTTTGGAATAATTGAGAACAACACAATATCCGTCAACCCAAAGCGATGCCGCAGCACCGTATGTCTCTGGATTTACTGAGGGTTCTGTCAATAAAAAGAAGGGAATTTCCTTATCCAGTTTGTGAAGCCCAATACTGTCCAAATATCGGTTTGCCCGAATGATTTGGTTTTTGATGGTCTCTATGCTTTTCGGGAGTTGGGCCGCAGGATCGGCCTTCAATTCTTTCATGATAGAATCTTGATCAATCAAATCTTGAAGGATGCTTCTATAGCCGATTTTCTTCTTGATTGCCTGAACCTGTTTTCCTGGAAACCAGTCTTCCCAAAAATAGGGTTTGATATGCTCCTTCTCAAGTTCTTTTTGGACACGGTCTTCAAAATCCTTTTTGGCCTGCTTTTCCAACACGGCATATTGCTTCTGATACTTTTCTCTCCGTTTTGCAAATTCAGTATAACCATCAGGATTCTCTGTATCCCGAAACCGGAAATACAACACAAAATTTCCGCTTGTGTCGGAAACATGAAGCGCACATGTCGTATTATCCAAATAATAATAATCGATAACGGATTTAAATTCTGTATTGACAAGCTTGGCCATGAACTTCAATAGGTCTCGAGTAAACGCACCACCGTAAAGATTTAAGAATGCGGTCACAACAAAAGAGTTCTGATTGCTCTTGAAAGAGAGTTTTCCGTCGGCCAACTGTGTGTTGTATCGGTAAGCCCCCGTTTTCTTTCCGTTTTTGGCAACACGGTACACGCATATATGCTCTTGCAGGTTTTCAGGAATGCCCATCTTGTTCAGGTCTATCACCACATCGTAGTCGCCAGGGAGAAATTCGCCTGGTTTCATGCCTGCATCGAGGTCAAAGACCATAAAAGGTGTTAAATCCTCTGTTTCCATTAGTTCTACCACCTTGTCATAAGTCTTGTCATCCACCGGTGTCAGCTTAAACTCCCTGTCCTTGTCCAAGGCGTTCTTAGGCGCGCTGATGGTGATGCCTTCGACGGGCTCAATCTTGAAAGGCTTGCTGTGGCCGACAACGATTTGTTCTTTCTTGCTGTTGGATGAGGTTTCGCTCAGAATCAAATATCCTGCGGCTCCTAGAATGACGGCCGCGATAAGGATCCACTTGAGGAGGTTCTTGTTCATGATGTTTATCGGTTGAGTTGTTACTTTTCTGTTTTGGGAGACACCCATTCGTAGGTATATACTTTTTGTAAATAACAGTTTTCTGAGATGATGACTCGCTGTATGATTTTGAAACCATCAGGATAGAACATGTCATGATCGGGAATGGAGAAAGCGCTTCCTTCATGACTCCTCTTGCGTTCATCAAATTCATAATGATTGAGGGCCCTTAACCGTTTTGGGAATTCAGTTTCAAAATCCAACTTTTCTAGACTAAAGCTTCCCGTTCCCCATAGATACGGCGTTGAATTGTCGCCCACACCCCTGTTTTTTGTAGTTATGGTCGCTTCGCTTTCTGTCATGGAGGGCCCTGGTTCATTTTCCTTATAGTATTGTTTTGGGGTCTCGAAGGTATAGTCGCGGTCAACGGTATAAATAACCCCTCTTCCCACTTCACGATTGATACCATTACTCCCTTTTTCAGTAATTCCACCTACGATGTCCATGTGCAGATGACATTGTCCTGCGCCTCCACCTATGACATACTTGGACCCGTTTTTATCCGTATAGGTCATATGTGAGTCATCCGCTTCGGTCTTGACCAGCTGCCAATACCCGCCTTCGGGAGTGGTTTCCTCTTCCTTCTCTTCCTCTTCGGGCTCGCCTTCTACCCATTCATAGTAATAGGTAAGGTAAACGACGGCGTTAAGGCCGGAGCCTCCGCTGATGGTATATTTCTGCTCGATGGAGAATTCTTTGGGGTCGTTTTTCCCTGGCTTGTTGGTCTTGTAGACGGTCTTCACCTGATGGAGCCACTTGGCATCAGCGGTCTTGGAGTTCATTTCCGTCACCTTGTCTTTGCTCTTTTCGCAAGCTTTGGGTTCGGAGGTGGTGTTTTCCACGGAGAAGGTGAAGGGGTGGTCCATCTTGTCGACGAAGGGGTCTTGCTCGGTGTACCACTCACAGGTATAGTTGGTGTTGGTGGGCCATTGCTTGGGCGGCTCGGTGAAGCTGACGTAGCCGTCTAAGCAAGTCTCAGGTTTGAAGAGTGTCTTACCGTTCTCTTTGATTTTTTTTGATGCCATGCCCGTGAATTCAGCTTCGTTTGCACCGCTCGCGAACTTCATCGTGATGCCGCGCACATCATGAGTGGCGAAACCATCGCTGTCGAGTTCGCTTTCATCTATTTTCTGACCTTCCACCTTGCCGGTGGCACTCACCTGCTTCCAGTAGCCTTCCTTCTCGTCAATCTTGACGGGTTCTTCTTTCTTTTTCTCCTCGACTTTCATCGCACCATGCACGACAGGCTTGGATTCGGGGGAAATGTAGGTGGTCTCCGCATCTGGCTTGAAGTACCAGTGTAGGGTTATTTTAAAGTCCTTTTCTTGGATTCCCGGCAGATTGTTGATGCTGTATTTCTTGCCGAAATATTTGGGTTCAATGTCATAGGTCTTGGTGCTCCCGTCGGCAAACTTGAGGGTCGCCACAGCTCCGCTCAGCAATTTTTCCTTCATGATTTTGGTTGGAGCCTTGGGCATGATGAAACCGAGTGCGTTTTTTTTGGCTGTGAGTTTTTTGGGCGCATCGGGTGCGTAGAGGGCAACGATGAAATAGTCGTTGTTCTCTCCCTGTGACATGGTCGTTGCTATGGCTGCAAGTGGGAATGTGCTGTGTTTCGTACAATATAGGTTTGGCTTTAGCGGAACCAAGTGGTCACTTGCATCTACCGTTCCCGAAAAATCATAGGGGTAAAGATAAAACTTCAAATAGGGATTCCAAGCCTGTTGGCCTTTTCTGTTTGAAGGGCTTACAAACACATTGGCGGGCTCGGTGTGGAAACCTTTGCCGGGTGTCCTTTCCGATTTCAAGTCTATTCTAAAGGTGTTGATAGTATAGTCTTTCGGCTTCTCGAGTTTTTCCAATTTCGAGATGGGATGGTCTTTGGAGAGCTCTATGATGGTTGTGGCCGCGTCCTTCGGAGTGGTTCCCGCCATTTGGCTATTGTAAATCCTGTTCAGGTTGGTTTCTCCAAAATAGAACCAACCGTCATCAAATTGTTGGTCATCGATGTCAAGAGACTTTTTTATCCAACCTTTCCAACCTGAAGTGTGGGGTCCGAACAGAGCATAATTGGCGGCAAAGAAGTACATGGTCATGAATTCCTTGTTGGACCGTTTCCGGATGCCCTCAATGGCATAAGACAAGGAATAAGCTGCATCGACAGCGTCGCCTGACGGAACGAGCGACATGGCTTTTTCCAGTGGGTATGCAAAGACATAATTCTGGTCACGGTCAGTGCATATTTTCCTTGCGCCTTGCACAGTGGAGGCATCTGTCTTGAAGACTTTGTTTTTGTACCACTGAATGGCGGCATCGTCTTCCAATGTCGCAGCCGTCGATTCCGCTGGTGCGGAATTCATCGCGACAAGCGAATAATAACTTTGCTGCCGGGCATGAAAAAGCTCATGAACGATGGTACACTGGAACTTTTCCCATAGTTCGTCGGTTTGACTGTGTTTATAATTCAGCAAAAGGAAGGCATTCCCGCAGAAATAATACTTTTGCGCCACCCCACAGATTTTGTCGCCTATAACGGAACCATTCACCAAGTAGATTGGCATTTCGTAGTTAAACGGATGAAGCCCTATGCTGTTCAGGTATTCATTAGCCCTGATAACCTGTTCCTTAATTTTCTGGATACTTGGCGGGAGGCTGCCTGCTGGGTCAGTATTCAAACGGGTCAAAACCGTGTCTTTTTTGATTAAGTTCTCGAGGATTTCTTCCTTGGAGATGCTTTCCCTGATGGCTTCGACTTGTTTTTTGGAGAATAGTTTTTGCCAGAAGGAGTATCCCTTTTGCTGATCCTTCACCTCCTGATCCACTTTTGCCTCATATTTGGCAGTCGCCAGTTTTTCCAACTCCTCCAAACGATCGAAAGCCGCTTTCTCGTTGTCTATGAAAGCTTGGTAGCCATCGGGGCGTTCGGTGTCGGAAAAACGGAAATGAAGGACAAAATCACCACTGGCGTCTTGGATTGGAACAGCCAAAGAAGTGGAGTTGCCGGAAAAGAACTTTCTTATGGAAGTGGTGCCATTAGAGGCTGGTGCATACTCAAAAATGCGTCTCCCAACTTGAATAGCCATGGTAATTCCGCCCAAGGTCGCAAGTGCTCCGATGATAATGGAATTTTGATTGCTCTTGAATGAGAGTTTTCCATGGTCAAGATGCGTTTTGTATCGGAGAAATTCAAATGATTTGTCAGAGTCCACGGCACGATACACGACAAATTGGTCTTGGAGCTCTCTGGGTATGCCCATCTTATCCAAGTCCCACACGACATCGACATCTCCCGGCAAATGCTCATCGGATTGTAGTCCAGCATCGAATTCGAAGACAAAAAGCGGCTTGATGTACGTGTTGTCGTAAGCCTTTGTCACCTTTTCGTAGGTTTTGTCATCCACCGCCGTGAGCTTAAACTCCCTGTCCTTATCTAAGGCGTTCTTGGGCGCACTGATGGTGATGCCTTCAACGGGCTCAATCCTGAAAGGCATGCTGTGGCCTACTGCAATTTGCTCTTTTTGCTCTTTCTTGTTCTTGGGGCTCGATTCTTTTTTGCCCGAAGGTGTTTCGCTGAGCATCAGATAGGCTGCGGCACCGAGGATGACAACCGCGATGAGAATCCATTTGAGGAGATTTCGGTTCATAAGACCATTATTTCGTTAACAACGCAATTAAAATAAAGATGGCAAGAATGATGGCAAAAGCGATCAACTTGCCCTTGCTGATGAAAGTAATTTGTGGCTTCCCGATTTCAATTTTGGGTTTGAATTGCTTCCAATCAATGCCATTGGTTGGTTTTTCATCGGCAGCATCAACAAACTCATGCAGGGTTTGCTTTTTTGGTTGCTTTGGTTGCTGAGGTTGTTGAGGTTGTTTGTACTCTTGTTGGGGTTTAGGCTGTTGTGTTGGTACAGCAACTTGGGCTCCACAATTGGTGCAAAAACGTACGCCCTCTTGTAACGGGGCTCCACATTGATTACAAAACTTAGGCATGGCAAATAAATTTTTAGTTTTGTGCAAATTTAAGGAGGCCTCTGCTAACTTGTTGTTTTCCAAAGGTGACGATTTCAATAAATTTAGGTGACAATTTCTAAAAAAAGGTGACAATTTCCCCAAAAAGCAATTACGGAGGGTTAAAACACCTATCTTTGTGACATGAAACGAGTATTGCTATCGGTTCTGCTGCTTTTGTTGCTGTGTTCCTGCCAACAGCAACCCGAAACGCTTTTTGTGGGTGACATGCCCTTTGTTCCAATGGAAACGGAATCGTTGCCTGAAATGAACACGCCTCGCGCGGGCCATGCATTAGTGTGGGCCGATGACCATATCTTAGTCGTGGGAGGACATACCACAGGATTTGTGCCCACCCCGACGGCAGAGTATTATAAAAACGGAAAATGGCATCAGATACCCACGCTCTATCCGCACGACACCCCCTTTGCCCTTGTGCTGAAAGACGGCGATGTATTGATAGGTGGTGGCTACGAAAAAGATTTCGGGGTCGGGCAGACTTGGGGAGTGGAATGTTATCATTCCGCCACACACAGCTTTGCGCCTAAACCCATCATGGACCGAAAACGGGCACATGCCAGTGCCTTGGAGCTTGAAAACAACAAAATCGTCATTAGCGGCAACTGGTACGCCACCGATGTTACCGAAATCTATTCAGATTCTGTGGAAATCCAATGGATTGACACGGCAGCGGACAATCGCAGCTATCCCTTTCTCCTACCCGTCACCAACGACAATGTCTGGATCATTGGCGGCACTTACGGGAGTTATGGACCTGGCACCCAAAACATTGTAGACCAACTAAAAGGAGAGCCTTTTTCGGTGGATTTGTTGGCAGCATGGCTTCCCCGAACCCCAATGGACCGCAACGTACAGGCCGATGCCTATCGCTTAGCGGAACACACCTTCCTGATCCCCGCTATCAACGCCGAAGGACAATGGGTTCCTTTGCTTGTGGATAGCACGGGGTTCTCACTGTTGTCCATGGAACAAGCGTTGCCAAAAGAGGGACCCTGGGGTTCCATCCAATATACGGGCTCGTTTTGGACGGATCCCGAAACAGAAACCGCCTGGCTCATGGGTTTGGATGGGCAGCGTGTTTATTTGGCTGAAATCGCCTATCAACCAGCGCTTCAAGGCGGAAAGGCAAAGCTTTCCATGCATTACACACGGCCTTTGGAAGACCTACCAAGCGATCCCTATGAATTGCTGCTTCCCGACGGTAGTTTTGTGATCGTTGGTGGCATGAATTGCTCCAATTTCATAAGCAGTGCTACGGTGTATGCCTTTTATCCCAATACACAACCCCAACAAAACAGGGTTTTGTTTGCCATGATCATAGGCTTGATGGTCGTAACAAGCTTGTGGTTTGTCTTTATAGTTAAAAAGAAAAAACATCAGAAAGAGACAACTCACAAGGTCAAAGGAGAAGAGGTGTCTTTGCAGGAAAAGACAGACTTGGGTGAAAAACTCAAAGCATTGATGGAAGAAAAGCAACTATTCAGAAACAAAGATTTACGGATTGCCGATGTGGCCGCAGCCTTGGGAACCAATACCACCTACCTTTCAGCTTGTCTGAACGGTGAGTTGAACACGACTTTCCCAGCCTTTGTGATCGGCTACCGAGTCCGTTATGCCCAAGAGTTGATGAGCAAAGCACCCACGATGCGTCTTTCGCAAGTGGCAGAACAGTCGGGTTTCACCAATGAAAAGACTTTCTTACGTACCTTCAAGACTGCATGTGGTGTTACTCCTTCGGAATGGAAGCAGGAACACGGCGGTGATTAGTTGGGCTCTATTTTCACCTGATATAAAAGTGCAATGATGACGAGGTATCTTTTCATGGCTACAAAGTTATTGTTTTTTTGGTGCCCAAGCCACAAAAGGAGGATTAGGATAATCTTTTTTGTCGTATTCCAAAGGTTTTCCATCGCTGATTTTTAGAACTTTTCCGCCGGCGGCGGTAAGTATGGCATCAGCGGCGGCGGTGTCCCATTCTTTGGTCTTACTGTAGCAGACGTATACATCGGCGGTGCCTTCAGCTAAACGGGCAAATTTCAAGCTGCTGCCCTGGGTGTCGATCACCAAATCGGGATGCGCCGGACGCAATACCTTATCTATATATTCATCCACCTCGGGGGTGCGATGCGAACGGCTGACAAGGACGGTGAACGGATGTTCGTCATTGCGAGCGGAACGAAGTGAAGCGCAGCAACCCGAAGGCACTTCGACCGAAGGGAGAAAATCCACACTGGGCGACAAGTGGATTGCTTCGGTCGTTCCTCCCTCGCAATGACGTACTTGACACTGTTCGTCATTCCACCAAAGTTGTCCCGTCACTGGGGCGTAAATCACCCCCAACACCGGCCGTTTGTTCTCAATCAAGGCAATATTCACCGTGAATTCGTCATTGCGTTTCACGAATTCGGCGGTGCCGTCCAAGGGATCCACCAACCAATAACGCCCGAACTTGGAACGGTCAGGCGGCAAGTCTTCCTCACTGACAAAAGGGATTTCTGTAGGCTTCAAACACTCCTTAATAATATTACTCGCCCGAAGGTCCGCTTGGGTCACTGGCGACTGATCTTCTTTCGTGTAAACCTCAAAAGGATGGGCATAAATTTCCATGATGGCTTGACCCGCCTCGCGAGCCGCTTCAATAGCCGTTAAAACCAATTTGTTCATAACGCAAAAATAAAAAAATTCAAAAAAATTCACGCCATACGATTTTATTCTACTAATTTTGCGCCCGAATTTCGGAGGAAACGCCTCCTTGTTGAAACGAAGAAACGATATGGCAAAAAACTTAGTAATCGTCGAGTCTCCAGCAAAAGCCAAGACTATTGAAGGATTTTTAGGAAAGGAATATACCGTTAAGTCAAGCTACGGACACGTCCGCGATCTGAACAAGAACACACTCAGTGTTAACATTGAAAAGGATTTTGAACCTGAATATGAGATCAGTGATGACAAAAAAGCACTGGTCACCGAACTGAAAAAACTCTCCAACCAAGCCCAAACCATTTGGCTCGCATCCGATGAGGACCGCGAGGGAGAATCCATCTCATGGCATCTTTACGAGGCTTTGGATCTGAAAAATAAGGACACAAAACGTATTGTGTTTCACGAGATTACCAAAACGGCTATCCTGAACGCCATTGAGAATCCCCGTACCATCGACATGGACTTGGTAGCCGCCCAGCAGGCCCGTCGCGTGCTCGACCGTTTGGTGGGTTATGAATTGTCGCCCTTGCTTTGGAAGAAGGTGAAACCTTCACTTTCCGCAGGCCGTGTGCAATCCGTTGCCGTGCGTCTGATCGTGGAACGTGAGGAAGAAATCAAGAACTTCCAACAGACCAGCTCCTATCGCGTGACGGCACAGTTCTCGTTCATCCAAAACGGACAGGAACATACCATCGCCGCTGAGATGCCCAACCGTTTCGATACCGAAAAGGAAGCCCGGGCTTTTGTGGAATCGTGTGTCAACGCCAGCTATCGAGTGGAAAACATCGAAAAGAAACCGGCTTCAAGAGTTCCGGCACCTCCTTTCACCACCTCCACCTTGCAGCAGGAAGCCGCCCGTAAATTGGGCTTCTCGGTGGCCAACACCATGCGTCTCGCCCAGCAGCTCTACGAATCAGGTAAGATCACCTATATGCGTACCGACTCCGTGAACCTCTCTTCGCTTGCCCTCGGCATGGCCAAGAAGGAAATCACCGAAAACTACGGTGCCGAATACGTCAAAACACGTCAATACCAGACCAAGACCAAGGGGGCTCAGGAAGCGCACGAAGCTATCCGTCCTACCTACATGGATCAGCATACGATCAAAGGTACCGCTGATGAGCGCCGTCTCTACGAACTCATCTGGAAACGCACCATTGCCTCGCAAATGTCTGATGCTCAGCTCGAACGCACTAACGTCAACATTGGCATCTCGTCGTCCGACAAGAAGTTTACGGCTACCGGTGAGGTCATCCTCTTCGACGGATTCCTCAAGGTCTATATGGAGAGCTACGATGACGATCACGCAGAGGACAAGATGAGCGTGCTGCCTCCCATCGAAGTCGGCATGAACCTTGACCTCGAGAAGATGGAAGCCCAGCAGCGCTATACCCGTCATCCGTTGCGTTACACCGAGGCCAGCTTGGTGAAGAAGATGGAAGAACTCGGCATTGGCCGTCCTTCGACCTACGCTCCCACCATCTCCACCATCCAAAAACGCGAATACGTCACCCGTGGCGACATCCCGGGTGTCACCCAGACTTTCAACGTGATCACTTTGAAAAACAACAAGATCACCGAGAAGACCGGCAAGGAAAACTATGGCGCTGAAAAAGGCAAGCTGTTGCCCACCGACATCGGTGTGTTGGTCAACCGCTTCCTCCTGCAATATTTCGAGAGCATCATCGACTATAACTTCACCGCCAACGTGGAAAAGGAATTCGACCAGATTTCCGAAGGCAAACGCGCTTGGAACAAGATGATCAAGGACTTCTACGGCGTGTTCCATAAGCAAGTGGTGAGCACCACCGAGAATTCGGGCAAGTTCAGCGGCGAGAAGTTGTTGGGCGTGGATCCCGCATCAGGCAAGAATGTCTACGTGAAAGTCGGTCGTTTCGGTCCGGTGGCTCAGATTGGCGACACCGAGTCGGAAGAAAAGCCACGTTTCGCTGGTCTCCGCAAGGATCAGAGCATCGAGAGCGTGACCTTGGAAGAGGTGTTGAAGCTGTTCGAGTTCCCCCGTATCTTGGGACAGTTCGAAGACAAGGAAGTGAGCGTTTCGGTAGGTCGTTTCGGTCCCTACGTGAAGCACAACAATACGTTCTACAGTTTGGCCAAGACCGACAATCCGGCTACGATTGACATTGAGCGCGCCATTGAGATTATCGGTGAGAAACGCCAGAAGGATGTTGAAAACACGCTCCTGACTTTTGAAAACGATCCCGAAATGAAGGTGCTGAACGGCCGCTTCGGTCCTTATGTTTCCTACAAGAAGAAAAACTATCGCATTGCCAAGGATGTGGATCCCAAGTCATTGACTTACGAGGAATGCCTGAAGTTGGTGGAAGCCGATCCCAAGACAGCCCCGAAGAAAGCGGCTCCCAAACGGAAAACGACAACCAAGAAAAAATAATCATTTAAAAACTAAATAACATGGAGAAAAAAGACCTTCTGAAAGACGTTGTCGAACACATCGACATTAAGAAGTACGACTCAACCGAATTGATCAACGCTATGCGCAAGATGTCGTTTACCTCACGTGATACGGCCCGCGCTGCTGACATCCTCTGCCAGATGATTGCCGAGAAGGATTGCACCAACATCCTCACCATCGCTGGTTCAACTTCAGCTGCCGGCTGCATGCAGGTGTACGTGGAAATGGTTAAGAACAAGATGGTTGACGCCGTGGTTAGCACGGGTGCCAGCATCATCGACATGGACCTCTTCGAAGCCCTTGGTTACAAACATTACATTGGCACCAAGGAAAACGTCATCCCTGACACCAAGTTGCGTGAGCTCTACATCGACCGCATCTATGATACCTTCATCGATGAGGAAGAACTTCAGGCCTGCGACCAAGCCACTTGCGACGTGGCCGACACCCTCGAGTGCCGTCCTTACAGCAGCCGTGAGTTCCTCTATGAAGTGGGCAAATGGCTGGCCAACGGTCACGGTGTGAAGAAAGAAAGCCTTATCCAGACCTGCTACGAATGCGGCGTGCCGATTTTCTGCCCCGCCTTCAGCGACAGCTCAGCTGGTTTCGGTATCGGTAAGCACCAGTGGCTCCGCAAGAAAGCTGGTAAGCCTTACGTCAGCATCGATTCAGTGGCCGACTTCCTCGAACTCACTGAAATCAAGATGAACAGCCCCGAGAGCGGCCTCTTCATGGTCGGTGGCGGTACTCCTAAGAACTTCGCCCAGGACACCGTGGTTTGCGCTGAGATCCTCGGTCACGAGGTGCCCATGCACAAGTATGCCATCCAGATCACCGTGGCCGACGTCCGCGACGGCGCTTGCTCATCCTCAACCCTGCTTGAAGCTGGTAGCTGGGGTAAGGTGAGTGAAGAACTCCAACAGATGGTCTATGCCGAAGGTACTACCGTCATCCCCGCCATCGTCAGCTACGCCTACCACAACGCTCCTTGGCAAAAGCGTGAGTACAAGAACTGGCAGAAGCTCTACAAATAATGGACATTAACATGTTCCTTGAGCCGGTGTCGGACAAGTGCTTCACCGCGAATGTCCGTCCCGGTAAAAACACCTTCGGGGAAACCCTCACCATCTTCCGCGATGAGGAGGATTTCCCCGCCCTTGAGGGCTTTCAACTGGCATTGGTCGGCGTCAAGGAAGAACGTGGCGCTGTCGATAACCACGGCTGCGCCGACGGTGCCGATCACATCAGAAAGGCGTTTTACAAGCTCTTCAACCATTGGGAGGACCTCAAAATCGTCGATCTCGGCAATATCAAGACCGGAAAAGAGATCAGCGATACCTATTATGCCCTCAATCAGGTGCTTACTGAGCTGCTGAAAGAGCATATCCTGCCTATCGTCATCGGAGGGAGTCAGGACATGACTTACACCATGTATCAGGTGTATGAACCTACCGGTAAATTGATCAACATTGCTACGGTGGACCCAATCTTCGACCTTGGCAACGACAACGAAGGGCTGAATTCCCATTCCTATCTGAGCCACATCATCCTTCATCAACCGAACTTCCTTTTCAACTTCACCAATATCGGCTACCAATCGTATTATGTTGACAATGAAAGCATTGACTTGATGAAGCAACTGCTGTTTGACACCTATCGCCTAGGCGTGCTGAAACAGCATATCGAGTTGACCGAACCGTTGATCCGCAATGCCAACATCGTGAGTTTCGACATGGGTGCCATCCGTGCCGCCGATGCACCGGGTGTGAAAAACGCCTCGCCCAATGGCTTCAACGGTGACGATGCTTGCCAAATGACCCGCTATGCCGGCCTGAACTTCAAGCTTTCGTCCATCGGTTTCTTTGAATACAACCCGCATTACGACATCAACTCACGCACCGCCAACCTGATTGCTGAGATGATTTGGTATTTCATTGAAGGCTTCAGCAGCCGTCAGGACGACATCCCGACCCAGGACAGCGAGGACTTCAAGCGCTATAACGTCCAGATTGGTGACGGTGAGGAAAACGTTATCTTCCTGTGCCATAAGATTACGGGAAAATGGTGGATTGACATGTCGTATATGCACGCCGACGATCCGCGGTACAAGCGGCATCATTACATTCCGTGTTCCGTGGAGGATTACGAGCAGGCCATGCGTAACGAATTGCCAGACAAATGGTGGCAGTTCTATCAAAAACTAATGTAATCCATCCAAAGATGGTGGAAGTCGAGAAAATCATATTAGGCATCGACCCGGGAACCACGATCATGGGATTTGGCTTAGTGCAGCAAAAAGGCAAGGCGCTGAGCATCATCCGCATGGATGTCATCAAGCTGAATAAACTGCCCAACCAAGCGATGAAGCTGAAGATGATTTTCGAAAAAATGCTGGAATTGATCGACGAGTATCATCCGGATGAATTGGCCATTGAGGCGCCGTTTTTTGGCAAAAACGTCCAATCGATGCTGAAATTGGGTCGTGCCCAGGGGGTGGCTATGGCAGCCGCTTTGTATCGAGGCATTCCCATTTTCGAATACGCGCCACGAACCATCAAACAGACCATCACGGGCAACGGAAGCGCCTCCAAAGAGCAGGTCTCGAAGATGCTTCAAGCTATGCTGCGTTTCGGGGAAATGCCCAAGTATTTCGATGCCACCGATGCCTTGGCCGCTGCCGTCTGCCATTACCTTGACAAAGGCAAAGACGTGAATTACACCAAACCCAAGCATAGTCGGAAATCCACCAGTTCCCAGTGGGCTCAGTTTGTTCAAGAGAACCCCGATAAGTTAAAGAAATAAACGGATTACCCAAATAATTCCGTTGCCAGATCATAAACTGTGGCCACAGGAATCACTTCGATGTGAAAACGTTTGGTGTCCAACCCCTTGGCACTATATTTTGAAATATAGATTTTCTCAAATCCGAGCTTGTCAGCTTCGGCAATGCGGGCTTCGATGCGGGTAACGGCACGAATCTCTCCGGAAAGGCCCACTTCGGCGGCAAAAGCGGTACGGTTGTCAATGGGGATGTCGGCATTGGACGAAAGCACTGCGGCGACCACCGAAAGGTCCAAGGCGGGATCATCGCTGCGGATGCCACCGGCAATGTTCAGAAAGACGTCCTTCATGCCTAATTTGAAGCCTGCACGTTTCTCCAACACCGCCAACAGCATGTTCATCCTTCGGGTGTCGAAGCCGGTGGCTGAGCGTTGCGGTGTGCCGTAAGCGGCCGTGCTCACCAAAGCCTGGGTCTCGATGAGCATGGGGCGCTGTCCTTCCATGGTAGCGGCGATGGCGATGCCGCTCACCTCCTCGTCACGCTGTGACAAAAGGAATTCGCTCGGGTTGGTGACTTCGCGCAAGCCCGTGGCATTCATCTCGAAAATGCCCAGTTCAGAAGCCGATCCAAAGCGGTTCTTGATGGTGCGTAAGATGCGGAAGCCGTAATGCCTGTCGCCTTCGAATTGCAAGACGGTGTCTACGATGTGTTCCAAAATCTTGGGACCCGCGATGCTGCCGTCTTTGGTGATATGGCCGATAAGGAACACAGGGATTTGGTACGATTTGGCGATCTTGTTCATCTCGGCGGCACTCTCACGGATTTGCGAGATCGTGCCAGCGGTGGCATCCACGTAGGGTGAGCTCAGCGTTTGGATGGAATCGACGATGACGATATCGGGTTGTACATCCTTGACATGCTTCAGGATTTCCTTGGTATCGGTCTCGGTGAGGATGAGGCAGTTCTCGTTCTTGATCCCCACGCGGTCGGCGCGCATCTTGATCTGGGTCTGGCTCTCCTCGCCGGAGATGTAAAGCACTTTCTTGTTGAGTTGCAATGCCGTCTGCAAGAGCAAGGTGGATTTGCCGATACCTGGCTCACCGCCGACCAATACCAACGAACCCAACACCAAACCTCCGCCAAGCACACGGTTGAATTCCTCAAAAGGCAGCACAATCCGTTGCTCCTCGGCGTTGGTTATTTCTTTGATGGGCATCGGAACCCCTTCCGATTTCTGCCTTCTGTCTTCTGTCTTCTTGCTTTTTACTTCTTTTTCTTCCACGCAGGTGTTCCATTCGCCGCAGGCCGGACATTTTCCAAACCATTTTGGCGATTCATTGCCGCAGGACTTGCAGAAAAATACGCTTTTTTCTTTGGTTGCCATTTACGAGAATTCCTTTTTCTTGGTTGTTGATGAGAATAGATAGAGAATCAATAGAATCAGGAACACGGACACAGGCACGCTGATGAGGATGCGCAACAAGGCTTGTCCCACAAGGTGGAAGCTGAAGCCCTCAAACATGAACAGCGTGAAGTTGTGAACCGCGACTATGCAGATCGTGTAGCGCACAAACCAAGGGAATCCCAACTGGTTGACATTGGGCTCTTTGATATTCTCGAACTTTTGGGTGCCTGAAACCAGTTTGATGATACTGGGACGGCAGAAGGCCATCATCGTGGTGGCACCGGCGTGCATGCCCAGGGTACCCATGAACAGGTCGATCACCAACCCGATGCCAAAACCTGAAATCAGCAATTGCCAACCGGGAAGGTTGATGGGTAACAGCATTACGAAGATGAGATAGATATAGGGATGCACAAAACCGCCGAGGCGGATATGGTTGACAATCAGCACTTGAGCGACCACCAACACCACAAACCGTAGGATATTGAGCAAACTTCTGTTCATAGCTTTGGCTGATTTTGAAGGAGTGAATCGATTTCCGCCTTGTTGGTGTGATGGATCACATACACGTTTTTCAAGGAGGAGAAGTCAGTGGCAAATCTGACCTTGGCCTTGTTGAGGGTGCCGCTCGGAGAGGGGATAAGCTCCATCACGGTGCCGGCCATCAGGTTCTCGGGGAAAATGTAGGAATAGGAACTGGTGACGATGGTGTCGCCCTTTTGCAGTTTCAAATGAGTTGGGATGTCGTCCACCATGCCGTAACGGTAATTGGTGGTTTCCCAGCGCAGGTTGGCCAATTGGTCGCTGTCCTTGAAGCGCACGCTGATGGTGGTGTAGCTGTGAAGCAGGCTCATTACCGAAGCATAATGCTGACTCACGTCCGATACAATACCCACAATGCCACTGCTGGAGATCACGCCCATGTCTTTCTTGATGCCGTCAGCCTCGCCCTTGTTAATCAGGATGTAGTTGTTGGGGCGGTTTACTGTGTTGTTGACCACCCGGGCGGGGATGAATTCATAAATGGTGTCGGCGTTGATGACCTCAAGGTAGCTTTGGGTGGTATCGGTGGTGGCTGCCAGTTGTCGGCGGAGCATGGCGTTTTCCTCGGCCAGCTCACGGTTCACCTTGCCCAAGCGGAAATAATCACCGATGCTATTGCCCGTCTCATAGATTCTTCCCACAAGGTCATTGGTCGTGTTGATCCGCTTTTGGCGATGGTAGTTCTGTGTCATCGTCATGAAAACGATGCACAGCACCTCGAGCACCAAAAAGAGCAGCACGAAATGGTGTTTTTGTATGAATCGTATGAGGTTATACATTCCTTACTTGATGAGGAAGGTGAAGCGGTCGAAGTTCTTCAGGGCGATGCCGGTGCCTCTTGCCACGGCGCGGAGCGGGTCTTCGGCAACATGGATCGGCAGCTTGGTCTTGGCGGCCAAACGCTTGTCGAGACCACGCAGCAAGGCACCACCACCGGTGAGGTAAATACCCGTGCGGAAGATATCGGCGGCCAACTCAGGCGGCGTGAGCTCCAAGGCGTTAAGCACGGCGGTCTCAATCTTCATGATGCTCTTGTCGAGGCAGTGGGCGATCTCGGAGTAGCTCACCTTGATCTCCTTCGGGATACCGCTCAACATGTCACGGCCTTGCACAGCGAAGTCCTCTGGCGGATTGTCGAGCTGCGGGATGGCAGCGCCGACTTCGATCTTGATGCGCTCGGCGGAACGTTCACCCACGATGATGTTATGTTGCTTGCGCATGTATTCCTCAATATCGGCATTGAAGTCGTCACCGGCAATACGGATGGACTTGTTGTTGACGATACCGCCCAGGGCGATGACGGCGATCTCAGAGGTACCACCTCCGATGTCGATAATCATGTTGCCCGTAGGTTCAAGCACGTCGATGCCGATACCAATGGCGGCGGCCATAGGCTCGTGGATCAGACGCACTTCCTTGGCGCCAGCTTGTTCAGCGGAATCCTTCACGGCGCGTTCCTCCACCTCGGTGATACCCGAAGGGATGCAAATCACCATCTTCAAGCTCGGTGGGAAGAAGGTGTTCTTGAAGTTGATCATCTTGATCATCTCGCGCATCATGTGCTCAGCGGCTTGGAAGTCGGCGATCACACCATCTCTCAACGGGCGGATGGTCTTGATGTTTTCATGGGTCTTGCCGTGCATCATCATGGCTTTCTTACCGACAGCGATGATCTTTTTCGTGTCACGCTGGATGGCCACGATGGAGGGCTCGTCAACGACTACCTTGTCGTTGTATATGATAACGGTATTGGCCGTGCCTAAGTCAATAGCGATTTCTTTGTTAAGGAATGAAAAAGCACCCATTTTTTCTAAGTTATAAGTTGTTCAGTTGTTCAGTGTCCAGTTGTTTAATGTTTAAAGTGGCGGAAGCCTGTGAATACCATGCTGATACCAAATTGGTCGCAGCAATCGATGGAGTCTTGGTCGCGGACGGAGCCGCCAGGTTGCACGATGGCGGTGATTCCGGCTTCGTGGGCGAGTTTCACGCAATCGTCGAAGGGGAAGAAGGCATCGGAAGCCAATACGGCGCCGTTCAGGTCGAAACCAAACGACTTGGCCTTTTCAATGGCTTGGCGCAACGCGTCAACCCTTGAGGTTTGGCCGATGCCAGAGGCGCAAAGCTGTCCGTCTTTGGCCAAGGTGATGGCGTTGGATTTGCAATGCTTGACCACCTTGTTGGCAAAGACCATGTCTTCGGTTTCCTTTGGCGACGGCGTGGCTTTGGTGACCACCTTGAAGTCCTCGGGAGTCTCCGTGTGGAGGTCGCGGTCTTCCATCAGGAAGCCGTTCAAGGCGGTTCTCACCATCACTTTCTCGTACAAGTCTTGCTTCAACCGCAGAACGACCCTGTTTTTCTTCGAGAAGAGCAGGTCGAGCACACCGGGTTCATAGCCTGGTGCTACGATCACCTCAATAAAGAGCTTGTTGATCTCTTCGGCAGCGGCCATGTCAATGGGACGGTTGCATACCAGCACGCCACCGAAAGCCGAAACGGGATCACCGGCCAAAGCGGCAAGATAAGCTTCTTTCACGGTGGAACGGCAGGCGATGCCGCAAGGATTGTTGTGCTTGAGGATGGCAAAGGTTGGCTCGTTGAATTCACGAATCAGGTTCAGCCCAGCGTCGAGGTCAAGCAAGTTATTGTACGACAGCTCTTTGCCATGCAGTTTCTCGAACAAGGCGTCCAAATTGCCGTTGAACCAGCCTTTCTGGTGGGGGTTCTCGCCATAACGCAAGGCCATAGCGGGAGCAAACCAGTTGTGGATGGCGGTGTCGTAATGCGAGCTTTCGGCAAAGGCATAGCAGGCAAAGCGACGGCGGTCTTCCAACGAAGTTTCACAGTTTTGCGTCTCCAACAGGTGGATCAACTCATCGTAATATCTCCTGGAAGGCACGATGAGCACGTCGTTGAAGTTTTTGGCTCCGGCACGGATCAGCGAGATGCCGCCGATGTCGATCTTCTCGATGATAGCACTCTCGTCAGTCGTGCTGGCCACGGTCTCCTCGAAAGGATAGAGGTCCACGATCACTAAGTCGAAAGCGGGAATTTCATACTGAGCCATCTCGCGCTGATCTGATTCCAACTGGGTTCTGCCCAGAATGCCACCAAATACTTTGGGATGCAAAGTCTTCACACGGCCTCCCAAAATGGAGGGATAGCTGGTCAGTGACTCCACGGTCTTCACGGTGGGATCGAGATTGCGGATGTAGTCATACGTTCCGCCGGTGGAATAAATCTGCACGCCCTGCGCCTTCAGCAAAGCAACGACGGTATCTATTCCGTTTTTATAAAAAACTGATATTAAGGCAGTTCTGATTTTTTTCAAGAGGCAAAAGTTTTGGAAAAATGATAATGCAAGATTATTAAAAATAGAGACACCATGCAAGCCCGATATCCAAAAAAAATTTTTTTTCATAGTTTCTTTGGAAATTCAAATATTTCTTATCTTTACAAATTCAAAATTACGATAATGGAGACAAAGTGGATTTTAAATAAAACGGTTGACAACCAGCAGGTTGCGGAGATCGTTAGGGCTCTCAACATCGATGAGAACCTTGCCACTTTGCTCGTCCAGCGTGGCATTACCAACTATAACGAGGCCAAGATCTTCTTCCGCCCCTCTCTTACACAGCTTCACGATCCGTTCCTGATGAAGGATATGGACCGTGCTGTCGACCGTGTGGTGAAAGCCATCGACAATGGCGAGAAGATTCTGATTTATGGCGACTACGATGTGGATGGTACTACTGCCGTGGCTTTGGTCTATACCTATCTGAAGAAATTCTTCAAGAAAAAGAAGATCGAGTTCTATATCCCTGACCGTTACGACGAGGGTTATGGCATCTCCTTCAAAGGCATCGACTATGCCGCTGACAACGACTTCAAGTTGGTCATTGCCTTGGACTGCGGCATCAAGGCCGTGGAGCGTATTCAATATGCCAACGAAAAAGGTGTGGACTTCATCATCTGCGACCATCACCGTGCTGGCGATGAGTTGCCTGCTGCTGTGGCGGTGCTTGACCCGAAACGTCCCGACTGCGATTATCCTTACAAGGAGTTGTCGGGCTGCGGCGTAGGTTTCAAACTCATCACGGCCATCTCCATGAGGCTTAACCTTCCCATCGATGAGGTTTATGAACTGCTCGACTTGTTGGCGGTGAGCATTGCTGCCGACATCGTTCCAATCACTGGTGAAAACCGTGTGTTGGCCTATTATGGCTTGAAACAGCTCAACAAAAAGCCTCGTCCAGGCATCGAAGCCATCCTGCAACATGCCAACGTCTATCGCCGCGAGGGCGACCCCGACCGCGTGGATGGCGAAACCACCAACGTGCTTACCCGTGAACTCACCATCAGCGACTTGGTCTTTTTGATCGGCCCGCGCATCAATGCTGCTGGACGTATCGACAAGGCTTCCGACTCAGTCCGTCTGCTGCTGGCTGAACAACGCGAACACGCCCTCAAACTTGCTGCCAACATCAATGAACTCAACGATACCCGTCGTGAACTTGATAACGGCATTACCGAAGAGGCGCTCAACATGATTGCCGACGACGAGGAGCTTCGCAACGCTCGCAGTACGGTTATCTTCAATGAGAACTGGCACAAGGGCGTCATCGGTATTGTGGCTTCACGCCTCACCGATTATTATTATCGCCCCACCATCGTCCTGACTCGCGCCAACGACCTTATCACAGGTTCGGCTCGCTCCATTAAGAATTTTGACATCTATGACGCCATCGACCATTGCTCCGATTTGTTAGAGCACTTTGGTGGCCATAAATATGCGGCAGGTCTCTCCATGAAACCCGAGAATGTGGAAGAGTTCCGCCAACGTTTTGAGACGTATATCCGCGAACACCTCACCCTTGAGGATCTGGTGCCCGAGTTGGAAGTCGACCTTAAGATCCAGTTCCGCGACATCACGGCGAAGTTCATGCGCATCCTCAACCAGTTTGCACCATTCGGTCCGGGTAACACCGCTCCGGTGTTTTGGTCAGACAACATTGTCGATGCCGGTGGCTCACGTCCCGTAGGCGGTCACAAGCATCTTAAACTCACCATGAAACAGCTTGGCGACGAGGATCACACCGTGTTATCAGGTATCGCTTTCCAGAAAGGCGACCTCTTCGCACGCATCCATAGCGGCGAACCTTTCAGCATCTGTTACCACCTGGAGTACAACTACTGGCAGGGCAAGACCACGTTGCAGCTTAATGTCAAGGACATTAAGTTCAAAGAGAATATTTAAAGGAATTTAATCAGGCCACTGACAATGAAATAAAGGCCGAATAGCACCAATCCCACACCGATCACGTTGTTCATGATGCGGATGCGTTTCGCATTGAAGAACCGTTTCAGGAACGAGGCTCCCTTGGCCTTCAGTATGTCGCAACTCAAACAGGTGGCCAATACAATGCCGAAGAAAATCATGAGTTTCAGCTTGTTGCCTCCCATGGATCCTGCTGTGACCGCTACGGTGCTAAACCAAAAGATCCAGACAAAAGGATTCAGGATGTTCAAAACGAAGCCTTTACCAACGAAAACAAACCACTTTGGCGTGTCGTCATCTTTCTTGAAGCGTTCTTTGTTCTCGTCAATGATTTCATCTGTTCGCTCCTTGATGCCTTTGAAGTTGTCTTCTTTCACCTTTCGGGTATAAGTGAATATGCCGAAAAGAATCAAAATGATACCAGCTCCAAGGCTGAAAAAGAACATTTCCTTATCTCCTTCAGCCACCACTTGAATGGAGGTCAGCACACACAATGACACCATCAGCAAGTCGTTGAGGAAGACTCCAAAAGAGAACCAAGCCGCCGAGCGGAACCCACGGTGTATACTGGTCTGTATCAAGGTGATAAACGCCGGTCCAAATCCGAATACGATGGACAGGGTCAAACCTAAAACGATGGCATCAAATATGAATCGTATCATGCTTTATCTTCTTACTTCTGACTTTTTAAATATTCTTCCCACATCTCGTAACGTTTTCCCTTCAGTACGCGAGGGAACTTGGTGGCGCCGCCCCATTTGCCAATTTTTTCCTCCATGAATTTGTAAAACACCTGGGTAGGCAACACTTCGATAAACAGTTCCTTGATGGCTTCGGTGCGTTCCACGGCGTAGTCATCGTTGAGTTTGCAGAGGTATTCGTCAATCTTCTTGATAGCCACTTGAGGGTCGATCTTTTCGTCACAGCCCAGATACCAGTGGTGGGCATACATGGTGTCGTGCTTGATGCCCGCTACGGTGAACTCGGTGATATCGACCCCCAATTCATCGGCCAGCATATCCACGGCTTGGGTCATATTGTCTTGCGAAAGGTGCTCGCCGGTGATGCTTAGGAATTGCTTGGTACGACCGGTGATGGCGATATTGACTTCCCTTGGGCGATCGCCATAGAGCGGACCATCCGGTGGAAGGAACTTGATGGTGTCTCCAATGAGGTAGCGCCAGGTACCGGCACAGGTGGAAAGCAACAGGGCATAGTCGGTGTTGGTCTCCACTTCGTTCAACGTCAACGTCTTGGGATGTTCCACAATATTGCCGTTCTCGTCGAAGTTCTCCTCGTTGAAGGGCACAAACTCGAAATAGATGCCGTTGTCCACCAACAGTTGCATCACGCGCTTCTTCAAGTCGACTTGATAGGCGATATAGCCTTCCGAAGCCAAGTAGCTTTCCACAAACACCACTTTCTTGCCAAACAGGCGCTCGAAGCTCTTCTCATAAGGCGCGAAGGCCACGCCGCTATGGACGTAAACCATCAGGTTGGGCCAGAGGTCGTGGATGGTCTTCAGGTGGTATTCCTTGATGATGCGTTCCAGCAGGATCTGCACCCAGGCGGGCACACCCACGATGACGCCAATATCCCAAGTGGGAGCGGCTTTCACCATCTCATCGAGTTTCTCCGACCAATCCTTGATCTTAGAGATACGCTGTCCCGGCTTATAGAAGAACTCGAACCACTTGGGAATGCGTCCTGCCGAAATGCCTGAGAGGTCGCCTGCGTAGTAACCACCTTCACGGCTGTACGACAGGTCTGTGCTACCGCCAATCATCAACACGCCACGGTTGTAGAACTCCTTGGGGAAGTCGTAACGTACCGCCGACGCCAATTGCCGGATGCTTGCCTTGGTGATCTTTGAATTGAGTTCCTTGGTAATCGGGATGTATTTGCTGGAAGCCTCGGAGGTGCCGCTGCTCAAGGCAAAATACTTGATCTTGCCCGGCCAAGTCACATTGGACTCGCCGTTGAGTGTGCGATACCACCACTCGTCGTGCATTTTGTTGTAGTCGAACACCGGAACGTTTTCCCTAAAAGCCTCGGTGACGTTTTTCGACAACAGGATGTTCGCAAAATGATACTTTCTGCCAAAATCGGTGAATTGTGCCTTGCGGAGCAGTTTCTTCAGCTCGCGTTCCTGGGCTTTCACAGGCCTGATGGTCTTTTGCTTGATCTGCACGGGAATGTTTTTCAGTTCCGCGGCGGTCTTGACGATCGTTCCAAATAACGGGGAAGCCATAATCCAATTCAATTTTAATGGTGCAAAAATAAGAAAATTATTACTTTTGCACAAGATAAATAACACGCTGTGAAACGTCGCCTTTTATTTCTGTTGATGGCCATCGTCCTTGCCCTGCCTGGGTTCGCCCAGAAGTTGGGCGGCGGTTTGATCTTGGGCCCAACCTTATCGACGATGAGCCTTAGCGCAATCGACAGTACCCGTTTCCGAGCCAACCTCTGCTTTGGCGCCCGCATCGCCCTGATACCGCAACACTCGATCTTCGGCGTGGAGCTGGATGTCATCTATTCGCGACAGGGCACGGGAGCAAAACCGTTTGTTTCCGAAAACGGGGAAAAACACACCTGGTTCGAAAGGTCATCCTACATCAATATTCCATTGCTGTTGAACGTTTATTTCAGAAAATGGAATGAAAAAGACGAGGATGAAAGCAAGTTGATCAGGCTTCGGGTAGGCCCCCAAATCGGTTTTTGCCTTCAGGGAGATAAGGTGATTTCAACCAAATACCCCAACAAAACCGTTCAGCAAATCCTCCCTTGGAAAGTGGGTACGTTCAACAGGATCGATTACGGCATCACCGCTGCCATCAGCTATTGGTACGTGGAGGTACGGTATACCTACGGCCTCTCCAACGTGTTCAAGGAAGGGGAAAAATCAACCAACCACGTGATCAGCATCACGTGGTCGGACATTTGGTAAAGTGTTGATTCTTAAGATTCTTAAGGATGCTGTGGCATGATCAATGCGCAGATGAGGTAGGCTAGGATGCCGCAACCTCCTGCCAGGGCGAAAATGACCCAAAGGATTCTCATGATGGTGGGATCCATGTCAAAATACTCAGCGAGGCCACCGCAAACACCGCACAGTTTTTTGTCGTTTGAACGGTAAAGTTTCTTCTGTTCACTCATTTTATGATAGTTTTTAGTAATAAATTCGTAATTTTGCCGCCCAAAAATACATCAAAAAACATTCCATCATCACCTTTATGAGTCAAAATATTTCAAAACTCCGCAATATTGGCATCGCGGCTCACATCGATGCCGGCAAAACCACGGTCTCGGAACGCATCCTTTTTTTCACCGGTGTCAACCGTAAGGTGGGTGAAACCCACGACGGTCAGGCTACCATGGACTTCATGAAGCAGGAGCAAGAGCGTGGCATCACCATCGCTTCAGCGGCCATCACCGCCCATTGGAACGACCATCAAATCAACTTAATCGATACTCCCGGCCACGTGGACTTTACTGTTGAGGTGGAGCGTTCGCTGCGCGTCATCGATGGCATGGTCGCCGTGTTTTGCGCCGTAGGCGGTGTGGAACCCCAGTCGGAAACCGTTTGGAATCAGGCAGACAAATACCGTGTGCCGCGTATCGCCTTTGTCAACAAGATGGACCGCACCGGTGCCGACTTCAACGAGGTGGTCAGCCAGATGCAGAAGTATTTGGGTGCCAATGCTGTGCCGTTACACCTGCCTATCGGATCAGAGTCGACGTTTGAAGGCATGGTCGACTTGGTGCAGATGAACTCGGTTCGATTCATCGACAAGGAACGCATTGTAGGTCCCATTCCGGAAAACCTCATGGAACAAGCCCAGGCGGCCCGTCACAACCTCATCGAAAAAGTCGCTGACTTGGATGACAACGTAGCTGAACTTTACCTCGAAGACAAGGAGATCCCGACCGACATGCTCATGGCAGCCATCCGTCAAGCCACCATCAAGCTGATGATGGTGCCTGTGCTTTGTGGCGCCGCTTATAAGAACAAAGGCATCCAACTGCTGCTCGACGCCATCGTTGACTACTTGCCTTCACCCAAGGATCTCGGTGCGGTCATCGCCCACGACCCCTACAACGAGGAGAAGACCATCCAACGCAACCCCTCCGAAAACGAACCTTTCGCCGCTTTGGCTTTCAAGCTCATCAACGATCCATACGTAGGTCAGCAGACCTTCATCCGTATCTTCAGCGGTAAGCTGGTGAACGGCATGAGCGTGTATAACACCAACAAGACCAAGAGCGAGCGTGTAGGCCGTATTTTCCGCATTAAGGCCAAGGAACGTGAAGAGATTGCTGAGGCCGGTCCGGGTGAAATTGTAGCCCTCGTGGGTATGAAATACACCCGCACAGGTGATACCCTTTGCGACGAGAAAGCTCCCGTTTTGCTGGAAAACATCCATATCCCTCCGGCGGTCATTGAGATGAAGGTGAACCTCGAGGACAAGAAGAACCGCAGCAAGTTGAGCGAGGCTCTGGCTAAGCTCTGCAACGAAGACCCCTCGTTCCGTGCCCATTTCGATGAGGAGACCGAGGAAACCATCATTGCCGGCATGGGCGAGTTGCACCTGGAGATCATCGTTGACCGTATCAACACTGAGTTCAAGGTGCCGGTTTCGGTGGGTGCCCCGTCAGTGTCGTTCCGTGAGACCATTACCGCCCCGTTCGAGTGCAACTACAAGTTCTCGAAACAGACCGGTGGTAAGGGTCAGTACGCTCACACTGTCATCCGCTTTGAGCCGAATCCAGGCAAGGGCTTCGAGTTTGTCGACATCACCAAAGGCGGCGTGATCCCGAAGGAATACATCCCTTCAGTGGAGAAGGGTCTGGCGGCAGCCATGAACAAAGGCCCGTTCGCAGGCTATCCTGTGGTGGATGTCAAGTGCGTCTTGGTGGATGGCAGTTCGCACCCCGTGGATTCAAGCGACATGGCTTTCCAACTCTGCGCCCAGATGTGCTTCAAACAGGCCTTCATGAAAGCCAGCCCTGTGCTGCTTGAGCCTATGATGAAGGTGGAGATCAACACTCCTGACGATTACATCGGCAACGTGACAGGCGACGTCAACAAACGTCGTGGCCGCATCGAGAATATGCGTCGTTTCCGCAAGGGCTCACAAAAGTTGGATGCCTTCATCCCGCTCATGGAGATGTTTGGCTACGCCACAGCCTTGCGCAACCTCACCTCAGGCCGCGCTAACTACTCGATGGAATTCTTCCAATACACGCCTACCCCGAAAGACAAGCAGGAAGAGATCGTTAAGGAACGGAATAGCAAGGAATAGTACGTCATTGCGAGCGTAGCGAAGCAATCCACTTATCGCCGTTTATGGATTGCTTCGGCCAAAGGCCTCGCAATGACGCAAAGCGACGATTAACTACCAGCCTTATTTAACCACTGGCAGAAATCTTTAGTCTTTTTAAACTCCTCCAACACCCAATCCACAAGGTTTGGGCTATAGAGGTGTTTGTCATCAACCTCTTTCGCCAACAGCCAGTCGCGTTGCTTGAAATACTCAGCGTAAGGATGGTCCTTGGGATAGCCGTTGGGCACACGTTTCATGTTGCGATAGGTGTCCAAGTTGAAGCCTTTGGCATTTTTGATGGCGGTCTCTAATGGTTGGCCGTTGTAGAGAATCTCTTCACGGATGTTCTTCAAGGTCTCAGGGAAAGGCATATACATGCCTGTGCAGAGCATGTTGCCATTGAAATAATCTTCTGATTCTTTGGGCTGTACCTGAAAATAATACCCGCTGAGCATCGATTTCTTCCCACCTTTGCAGACAAACACTCCGAAATGGGTTTTATAAGGCGTTTTGTCAGCCGAAAAACGGGTATCGCGATAGAAACGATAGGTGCAGTCTTTCAGCGTCAGTCCCTGCATGTCGGGGTCGAACTGAGCAACTCCAGCGATGATTTGCTCGGCAATGGCGTTGAACTTGGCTTGAGCGCTTTGGTATTCCTGTTTGTGCTCATGAAACCATTCGCGGTTGTTGTTGTGGAGCACGTTGGTGAGAAAGGTGATGATTTCTTCCATCTTTATCCGTTTTTGACAGGACAAAGATAGTGGTTTTGTTTAAAATAACAATCACGAAGCCAACACGGCACAACGGTCGATAATGTCATTAGCGAGTTCAAAACCGGCATCGCAAACTTTTTTTCTAGAATTGCCATCGTAGTCCATGGAAAGGTGCATGGTGTTATAACTACTAGTCACCAAAGCCAATAACTTCTTATCCCTTTTTCGTATAGCCTCGTAATAATCATTGATATCAACCCTTGTGCGGCGGTCTTTTCTGACATCGAACACGGCGTCCAATGCCAATAGCACGGAATGCCAAAGATAATGCCCCGCGGCTCTCACATACTTGTCGTCTTCATACTGTTTTAACTCCGAGTTGTAACGAGCGTTTTCCCGCAAGGTTTGTTCAGCATTGTCTACATAACGCCTTGCCTCTTTGATCAAATCTTGTTTCATGAGAAATCATTTTTATTAATACGCTGCAAAAATAACAATATTTTTAAAAAAGTCAAGGGTTTCTGTGTTGAAATTTTGGATACAGAATGAATCTTGGCTAATAAAAAAATAAGGACAAATTATCTTGTTTAGAATTAATAAATCATTGATTATCAACAAGAAAAGTTATTGACGTTTGAGTAAAAACAAGGACATCTTTCACTGGTCCGGCCGAACCCCCTTGACAAATGTTTTTTCTGTCTAATTTTGCTTCAACAAAAGTTTGACAATGAAACTCCGTTTGTTGATATCAATCATTATTTGCCTTTTGTTGCAGGCATGCAATACCCAGACCAAACGGGTGGATCAGGCCAAGACCCTCTATATGGAAGGCGTGCGCCTGCGTGAGCAACGTCTCTCAGAGGAAGCCGCCGAGTGTTTCTTGAAAGGATTGGAACAGCTACGTGGTTGCGAGAAGACCGAAAAGGTGCTCCTGTTGGAAGGCCAGCTTTGCGACAACCTCGGTGCCATGTACCTTAAACACGGTCTGTTTGAGGATGCTTATGCGCAGCATCAGCAGGCCTTGGTTTGTTTCCGCCAAATTGCCGACTCCACGGGCATGATGAACGCCTATCGCAACACGGGCCGTGTGGTTTGCGCCCAAGAACAATTTACCCAAACTAAACAGTATTACGACTCGGCTTTCCGTATAGCCTCATTGTTGAACGATCGAGCCATGCTGAGCGACCTCTACCTGGAGATGGGCCGCGACTACTACATGAGGATGGGCAATTGCACCCAAGGCATTGAGAGCGTCAACCAAGCCCTGCAAGGCAGTCTCAACGACAATGACACCGACATCGCCCACATGACTTTAGGCATCCTTTATTATTACACCGCTGATTACGACCAAGCCAGATCCTATTTGAACGAGGCCTTGCGCAGCGAACGAGCGGGACTGAAAATGTCGGTCTATCAAACGCTTTTTGCCATCGCGTGCGTCGAAAAAGACTACCAACAGGCTATCCAATACCATAAATTATACGCTTCCAATATGCTGGAAGCCGAAGCGGAACACTCCAGCGAGGCTATGCAGCGCATCAAGGCGGAATATGAGCTGAAAGCCCAGAAAAATGAGTTGGACAGCCTGCACCGCAACCGCTACTTGAAACTCTATCTGATCATCGCCCTTTCGGTGATCGCATTGCTAATTATTATATTGATTGTCAGAAAGATCATCTTCAACCATAAACTGGAGATGGAGCGTTTTCGGAATCAGGTAGAACGTAACCAGAACCGCATCCACGAGCTGGTGAGCGACATGGAAACTCTGATCCGCACCAACGACGAGTTAAGGCGTAATCAACAGACCCTCTCGCAAAAAGAGCTAATGATGACCCAGAAGATCATGGCCCGCAACAAGGTGATGGTCACGGCTCAGGCGCTCAGCGAGGAAATCAACAACGATACGCTCAACTTCGAGCTCAACGACAACGACTGGACGGATTTCGTCAACCTCACCGACCTGCTCTTCGATGGCTTTTCGCAGCGGCTGCTTCAGTTGTATCCCAAGCTCGGCAAGTGGGATGTGCGCATCTGCTGTCTCTCCAAGAACGGTTTCTCCAACCAAGTGATTTCGATCTTGTTAGACACCCAAACCGACTCGTATTACAAACGCAAAACCCGAATCAAACAAATGAAGATGAATCTCGGTAACGACAACCGTAGCTTCGAGGAGATTGTTAATGCAGTGTAAATAATTAAAAATCAATAATATGAAAAAGCTATTATTCTCTTTTTTTATGTTAACGGCCATCAGCGGCCTAGCGCAATCAACTTATTATCCTTTGGTTCATGAGGGTGATGATCAGCAATGGAATGTATTGTACATCGTAGAACCCTATCAATATACCTGGAATACTGATATTCAGTTTATTGAAGGCGATTCCATCATTGATGGTATAGCATATAAGCAAGCCTGGAGAAAAAGCTCGGGTGGTACAGGGCTTCGTTTAAAAGGTTTTGTGCGAGAAGAAAACAAGCGTGTTTATTCTCGGTTGCTGTCGTATTATAATGGGGAGTATGTATTGGGAGAAGAAGTCCTGCTTTATGACTTTAACCTTACGGAGGGCGACACGGTGACAGTTGGTGAAAATAACGAAACGCTAATGGTGATAGAAGAATCCGAAGTGGAAGTGGATGGCACCATGAGACGGCAATTGGGCCTTGGGTACGAACCTTGGCCTTTGGGTTCGGTTTATGAATACTGGATTGAAGGCGTGGGCAGCACATACGGATTCCTGAACAGCGGCTCTGAAAGCCTATGTGGCTCATCTTCCCATTTACTGTGCTACTACGAAAACAACGGTTTGATTTGGGACAATGGGGAGTTTGACGAATGTGTGATGAACAATAACAACCCTTACTGTTGGGACGGCACTGTGGCAGAAGCATACTCCGGTGGCGATGGCACAGAAGAAAACCCTTACCAGATTGTAACGGCAGAACAGCTTGCTTTGCTTGCTGAGCAGACAGATAACGGCACAGGTGGAGACGCTTACTATATTCTTACAAGGGATATATGTTTGGGTTCCATCTCACAGACGCCGTGGAAACCCATCGGAAGGTATTCTACAGGACAAACTAGCAGACCTTTTACTGGCGTTTTTGATGGAAATGGTCATAAGATTGAAAATATAATAATAAATGATACTTATGACGATGATGCTATGGGCCTTTTCGGCTACACCGATGGTGCTGAGATTGTTAATGTCAATTTGTCGGATTGTCGGCTTACTGGAGGGGAGTATGCAGGTGGTTTGGTAGGTTATGCTGGTTCGACGGATATTTTTAATTGTAGCGTCCAAAATTCACAAATTATTACCACAGGTGGAGTGGCTGGCGGCATCGTCGGCCATGCGGGAATGCCTTTCGGAATTCATGAAACAAATGAAAACGTCTCAAAAATAACGAATTGCGAGATTAATCGTGTAACCGTAGAAAGCGCTGTTGATGCTGGCGGCATTGTCGGAAAGGTTAACGATGACTTGTTTTATGCACGTTATCTTGTTTCGAATTGTGGTGCCCACAACGAACAATATTACCATGTAAAAGGCAGTGTTTCAGGTGGCATCGTAGGCGAGATGAGATACGGAATCGTTGAGGGATGCGCCAGTCAAACCATAGTTGTAGGTACAGGACAAGTGAGCAACGTGTGTGTAGGTGGCATCGCAGGTAGTATTCACGGTTCCAGTGTGATTGCCAATTCATATAACCGAGGCAATGTCGTCGCGGACTTTGAGTTTGCAGGGGGTATCGTCGGTTATTCGGCAGGCTCTCTATACAATGTTTACAATGCAGGCGAAATCTATATGCCAGATCCTAATAGTAGTGGCTACGGAACTATCGTTGGCATTGTTCAAGACGGTACTTATCTCAACTGCTATTGGCTTGAAAATGAGATTCCCGCTGCAGGTAATTATTACATGCCCGAAATGATTGGCTCGACATCGTTCCATCAAGGCGCAACGCCAAAGAGTTGGGTGCTCAATGAAGAACAATACGGTACCACCGATTTGGTCAAAGCATTGAATCTCGGCCCCAACGACAATTACCTTTGGCTCGAAGATGCCAATAATACTAACGACGGCTTCCCCGTTTGTGTTTCCATTGAGCCAACCAATCTGGTTTCCGGTTCCGAATGGTACTACGAAATCCTAAACGACGATGGCAGCATCACCTACCAGTATTTGCAGCACACAAATGACACCACCATTCAAGATGAGCCTGTACAAATCATCGTGAAGATCAACACGCTTTACGACAAAGGCAAACATGTAGAGAAGAGTCACGAATACATCTATGAAAGAGACGATAAGGTCTATTGGTGGAATAAGACTCTGGAAGAGTTTACCGTGCTTTACGATTACAACGCCCAAGTCGGTGATGAATGGGAGATTAAGGTTGGTTTGGAAAGCTTGGTGATGCATGTGGTCTCAGTGGAACTGTACGAATATGAAGGACGGCAGTACAAGATGCTTCAAGTGAGCGATGCAGAAAACCTTTTCAGCGGTACGATAGTTTGCGGTATTGGCCATTTGACAAGTTTCTTCCCTGAAAGACTGCTCAGTAAAGGCTATCGTGTAGAAGGCATCCGTTGCTTCTGGCAAGACGGTGAATTGGTTTTCAAATATGGCGAGAAGGAATGTGACGAGGTCTATGAAGAATTCCATGATTACAGCTTGGATGACCTCAATGGATCGGAAGAATTCAGCATCTTCCCCAATCCTACCGATGGCATGATCACCATTTCAGGTAGACAAACTGGCGAATACCGCATCACCAATCTTATGGGTCAAACCCTGATGACGGGTCAGATCGAGAGCGAAAACCAACAAATCAATATATCGGCATTATCCGATGGGATGTTTTTCATTACCTTTGCCGGATCAACCCGGAAATTCATAAAGCATTAAGCAACTAAATATGAAAAAACTTCTTTTAATTGCGCTCTCCATGATGGTTTTGGTGGCGATATCCGCCTGCAAAGGTGATGCCTATGGCGATGTCTTTGTAAACAGAAAACCAGTGACATTTCACGTGAGTGCTGATAACGGCAATCCCATCTCGAAAGCTGAGGTCAAAGCAGAGGAACTGGATAGTTTCGACAACGACCCCATCATCAACCGAACAAGAAGTGTTTTTACGGACTCCAATGGGATAGCCACCATTACTGATGCCGCTTTCGACCATGAGTCCCGAACCAACAGATTCTCTTTCATCGCCGATGATTACGTGGTTTTCGACACCCTCTTCGCCTCTTGGACCGATACGGTAGATATCGTACTTTGCCCAAGTGAAAGATAAAAACAATCCGTCATGAAAAGATTTGGTTTTTTACTGATGGCTTTCGTCTCGGTCATCTGCTTGACAGGTTGTCCGGGCAAAGAGCCAGAGGTTATTGACCTGGGTGCCATTCCCGAAAAATATCTTGCCACAGTGCCTTACGAGGATGGCCAGACCTTCTATCTTCAGCACGAGAGCGACCGAAACATCATTCCTTTCAAAGTTAGCCGCCATCGCATTCTGAGCCAAGGCAACGATGCTTGGGGGGTCGAGTATTACGGGAAATACAAACCGGCTCCTTCTGTTTATTTCGACTATGAAGTTGATGTCACCACCTGTAAACCCGACTACCCGATATTTGACATTAAACTCCAGTTCTCCAATGCTTATATGGCTGACAGCATGTATTATCACCAGCCTATTCAGCAAAAAACCGCTCAACTGAACTGCCATAACTTGTACACCCTGTTCCCGCTGATCGGCGAACCTACGGACCAGATTACCGTGCTCGATTCTATCGAAGTCAACGGTCACACCTATTTCGATGTGTTTGAATTTGTCGAAGAGGGAAGCTCACAAGACATTGACATCAAGTCGTTTTATTACAATTACGAAAAAGGCGTCATCGCCATCTTCATGTCGAACGGTGAAAAATATTTGCTTTATGAAGAGAAATAGCATTTGGATGGCCTTCATGTTGTTGTTGGCCTTTACCTCGTGTGTGAAAACAGAATATCATTATGTAGACAACGACCTGAAGGTCTGGTTTGTAGACCAAGACAAAGCCGATTTCATGGTGCGTGACCAGAATGACATCGCCCAAGTTTTCCATGTCGACGACACTGTGGTGGATATGATTCCCAGTGGTTCCTATTTTCTATGCTTCGAGACCGACGACGACTTTTGCGAAAACATTCACCAAAACGGTCGTGTCACCTACTTTGTTGGCGACGCCCTCAGGCTGAGTATCACCAACTATTACGAAACAAGTTCGCATTTTTCCTTGTATTTCTACGACGTGTGTTTCACGATAGAAGTGGCGGATGACCAGTTCTCATGCTCGGAATGTTTGGACGACAGGGCACTTGGCGGGACAGTGCCTTGCACCATGGAGATGCTTGATTTCCATGAGGTCAACGGCAAGACTTATCAAGACGTCATGCACTTCAAGATTACCGATTTTGATGCCATTTCCTCTCGAAACACCTTCCCATCAGAGCTGTACTACGCCAAGCATTATGGTCCCATTGAGTATGAATTAGGCGGAAAAGTCCGTTGTTTAAGGGAATAATACGTTCTTCGCTTTTTAGGAAGCCAACAGCTTCTCACATCGGTCAATGATGTCATTAGCGAGACGGAAACCATCATCGCAGGTGTTTTTGCTTTGTACACCGTCATAGTTCATATAAAGATGCATGATGTTGTAACCGTCTTCCACCCAACCTAATAATTTTTTGTCTCGTTTCGACACGGCTCGTTCGTAGTCATCAATATTCACCCGGGTGCGACGGTCTGCCCTGACATGGAAAACGGCATCCAAAGCCATCAATACACCCAGCCAAAGATAATTACCGGCGGCACGGACGTACTTGGGGTCATCATAACGGTGTGTTTCTGTATTCAGTTTGCCATTGTCGTTTAAAGCCTTTTTTGCGTTGTCAACATAACGTCTTGCCTCTTCTATAGGATTTTTATTCATAGTATAATGTATTTTATTAATTCGCTGCAAAAATACTATTAATTCAAAAAAAGTCAATAGATAAGTTGTTGAATTTTTGAAATCATCAGGTGAAAATCGATGAATTAACTATTCCGATACTGATTCGGTGTCATCCCTGTGTGTTTCTTGAAATACTTGAAAAAGAAAGAAGAATTTGGAAAATTCAATTCGTCGGCGATTTCCTTGATACCGCAGTCGCTGTGCTTCAGCAATTGCTTGGCCTCCAAGATAACGTATTGGTCAATCCAATAAGGTGCCGACTCACCGCTGGTTTCCTTCACGATTTTGGAGAGGTACTTTGGCGTGATGCAAAGCTTGTCAGCATAAAACCCTACGTTTCGTTCCCTGATGTGGTACCGCGTGACCAAGTCTAAGAATCGTTCAAAAACGATTTTGTGTCGGGTTGAGACGGGCTGTTCCGCTTCGCTATGGTTAAGCATGCGTTGGTTGAGGAAACTGCCAAACAAGAAGAACACTGAGGAGATTAAGTGGCTGATACCTTCACGGGCGTAGGCATAGTTGGAATGGATAGCCGCATTGATGAGTTGGATGTGCTGCTGTACCAAGGCGAGTTCGTCGGGCTGCAAAGTAATGCACGGATTGTCGAGGATCAACATGGCTTCGTTGAGCATCTTGGTGATGTCGGAACGGAAATTTGACAAAAACTGCTCAGTGACCGCGATTATGGTCAACTCGGGAGCATCCTCGGTCTCGTTGGGCTCAATGCGGATGATGTTTTGAGGCAAGTTGAGCACCATCATGCCTTCGTGGATCTCGTATTCCTTCAAGTTCATACTGCCCTTGAAACTGCCTTTCTTGCAGAATGCCACCATATAAGCGTTGATGCGGCAAGGATAGCGCAACAGGTTGTAATTGGCCTCGTTGGTGCGGTCAGCCATGATGAAGTCATCGTCGATATTAATGATATCATCGGTCAAGAATAGCTCCTTGACCTTGGCAATGCTGAAACTGTTCAGTTTTTTCGTCTCCATTCGTTCAAAATTTCGGCAAAAGTAGATTGTTTTGATGGATTATTGATTACAAATTATCGAAAATTCGACTTTTTGACAGTTTTAGGGGTAATTTGGATTCCTTTTGGTCGAAAATGATGTCTTTACTTTGCGCCATCGAACAAAATGGAATAGAATAATGAATAAAGTATTGAAAAACATAATGTTACTATTGGCTCTCAGCCTGATTTCGCTGACTGCTGAAGCACAAAGAGTGCTGACCTTGGATGAGTGTCACCAGTTGGCCTTGGAAAACAACAAGAAACTGAAAGTGGCTGAAGAAGAGGTGAACAAAGCCCGCTATGAGTTGTATTCCTCATACGCCAACTATCTTCCCAAGGTATCAGCAACAGGCACTTATATGCATAACAGCAAGAGCTTGCAGCTGTTGAGCAATGAAAACATTGACAAACTCAACCACATTGGCACCATGGCGCAAAACCAGATAGACGCCTATCGTGAGGAGCTGCTGGCCATCTATCAAAATGATCCCTTTGCGGTTGTATCTTGGGCATTGTTGCAACATGATCCCCTGATTAATAAACTTGTCACCGACTTGATGGGACTTAACGTAGAGGAAGCCCTCAACCAAATCGGCGAAGAAGTGTCAGATGCTTTCAAAATTGACACGAAGAACATCTACGCAGGCATAGTCTCCATACAACAGCCGATTTTTGCCGGTGGCAAGATTGTGGCCTACAACCAGATTACCAAGGACCTGAAAGGATTAGCCGAATCAAAGCTGGAAATGCAGCAGCAAGAGGTGGTGGTGACCACAGAACAGGCTTATTGGCAGATTGTCAGCATCGCCAACAAGCTGAAACTGGCCGAGAGCTATACCGAATCACTTCGTATCCTTAATGCCGATGTGGAGAAAATGGTTGCCGCAGGTGTAGCCACCCATTCTGACCAGTTGGCCGTAAAGGTGAAACTCAACGAAGCGGAGACTGCCTTGCTGAAAGCGCAAAACGGTTTGGCACTCTCAAAAATGCTGCTTTGTCAGATTTGTGGATTGCCGCTTGACACAGACATCGTCCTGGCCGACGAAGAGCTCGACGATGTACTGCTTATCAGCAAAAAACCTTCGTATTCGGAAAGCGAAATCGAAATTAACCGTCCTGAACTGAGATGCCTAAGCCTGGCCAACGACATCTACGCCAAAAAGGTATGGATCACCCGTGCCGATTATCTGCCTACCATCGGAGCGTTTGGCAATTATGTGGTCAGCAACCCGTCGTGTTTCAACGGCTTCCAGAACGAGTTCGGCGGCATGTGGAACTTCGGCGTGATGGCCAAGATACCGATCTTCCACTGGGGAGAAGGTTACAACAAGATACGCATGGCCAAAGCCGAAGCGAAAATACAGCAATATACCTACGACGACACCAAGGAGATGATCATGTTGCAGGTCCGCCAATGTGAGACCAAGCTCAGCGAAGCCAACTCGCGATTGAAACAGACGCAAGAAAAACTCAACGATGCCGACGAAAACCTTCGAATGGCCAACGCCGGCTTCCGAGAGGGTGTTGTGGCATCGTCGGTGCTTGACCTTGCCCAAACCGCATGGCTGCAAGCCCATTCCGAGTATATCGACGCCAAAATCGATTGTATTATGGCTGACGTAAATTTACGCAAGGCCGCCGGTGTTTTGAAATAATTAAAAAACAAACAAATATGGCTACAACATTAAGAGAACAAAGAATTAACACCTACCTGGCTTTGGGAGTGCTAGGTGGTGTGATAACGGTGGTGTGCATCATTGGCATACTTACCTTCCACAAAGAAACGGAATACCTTCAAGGACAGGCGGAAGTGACGGAGTACCGCGTGTCGAGCAAAGTCCCGGGACGTATTTTGGAATACAAGGTCCATGAAGGACAGATGGTGAGGAAGGGAGACACCCTTGCCATCCTTGAAGCTCCCGAAGTGGAAGCCAAACGGGCTCAAGCGGAGGCTGTAGAGCAGGCAGCCATCGCCTTGAGCGACAAAGCCCAACACGGCGCCAGGTCGCAGCAGATAGAAGGCGCCTACGAGATGTGGCAAAAGGCAAAAGTCGGCGTGGAGATCGCCGAGAAGTCGTTCAATCGTGTCAGCAACCTTTACCAAGAAGGCGTCGTAAGCGAGCAGAAATACGACGAGGTAAAGGCACAGCGTGATGCCGCCATCGCTACCGAAAAAGCCGCCAAATCCCAGTATAACTTAGCGCTGGCCGGTGCTCAGCAAGAGGATAAGGAGATGGCCGCTGCCAAGGTCTTGCAGGCACAAGGCGCGGTGGCTGAAGTCAACTCCTATATCCATGAGACCGTTCTGACGGCTTATTCCGACGGTGAGGTGGCTGAGATTTTCCCACATGTCGGTGAACTGGTCGGCACAGGCGCCCCCATCATGAACATCGCACAGATGGATCAGCAATGGGTGAGCTTCAACGTGCGCGAGGATTGTTTGAAGGACTTCAGCATCGGCACGGAATTCGACGGCTACGTCCCCGCGATTGACAGGACTATCCGGATGAAGGTCAGTTACATGAAGGATCTCGGTGATTATGCTGCTTGGAAAGCCACCAAGGAGACGGGACAATATGACTTGAAGACCTTCGAAGTACGTGCAACCCCGCTATCAATATCAAGAGACCTTCGTCCTGGCATGAGCGTGGTGGTGAAAAGGGAACATAGAAGATGAACCCGAACAAAGAACATAAAAGTGCTTTAATGCGTTTGATGCGCCGTGAGGTGCTCAGGATGTTCTCGCAGCCAGTGTACGTCTTTTGCATGGTTGTTGCACCCTTGGTGGGTTATCTTTTCTTCACGACCTTGATGGGCCAGGGGTTACCCATGGACATCCCCATCGGGGTGGTCGACGAGGATAATACCGCCATCACACGTCAAGTGCTGCGCAACTTGGATGCCTTCCAGCAGTCGGAAATCGTGGCGCAATACCCTAACTTCGGCGAGGCACGAGAAGCCATGCAACAGGGCAAAATTTACGCTTTCTACTACATTCCTAAAGGCACCACAGAGTTGGCGCTGTCAAGCAAACAGCCCAAGGTTTCATTCTATACCAATGCCGCCTATCTGGTGCCGGCTTCATTGGAATATCGCGACATGAAAATGATGGCGGAACTGGCCTCAGGAGCCATCGCCCGAGAGACTCTGTATGCAAAAGGCTATGCCGACGAGCAGGTGATGGGCATACTTCAACCCATCAAGATGGAGATGCACGCCATCGGTAACCCGGGACTAAACTATTCCATCTACCTCTCGAACATTTTGCTGCCCGCCATGCTGATGTTGCTCATCTTTCAAGTGACCATCTATTCCATCCACAGCGAAGTTAAGGAAGGCACCTCAAAGCATTGGCTGGCAATGGCGAATGGCAATATCTACAAGGCTTTGGCTGGCAAGCTTTTACCCCAATTGGCCATATGGCTGGTAATGGGTGCCGTTTATATGGTGGTGCTTTACGCCTATTGGGACTTCCCATTAAAATGCGGTCTTTGGCCAATGGCTTTGGCGGCGCTGTTGCTTATATTGGTGTCGCAGGCCTTCGGAGTGTTTCTTTGTGAACTGCTACCTTCGTTGCGCTGGGCCTTGAGTATAGCTACCTTATGGGGCGTGCTGTCGTTTCCAATCTCAGGCTTTTCTTTTCCCCAGATAGCGTTTCCAGCTCCGTTGAAAGCGCTGTCATACCTATTTCCCCTGCGGCATTATTACTTGATTTATGTCGATCAAGCCTTGAACGGTCTTCCAATATATTATTCTTGGATGAACTTTGCGGCATTGCTGGCCTTCTTGGCTCTGCCGATGTTACTGCCTAACCGATTGAAAAAGTGTTTGTTGGAATATCAATATACCCGATAAGATGAAACGGATTCACAATATATTGGAAGTCTTTCGTGAAGAACTCCACAATTCAATTTTCGATGAAGGTGTCATCGTGTTCTTCTTCATTGTGCCGTTACTCTATCCGCTGCTTTACGCCTATCTTTACGGCAATGAGAATGTCCGTGAAGTGGCTACGGTGGTGGTCGACAACGCCAATTCAGCCACCAGCCGTGAGTTTTTGCGCAAGGTGGACGCTACGGCCGATGTCGACATCGTTGGCCATTGTGCCGATATGCAGGAAGCCGTGAGCTTAGTTCATCACCGTAAGGCTCATTGTTTGATCTACATCCCTGAAGAGTTCGACTACGCCTTGATGAGCGGACAACAGGCTGTTGTGGAGCTGTATTCCGACATGGGCAGCATGCTCTATTACAAGGCGGTGTTGGCCTCTTGCACCGAGGTCTCCTTGGACATGAACCGCGACATCAAGACCCAACGTTTGGTGGGCGCTACCGACAAGCAGGCTTCCACATTCTGTTATCCCATCGAATACGAATACGTGCCCATGTTCAATACCCAAAGCGGCTTTGCCACCTTTTTGATTCCTGCCGTATTGGTGCTGCTAATACAGCAGACCATGGTGTTAGGCATCGGCATGATGGCTGGCGAGGAAAGCGAAAAAAAGCGTCGTGGCATACTTGAGCCGCATGTACTAGACAAAAAGCCTATGGAGATGCTGTTGGGTAAAAGCTTGGCTTATCTGGCCATCTATCTCGTGATGTCAGCCTATGTGTTCTGCGTGGTATCGCGTTTGTTCCACCTGATTCAAATCGGGCAATGGCAGGATATGGTGGCTTTTTTGTTCCCTTATTTGTTGGCGTGCATCTTCTTCAGTCTGACCATTTCAGGCATAGCCCACAACCGAGAGGTATTCATCATCATGTTCGTTTTCGTCTCCGTGCCGCTGCTGTTCATCTCCGGCATTTCCTGGCCTTCATGCTCGATACCCCACTTCTGGAAGGTGGTCTCATGGCTCTTCCCTTCGACATTCGGCATCAACGGTTTCGTGAAAATCAACAATATGGGCGCTGTATTACGCGATGTAAGGCCCGAGTTGATCGGATTGTGGATACAGACTGCTTTCTATGCTTTCACGGCTTGGCTGGTGTATTACCGCTCCTATGGCAAACATTTGAGAGACGCCATCGAAGTAGCCGAGGAAAAGCTACAAGCTCGTTGGGCGGATTATATGTAGCCTTCAAAGGTGGAATAAAAAGGAAAATGATTAACTTTGCCGAAATTTAACATTTAGCATAGTTACCATGAAACGACTTCTTTTATCACTTGCCATCCTTTTGACTTCAGCGATGGCCTTCGCCGGAGAGGGAATGTGGATCCCGATGCTCCTTCAGTACAACGAGAAAGAGATGCAAGAGATGGGCATGCGCATCACTGCCGACGACATTTACTCGATCAACCACAGCAGCTTGAAAGACGCTATCGTACTCTTTGGAGGCGGCTGCACGGGCGAGATCGTCAGCGACTATGGTCTGCTGCTCACCAACCACCACTGCGGTTATGACTACATCCAGCAGCATAGTTCTGTGAATCATGATTACCTCACCGATGGTTTCTGGGCCATGGACCGTTCACAAGAACTGCCTTGCCCCGGCCTGACCGTGATCTTTTTAAGGGAGATGCGCGATGTGACCAAAGAAGTGACCGCCGATGTCAACGATGACATGGAAGAGGCTCACCGCCAGAAGGTGATCAACGACAACATCAAGAAAATCATTGCCGAGGTGGAGAAAACCACTCCTTACAAAGTCTCCGTTAAGCCGTATTTCCTTGGAAATGAATACTATCTGTTGCTGAACGAAGAGTATACCGACGTGCGTTTGGTGGGATGCCCTCCAAGTAATATCGGCAAGTTCGGCGGCGATACCGACAACTGGGTGTGGCCTCGCCATACGGGCGATTTCAGCGTGTTCCGCGTGTATGCCGACAAGGAGGGTCATCCGGCCGCCTATAGCGCTGACAATGTGCCTTACAAGCCCGCCAAGCACTTGGAAATTTCCCTAAAAGGAGCTGATGAAGGAGATTTCGCCTTTGTGTTCGGCTATCCTGCCCGTACCAGTGAATACCTGCCCGCCGTGGCCGTCGATCAGGAAGCCAACGTGATCGATCCCATTGCCGTTGATCTTCGTGGCAAAATCCTCGATATTTACAACACTTTCCAGGAAAAGGACAAGAAAGTGCGTATCCAGTATGCCTCAAAACATGCCAGTTTGGGCAATGGCTGGAAGAAGTGGATGGGTGTTACCGAAGGCATCAACCATTTCCATGGCGTGGAAAGAAAACGCTTTTATGAAGAATCGTTCCAGGATTGGTGTTATCAGAGCCGCCAACGCTATCTTTACATCAATCTGCTGAAGCAGTTTGAGGAGAAATACAAGGAGTTGGAGCCTTATCGCGTGGCATACACTTACCTTACCAATGCTGGCTTGAACGTCGAGATCATGTCGTTCGCAGGCAATTTCGACAAGCTTTCAAAAGTCACCAAGGACACACCAAAAGAGGAAGTTGAAAATATAATTGTTTCGCTGAAGGAGGCTTCGAAAGAATTCTTCAAAGACTACTATCAGCCTATCGACGAGGAAGTGACCAAGACCATGTTGAGCGAATACCTCGAAAACCAACCTGCCGACTTCCGTCCCTCGTTCTTGAATGAGATCAAGGATGTGGATGCTTATGTGGCGCAGTTGTTTAGCAAATCGATGTTCTGTGATGAGCAGAAAGTCAATGATTTTTTGGAGAATTTCAGGTTCAGCAGTGTCAAGAAACTTCAGAAAGATCCGGCTTTGATGGCTTATCAGAGCATGATCAACTTCTACCGGGAGGAGGTCAATCCCAAGATGAAGCCTATCAACGAGGAGTTAGCTCGCATGCAGCGTCTTTACATGAAAGGCCAGATGCTGATGGAACCCGAGAAACGTTTCTCACCCGATGCCAACTTCACATTGCGCGTCACCTACGGCAAGGTGGAGGGCTTCAAGCCTCAGGACGGTAAGAACTACCGCCATTTCACCACACTCGAGGGCATCATGGAAAAGGAAAATCCCGACATCTACGACTACGTGGTGGAACCCAAGCTGAAGGAGCTTTTCAATAACAAGGACTACGGCCGTTATGCCGACAAGGACGGCACCATGCATGTGGCTTTCACCGCCAGTGTACACACCACCGGAGGTAATTCGGGCAGCCCGATCTTGAACGCCGACGGTCGATTGTTAGGCCTGAACTTCGACCGCTGCTGGGAAGGCACCATGAGCGACCTGGTATATGACCCCAACATCTGCCGCAACATTTCGGTGGATATTCGCTATGTGCTTTTCATCATGGACAAGTTTGCCGGTGCCAAACATTTGGTGGATGAGATGACGATTGTGGAGTAATGCTATTTTACCATGAACACAGCCATTTACACCTTAACCTCCACCTTGCACGACCCGCAGGCGGTGGATGCCCTCACCAGGGAATTCCTCTATTCTCTTCACATCCCGTATATCCTGAAAGGAGACGACTTCTCGGATTACGGAGCCCATGACTTGAATGTCATTTATGTGCGGACAGGCGGCACAGAAGGCATCTTCCGAAAGCTGATGCCTGAGTTGGTCCAAGAATCCAACCAGCCGTTCTATTTGCTGGCCTCCGGCAAAAGCAACTCGTTGGCAGCTTCCTTGGAAATTCTTTCCTACTTGCGCCAACAGGGGAAGCAAGGTGAGATTCTTCACGGAAGTTCCGATTACGTTGCCACACGTATACAGATGCTGTACAAAGTGGAATCGGCAGTCAAACAGCTGCAAGGTTGTCGCCTGGGTATTATCGGTCAGCCCTCAGACTGGCTCATCGCCAGCCATGCCAACGCCGAGATTGTCAAACAAAAACTGGGTATCGAGCTGATTGAAATCCCGATACAGGAACTTTTGGATCTCTGGTCCACAACCTCAGAGCCCCAACCTCAGGAACATAGCGAAATGCCTCAAGTCAACGAAGCGCTGCCAGGAGCCCTGCGTATCTATGAGGCGTTGAAGGCTTTGGTGCGGAAACATAACTTGCAGGGTTTCACCATTCGCTGTTTCGACCTGCTGGATGCTGTTCACAACACGGGCTGCTGGGCTTTGGCGAAACTGAACGGAGAAGGCCTCGTGGCGGGCTGCGAAGGCGATGTGCCTACCATGCTGACCATGATGCTGCATCGCGCCCTTTCCGGAAGCTCATCCTTCCAAGCCAATCCCGCCAGCATCAACCCCGAGACGGGCGAGATGCTTTTCGCCCACTGCACCATCCCCTTCGATATGGTGTGCCGCTATGAGTTGGACACACATTTCGAGTCGGGCATTGGAGTGGGCATCCGTGGCGTTGTGCCAGAGGGACCGGTAACCCTCTGCAAGCTGTCTGGCGACCTGTCCAGATGCTTCGTCGCCGAGGGCGAACTCATCCGCAACCAGGCTGCTCCCGACCTCTGCCGCACACAATTGGCCATCCGCCTTAATCCAAGCGATACGGAGTACTTTTTGACCCACCCCATCGGCAACCACCACGTCATTGCAACGGGGCTTCATGCCGCTTCAATGAAGGCCTTGCTGCAAAGGTTTGGACTGACATTATAGCAAAGACCCTCGTGGAAACGCTGTATAACTCACCTCTTGGCCCAATCACCTTAGTCAGCGACGGTTTATCGTTAACCGAACTGAAATTCGTGAAGCTTCAAGAAGGAGCATTAAGTAACCGGAATCTCATGGTTTTCAAAGAAACCTGCCATTGGCTCGACTTGTATTTTCGAGGCGAAAGCCCTGACTTTACGCCAAAGTTGAGCCCCAAAGGCTCTCCGTTCCAGCAAAAAGTCTGGCAGGAGCTGCTCAAAATTCCTTACGGACAAACCATCACTTACGGTGCCATCGCCAAACGCATCGGATGTCGCTCGGCACGGGCTGTTGGCCAAGCCATCCACCGCAACCCCATCGCCATCATTATCCCCTGCCACCGCGTAATCGGTGCCGACGGCTCACTCACGGGCTATGCCTCGGGGCTTAATAGGAAAGAAAAGCTTCTAAAAATAGAAAAAGCCATTAATGCTTAGTCTCTTCTGCTAACGCTTCACGGATGCCTTTTGCCAACTGATCCGGGCACGAAGTGGCCTTGAACCCACAACGAATCCCTTCCAACCGTTGAACGACTTCCTTAGCATCCATGCCCTCTACGAGCCGGCCCACACCTTGAGTGTTGCCGTCGCAGCCTCCATAGAATTGCACATTGTGGATTTTACCGTCAATGATTTCAAATTCAATGACTTGACTACAAGTGCCTTTGGGATAATAGGTGTGTTTCATATCATAATGATTTATACTAGACTAAATAAAAACTCCTGGTCGACATAGTCCCACCGTACTGTGCCGAAACGGATCAGATGGGCCAGCAGTGCCACGACCTTCGGCCTGGGGAGCCGCACGAGCTTCACTAGCCGGTTCAAAGTCAACGGCTCGTTCATCATGCTGAGCAACCTGCAGATGTCGTCATCCATGGTAAGTAACGCCCCCTGCGGCTGTTGCGATTCCTGCATGAGCTTGAACAACACAGGTGAAGCCACAATGTTCTCATCCTTAATTCGGATGTAGGCTCGCATTTGCCCGTCTTCATCTTGAGCGCAAATAGGTTTTTTGTCGGATGGAGGCACCGTGGCAATGACGACGGTGCGTCCCTCGGCGTGATAGGTGTCGAACCTGACGCTTGCCTCGGGCTGGCAGTATTTATAGGCCGCTTGATGCATGACATGGATTTCCCCCTCTTTACGCACGCCGGCGATGAACCCATCGTCGCGCACGCCGATGAGCAGCCGGCCGCCATCGGTATTGGCAAAGGCCGAAACCGACTTGGCCAGCTTGCGGGCATCGTCAACACGGTACTTGAAGTCCTGTTGCTGATGCTCGCCTTCACCGATGAGGCTGAGAAGATAACGCTTGTCGTCCATGGTTTTGATAAGAGCCGCAAAGGTAACCAAAATTTATTAGTAATTTTGCGCCATGAAACAAACCTCTATCACCAATCGCGAGATTTGGCGCATCGCTTATCCCATCATGCTGGGAAACTTGGCGCAAACCATCATCACCTTTACCGATACGGCTTTCCTGGGGCATCTCGGCACCATTGAGCTGAGCGCTTCCATGATGGCGGGCCTGTTCTATTTCGTGTTCACCACGCTCGCCATGGGTTTTGCCATCGGCATACAGATCTTCATTGCGCGTCGTTTTGGCGAAGGCGATTTCAAGAAGATCGGCGTGATCTTCGAGCATGGGGCTTTGTTTGTGTTGGGACTGGGAATTTTCCTGTTCTGCCTGCTGCATTTCTTTAGTGACGGCCTCATGCGGATCATCATCGATTCGGAAAAGATCTACGCCGCTTCGATGCAATATCTGAAATTCAGGCATTTTGGCATCATCTTCGTGGTGTTCAACTTTCTGTTCCGGTCGTTCTATGTGGGCATCAGCAACACGAAGGTCATCACGTATTCCACCATCCTCATGGCGGTGGTCAACATTTTCTTCGACTGGTGCCTGATCTTTGGCCATTGCGGTCTTCCGCAGATGGGTGTCGGTGGTGCCGCATTGGCATCCTTGTTGGCTGAAATCGCCGCTTTCTGCTTCTTCTGGATCTATACCTTCGTCACCATACCGCACGAGGAATACGGAATGTTTCAAAGGCACAAGCTTCAACCCGAGCTCATGGGAAACATCCTCAAGGTTGCCCTTCCCTGTATGCTTCAGAAGCTGTTTTCCTTTGGCGCATGGTTTGCCTTCTTCATCTTGATCGAAAAAATGGGAGAGACGGCCATCGGCGTCTCATCGGTGGTTCGAAGCACTTATATGATCCTGATCATTCCAGGATTTGCTTTCGCGGCCACGGCCAACACCTTGACCAGCCGAATCATTGGTGAAGGCAAGAGCGACGAGGTGATGGCAATGCTTTGGAAAGTGGTCAAAAACGGGGTGTTGTGCTCCTTGGTGTTGGTGGTGATGACCGCAATCTTTCCCACCTTGGTGTTACAGATTTACACGGATGACATGACCATTGCCACGGCCGCCATTCCATCGGTTTATGCGATTTGCGTGGCCACCATCCTGCTCTCCAGCGGCATGGTCTACTTCGAGGCGGTTTCAGGCACGGGCAACACGTCGGCAGCCATGGCACTGGAATTCGGGGTGCTCATCGCGTATGTCGTTTACGTCTATTTGACGAGCAAAACGGGAAGCATCGCCGCCGTTTGGACCGCCGAGTGGTTCTATAACGCCGTTATGGGCCTCATCGCTTTCTTCTACATTTGGAAGGCTGATTGGCGCAAGAAAGTCATTTAAGATTTTCGCCGTTTATTCTTTGACGATTTTCATGGCGGCAACCCCTTTCTCGCCTGAGATTCTTGCCACGTAAACACCAGGCGCCAGATTGTTCATGTCAAGATCGATACGTCCGGAACGAAGCTTGGTGTCAGCCACTTTCCTGCCAAACAGGTCGAACACTTCGGCATCACCGTCGGAGAGGTTGGCCTCCGTCTCCTCGGCAAGACCTACGTTTGTGCCACACCCCACCCTCACGTCATCAACGTAAACGCCTTCGGCTTCATGGCCGATGCCTTCAAAGGTAATCTGATAGGTGGCTGAGGGATCGGGAAGTGCGATGGTCACGTCTTCCCAATCGTCAGTGGCCTCGGTGAAATTCATCAAAGTATGCCAGCTGTCGTCTTCGCTGGTACGATACCCCACAATCAAATGGTCAACGGTTCCGTAGATCAAGCCTAGCTTTTGTTTGTGCCGGAAGCTAAGGGTGGGATTGGTGACAGCCGTGATGTCCAAGGGAGCGGAAATGAGCATGGCAGCCTCGCCCAACCAGATGAAGAAGGCCGTGTTGTTGAGGATCGTGTATCCAGGATCCACTACCCACGCATCCGTACCCGAAAGGATTTCATTCTGCCAGCAAATAAAGTCATCGGAGCCCTCAAAGTCATCTAAATAAGGCTCATCGTCGGTCACCACAATAACATCGCAAAGGGTTTTGAAAGTGATGGGGAGGGACCATTCCGATTCGTTGCTGCCAGGACAATTGGCTTTGACACGGAACGTATACTCGGTTTGCGGCTCCAAAAATTCCATCAGATAGGGTTGGACGTCAACGGTTTTTTGGCTTCCATTCGTCTCAATGACCCAACTTTCTTCATTTCCCGTAGTAGACCATCCCAACAATGTTGAAAACGCAGTGATTTCAGTGGCTTGGAGGCTCACGGGACGGGCGCAACCGCCTTCTCCCATGATTTCGATGTTGTCCACGAAAATCATGTATCCTCCAAGTCCACGTCCCAAAAACGAAACCTGATAGGTTGAAGATAGGTCTGACAGTGTGAAGGTTTCTTCAAAAAAGTTCTGATAATCGCTGATGCTGTAGGTGCCCAAGGTGTGCCATGCATCCGTTTCCGAAGAACGATAGCTCACCACGAGTTCATCCATGTCATAAAACCCCATCATGGCATAGGAAAAACTGAAGGTGGCGCCACTTACCCCCGAAAGATCCACGACGGGAGAGATCAGGCGAGCCTCGTCACCCACATTGGTGAACGAGAAGGCGGCCACGGTGGTTCCGCTGCCAGCCATAGTGGTCCAGTTGCCGGCACCGACGGTTTCAACAGTCCAACAGTCAAAGGTGTTTCCTTCGAAATCTTCAACGAAAGGCTGGCTGGGCGTAACCGTGAATTCGCATTGCGAAAAAGCATTGAAAGAGCCAAAGGCCAAAAGTAAAAGCAGTGTAAAAAGTTTGGTTCTCATAAGTATGACGTGTTAAGTTATTGCCAATTCTGAATGAATTTATGAAGCTCGTCTTTGGAAGAACTGAAGTTAAACACATCATCCACAAGGAAATACCTGTTTCGGTCTACACAATAGGGATAGGCGAATTTGGCGAATTCCAGCTTGTTGGCTTCAAAGTTGAAAAGAGAGCAGACCCGAAAGATCTGTCTGGTACTCATGGGGTTTGTTTTGATGATGTATTTGGCCAATTCCAAACGCTTGTCATCAAAGTTCTCTTCATTGATCATCCTGACCGCTGCTTCGAAATCACGAGGGTTCATGGCCTGTGGTTCCGCATGGCTGGAATGTCCGGGCTTGATTAATGGACCATGACAAGGTTGTCCCGTGGCGACACGAGAACCATGTGGACCTTTCCCGAAAAATCCTGGTTGTGCCGCAGCGGGTACAGCGACAATCAGAAGCAAATATAACATGACTTTTTTCATGGCTGTTTGAATTTTATGGTTAATGTTTTCCAAAATAATATTGCCCCTTTCCCTCCGTGGCTTTGCCGTATTGGATGGCATTCGCCGGACAATGGTGGTAGCATCCCATGCACATGGTGCAATGACCGTGCCATTTTGGACGGCCTTCGTCAAGGGAAATGTTCTTTAGAGGACAGACCTCCACGCATTTACCGCAGCTGATGCATTTTTCGTTGGAACGGTACTTGCGATCGTCCAAGGCGAATTTGTTGAAACCCGATTGAATTACGTGGCTTTTGATCCAAGCAAGACTGCCCACGGTAATCTCTGAGAAGTGCTCTTTGTTGATCAATCGGGGAAGGTTCTTTTGGAGCGTGACGTCAGCGTTCTCAATCTTTTTCCTTGCGTTTTCATCCGTGTCGAGATTGAAACCGGGCATTCCAATGTAGGTTTCTGGCATGATCAGGCTGAAGCAGGCGGATAGTTCCCAACCTTTTTCCAGGAGGGCCTTGCGGAAAATCTTCTCGGTGTGACCGCATTCATCACCGCAGGTGCAGGCAAAATAAACGTATTCGGGCCTGGTGGCCAACCGTAGTTTTTGGATGAAGTCGAGCACCAACCGGGGAGGTGCCCAAGAATAGACGGGAAACACAAAGCCGAGCCGTTCGCCTTCGGCCAAAGCGTAGTCGTAACGGCTTTCACGTGCCGCTTCAGGGATGAAGACCAAGGTGTCGTTGAGTCCTTGGGCCAGTGTTTCTGCTGCATGGCGGCTGTTGCCGCATCCGGAGAAATAGAATAGCATAAGAGGAGTTTTTTCAAAAAATAGGGAATACAAAAATACATTTTTTTAACTTTGCAACAGAATACTTTTTTTGCAACAAAACTCTTTACCCATGAGACGTTCTATACGTATATTGTTTTTCCTTTGTTTTTCGATGTTGTTAGGTCTTCCATTGGCTTCGATGGCACAGGAATCAGAAGGTCGTATCACCGATCCTCTTACCCTTTCGGGAGAGGTGGGAACCCAGATTGTTTCTTCGTGGAATAATGTCAATAAGTTTTACAACACGCCATTTTCAGCTACGGCTTATGCCAACATGACATTGAATCTATACGGCATCAGTATTCCGATGAGCCTAAATTTCATCAATACAAACGCCAAGCAGTTTGCGTTTTCCAAGCCGAATTTCACGATGAGCTTCAGGCCGATGTGGAAGAAATTCACCTTATATTTGGGTACGAACAGTTTGAATTTCTCCAATTACACCTATAATGGCATCTCGTTCAACGGTGTGGGTTTGGAATATCGAGGCAGGGTGTTCCGCTTTGGCGGCTTTTACGGCAGTTTTAACCGAGCCACCACTTTCAATGCCAAACTTGATGACCGCGATGCCATCCAATACCTTTCTGACGAGTTGTTGGGAATGAACAACGTGGCTTATACGACCATTCCGCAGTTCCAGCGTAAGGCCTATGCCGGCCATATCGCTGTCGGTACGGTGAAAAATTACGTGGATATCAGCCTCCTCCATGCCGCTGACGACCTCAACAGTTTGCCAGCGGAGTGGTATATGTACGATAGCTATGACACCACCCTCTATTCGCGAGATTCGGTTAGGGGTAAGGAGAACTTGGCGATGGGGTTGAAGGGACACTTCACCATTGGCAAGCATGTGATGTTTGAGACCAACTTGGGAGCCAGCCTGTTCACCCCGGACATCTCACGCGATGAGATATTGTTGGAAGGTGAGGCTGCCGCTACGGCCAACAAGATCATTAATGGAGTCAGGAAAACAGGCTTGTTCAATCTCCGTTACGGTAGTGAAATTCGCTTTGCCGGAGACGCTTTGCTGAATCTGAAATTCAATCCTGTCAACGCGACGTTTACCTACCGTTTTGTGCAACCCAACTACATTTCCTTGGGAACCAGCGGGTTCAACCCCAACACTAAAACTTTCGGCACCAACATTTTTACCTCCTTGTTCCGCAATACCGCTTCCCTGAGCTTGAATGGCTATTTGCAACGTGACAATTTGGATCAAAAGCAAAAATACACCAATCAGGTGTTGTCCTATTCCGCCAGATGGAACAATACTTTCGGCGATTACTTGGCCCTGGGGGTCACCTACAATGGCGTGCTGCAGAAACAATTTGACGGTTTGTTGGTTGTGGACGAAGACACTCGCATCAACTACATCACCCATTCATTGGACGTCTCACCCAGTTACACCTTGTCGCTCCAAGACGACCATACCTTTACTTTGAATTATAGTTTGTTGCAGAACAAGAACTTGAATCCATTAATGGAAGCGATGAGATACTTTGACGCCACTACCCATAGTTTCGGTGTCGGTTATGAGGTCTATCTTTCCGGTCCACGGCTTTCGATTGATGCCAATTACGACTACTCCTTGTCGCGTTCTGTTGGCAGCGCCAATAAATCGCATGATTTGGCATGCGGCGCCAAGTATAACTTCATTGAAAAGGACGATCTGACGTTTTCTGGCAACGCCAGGCTCTTGCTGGCCTTTAACGTTCAGGAGGAAGAAGCAGAGTTGACCGACTCAGAGCGAAAGGTCTTGAACTACCTTGCCCGACGCGTGGGCAGGGAAGCCACCACCGAAATCACCAACGACCTTTCCATTGGGGCTCGTCTGGGTGCTTCGCTGAACTACAGAGATCGTCACAGGGCTTCAATGTACTTCACGGTCAGCAATTACAGTGACAACATCATCATTGGCCAGCACGTGGCGGTCAATACCGATGTGCGTTTTATGCTGGAATACAGCTATAATTTCGCATCACGTCTGATCAAGTCAAGAAAAAGATAATAAGTTAGAATAAAAATACAGATCTCGATATGAAACACATTACTCGAACTCTATTGTTGGCGATTACCCTTATTATAGGACTCATGACCGTATCGGCTCAGACGGTTGTTGTGGATATCAGACCCAAGGTAGCCTCCTTGCCCGCCACGGTGACCAACTATTTGGATGACCCGTTTCGCTATTTTGACGTGACATTTTTCGTAAGCGGTGCGGGAGAAGAAGGTGTAGAGGTATATTTGGACATCAACTTCACAAACGAGACCTCCTCGTTTTATGCCCGTACGCGTGCAGGTTCGTACCCTACAGACCCGCTCAACTTGAAAAATGGACTCAATAGACCCGGAAAAGATGAGTTGTGGCTTCAAGTAAGGGACGGCCGCGTGGAAACCAATGCCGATTACAAACACCTGATCAATGCCCAATTGTTGCCGGAAGGCAATTACCAGTTTTGCGTAGCGGTCCACCTTTGGAGTGATCGCTTTAATTCGAATCCTGAACCGATTGCCACCAACTGTCCTTCGTTTGAAATTTGCTATTCCGGTTCCGCTCCGGAGTTTGTGTCTCCCATGGCAAGTGCCAATTTGGCTTTGAATGGTGCCGGAGTGGTGGTGCCAACCCGTAAGGTTCATTTCAATTGGACCCCCGTGATCTCCAATTGTGCCAGCAGCAATGTCCGCTTCAGTTACAAACTGAAAGTGGTGAAAGTGATCCAAGGTCAGAATTATCAGGATGCCATTAAACTTAATCCTACCGTCTTTTCAGCGGAGGTTCGGAATACCACCCATGTGGTGTTGGATACTTTGCGCGACCTAAAGGTGGTGTTGCAAAGGGGTGCACTTTATGTGGCACAGGTGCAGGCGGAACCGATCGTTACCAACAGGTCGTCAGCCGACTTCGAAATCGCCAATGATGGCAATAGCCAACCGATGCCTTTCTTCTGGGATGAGCCTGCGGAAGGACTGTTGGCTGGACTGCCAAATCCAACAGGAAAAAGTTATGGTAGCGTTGACGAAGAAGAACGGGAAGAGAGTGAGATCAGTGAAGGAATAGACGGAAGAACACAATGGGAAGGTGGCACCGAAGAGATGTCGGAATTGGATGGGATTCTGGAGGAAGCCCTTCCGGATGAACCTTCAGTGATACTGGAACCCAAGCGCCATTATGTGGAGAGCGACGGCTATTACACCATTCCAATGAACGAAAATATTGAAGTCGGTTTCAAGCCCTTGCAGCATCCATCGCTGAAAGACGTCTCTTATACATTGGCATTGTATGAAAACAAAGGGGATGACATAGATGAAATCACCGCCGCTGAACCTTTGATGAGCGAGAACATGGAAACCTTGCCTGAGAGCCGCACCTTCGCTGGATGGGGCGCCAAACTGGAACAAGGCAACCTCTACTATCTGCAACTGACCAAAACCTTCACGGTGAGTTATCATAAATACTTGATAGCCGACACCGTCTATTACGTCAATGATATGTTTGCGGAGCACATTCACGATACCGTCTCCCGTGAAATCGTGGAAGAAAGGATGGAGTCATCCAACGGAGTCTTCTTCCAATGGGGTGACGATCCCAAGGCACCGGCGTTTACAACACCACAATGGCAAGCTCCCGTGAATCACACAAACGACGATATCTATGATCCGGTGAATTACCAAATTTCTGCTACAATGCCTGAAATCCAGCAACAGGAATCGTTCCCCGTTTCCTGGACTCCTGTCAAGAATGTGACTCCTTGTGATGTGGTAGAGTATGAGGTGAATGTCTATGAACTGAAGCCGGGCCAGACCTTGGAAGAGGCTATTTCAAGCAACAAGGTGTTGGTAACCCGTACGGTGACGAATGTCAACGCCATTTCCGAGCAGGATTCGAAGTTCTTCAAGGTGTTTTCTGCTCAGAAGACTTACGTGATGACGCTTACCACGAATGTCAAGGGTGAGAGCGAAACCGTCTACCACTTTGCGAATGGCAATGAAGCGCTTCCCGTAGTCTTTAAGGTGGTGAAATAAAACACCGTCGTTGCTTATTTCCAGAAATTCCTTGAGAAAATAGCGATCAAGGTAAACAGTTCCACTCGGCCTAACAGCATGAAGACGGCCAGTACCCACTTGGCCACTTGAGGCAAAAAAGCGTAGGTGCCGAAAGGCCCTACATTGCCCACGCCGGTGCCGAGATTGCTCAACGTGGCTACTGAAGCACCCACCGAAGTGTCGAAATCGATGCCTAAGGAGAGCAAAATGAGCGTACCGAGGACGAAGATGAAGAAATAGACAAAGACAAAGGTCATTGTTTTGTAAATCACGCTTTTGGAAATGGATTTCCCGTTGATCTTCACGGGGATGACGGCGTTGGGATGGAGGATGCGTTTCAACTCCAAAAAGGCGTTTTTGGTGAAAATCAGGTGACGGATGATCTTGACGCCTCCTGAGGTGGAACCGGAACAGGCTCCAATGAACATCAACAGCAAAAGCACCACCCACAAGCCTACGGGCCATAGGGTGTAGTCACTCACGAAGAATCCCGTGGTAGTCAGCACCGAAGCCACGCTGAAGAATGCCGAGCGAAGCGCTCCACCCACATTCATGTTTTGCATGAAATACAATGCGGCGGCCAACAAAATGCTGATGCCGACAATCATGAGGATGAAATGCTGGAACTCCTCGTTTTTGAACAGCGCCATGGGGTTGCGAACCAGGGTGATCAGCAACAGGGTGAAATTGCATCCCGAGAGGATCATGAAAAAGGTTACCACAATTTGGGAATAGTTGGAATAGCCCGCGATGCTGCTGGTCCGTGTGGAGAAGCCACCTGACGAGATCGTGGTCAAGGAGTGGCAAAGGGCGTCGAACCAGTCCATGTCGCCCCAATACAACAGCAGGGTTTCAAGCAGCGTGAAGAAGATGTAAAGTCCCCAAAGGCGCTTGGCCGTGTGCATGATGCGTGGGTGCAGCTTGTCGTAGTTGATGCCGTTCATTTCAGTCATGAACAGCTGCATGCCGCCGACGCTCAGGAAGGGGATCAGGGCCACGGCAAACACGATGATGGCCAAGCCGCCAATCCATTGCGTCATGCTGCGCCAGAGCAGGATGTCCTTAGGCACCGCCTCGATGTTGGTGAGGATGGTGGCACCCGTGGTGGTGAAGCCTGACAACGCCTCGAAAAAAGCGTCAGTGAAGTTGGGAACGCTCTTGCTGAGGAGGAAGGGCAGCCCTCCGAACACTGAAAGCACCAGCCACGAGAGGCAGATGGTGATGACACCTTCGCGGTGGTTGATGCGCTGGCTGCGTTTCTTCCGGGTGGAGAAACACAGCACAAAGCCCGTCATTGCTGTAATGAGGGCGGCAAAGGGCATGCTGAACGCATTGATGCCGTGATGGAAATAAGTGACGGGAAGGACCAATAGCATAAACACGCCTTCGATGAGCAACAGGAAACCCTGGACACGAAGCAGTACGGCAAGACTGATTTTGCTACCGGTGTTCATCGTAGGAACTATTAATGGAACAGACGTTCAACGGCAGGAATGGCATTGGGCAGCGCCAATACCACTACACGGTCGTCGGTTTGGATCTCGAACTCATCGGTGGCGATATAGCTCTCACCGTCGCGCACGATGCCGCAAATGATGGCATCCGACGGCATCTGGAGCCGGCCGATCATCTTACGGGTGACGGCGGAACCTTGACGGACCTCAAACTCCACGATGTCGGCGTCAATACCGCTCAGGCATTTCATGGAGGACACTTTGGCGCCAAGGGTATAGCGCACCATGTAGCTGGCTGCGATGAGTTTCTTGTTGATGATACTGTCGATGCCGATGTTCTGCGAAATGTCAATATAGTCGATGTTCTCCACCAAGGCGATGGTCTTCTTCACGCCGAAAGCCTTGGCCTGCAGGCAGGTTAGGATGTTGGTCTCCGTGTTTTCGGTGACGGCTATGAAAGCGTCCACGTTGGCGATGCCTTCCTCTTCGAGGATGTCGAGGTTGCGGGCGTCAGCGTTGACCACCAAGGCGTTGGTAAGATGGTTGGTGAGTTCGTTGCAACGTTCCTTGCTGATTTCCAAAATCTTGATATTCAAATCGTTCTCAAGGCGCTTGGCGGTGATGCGTCCCACACGGCCACCACCCACAATCATGACGTTGTGGATGCTGATTTGCTTTTTGCCGCTGAGTTTGATGATGTCTTTCACGGCATGGGGCTTGGTCACCACATACACCATGTCGGCCAACTGGAACACCGTGTCGTCCTGCGGGATGAAGGTGTTCTGCCTGCGGTGGATGGCAGCGATACGGAAGTCGATGTGCTGGTATTGCTCCACGACTTCACTGACGCTCTTACCGATGATCTCCGCTTCCGATTCAAGTTTCACCATGAACAGCTGCAACTTGCCTCCCGAAAAGTCGTAAGTCTCAAGCGAGGCGTTCTTTTTCAACAGCGAGATGATTTCTTGGGCGGCGATGTCTTCAGGGGAAAGCAGTCCGTCGATGCCAAGGTCTTGATACATACGCCATACCTCTGGACTCAGGTTTTCCATGGTGTTGACTCGGGCGATGACCTTCTTGGCACCGAGTTTTTTGGCGATGATGCCCGTGAGAAGGTTGATGTGCTCGTCGTGCAACACGGCAATGACCAGATCAGCCCTCGACACGTTGGCGCGTCGCAAGACCGAAGTTGAAGTAGAGTCGCCCGTGATGGTCATCAGGTCGGAATGTGACTCCACCATCTTCAGCAGCTCTTCGTTGGGATCCACGATGGTGATGTTGTGGTTGTCGCGCACTAGGGCTTCCGCCAAGTGCAATCCAACTTCACCGTCTCCAGCAATGACTATATCCATTTTTTTAAGGTTTAAAGTGCAAATTTATATTTTTTTTAATTGAAAGCATTATTTTTGCACTTTGTTTTAAAATACACGCAAATTATGGAATCAACGAACAAACACTTCAAGCGTTACACGGTAACTACAGCCTTGCCTTACGCTAACGGCCCTGTCCACATCGGTCACCTTGCCGGCGTTTATGTCCCCGCCGACACCTATGTCCGCTACCTACGAATGTGCGGCCAGGAAGTGCTGTTTGTCGGTGGTTCCGATGAGCATGGCGTGCCGATTACCATCAAGGCCGAAAAAGAAGGCTGCACCCCGCAAGATATCGTGGATCGCTACCATGGCATCATCAAGAAGTCGTTCGAAGAGTTAGGTATCAGCTACGACATCTACTCCCGCACTTCTTCGAAGATGCACCGCGCTACGGCCCAAGAGTTCTTCAAGAAACTCTATGATGAAGGAAAGTTCATCGAGAAGGAGACCGAGCAATACTTCGATCCGGAACGCCAGAAGTTCCTTTCCGATAGATATATTGTGGGCACCTGCCCGAAATGTGGTGCCGAGGGAGCCTACGGAGACCAATGTGAGAAATGCGGTTCTTCGTTGAGTCCCGATGAACTCATCAACCCGCATTCCCAACTCAGCGGTGCGGCCTTGGTGAAAAAGCCGACCAAACATTGGTACCTGCCTCTGGACCAATATGAAGGCTGGCTCCGCGAGTGGATCCTCGAAGGCCATAAGGAGTGGAAAGTCAACGTATACGGTCAAGTGAAGAGCTGGCTTGACGGTGGCTTGCAACCCCGTGCCGTCACCCGTGACTTGGATTGGGGTGTCCCCGTCCCCGTAGAAGGTGCCGACGGCAAGGTGTTGTATGTGTGGTTCGATGCGCCTATCGGTTATATCAGCAACACCAAGGAAATTTGCGAACAACGTGGCGAAGACTGGGAAAAGTGGTGGAAGGACCCAGAGACCAAGCTGGTGCACTTTATCGGCAAGGACAACATCGTGTTCCACTGCATCATCTTCCCATGCATGATGAAGGCATACGGCGACTATATCATGCCTGACAACGTGCCTGCCAACGAATTCCTCAACCTCGAGAACGACAAAATCTCAACTTCACGCAACTGGGCCGTGTGGCTGCATGAGTATCTTGAGGAATTTCCTGGCAAGCAGGACGTGCTGCGTTATGTGCTGACCGCCAATGCCCCTGAAACCAAGGACAACAACTTCACTTGGAAGGACTATCAGGACCGCAACAACAACGAACTGTTGGCCATCTTTGGCAACTTTGTGAACCGCACCTTGGTGCTGACGCATAAATTCTATGGAGGTGCCGTGCCGGCGATGACGGGCTTGAACCAGGTTGATGAAGCTGTTGTTGCCGAAATGAACGGCTATGCTTCCACGATAGGTCGTCTCATTGAGACCTACAAGTTCCGTGAGGCCCTTTCCGAACTGATGAATCTGGCCCGTTTGGGTAACAAATATCTCACGGATAACGAGCCTTGGAAGCAAATCAAGACTGATCCAGAAAGGGTGAAGACGGTGATGGCGGTGTCGCTTCAGATTGTAGCCCACCTCGCCATTTTGAGCGAGCCGTTCCTGCCTTTCAGCGCGCATAAGCTGCAGCGGATGCTCCATTTCTTGTTTAAAGGCTGGAACGATGCCGAAAGGACCGTCCTGTTGCCAGAAGGCCATGTCATCGGTCAGCCGGAACTGCTGTTCGAAAAGGTCGAAGACAGTGTAGTGGCTGCCCAACTGCAGAAGTTGGAAGACACCAAGAAGGCCAACCAGCTGAATGCTTGGAAACCCGCAGCAGTGAAGCCTGTGGTGAGTTTTGACGATTACATGAAGGTGGATATCCGTGTGGGTACCATCCTTGAATGCCAGAAGGTGCCGAAGGCCGACAAGCTGTTGCAGTTCCTCATTGACGACGGCATGCAGAAACGCACTATCGTCAGCGGCATCGCCAAGTATTACACCGAACCCGAGAAACTGGAGGGCAAACAGGTCTGCTTCATTGCCAACTTCGAACCCCGCAAGCTCAAGGGTGTGGTCAGCGAAGGCATGATCCTCTCTGTCGAAGACAAGGACGGCCGCTTGGTGCTCCTTACGCCCAGCGACCTTGTTGCTCCTGGCTGTTCAGTAGGGTAATACGTCTTGTTTATACGCCTCGCAATGGCGAAATAAAAGCATCCTCAATGTGTTCGATCTCCGGCTCAGCGTCGGAGATCACTATGGAGATGATGTCAAATCGGACATCCACGTCCAAATTCTTATACCGAACATAAGCGTCCGCCGCCCAGATGAGCATGCGCTGTTTGGTGATGCCTACGGCAATGTCAGGCTCGCCGAAATCATCCGATTTTCTGGTCTTTACTTCCACGATGATCAAAACATCGTCATCGTTTAACGCAATGATATCGATTTCCTTGTGTCCAGAGCGCCAGTTGCGTTCAAGGATTTGATAGCCTTTTTTGATCAAGTAATCTACGGCAAGGTCTTCGCCAATTTTCCCGAGTTCGTGAGGTTCGATCATATCAATGATTTTTTACAAAGATAAATATTTTTTCGTATTTTTGTGGCAAAAATCTATCTTATGAAGAGAATAATCTTACTGATAGCCTTAACCTTGTTGCTTTTTGGCTGTGCAAACCATCAACAGGAAACCGTAGACATAGCTGATTTTACCCATTACGTGAATCCCATCATTGGAACAAACGGCATGGGACATACCTTTCCTGGGGCTTGTGCTCCATTTGGTATCGTGCAATTGAGTCCTGACACCGACACGGTGCCGCATGACATTGACGGCGAGTATCAGCCAAGAGTATATGAATATTGTGCGGGTTATCAGCATAAAGACAGCACTATCGTGGGTTTCAGCCACACCCATTTCAGCGGCACAGGTCATTCCGATTTGGGAGATGTTTTGGTGATGCCGGTCACGGGTGCCATCAAGTTCAACCCTGGCACACAGACTGACCCTGACAAAGGCTATCGCTCACGTTATCGTCATGAGACCGAAACAGCCGCTCCGGGCTATTACACCGTGGTCCTTGACGATTACCATATCAAAGCCGAGCTCACAGCCACAGAACATGTCGGAGTGCATCGTTACACTTATCCCGAAGGTCAAAACGGCAGCATCATCCTTGATTTGCAACATGCCATTTACAACTATGACGGCAAAACGCTTTGGGCCAATCTTCGCGTGGAAAATGACACGCTGTTGACTGGCTACCGCATCACCAACGGCTGGGCCAGGACCAATTACACCTACTTTGCCATCAGTTTCAATCAGCCCATGATGGATTATGGCTATCGTGAGTTGCAGAAGCCCAAATACAACGGCATGTGGGGCAAGTTTCAAGTGAATCGGAACTTTCCGGAGATGACGGGTCGCAAGATTGTGGCCTATTTCAGTTTCGCGAATCCACAAACGCTTGAGATGAAGGTGGCGCTTTCCGCGACAAGTACCGAAGGAGCCTTGAGAAACCTCCATGCTGAGACCGATGGCCGAGGCTTTGATCAGTTGTTGGCCGAGACTCAAGCCAAGTGGAATAAGGAACTGTCGGTGCTTCAAGCCGAAGGCACGGAGGATCAAAAAGCGATGCTGTACACCTCGTTGTACCATACGATGATCAACCCGTCGGTTTACATGGATGTGGACGGACAGTATCGGGGCATCGACCATAACATTCATCAAGCAGAAGGCTTTACGAATTACACGGTGTTTTCCTTGTGGGATACCTACCGAGCTTTGCATCCGCTCTTCAATGTGATACAGCCCAAACGTAACGCCGACATGGTGGAATCCATGCTGAAACACAGCGAGCAAAGCGTTCACGGATTGCTTCCGGTGTGGTCGCACATGGGCAATGAGAATTGGTGCATGATCGGCTATCACGCCACTTCGGTGCTATCGGATGCCTATATCAAAGAGGTTGTGCCTTTGAAAAGCAATCTGTTAGAGGCTATGCAGCGTAGCTCCACCTGTCCCTATTATGTGAATCTGGTGGATTACCAGCGCTTGGGTTATGTGCCCTTTGATCGCAATAGCGGCTGTGTTTCGGTCACTATGGAATATGCCTATGACGATTGGGCGATTTATCAAGCGGCCTTGAAAGCGGGGGACACCGTGATGGCTTCGGAATATCAAAACCGTGCCGCCAACTGGCGCAACACCTTCGATACGGAGTTGGGTTTTGCCCGGCCACGCATGAGCAATGGCACCTGGAAAGAACCATTCAGCCTGATGGACACCGAAGGCGAGGGCTTTGTGGAAGGCAATTCTTGGGTGTATTCATTTTATGTTCCGCAAGACGTGAAAGGCCTGATCGAAGCCATGGGTGGCGATGAGCAATTTATCCATAATCTCGATACGTTGTTCGTGATGCAACTACCCAAGGAGTTTTTCGAAAACACCGAAGACGTGACCGAGGAAGGCCTGATGGGTTGCTACAACCATGGCAACGAGCCGGCGCATCACATCGCTTATCTCTATAACTGGACTTCACAGCCTTACAAGACCCAATACTGGCTTCGTGAGATCATGAACCGTTTTTACAAAAACAATATCGACGGCCTTTGCGGCAACGACGACTGCGGTCAGATGTCGGCTTGGTACATCTTCTCTGTCATGGGCTTCTATCCTGTTTGTCCTGGTAGTGACCAATATGTGTTGGGAGCGCCCTATCTGCCCTATTTGAAAGTACGTTTGGGCAATGGCAAAACCATGGAAATCAAGGCGCCCGAGGTGAGCGACGAAAACCGCTATGTCCAAAAAGTGACACTGAACGGCCAAGAAATCACGAAACTTTATCTCACCCACAAACAGTTGATGCAAGGCGGGGAGTTGGTTTTTGAGATGGGTTCCGAGCCCAATCCCACAAGAGGCTTGAATCCCGAGGACAAACCTTATTCAATGACGGAATAATTATTATCTTTGCACCATGAACATCGCCGCACTAGTATCGGGTGGAGTGGACAGCTCCGTGGTGGTGCCGCTGCTCAAGGAGCAGGGCTACGACCCGCATATCTTCTATATCAAGATAGGCATGGAAGGCAAAGAGGACCTTTCGAGCTGTCCGTCGGAAGAAGATATTGAAATCACTACCTATATTGCCAAGAAATACGGCTGCAAGTTTGATATCGTCGATTTGCAGCATGAGTATTTCGAGACAGTGGGCCGTTACACCATGGAGATGGTGCGCAAGGGGTTGACGCCCAATCCTGACGTAATGTGTAACCGATGGATTAAGTTGGGCGCCTTTGAGGAAAAGGAAGGCCATAACTTCGATAAGATCGCCACAGGGCACTACGCCCGTTCGTGGGAAGATCCAAACGGCATCTTTTGGCTTGGTACAGCGGCGGATACCTTTAAGGACCAGACCTATTTCTTGGGTCGTATCACCTATGCCCAACTGAGCAAGGTGATCTTCCCGATAGGGGATATTCCCAAGCCCAAAGTTCGTGAATTGGCGGCAAAATATAAACTTCCGTCGGCGGAACGCCATGACAGCCAAGGGATTTGTTTCTTGGGCAAGATCAACTACAACGACTATATCCGTGAGTATTTGGGGGAGATGCCGGGCGACATTGTAGAACTGGAGACAGGCAAGAAACTCGGTCGCCACAAGGGTTTCTGGTTCCATACCATCGGGCAGCGCAGAGGCCTTGGTTTAGGCGGCGGTCCTTGGTTCGTGGTGAAAAAAGATATCCCGAACAACATCGTTTATGTTTCTCAGGGCTACGACCCCGTGGCGCAATACACCGATATTATTCCCTTGGGCGATCTCCAGATGATGAATCCAACCTTACACCTCACCGAAGGTATGCGTGTCCGATATAAAATCCGCCATCAACCGGAATTCACCATGGGTACGGTTCATATAACGGAACAAGGCGCCGACATCATCTCTGACGTGCCTGTCTCAGGTATTGCCGCTGGACAATTCGGCGTGATGTATCATGAGACAGAGCCGTATGTTCTCGGAAGTGGGGTTATTATTGAGAAGTAAGAAGACAGAAGTCAGAAGAAAGAAGGCCAAGGCTCCATGGATGGCATGGGGGCTGTAATATCCATTGGCGTCTTTTGGACGGGATGCTCAAATGAGATTTTCCAGGCGTGGAGGCAAATGGAAGCATCGGGATTGCTTCTCGGATAACCGTATTTCAAGTCGCCCTTGATGGGGCATCCGATATGTGCCAATTGGCAGCGAATCTGGTGATGACGCCCTGTGAAAAGTTCTACCTCCAGCAGGTAGTAATTGTCGGACTTACCCACCAATCGATAACTCAAACGGGCTAATTTGGCCTCTTTGGTGCCTTCGGGAACCACATACGATTTGTTTTGTTTCTCGTTTTTTACCAGGTAATCTTCCAGCACGTCAGCGTCTTTCGGGGGACGGTTTTTCACGATGGCAAGATAGATTTTATGGAAGTCACGGTCTTTTACCTTCACGGTCATGCGTGAGAGCGCTTTGCTCGTCTTGGCGAAAACGACAGCGCCGCTCACGGGACGGTCGATGCGATGCACCAAACCCGCGAAAACATTGCCTGGTTTATCGTATTTCTCCTTGATGTAGTCCTTGACATCGTCCAGAAGGCATTTGTCGCCCGTTTTATCCCCTTGGACAATCTCCGAGGGGAGTTTGTTGACGACGATCAGGTGGTTGTCTTCGTATAATATTCTGTTGTTAATCATTCTGTCTCCTTAAAACACTATCACCGCTCCACCGCCTTTGGCGAGATGGATTTTAACCTTATTTCCCATGACTTGGATTTGCTCAGAAATATAATCCTTGGCTACGCGGTTGGCATTCACACCATCACGGAAAATGTTGCCGGACTTGGCACCAAAACCTGGCAAAACAGAGAGATCCAAAACAAGGTCGCGCTCTTCCCAGTTGGTGATGGCACCGAAATACCAATGAAAGTCCTTCTTGCGGGCAATGACGAGGTATTCGCCCACCTTGCCGTCAAGAACCACGGTCTCATCCCAGGTGGTAGGCACGCTGGCGATGAACTGGGTACATTCATCCTCCTGAAGGTAGTTGCTCGGGCTGTCGCACAGCATGTTGAAGGGAGATTCAAAGATGACGTATTCTGCGAGCTGACGGCAACGGGTACCTTGGCTCATCGGCTCGCCCCAGTTGGCGGAGAAACTGCCTCGTTGTGCATTGTGCATAGCCCCTTGAGTATAGTCGAACGAGCCAGCCACCATGCGGATGAAGGGGATGGTGACCTCGTTCAGTACCAAGTCGCCTTCGTTGTCCCATTTAGCTTGCTCCAGCCCGTAAACACCTTCATAGTTCAACACATTGGGGTAGGTGCGACTCAGTCCCGTGGGCTTGTAAGCGCCGTGGAAGTCGACGAATAGATGGTATTTGGCTGCCATCGCCGCCATGCGGTAGTAGAAGTCTACTATCATCTGGTCGTCACCGTCCATGAAGTCAACCTTGAAGCCTTTCACACCCATTTCGGAATAATGTTGGCACACGTGTTCCATATCCTTATCGATGGCGGCATAGCCAGCCCATAATACAAGGCCTACATTGCGTTCCTTGCCATAGTTGACCAGCTCCACAAGATCGATTTCGGGCACTACCTGAAAGAGGTCGGCCTGTTTGTTCACAGCCCATCCTTCGTCCAAAATCACGTATTCGATGCCGTATTTTGAGGCGAAGTCGATGTAATACTTGTACGTATCGTTGTTGATGCCGGCCTTGAAGGGTACACCATAGACATTCCAGTTGTTCCACCAGTCCCAAGCCACCTTACCAGGTTGAATCCAACTGAGATCGTCGACACGGCTGGGCGAAGCGAGACGGTACACCATGTCGTTGTCGGCCAGGTCCTTGTCATTTTCTGAGATAATAATGCAGCGCCATGGGAACGAGCGTTTTCCCTCCACTTTGGCGATATAATTCTCACGCTCCTTTACCACCCATTGCAGGTTGTTGTGTCCGCCTTGTTCACGGATTTTGGGATAGCCGGCATGAACTGCAGAAAAGCCGTTCATGCCTGTTTCATTACTAAGATAGAGCCCGGGAAAAGCCTCCAAATCGGCTTCGGTGATCACTGCCTTTTTCCCATCTTTGAGTTCCACTAACACCGGCAAGAAAGCCAACCGTCCAGGTTCCATCTTGCTCAAAGGCGTTACGGTATAGGTGTTTTCAAACGAATTGAAAAATTGCTGGTCGATAAAGTCGCCATCGCCGGGACGAGCGTTGACATAAGGAATCCAAGCGGTGTAATCTTCGTCAAAGTTGAAGTCGGCAATTTCATTAATGATTTCAAAAGGCTTTATGAAATTAGTTTCAAAGCGGTATGCTACACCGTCATCATAGGCGCGGAAAACCACCTTGTACCTTTCTTTGAAGCTGATAACCAGTTCGTTATACTGGTCTTTGATTTCGTTTCTTTTATAAAAAGACGCCTTGATGGTTTGATTTACCGAAGTAGTTATGGCAGAACGTACTTTGTTGTAGGGACGAATGCCTAAGATCATACCATCGCCGAGGTTCAAGGCGAGATGTGAATCATCGAGGACAATGGTTTCACCATGGTGTACCGAATAGCGGAGACCGGCTTTAGTAGTCACGGTGACGGTGATCTTCCCGTTAGGCGACTTCAAGGTGTAAGGCTCCTGTGCTAAAAGATTTGCACTGGTCAGCACAAGAAATAAAAGAAACAAGACCTTGTTTTTCATAGAATTGTTATTTTTGCATCAAATAAATGATCGAATTATGGCACTATTATTTATCGGCACCTCTGAAATCATCATCATTGCATTAGTCGTTTTGCTGCTTTTCGGCGGCAGGAAGATTCCGGAACTGATGCGCGGCGTGGGTAAAGGTGTCAAGAGCTTCAAGGACGGAATGAACGGCAAGGACGAAGAGATCAAAGACGATCAAAATCCTGAGGCCAAAAATTAAGCCAACTCAAACTGTTCGAGGAACTTCAAATCGTTTTCAAAGAACAGTCTCAAGTCGTTGATGCCGTATTTCAGCATGGCGATACGTTCCACACCCATGCCGAAAGCGAATCCTGTGTATTTCTCCGGATCGATGCCGCTGGCGATCAGGATGTTGGGGTCGCACATGCCGCAGCCTAAGATTTCCACCCAACCGGTGTGCTTGCAAATGTTGCAGCCTTTGCCGCCGCAGATGTTGCATGAGATATCCATCTCTGCCGAAGTCTCGGTGAAGGGGAAGTAGGAAGGGCGGAAACGCACCTTGGTGCCTTCGCCGAAGAACTCCTGCACAAAATGATACAACGTCTGCTTCAAGTCGGCAAACGACACGTTTTCGTCAATATACAAGCCCTCAATCTGATGGAAGATGCAGTGGGCACGTGCCGAGATGGCCTCGTTGCGGAACACGCGTCCAGGGGCAATGATGCGGATGGGCGGTTGCTTCTTTTCCATGGCTCTGACCTGCACGCTCGAGGTGTGGGTACGCAGCAGGATGTCGGTAGGCTTGTTCTCGTTGGGATCTTTCTGGATGAAGAAAGTGTCCTGCATGTCGCGTGCCGGATGGTCGAGGGCGAAATTCAGGGCGGTGAACACATGATAGTCGTCTTCGATTTCAGGTCCTTCAGCGATGGTGAAGCCAAGGTGTGAGAAGATTTCGTTGATGTCGCGGCGCACGATGGAGAGCGGATGGCGCGAGCCACGCATCTCACCGGCAGGCATGGTCATGTCGAAACCGGCATCGGAGCTGCCTTGCGTTTCGAAACGGGAGAGTTGTTCCTCAACTTTTTCAGTGACGGTATTCTTCAGCTCGTTGAGCTTCATGCCCATCTCTTTGCGGAGCTCGGGAGCCACGTTTTTGAAATCAGCGAACAAGGCGGGAATGATCCCCTTCTTGCTCAGGTAGGTGATACGGAAGTTCTCCAGCGCCTCTTTGTTCTCGGCCTGGAAGTTCTTGACTTCGTTCAGTATTTGTTCGATTTTCTCTTTCATCTTATTTCTCAATAGTAATCTTGTTGATCGTTACCGGTTCCACGGGTACATCCATATAACCGGTTTTCACGCCGGCAATTTTATCGACAATGTCAAGGCCTTCGATCACCTCGCCGAATACGGTATATTCGCCGTCGAGATGCGGGGTGCCGCCCACGGTCATGTAGGCCTGGCGTTGCTTGGCGCTGAAGATCTTGCCTAAACGTTCTTCATAGATGGCCAAAGTTCTCTCGTCGAAGACCTGTCCTTGAACAATGTAGAACTGTGATCCACTCGAAGCTTTTTGGGGATTGACTTGGTCGCCTTGGCGGGCAGCGCAGAGCGCGCCTTTCTTGTGGAAATGGTTGTCGCGGAACTCTGCGGGAACTTTATAACCTGGATCCAAGCGTCCGTCGGCGTTTTGACCGCCCTGGATCATGAAGTTCTTGATGACACGGTGGAACGGCGAACCGTTGTACCAACCCTCGTTGACCAATTTGATGAAATTGTCACGGTGAAGGGGGGTGTCGTTGTACAAAATGGCTTTGATTGTACCCATCGAGGTCTCAATGACCACGGTGGTTTCTTTCTGTTGCGCCTGACAACTCAGTCCGGCAAGAATGATTGACATAAGGATAAGCTTTTTCATTATGATGATAAATTATTCACTGACAATGGAATATTTGATCCGGCACCGCAATCCGTTTTCGGCATTCGGTCCTGCAACGATCCAACGCTGGGCATTGATGGCGGCTCCCGAAATGGAGACGTACAGGCCTTGGGTTTCCTGCGTCCCCATAAGGACTCTCTGGAGGTGCTCGCCAATGCGGAAGGTGACGCTGTGATCGGTGCTTGAATAGTTGCCGCCGTAATAGGAGGTGCCTTCGTAGTAGTCTTGCAATACGGAGGTGTGGTCGGCATCGGTGATGTTAAGTAAGGCCAGTGTGGTAGGCGGGGTAAGATCGCTTTCATCGTCAAGGGTTGCCGAAGCGGGGAAGATGAGCTTGGCTTCGTTGATGACGATGTGCGTCTTGGGCTCTAATGTATTTTTCCACTGGGTAAGGTTCGGGAACGTCAACACGGCCCTTACGCCACCCATGGATTGAAGATACAGTTGATCCTGTCCCAAAACGGCATTGCTGTCAACCACTTGCTGGATAAACTCAGGGGATCCCAAGGAGTAGTCGTGCAGATATTGGTCGAAATAGGCGTCTTCGGAGGTGATGTAGAAATAATAGCGCATCGGCTTTATGGAAGTCGGCGATTCGCGGTAATAGATCTGCAGTTGGGTGAGGTTGTTCGTGGTGGGGGTGAGGTAACAGATGGCACCATCCGCCGTTACGCTCTCACAGCTGATCTTCAAGCCATAACACATTTCCTTGAAGGCGTCGGGCGTCTCATACGCTGTCGGGTCAAGGGTGGCAAGATGCTGACCGAAACTGTTGTCCAACGGAATGCGGATGATTGGCTGTGTGATGGTATCGGTATAGGTTGTGCCGCCAATGACGGATTGCAGGATGGTCCGATTGGTCTTGGGATGGGGTCGGAACTGATATCCGTTGGCCAAATCGATGTTTTTGACCGCAAGGTCATCGAATTGATGATAGTTGCTGTCAATGCTCATGCGTTCATCCAACTCGTAAACATGCACCGTTTGCAAGGTTGTGGTGTCGCCGTAATAGCCCGTCAGGCCCAATTGAAGCACGATGGAGTCAACGACAACTTCCGCCCCGAAATTTTGATTGGTTGAAGAAAGGTGCAGTTGGGTAAAGATGTTGGCGTCGGTACGTCCCATGACAGGATCGATCATGGAGCCAAACAATACGGTTCCCAGCCCCCTGGTGTTCATTTCAGGGACGGTTTCGGAATGGCAGACGATTTGTAGGGTATCTGTATAATAAACACCGATGAGGTCGCTTTCCGACAAAAGGCCGTTGCCGATGGTCTCCGTGTTTTTGCTACAGGAGAGTGATAATAAAGCTAAAGCGCTGAAAAGTAGCGCTTTAAAACTTGTTTTTGAATAATATGCTTTCAATCTTTTAATCACTTGGTATTGAGAATGGTATCGTAGAAATCATTGTAAACATCGGCGTAGTTTTCCGATGCTTGGTATTCCAGTATGGGTTTGTTGCAGGTTTTCAGGTAATCGGCAATCTCCGGATTGATTTTTTCGCTTCCTATGATGATGCCGTCAGAGAAATCGATGGCGGCTTTGGTTAAGTCGATATAGGAAGGATCCTTATAGAACTTGAGGTCTTTGGCGGACATGCCGGGAAGTTTCACTTTTTTCTCGAACCCCGACCTGATGTTTCCCGTGAATTCGTCATCGTAGATGGAGTACACCACTTTGGATTCGTTGAACAGCGGGTTGTCCTTGAAGCCTCTCTTGATGAAGAGCGGCATGAGAGCGGTGAACCATCCGTTGCAGTGGACGATGTCGGGTGACCAGTTTTGTTTGCGGACGGCTTCAATCACGCCACGGTTGAAGAAGATGGAGCGATAGTCGTTGTCCTCGCAGAACTTGCCGTTTTGGTCGAATACCATGTATTTCTTTTTGGAGAAGAAGTCATCGTTATCGATGAAGTAGATCTGCATTCGGGCTTTTTGGATCGAGGCGACCTTGATGATCAAGGGGTGGTCGGTGTCGTTGATGATGAGGTTCATTCCCGACAGGCGGATCACTTCGTGAAGTTGGTTGCGACGCTCGTTGATGATGCCGTAACGCGGCATGAAAATCCTGATTTCCTTTCCTTGTTCCTGAATGGCTTGGGGTAAGTTTCGCCCCAACAGACTCATGGGAGTTTCTGGTAGATAAGGGGTAATTTCCTGTTGTACAAAAAGAACCCGGTGTTTGATAGTCATGGTATGCAGTTAGAGATTAGATGCAAAGTTACAAAAAAAATCTGAAATAGAGATAAAAAAATAAATAAACCTTATCTTTGCCTTTTTAAACCCGACGAGTCTATGGAGATTGAACACTTTGAGAATCAGGAACATGAATGGGAATCGAACCTAAAAGTCACGGAAGGGGTGGACGGTCCTATTCAGGTGAACCCCCAGGCTTTGGAACGCCTGAAGCGCAATCGACTGAAATTGATGCCGCTGGAATGGTATGTTGACGGCATCCTGAAAGGCGATCGCGTGGCGCTGAGTATGGCCATTACCTTGGTGGAAAGCGCCCTGCCCCAACATCAGGAGTTGGCCCAGCAGATCATCGCCGCTTGCTTGCCCCACTCGGGCAAGGCGTTGAGACTGGGTATCACGGGTGTTCCTGGAGCGGGAAAGAGTACTTTCATTGAGGCTCTTGGCATGTTTCTGTGCCGTAATGACCATAAGTTGGCCGTGCTGGCCATTGACCCTTCCAGCCAACGTTCCAAAGGCTCCATTTTGGGTGACAAGACCCGCATGGAAGAACTCTCCGTGCATCCTAACGCCTTCATCCGTCCTTCGGCTTCGGCGGGTACTTTAGGCGGTGTGGCCCGTAAGACCCGTGAGACGGTCATTCTTTGTGAAGCAGCGGGTTACGACACCATTTTTATCGAGACCGTCGGCGTAGGTCAGTCCGAAACCGCCGTGCACTCCATGGTCGATTTCTTCCTGTTGATTCTCATCAGCGGCGCCGGCGACGAGCTCCAGGGCATCAAGCGTGGCATCATGGAAATGGCTGACGGCATCGCCGTGAATAAAGCCGACGGCGACAACATCATGCGTGCCGAACGTGCTGCAGCCGAATGCCGTACCGCCCTGCATCTCTTCCCCATGCCGGAGTCGGGCCAGCCCACCAAGGTGTTGACCTGCTCTTCGTTGACCGGTGCCAACGTTGAGGGCGTATGGAACATGGTGGCCGATCACGTGAAGGCCATCCGCGAGAACGGCTATCTCCAAAAGAAACGCTCCCAACAGGATGTCCAGATGATGATCGACACGATGGAATCGGCGCTAAAAACCGATTTCTATCAAAACCAATTGGTCACCGACCTGCTTCCCTTGATCGAAAACGATGTCCGTAACCAACGGATGAGCGCTTATATCGGTGCCCAAAAACTTTTAGATGCATATTTTAACATGTTGAAACGATAATTTTATTATATTTGTCCCCCAAATCAAAAAGGACAACTATTCTAAAAAATATCGTAATGGATCAACGCATTGCAATGAACCCCAACCTGCTGGTTCAGTATCTTCAGAAACCGGCAGCTGAATTTACCCGCGCCGACATCATCCGCTACTGCGAGGAAAATGAAATTGAATTCATCAACTTCCACTATTGTGGATGGGACGGCAAATTGAAAACCCTTAACTTCGTCATTCACAGCGCTGAACATTTGGAGAACATTCTCTCCGCTGGTGAGCGCGTGGACGGTTCCAGCCTTTTCCCCTTCATTGAAGCTGGCAAGAGCGACCTCTACGTAGTGCCGAAGTACAAAACAGCCTTCCGTAACCCCTTCACCGAGGTGCCTACCCTCGACATCCTCTGCTCGTTCTACAACCGCGACGGCGAGCCCTTCGAGAGCTCACCGGAGTACATCCTCCGCAAAGCCCATCAGGTGTTCAAGAAGACCACAGGCCTCCAGATGGAAACCATGGGCGAGCTGGAATACTACATCATCGCCGATGATGAGCAGATCTATGAAGTTCCGGATCAACGCGGCTACCACGAGAGCGCTCCGTTCAACAAGTTCACCGAGTACCGCGTGGAGGCCATGCGTCTCATCGCCCAGGCCGGTGGCTTGATCAAATACGGTCACTCCGAGGTGGGTAACTTCACCCATGAAGGCAAGATCTACGAGCAGAACGAAATCGAATTCCTGCCCACCAACATCGAGGACGCCGCCGACCAATTGGTGGTGGCCAAGTGGATCATGCGCCAGCTGGCTTACCAGTATGGCGTGGTGCTGACCTTCGCCCCGAAGATCACTGTGGGCAAGGCAGGCTCAGGCATGCACGTCCACTGCAAGTTCACGAAGAACGGCAAGAGCGTGATGGTGGAAAAAGGCGAGCTCAGCGACTATGGCAAGAAAGCCATCGCCGGTTATATGGATGCCGGTACCTCGCTGCCTGCCTTCGGCAACCCCAACCCGCTGTCGTTCATGCGTCTGGTGCCTCATCAGGAAGCCCCGACCTCACTCTGCTGGTCCTACAGCAACCGCAGCGCCCTGGTGCGCGTGCCGCTGGGCTGGATCAACAACGGCAAGGACATGGTGGCCGACTGCAACCCGCTTGAGAAGAAATCCAACCGCGATTTCAGCGACAAGCAGACCTTCGAATGGCGTGCCTCCGACGGTTGCGCCGACATGTACCTGTTGATGGCTGCCCTTTGCGCCGCTGCACGTCACGGCTTCGAGATGCCTGATGCCCTCAAGGTGGCCGAAAAGACTTACGTCGGCCTCGGCGTGAACATCCACGATGCCAAGAACAAGAAGGTGCAGGAAGCCCTCGAGCAACTGCCTGACAGCTGCGTGGCCGCTGCCAAGGAACTCAAGAAGGATCGCAAGATCTACACCGACAAGGGTGTGTTCTCCGATGCCATCATCGACTACATGATCAAGTACCTTAGCGACTTCAAGGATGCCAACCTTCGCAAGGAATTGGGCAATGACACTGAGAAGATCATGAAACTTGTGAATGACAACATTCACGTAGGATAAGAAGTTAAAGCATCGCCAAAATCTGGTCGTAATAGTTTTTGCTGACCGGAATGTGTGCCGCATTCGGCACATCCAAAACAGCATAGGTGAAGTCCTTCTCTTTTTGAAGGACTTCCACCCTGTTTTTATTGACGAAATAAGAGCGGTGACAACGGATTAAGCCGTTTTTGGCGCACATGTCTTCGATGCGTTTCATGGAACTGCGCAGCAGGTATGAGTTGATCTTGCCGTCGTCCATGTAATAGATGCGGAGGTAGTTTTCGTCGGATTGGATGTAAAGAATGGAGGCTTGGGTCACAATGAGTTTCACGTTGCCCCGTTCATCCAAAAACTTGATTTTCTCCCCTTGGGTCATGCGACTGGCATCGTTGAGAAGTTCCTCTTTTTCAGTGATTTGATTATAAAGGAAAAGGATGATGTACGGGATGAGCATCATCACGGCGAGATAGACCAACGAATAGCCGAAAAACACGAAATAAGCGTCGTTTTTCTTGGTAAAAAGCCATAGGTACAATCCAGTGAATCCGGCTGCAAACAGCATCTCAAACAGGCAACCCAGGAAATACTGGATTCGGGTCAATGGATTTCTCCTGTTCAGCACAGGCATGATCAGCCTTGAAATCAGCATGACCCCCATGAGGATGCAGAAGATCATCACGATATGGAATGAATATCTTCCGAAAGCGATATCGTAGTTTTTGAAGGCAAACGGACAGAAAAGTAACAGCATACCCATGACGAACAGGGGCAGGCCAAGGAAGTGGGCCCAGAAGCTGTTGGAGGAGAAGATGGGTTGTGGAAGCTTGTTCATGTGGCTTAATTCGTTTGTTGAATACAATCTCTTTCATGCATCTCGATTTTTTCGAGTAGCACGTCGATGGTAGGTATCTTGCTAAAATCCAACAAGAAAGCGTGTGTCACCTCCTTGATGTCGCGAATCATCTTCACGATTTGTGCCAAACGCTCTTCGGTGATATGGTTGCGGACAATCAGCAAGTAATCGGTATGTGGGTTGATCTTGATGCAAAGATGGTCTTTGCTTTTCAGCGCCACCAGATTATAGGCGTTGCGGTTTTCGCCGGCGTTGTAATAAAAGAAGGTGTAGGGATGTGCATCGTCGAGCGGTATCTCTTTCAGTCTGACAAAGTTGAAGTGCAGCAGCTCGTTGAAGTAATAGGCAAGTTTGTAGTCGGCCAACGTCGTGTTGATGCCGATGAGGTGGATGTCGTCGAACGGCGCAATGACCAGTTTATTCTTTTTCATGCTTATCAGTTTTGATGACGTTTTGTTCGACAAGCATGTTCCAGGTTTTTTCAGCGCCGAGTTGTTCCGCACCTTTAATGGAATAGTCGGCGCCCGTGGCGTATTCCTTGTCGTCAATGACAACGACCACGTGATACAGTTTGTTATGTCCTCCCTCGTTTTTATTCTCGATCAGCTTGAAGGTGAGGTGGTGTTTGCCTTTTTGCGACCATTCCAGCAACTTGCTCTTGAAGTTCACGTCGGTCTGTTCCACCTGCTCAAGGTCGATGTGGACGTTAATGATGCGGTCGAGGAGGATGTGTTTGGTGAAATCGTAACCGCGGTCAAGGTAGAGGGCGCCTACGAAGGCTTCGAAGGCGTTGCCGCCCATCGATTTGAAGTTGGAATGGGAGTCGTGTGAGTAGTGTATCACCTGCTCAAAACCAAGTTTTTGCGAGAGTTTGTTAAGAGAGGCGCGGCTGACAATGCGGGAGCGCATCTCCGTGAGGAAACCCTCCGACTTGGTAGGGAAGAGGCGGAACAGGTAGTCGGCCACCACGGTACTCAGCACGGCGTCGCCGAGGTACTCAAGCCGTTCGTTGCTCAGCTTGAAAGTGCCCACGCTGTTGTCGGCGGCTGACTTGTGGGTGAAGGCCAGCTGATACAAAGAGATATTGAGAGGATAGAAGCCAAAGTCGTTGTGGATGAATTCCGACAAGGCCTTGTCCTTCGAAAAGCAATGTGCAAGATAATCTCTCAGAGCCATTGCTTAGGGATTTAGACTGTGTATTTCTTGAAAAGCAGGGAAGTGTTTTGTCCGCCGAAGCCAAAGGCGTTGCTGAGAGCGTAGCGGATGTCGCGCTTCCGGGTGGTGTTGAAGGTGAAATCGAGTTTGGGGTCGATTTGCGGATCATCCTCGAAGTGGTTGATGGTGGGCGGGATGATGCCTTCTCGGAGCGCCATGATGGTGGCGATGGCCTCGACGGCACCGGTGCCGCCAAGCAGGTGGCCTGTCATGGACTTGGTGGAGTTGAGGCTGATGTTGTAACTGTGTTCGCCAAACACTTTTTGAACGGCGAGAATCTCAGCGATGTCGCCTTGTGGCGTTGAGGTTCCGTGGGTGTTGATGTGCTCGACCGCGGTCTTTTCAATGCCAGCGTCTTGGATGGCACGTTCCATGCTGAGCGAGGCGCCGTAGCCTTCGGGATGTGGGGCGGTGATGTGGTAGGCGTCGCCTGACATGCCCACGCCAACCAGCTCGGCATAGATGTCGGCACCGCGTTTCAAGGCGTGATCCAATTCTTCGAGCACGAGACAGCCGCCGCCTTCACCCATGACAAAACCGTCGCGGTTCTTGTCGAACGGACGCGAGGCGGTCTGTGGGTCATCGTTGCGGAGCGAGAGGGCGTGCATGGCGTTGAAACCGCCGATGCCTGCCTCGCAGATGCCCGCTTCAGCACCGCCTGCCAACACGGCAACGGCCTTGCCGTAACGGATGAGGTCGAACGCCGCAACGATGGCGTGTGATGAGGAAGCACAAGCGGATACGGTGGCGAAATTGGGTCCCCTAAAGCCGTATTTGATGGAGATCACTCCGGCAGGAATGTTCAGAATCATCTTGGGAATGTAATAGGGGCTGAAACGAGGCGTGCCATCGCCTTGGGCATGTTCCATCACCTCATGGAAGAAATGGGTGACGCCGCCAATGCCTGCGGTAAGCACCACACCGACCTCGTCAAAATTGGTGTTGACGGGGGTGAGGTGGGAGTTTTCCACCGCTTCCTCGGCTGCAATCAGGGCGAACTGTGCGTATGGATCGTATTTGCGGACGTCCTTGCGGTCGAAATAGTTCAAGGGATCATAGTCCTTGATCTCCGCGGCGAAACGGGTTTTGTAATTGGTGGAATCGAAATGAGTGATCGGACCGACACCGTTTTTACCACTGACCAAGCCACTCCAAAAGTCCTTGACCGTGTTTCCAACAGGGGTGATGGCACCCAAACCGGTGACGACTACTCGTTTCGATTCCATCGGTTTGTTTGATTATGCGTTCTTCTTCTGTTCTTCTTCGATCAGACGAATCACATCACCTACGGTGACGATGCTTTCCTGTTGATCGTCAGGGATGGCGATACCGAATTTCTTTTCGAAATCGAGCATGAGCTCAACGGTATCCAGTGAATCAGCACCAAGGTCGTTGGTGAAGCTGGCATCCATGGTAACTTCTGAAGGATTGACACCTAATTTTTCTGCGATAATAGGCACAATTTGTTCTGCAATTTCTGACATAGTTTTCAATTTTTTTGTTTAACATCGACGCGTAAAAATCCAAAAAGTGATGAATTAATAGCGTCAAATAAATTCTCTCGTTTTCTAATTATCCTGCAAAGATACATTATTTTTAATATACCCTCCAAATTTTTCGGTCTTTTTCCTATCTTTACACCAAAATTTCAACCATGGATCAACCGGCAAAAAAACTGTTTCTCCTCGATGCATATGCATTGATATACAGGGCGTTCTTTGCGATGAGCAAGCGTCCGGCGATGAACTCCAAAGGCCTGAATACCTCTGCTGTGATGGGTTTTTTGAACACTTTGTATGACGTGCTCCGCAATGAAAAACCCACCCATATAGGCGTGGCCTTCGACCTTCATGCGCCCACGGTGAGGGTACAGGAATTCAGTGAATACAAGGCCAATCGTGAGTCCATGCCTGACGACCTCCGTGCCTCGATCCCCTATATCATCCGGTTAATTGAAGGTTTCAACATCCCGGTGTATGCCGCTGAAGGCTATGAAGCCGACGATGTCATCGGAACGCTCTCGCACAAAGCTGAAAAAGAGGGTTTCGTCACCTACATGATGACACCAGACAAGGATTTCGGTCAGCTTGTCACTGACAAGGTGTTGATTTATAAACCAGCTAAATTCGGTGCTCCGGCTCAGGTGTTGGGGCCGAAAGACATCTGCGAGAAATATGGCATTGCTGAGCCCAAACAGGTCATTGACATTTTGGGTCTCTGGGGCGACGCCTCCGACAACATCCCTGGCATCCCGGGCATTGGCGAGAAAAACGCGTCATTGCTGATCGGCAAGTATGGCAGCGTGGAAGGCGTGATTGCCCATGCGGACGAACTCAAGGGCAAACAACAGGAAAACGTTCGCAATTTCGCGGAACAGGGCCTGATGTCGAAACATTTGGCCACCATCATGTTGGACGCCCCCGTGGAGTTCAATGCCGAGGAACTGGAACTCAACGATCCAGATGTTCCCGCGTTGTTGGAGCTCTTCGATGAGTTGGAGTTCCGTACGTTCAAGCAAAGGTTCATCAGGGATTACGGCGTGGTTGAAGCCGACTTGAAACAGCCGGCAAACACAAACGTTTCTTCTCCAAGCGTATTCGCCCCCAACCTGCCAATTGTCGTTCTTAACGCATCCGAAGACCAATGGGAATCGCATCGTGCCGAGATCGAGAACCCCAAAATCACCAAAGTGAGCTATAACCTCAAGCCGATCCTTACCGGTCTTCGCCGAAAAGGCATCGTCCCGCAGGGCAAGTTGTTCGATGTGATGATTGCCCATTACCTCATTGAGCCTGAGCAACGCCATACCTTGGATTACCTCTCCGACATCTATCTCCACCGGAGCTATTCCCCGCAGGGCAATTTGTGGGCCCCCGACGAGGGCGATGACATTGTCAAGGAACTGTTCAAGGTATTCCTGCCCATGCTGAAGGAGAACGGCCTGGAGAAGTTGTTTTACGAAATTGAGATGCCTTTGGTGACGGTGCTGAGCGTGATGGAAGAAAACGGCGTAAAGATCGATAGCCAGAACCTGCGTAACATCAGCGAGGAGTTCGGAAAACATATCCACGAGTTGGAAGAAAGCATCTACGCCATGGCAGGGGTGCGGTTCAACATCGCTTCGCCACGCCAATTGGGCGAGGTGCTGTTCGACAAGCTGCAGCTGGATGCCAAGGCCAAGAAAACCAAGACGGGTCAGTATGCCACAGGCGAAGAAGTGCTGCAGAAATTGGCAGGCAAGCATCCCATCATCAACACCATCTTGGAATACCGTTCTTACACCAAGCTGAAATCCACTTATTTGGATGCGCTTCCTGCTTTGATTAACCCTAAAGACGGTTTGATCCATACTTCGTATAACCAAGCGGTGACGGCCACGGGGCGCTTGAGTTCCAACAATCCCAACCTGCAGAACATCCCCGTGCGTACCGCCAACGGCCGCGAGATCCGCCGTGCCTTTGTGCCACGCAGCCCTGAATACACGTTGCTGGCCGCTGACTATTCCCAGATCGAGCTTCGCATTATCGCCCACCTCAGCCAGGATCCTGCCATGATCGCGGATTTCAATTTGGGTCACGACATCCATGCTGCCACCGCCGCCAAGGTGTTCCACGTGCCGATCGATCAAGTGACCAAGGAGCAGCGCAGCCGTGCCAAAGCGGTCAATTTCGGCATCATTTACGGCATGTCGGCTTTCGGATTGGCCGAGCGGATGGAGATCTCACGCAGCGAGGCCGCAGACATCATCAAGAAGTATTTTGAGGAATATGCAGGCATCAAGGAATACATGAACCGCAGCATCGCCCTGGCCAAGGAACGCGGCTATGCTGAGACCATTCTGGGCCGTCGGCGTTATTTGCGTGACATCAACGCCGCCAACGGTACCGTACGCAACTTTGCGGAGCGCAACGCCATCAACGCCCCCATTCAAGGCTCCTCGGCTGACATGATCAAGATTGCCATGATTGGGATTCATCAAGAGCTTCAAAGGCTGAAAATGCAATCCAAAATGATCCTGCAAGTGCATGACGAATTGGTCTTCGATGCCCATTTGGACGAGCTTTCCGAACTGAAAGCCCTCGTCAGTGATAAGATGGTGAACGCCATGCCGCTGTCGGTGCCCGTCATCGTGGAGATGAATACCGGCAATAACTGGCTGGAAGCCCATTAAACAGCATAGAAAGCATTAGCGTTTGAGCGCCTCAATCGTTCCTGTGGTGGAATACCCTTCCACCAGCGCAACGGTCTCAACCTTGCCGCCGTAGGACGTAACGATGTCATAGCCTACAATCTCCTCGGGTTGGTAGTCCGCACCTTTCACCAGCACATCGGGGCGCACGGCTTTGATCAGTTCGTAGGGTGTGTCTTCGCCAAACAGCACTACGGCATCAACACAAGCCAGCGAAGCCAACACGATAGCTCGGGCATCTTCATTGTTGATGGGACGGCTTTCACCCTTCAACCGGCGTACCGAAGCATCGGTGTTCAGCCCCACTACCAGCACGTCGCCTTTGTCGGAAGCCTTTGACAGGTACTCCACATGGCCTCGGTGCAAAAGGTCGAAGCATCCGTTGGTGAACACGATTCTCAAGCCTTGGCCGCGCCATTGGCTGAGCAGTTTTTGCAGACTATCACGGGAAACGATCTTATTCTTTATCATCTGAAGGCTGTCCATCGGTCTTTTTGTTTTTTCTGAAAGAAAAGTATTTATTGGATAAATAACTGAATGTCACGCAAATAACAGAGATGATCACGTAGGAGACCGTCGGCCACCACTGGAAGATTTCCACGAACAGCTTCAGTCCGGCGTAGTTGATCAGGATGTTGGCCAAGGTGACGAGCAAGTAGCGTACAATCTGTGTCCGTCCGCGCAACGAGGATCCTGAGAAACTGATGTGCCGTGCCATCCAAAATCCCGTCAGGAAGGTGATGGGGAACTTGAAGACGAAGGCGGCAATGTGAGGTGTGAAGGCGATGAAGCCCAAGTCAAACACCTTGGCTTGGAACACAAAGTGGTAAAATACATAGTATAGCACCCATTCCAACACCAGGTTCAATCCGCCGCAACAGCCATAGCGAAACAGCTCCAAGCTCATGAATCTCTTGAAGGGCGGATAAAAGAAGTCGATGACCGTAGTCAACAGTCGTTCAATGCGTTTTTCTATGTTACGGAGGCCTTTCATCATAACCAAATCAAATCATAACCGTCAAGGAAACGTTGTGTCTGTTCGACATCGTCAGTAAAGCCAAGCACATAGCCACCGCCACCGGAACCGGAGATCTTCACGCCGAAATGGAAATCGGGCTTCTCGAGGAAGAGGTCGATGGTGTTGTCGGTAATCATCGGGCGCAGGAACTGCAGCTGTCCTTCGGTGAGTTGGCGGAGAGAGCTGAAAAACGCCTCGGTTTGACCGGCAATCAGGTGGTCGATACAAGCCGAAACGCAAGGTACATAGGAGGCTTGGAACGCCTTCAGGTAGTCGGCGTCCTCGCGCTTGCCCTTGAAATACTGCACCAAAGGCTTGGTGTTGCTCTTGATGCCGGTATCGGCCAAAAACACATGGATATCGGCAGGGAGGAAGTTCTCAGGAAGCAAAGTCACGGCTTGGGCGTTGATCCGGAAGGGCTTGTTGAGATAGCATTCCAACGGGTCGATGCCTGAGCTGCTGCCATGAAAACAGCTTTCCATCTTGCCCATGATCCGTTTCAACGCCAACAGGTCATCGAAGTCCGTGTTGGCATAGCGTTTCCAGACGGCCGCAGTCAAGGTTCCGGAGCTGCCAAGGCCGTAGCCCGAAGGTACGTCGGAATCCAGGAAAAGCCCCTGCTCCAAATCGGCATCGAAGCGGTTGAAATCGAACAACGAAGAGAGTTCTGCGTCGTTGGCAAGGTATTGCCTGAACTTACGGATGCTTTTGTTGGAAGCTTGTTCTCCGGGCTGATCCAAAGCGGGGTTCATCTTCCATTCGGCCTGGAATCGCCGCAGGGGAACCATCAAGGCGGTGGAGTCGAATATCATGGAATATTCGCCGAAAAGGATGACTTTGCTATGGAAAACGCTTTCGTTCATGGCTTGTTTAGCATTTTGAGGCACCGTCTCCAACTTGGTCGGGGATCCATTGGCCGCTGACACAGTATTGTTCCAGCTCGTCCATGATGAAACGTTCCACCATCTCGGCATGCTGGTCGGGATAGAGGATGTGTACGTTGGGGCCGGCATCCAGGGTGAAGCACACGGGAATGTCGGTCTCCTGACGGAATTCATGCAGGGTGTTGATGATACGCAACGTGTTGGGTTTCATTAGGATATAGGATGGATCGGAGCACATCATCAAGGCGTGAAGTTGCATGGCTTCCGACTCGGTGATGTGGATGAAGGTCTCCAGATCTCCGGTTTCCAAGGCTTTCAGGAGGTTTTCAATGTTGTTTTTGGCCACGGCATAACGCGATTCAGCGTAGGGATTGCCGTTCATCAAGGCATGCCCCGCACGGCTCGACACCGACTTTTTGGCGTCACTGACGATGAGGATGCTGTCGTGGTAATCCTTAAAAACGGGATGGATGCGGTCTTGCAGCGTGATGGCATATTCATCGGAACTGCCTTCCACAGTGGGCGTTTCGCCCCATAGCGCCATCTTGGGGAACAGGGAACGGCAAGCGCTTCCCGAAGCCAATCGTGCATAATACGAAGCCTTCTTCAGGTCGATGTCATCGGCTCCTTTTAGGACACGTTCCATGTCGAGCAGGCACATCACCAGGGCGCTCATCGAGGAGGCTGAGGAGGCGATGCCCGACGAGTGGGGGAAGGTGTTGTGGCTGTTGATGTGAAGGTCCAATTGTTTCAGGAAAGGGAAAGCATCCATGTGCTGGAGCAGAAAATCATGGATCTTGGTCTGGAACACGTTGTTTTCCTTCCCGTCGAAACGGAAATGCAACTCAAAGTGATCCGACGGTTCAAAAGACACAGCGGTCTCTGTCTTACAGTTTTTTAACGTGAAGCTGATGGAAGGATTTTGAGGGATTTGCCGACCCTTTTTACCCCAGTACTTCACCAGTGCGATATTCGATGGGCTTTGCCATTTCAGTTGGTTCATAGGATGATATCGTGATAATTGAAAACTGTGTCTAAACCTTTGTGTTTGAAATATTCGGCCACTTGTTCATGAGGCCATTCCGTAGCAGCAAGGATAAAATCCCCGCCCCAGGCGCCGAGCGACTTCAGCGAGCCCTCGAAGTCAGGATATTGGGCCTTGACGGGTTCGCGGTCGAGGCAATGGGCGAGAAGGTCCTCGTGCACCTCCATAAAACGTCGGAAATCGTTTAATGTTGTGATGTTGGGTAGCGCCTCGCTGATGGCCGAAACGGCGTCAACATCGTCCAGATAGTCGTATTCCTGCATCCGCTGGTTGAAGCTTTTCACTTCTTTGCCGGATTGCTGCTTTTTGCCTTGATAGATGAAAAAGAGGTGGTCGGCGAATGGAGGGTTGAAGTCGGCGGGTTGGACCACGGGTTTTGCGCCTTCCAGATGGTAGAACACAGGGCTGTTGGCGGTGGCGCAGGCAATGTCGTAACCCGAGCCGCCGAAGGTCATCTTCAGCAGTTCGTAAGGATCTACGCCAGCCCATTGGGCGAGATTGCTGATCAGCGTGGAGCTGCTGCCCAAGCCCCATTCAGGGTCGAAGTCCATGCGGGTGATGAACTGGAGACCGGGATGAAAGGCTGCTGGATTGAGGTCGCGGACGGCTTTCAGGATTTCCACAAGCCGTTGGGCTTTGGACGAGTCGTCGGTGGATACGACTTCAAGGGTGGCGGGATTGAGGGTGGCGGAGAACCAAGGGCCGAGGCAGTGATAGGCGTTCCATTGCAGCAAGGTGCCGTGGCTTTGCCAAGTCTCCACTTCGAGCGATTGCCCGTATTTGGTGGGCAACGCCAGCGCCAATGCGCCTTTCAGCACGAGGTATTCCCCCGTGAGCAGCAATTTGCCGTTGGCGCGGTAGGTGTTCATTTCCGGAGCGATTCGAGGTATTGTTCCACAGCGGCGTAGGAAACGGTCTTGTCTTTGAAGTAGTCTCGGGCCAAGCGCTTGTCGTCCTCAGATGCCTGCAGTTGGTTGAGGATGTTGTTGAGATGCATCTTCATGTGTCCGGCCTGGATGCCTTTGGTGGTGAGGGAACGCACCGCCGAGAAGTTGTTGGCGAGGCCCATGGTGGCGGCAATCATCATCAGTTCCTTGGCAGTTGGGTTGCCGAGTAGCTCGAGCGATTTCTTGGCCAAGGGATGCAAACTGGTAAGACCGCCCACGGTGCCCATGGCCATGGGAACTTCCAGTTCGAAATGGAAGATGTCGTCGGTGATGGTGACGGTGGAGAGGCTCTCGTAACGGCCGTTGCGCGAGGCGTAAGTGTGGCCTGCCGCCTCCACGGCGCGGAAGTCGTTGCCAGTGGCGATGACCACGGCGTCGATGCCGTTGTAGATGCCTTTGTTATGCGTGGTGGCGCGGTCGATGTCGATATGGGCGATATCGACGGCCTTTTTGAATTTCAAGGCGTATTCTGCACCTGAGAGTTGCTCATCGATGCCGTTCAGTTGCTCCACAGGGCACTCCACCCAAACTTTCACGCGGCAGTCGGGCGTATTGTTGGAGAGGATGGTCATGATGATCTCGCACTGCTGTAGGCTTTCATCGAGATCCTTGCGTTCGGCGAAGAAGTCCTGCAAGCTGTGGCCAAACTGCTCCAACACGGTGTTGATGAAGTTGGCGCCCATCGAGTCGCAGGTGTTGAACTCCACACGCAACTGGTAATAGTCAGGGATTTGAGAAGTATAGTCACGGAGCTGGATGTCAAGAATGCCGCCGCCGCGTTTTTTCATGTTGGCGGTGAAGGTGTCGGTGTCGTTCAGCAGTCTTTCCTTGATTTCGGGAAACAGCGCCTGCAGTTGGTCTATGGTGCCTTTCCAGCCGAAGTGGACTTGCCCGACCTTACGCACGTCGGGCACCTCAGCGTGGAAACCGCCTCGTTCGCCCCAGAACTTGGCGGCGGCAGAGGCAGCAGCCACCACCGAACTCTCCTCGATAACCATTGGGACAATGTAGTTCTTCCCGTTGATCAGCACGTTGGGCGAGATGCCGTAAGGCATGATGTAATTGGTAATGGTGTTCTCACTGAACTCGTCGAAGAGTTTCTGCTGTCTTGAGTCGGTATGCCAATAGCTCTTCAGCAGATTGACGACCTCGCCGGGGTTCTCGAAATAGTTGGCGATGAGCTTCAGCTTCTCTTCCTTGAGGAGCTTCGAAAAGCCTTTCTTGATACGTTCACGCGAGCCCATTTTATTAGTTTTTAGTTGGAAGTTGTTCAGTTGATCAGTTGTTGGAGGATTGAAGAATCATCACACTCGACATTCACTGAGGGATTACCATAGTAGTAAAGCTTTGAAGCGTCTTGAACCGAGCCCTCAAGCGTTTCAGTGACGTTGACGGTGGCCTCCGAAGCGGATTTGACGTCGATGTGCATTTGGTTGATCCAATTGGTAGCCATATTGAGGAAGCTGGCATCGGTGACTGTCACATGGGCGCGGTTAATCTCTCCCCAATAATTGATGACGTGTGAGCCGCCCGTAACCGTCATGTCCAAATCGCCACTGACGTTGAGAGAGCACTTTAAGTCTGAGGCATCCTCCACTTCAGCCTTGCAGTTCGTCCCTTCAAAGTAGAATTCGACACACTTGGAGGCACCGCTCAGTTTCAAGTCGGCGGTCTCATAGAAATGGCCTCCCCTGCAGGTGGAGGCGTCTTCAAGCACCAAGGTAAACGGGGTTTGTGAATAAACGCCGTCCATCGCTGCGGTAACGGCATCCGAAAAATGGACCTTATGAACTTCCAGAGTGTGAACGGTGGCGTTCATCACGGTGTTGTTAGGCATGCTAATGCTTTGGTTAAGGCCGATATGGAGCGAGGTCCCGTCCAAGGTCACCTTCAGGTAGGCTTCCAAGAAGGCGGAATACTCCAGTTCCACATACGAGACGGTGTCCTGAATGATTTTGACACACCATGCGTCTTCCGCTGAAATCTCAGTCATTGCAGCGTTTTCGTACAAGGTTTTGTTCAACACCGTCATGTCAGGCTCTTTGTCTTTATTGCATGCACTGAAGACCATGAACCCAATGAATCCTAATATGAATACTAATTTTCTCATAACTTAAACTATAAACTTCCAACTCTCAACTATGATGATACGGCTCCCCTTTCAAAATCGTAAACGCCCGATACAGCTGCTCCACGAAGATCAGCCGCACCATCTGGTGCGAGAAGGTCATGGCTGAGAGCGCCATCTTGGCGTTGGCCTTGTCGTAGACCTCTTGGGCGAATCCGTAAGGGCCTCCGACGATGAACACGATGCGTTTGGCCCCTGAAGCCATCAGTTTTTCCAGGTTTTCAGCGAACCCCACCGATGTGAAGGTGCTGCCGTTCTCGTCCAGTAAGACGACATGGTCGCCGGGTTGCAGCTGTTGCAGCAGCAAGAAGCTTTCGGCTTTCTTTTGCTGTTCCTCGCTCAAGGTTTTGCGGTTGCGGATGTCGGGAATCTCCTTCATCTCAAACGAGACATAATGTCCCAGTCGTCCGACATATTTCTTGATGCCGGTGATGAGGTAATCCTCGTCGGTTTTTCCTATGACAAGCAGCAGAATTTTCATTCAACTACATGATAATGATCGATTTCGAACGTGATGGGATTGCCCGCTTTGTAGTAATTGATGTCTTTCAGCACTTTGTCGAACACGTAATTCTGAATCAGCACCATATCGTGGTCGTCGTTGATCAAGGCGAACATGCGGTCCACATCCGTTGCGCGTTCTTCGTAAGGGATGGCGTTACTGGCTTCCACTTTCTTGCCAAAGGTCGTGACTGATGCGCTCTTGCCATCCTTGTTGGTAAGTGTGATCCTATGGATGATGGGTGAGTGTTTGATGGAGTCCATGCGGCTGGGTTTCAAGATGTTGTTGAGCAGTGATTCAAATCGGAGGTCGTTGAACGAAGCCAACAGGTTGATCACCTTCAGGGTGTCGTAGGGCAGTGGGTTGTTGTTGGTCAGGCTGGTCAGTTGGTACTGGTGCTTGCCGGTGTTTTCCAAGTGGAACCCGCGTTCAGGCTCTTGGCAGAACTCAATGGTGACCGACTGGATATTGGCCAGCGATTCATGGAAGATGGTATGGTCGCGCCAGTCGTCTGGATCGGCGGAGTAGCGCGTGGAGATATAGCCTCTGAAGCCCGGGATGTAAACAATGTAGGCCTGGTCGGCGCCTTCACGCAACATGAAGGTGCCGCTGCTGTCCTTGGTGGCTTCACCTACGTAAAACACCTTAGTGCGCTTTTCTTTGTAAAACAGTTTGATCTTGTTGAACAGGTTGATGGCCGGTACGTTTTGGTAAATTTCCACCTTGGTGCTGTTGCTGGCCATCTGTGCGATGATGTGGTCGTGGCTGGAGCGTGACACGGGCATTCTGACGCGCACACGGTACAGGGTGTACATCAGTTGGTCGATTTTTTTCGGGTGAGCCTTGAAGTCCTTGTTCAAAGTCCAGCCTTGCTCTTGGCGTTCCAGCAGCGTCTCATGGTCCATGCGGTCGGCAAGATAGACCTTGGTGATGGAAGCGGTGTCCCACACCATGAAGTCAGCCGATTCGCCACGGATCGTGGTGAGGTAGCGGTTGTTCCAAATCAAAACGATGGCGATGGCAATCATGACGATGGCTATGATGATCGCAGTTTTATTCTTTTTCATTTTTTCTTACAGTATTTGTTCTTTCTGATGAATGACATGATAAGTCCCAAGAGCACCACCAATCCGGTCGGTACCAGGATGTTGACCATCTGCCAGCGGAGGCGTTGGTGCGCCTTCTTGTCGGGGTCGAGCAGTCGGATCTTGAATTCGCGTGAACGGATGTCGATCAGGCTTTCGCCATCGACGAGGTAGCTGATGGCGTTTTCGATGAAGGCTTTGTTGCCGTAGGTGTTTTGGGTATATTGGTCGTAGCCCAAGGGCAAAGGCTTCTTGGTGCGGATTTCAATTTGGTTGCGGATGATGTCGCCGTCGGCCACCACGATCATGGAGGTGGGGACGCTTTCAGGCATGAAGTCCATCACGTTGCTTTCCTCGATGTCGGCAGTGATGCGGTTGGCATAGAGCGACGGGAAGGTGCCTTTCAGCAGGTAGGCGACGTTTTGTCCCCGCGATGGGAACAGGCGCTTGTCCGGAGTCTGACGGAGCATGGCGAGGGTGATGAATACCGGGGTGCCCGAGATCTTGGTGTAGTCGGAGGTCTTCAGCAAGGGGGTCTTGACGATGCTGCCGTCGGAGGTGGTGGCGTCGATGGAGCTGACGAAGTCGAGTTTGATGGCGTTCATGTTGCGCACCATGGGATGGTTGGATGCGGCCTGCACCAAGGGGAAGTAGAACCAGCGGTAAAACTCCAGCTGGGCTTGGCCTGCCACCTGTCCTGTGCGGATGGGCAAGGCGGCGCAATTCATGTCAAGCAACAGGTTGCGGTTGAGGCGAACGCCATATTTGAAGAGCATGTCGTCCAGGTTGAGGTTCTGGTCAACGCCGATGGTGGACTCCTGTGAGGTAAGGCTGTCCATGGTGGCAAACACGGGTTCCACCAGCCAGAGCACCTTGCCGCCGTGCATGATGTATTGGTCAATGAGGAACTTGTCTTTCTCGTCGAAAGGCTCAGTGGGCTTGGTGATGACAATGGCGTCGTATTTGATGGCGGTGGAGACTTCGCCGTTGGCGTTTTCGTGACGCTCGATGAGGGCGTCCACCTTGCCGTCGATCTCACCTCGCGTCACGTGGTAGTTCTGTCTCAACGTCTGGGTGATGTCGTACACCTCCGTCTCGGTGAGCTCTCCATGACCTTCGATGAAGGCGATGGAAGGCTTCTTGGCACGGGTCACCTTGATGATGGCGTCGAGCAAACGGAATTCAAGGTTCTGCATGGAGGCGTTCAAAGCCTCTTCCGACGACTGTCCAAGTTGGTTCTCAAGCAGATCGATAGCGATTTCCGTCTCGTTGCCGTAGCTGACCAAAGTGCCAGGCCAGATGATCATCTGCTTGGTGCTACCGTCGGGGTTTTGGTCAATCACGTTGGTAGGGTTGAGGCCGGCTTGGTACAATAGCTTGTAGCCCTCCTCAATTTCATTGCGGTCGCTGCCTTCCGACGGGTTGATGAACTCGTAGCCGATGTATTTTGAATAGGCGCGGAACTCATCCAGCATTTCCTTGGTCTCGCGGCGCAGTTTCTTGAATCCCGCCGGGAAGTCGCCTTCCAGATAAACCTTGAAGTAGACATAGTCGTCGAGTTGGCGAAGGGTCTCCTTGGTGGTTTCGGAGAGCGTATAGCGTTTTTCGGCCGTGAGGTCGAAGCGGGTGAACACGAAGGAGCCGATGACGTTGATCACCACGATGAGCACCAAGGTGATGAGGAAGGATACCAACTGGCTTTTTTTCAGATTCTTGCGTTTGTTTTCCATACGTTATCCTCCTACCATTTGCGGCTCGCAAGAACCAGTTTCGTTGAACTAAGGAAGAGTGCCATCACACTCATGAAATACAGGATGTCGCGCGTATCGACCACGCCGCGGCTGATGGAACTGTAATGGGCCGCCATGCCGAGTCTCTGGATGAAGAGGTCGATGGGACCGAACAGCGAGAGCGAGTAGATGAATTCAAACCCGATGTAGATGAATCCGCAGAGGAACACCGACAGGATGAAAGCCAGGATCTGGTTGTTGGTGACCGATGAGCAGAAGATGCCTATCGAAATGAAGCTGGCGCTGAGCAAAAACAGCCCGATGTAGGAGCCGAGGATGCTGCCGCTGTCGAGGTTGCCCATGGGGAAACCCAAACGGTAAACAGAGAAGTAATAAACGCCTGTCGGAATCAAGGCGAGCAGCACCAGGGCCACGCTGGCCAGGAACTTCGCTAGGATGATTTGCCAGTCGGAGAGGGGTTTGGTGAGCAGCATCTCGATGGTTCCGGTGCGGTTTTCCTCGGCGAAGCTGCGCATGGTGACGGCTGGTACCAAAAAGAGGAACACCCAAGGAGCCAAAATGAAGAGCCCGTCAAGGTTGGCGTAACCGTAGGAAAGCAGGTTGAAATCGCTCTTGAACACCCACAGGAACAGCCCCGTGATCAACAGGAACACCACGATCACCATGATGCCGATCAAGGAGCTGAGGAAGTTGCTGATTTCTTTCTTAAAAAGTGCGTACATTCCTTACAGGGATTAAACTTGCAAAGATAAAAACTTTTCCCGAATTACCTTGTTTTATGGGTGGAAATAATCACCTTCCGGTCGCCGCCAAGGGTAGTGGCAAAGAGATAGGTCTCGTCGCCGTCGGCGATTTTCAAGGACTTGCGCAATTCCGCCACTGAAAATGGGAAGTTGCGTGTAGCGATGCTGGCCTTCGTGACATTGGCCAACAGGGTTTGCTTGATTCTCTTGTTGTAGGGTGCCCAACCGTCAATGGCGAAGCTGCGTCCGGGGAAGTCGGCAACCAAGGATTCGGAAGTGAAGAGGTGACTGTTGGGATGCAGTTGCCGCACATCATACCGCTGGGATAAATAGCTGAAACATCCGGCTTTCATCAAGGCGGCGTTAGGCTCGTAAAGGTAGGCTTGGGGATCCGCGCATGGCGTCATGGCGGGTGTCGCGGAGCGATCCTTCGTAAAACGAACTTCAGGCTGTCCCGATTGGAGGTTGACACAAACCATTTCGGGTGTTCTCTCAAAGCCCTGTTCCAGGATGAAAAGCAGCTCCTTGCACTCGTTGGAGACGGCCACCACATGCACTTCGCTTACCTGATGCAACTCCTCCAGAGCCTTGGTGATGTCAAGCATCGGCGAGAGTTTCACCATCACTTTGCGGGCTTTTTGCAACAGCAAGTCCTGCAAGGCAACCACGTTGGGCGTGCAGTCGGCGATGCTTACCGTCTTTCGGCCATACGTGTCGCGCCGGGCAGGATCAATGAAGAAACAATCCTTGGTCTCGCAACGGGACAGGTAAACTTCGGATGATTCATTAATGACGTTAATCCCGGTTTGCAAGGACTTGAAATTGTGTTCCGCCAACCCACATAAATCCGGGTTGAGTTCCACATAATCCGTTGCTTTGAAATGCCGTGAAATGAAACAGCAATCCACTCCCAAGCCCCCAGTCAGGTCGGCAAAAGAGTCGCCGTGCAGCAACGAGCTCTTGTATTGCGCTGTGGCTTCGGAGGAGCATTGCTCAACGGATAAATGTGCTGGGAAAAGCAAGTCGGGGTTGTCGCTCCATGAAGGCGCCTTCTTCCTGAGGAGCTGACGAGCCTCAATTTGACGCAATGCCAAGGCCATATCGACCTTGGCATTGCTGTATTTCAGGGCCAACTCACGGATGTCATCGTGTAGATGTTCCTCTATGAATTGCCTTGTGTCCATCAGAGTTTCTTGAGCATGGCCACCTCTCTGTCGGTGAGGAAGCGCCATTCGCCACGAGGCAGTTTGTATTTGTCGAGTCCGGCAAACATCACGCGGTCGAGTCGGGTGACTTCGTAGCCGAGATGTTCGAAAATGCGGCGGACGATGCGGTTACGCCCCGAGTGGAGCTCAATGCCGATGCTCTTCTTGCTGTCGTCATCCTCGTCGTAGGCGATGGAGTCGGCGGCGATGGTACCGTCGTCAAGCTCGATGCCGTCGGCGATGCGCAACATGTCGTTCTTCGTCAAAGGCTTGTTGAGGATCACGTGATAAAGCTTGGTGACTTCGCTACTGGGATGGGTGAGCTTCTTGGCGAGGTCGCCATCGTTGGTGAGCAGCAACAGTCCGGTGGTGTTCTTGTCGAGGCGTCCCACGGGGAAAATGCGCTCGTCGCAGGCACCTTGGACGAGTTCCATCACGGTGTCACGGCCTTCGGGATCGTCGGCGGTGGTGATGTAGCCTTTGGGTTTGTTGAGGAGGATGTAACGGAGCTTTTCGCGGTTCAGGGTCTGACCTCCATAAACCACCTTATCGCCTGTCTTTACCTTGTAACCCATCGTGGTGACGAGTTCACCGTTGACGGTGACGCAGCCAGCCTTGATCAGGTCGTCGGCCTCGCGGCGTGAGCACACGCCACAGTCGGCAAGGTATTTGTTCAGGCGGATTTCGCCAGTAGCAGCGGGACGGTCATAGAGCGGGTCTTTTTCACGGACATAACCCTTGCGGCCTCTCTTTGGAGCCTCTTCATTCATTTCATCACGGTTCTCGAAACGACGGTTTCCACGGCGGGGCTTTTGGTCATCGTTGAACTTGCGGCGTGGACGTTCGTCGTCTTCGAACTTGCGGCGACGCGGACGGTCTTCGCTGTCGTTGAATTTGTGTCTTGGACGCTCCTCGTCGCTGTTGAAGCGGCGGCGCGGTCTTTCGTCATCGTTGAACTTACGGCGCGGACGTTCGTCGTCTTCGAACTTGCGGCGACGCGGACGGTCTTCGCTGTCGTTGAATTTGCGTCTTGGGCGCTCCTCGTCGCTGTTGAAGCGGCGACGAGGTCTTTCGTCATCATTGAACTTACGGCGCGGACGTTCATCGTCTTCGAACTTGCGGCGACGTGGACGGTCTTCGCTGTCATTGAACTTACGACGTGGGCGGTCCTCATCATTGTAGCGGCGTTCACCTCTCGGCTTCTCGCCAAACTTTCTTTCTCTTCTCTGTCCTTCCTCGGCGCCGTCACGGTGCGAAATCTTGAAGGACTTGCCCTGCAGGAATTCTTCTTTCTTCTCTGCAGGCTTCCTGGTGCGCGGACGCTTACCAGTGTTTCCTTGTTCTGTCATACTATATTATAAATAAATGGGCGGCAAAATTACAAAAAAAATGCAAAAAGACTTGCGAAATGAAAAAATCTTTCCTATCTTTGCAACCCATAGCGTAAACCACAATATACTTACGTTCATAGAAAAGCCTGGAATTTTTTGGTGAGGTTGCTGATTTTTTCAGCAACCTTTCCTTTTTTCAGCTCGGTCCTTTTGCATCATCTGGAAACTGTTGTAGAGGTTCTGCCAGATGACATACAGCGTAGGAACGATGCTGCACAAGGGATTCAGGTAACTCTGCGCCATCCAGATGGCCAACACCGTGTTCTTCTGTCCCAAAGCCTGTCCGCCAGCCACACGGTCGCCATAACGTTTGCCGATAAGGTGGCCGACAAAAAATTGCAGGAAGCAGAGGAAAATGGAAATCACCACCATCCAAAGGAACATCATCCGATGTTCGTAAAACTGGGTCATCAGCAGACCGATGGCACGCGAGATGACTACCGTCAACGACACGGCCCACACGTAGAACGACAAACTTTTGTGTTTGTTGATGTAGCCGTTAATTTTGGGGAATAGCCAGCGTGTCAGCACCGCCAGCACGAAAGGTGCGATCAACAAGGGGAACACCTTGCGTAGGATGGCCAAGAAGGAACTCCAGAAGGAGATGTCTGGGCTGGCCCCGATCAAGGTGAATGACAATGGCGCCACCACGGCCACCATCAGATTGCAGGCGATCAAATAGGTGCTCATCATGCCGATGTTGGCGCCCAGGATGAGCGACACGGCAATGGCAGCGGCGGCTGTGGGAGCCAACACCGTCACAAAGGCGCCTTGGGCGATGATGCCGTCAAAAGGCAGGAGGATGAAATAGCACGCTGTGGAGACCACCAACTGGAACAACAGCAGCCAGAAGTCGAACATCGTGAAACGCATGGTTTTCACGTCCAGCGAGTTGAATGAGAAATACAGCATCAGGAAGATGAAATACGGCAATGCCGGCTGCAATACCACGATGTACTCATGGAAAAAGATGCCAAGCACAATGGCGATGGGTAGAATCCAACTCTTGAAACGCTGCATGTCCATTAATTTGTCGGCAAAATTAGTTATTTTTGCCACATGAAACCCACTGAAGTGCTTTTTATCGACATCCACACGCATCAACCATCCATGGGTTGTGGCTATAGTTTCGGCATCCATCCTTGGAAGGTGCAAAACTCCAATTTAGACATCTTGGATTCCCTTCTGAAAGCAAATAGGATTGTTGCGATAGGAGAGACTGGTATCGATAGGGTCCATAAGGACACCGTTCCGCTTCAACTCGAGGTTTTTGAAAAACATATCCTGCTTTCCGAGCAATACCAAAAGCCGCTTATCATTCACAATGTGCGAGGTACCTCCGATATCCTCAGGCTTCACAAACAGCATCGGCCCAAACAAGCCTGGATCATCCACGGCTTCAACGGCACGGCGGACGAAGCGCAACAGCTTACTGGCAGGGGCGTCTTCCTTTCCGTCGGTGAAAGCCTGTTTCACGAAAGCAGGAAAATCCACCAATCCATCACAGCCATCCCTTTGGAACAGCTGTTTTTCGAGACGGATACCTCCACCAAAACCATTCAGGAAATCTATGAAAAGGCCGCAGCGCTGCTAAAACTCCCCTTAAACCGGCTGAAGGAACAAATTTTCGCTAATTTTGCACGGTTAAATCTTGAGCTATGGAACAATGGAATGACCGAACCAGGCTGCTCATCGGCGACGATGGCGTTGATCAACTTAGACGAAGCCATGTGTTAGTGGTGGGACTGGGTGGCGTAGGCGGTTATGCTGCCGAACAGCTGGCCAGGGCGGGTATTGGCCGCATGACCATCGTCGATGGCGATGTGGTCAACATCACCAACCGCAACCGTCAGCTCCTCGCCCTATGCTCCACACAAGGCCGGCCCAAGGCCGAAGTCATGGCCGAACGCATCCGTGACATCAACCCCGACATCGAGCTGGAAGTCATCAACCAATACATGAAGGACGATGCCATCATCGAGCTGGTCTCCAGGCCTTACGATTACGTCGTGGATGCCATTGACACGGTAGCCCCCAAGGTGTTCCTCCTGTATTATGCCAAGATGAACAACCAGCGCATCGTAAGCTGCATGGGGGCAGGAGGGAAGTTCCATCCCGAGAAGATCGAGATTGCCGACATCGCCCAATCCAACCATTGCCGACTGGCGTTTTACATCCGCAAGCGCCTGCACCGCCTCGGGGTCTTCGATGGCATCAAGGCCGTGTTCTCGCCTGAACCTGTCGATGAATCGGCCATCATCAATGTCAGCGAGCAAAACAAAGTGTCAAACGTGGGGACGATTTCCTACATGCCGGCGGCCTTCGGCATCTTCTGCGCCAGCGTGGTCATCAACGACCTGCTGGGTCACTCCTTATAAATTATAAACACGGCGTCGCCGAAGGTGTTGTGTACCACGCCGCCGTCCACATCACGGATGGAGGAAGGCATCTCTATGTCGAGCTGTTTTTGGAACCATCTCGCCTTGAGCGTTGTGGTTGTGGCTTCTTCCTTGAGTTCCAGCCCTGTCTCGGTATCGAACCATCGCACCACGTAGCGGGTGCCGACCGGCTGTTGGGTGAGGGTGATGGTGATCGTGTTTTTCTTCGAGCTTGGCGCAGGCCGTTTGGAGGGGTCCAAGGTGTATAGATATCCTGTGGTGTCGATGATATTGTCGGTTTTGAAATGCCCGTCGCTGGCCGCAGGCTCAGTGAGTCGCCGCAAGGCCTGATAGCTGAAGGCGGTGTCCTGGCACCATCCGTAGATGGTGTCCTCGGTCTCGTTGACCATGTAGAAGGTCTGGAGGTTGTTGGGGAATACCAGGGCATTGCCTCTGGGCGTACCTGTGGTGGCAGGCGTGAACCAAGCCGACAGCAGCGGCAAGTTCTCGGCGAACACCTTGATGGGCTTGAAGCCCCTGAAGAGGTCGAGCGTGCTCAAGTCCTGCCAGTACCAGAACGAGGCCGGCCCCAACGATGCAGAGAACAACGAGGCCCAAGTGGTGTTGTGCAAATCGAAGCCATGCGGGTCCTTGTGGACATAGTCGGCGTCTTTTTCCGAGGAATTCAAGCCGTATTCCCCCATCAGGAAAGGCTTTGCGGGATGAATCCACTTGAACCGGTTCCGACGCTGGAGCAGGACATACGACATCAGTTCCCTTGACCTCGCCTTCTGGATGTTGTCGTAATAGTGCTCCTGAATCAGGTCAAGACCGCCAAAACCGGTGTCGAGCAGCCCTTCCATGCCGGTGTAGTTGCCCAACGAGGTGGTTACCGGATGCTTTTGGTCTATGGAATGCAAATACGAAGCCATTTCCGAATGCCATTCGCCGATGGCCTGGCCCACCGTCACGTCAGGTGTGGCGCCCCAAAACACATTGGCCACCTCGTTCCATAGTTCCCAACACATGATGTTGGTGGCATAACCCCAGCGCGCCACGATGTAACGGAGCAGGTTCTTGGAAATGCGCCTGGCCTCGGGATCGGTGAAAAACTCCACGGGTTCCTTCAATCCGAGGATGGTGTGGTAAGGGTTATGGCTCCAGGCACTGGGCATGCTGGCAAAGCTTTGCAACGCCTGCACGGCCCAAGCCTCGTCAAAGAAGTCGCCAAAGGTGAAGACACAAGGCATGATGGTGATGCCATGATCGGCGGCGTAACGGACGATATGGTCGAACTCGGCGGCGTCTTTTTGGTTCAGCTTGGAGTCAAAATACACCGTAGGCAGCCCATTGGTCCGGATGGTTTGCTCAGGACCGTAGAGCGACAGGAACTGGTAGCGGCAGAGCCATACCCTCATGTAGTTGGCGTTGCCCGACAATGAATCGATGTACCGCTCGTATTCGTAGATGCCGTAAGGTTTTTGATAGCGCAAGATGTCGGCACATAAGTACCAGGGAATGTTGGGCCCCACGGGGAAAAACGACCGGTATTGCTTTTGTTGGTCCACCATGGCTTCCCTTTTCAGGAACAGCAGGTTGGCCTTGCTGATGAAACCTTCGTTCGTATCACGGCTGAAACACTGGAATGCAAAGGCCTTGCCTTCATAAGCGGTCAGTGCTTGAAGCCCGTTTTTGTCACGGGCGTTGAGCTTGAAGGTCCAGTCGCCGGCAGCATCGGGGGTGAACCTGATTTTCCATCCGTCGCTGGCCTTTTGGCGGAAGGCCACTTCATAGCCTTCCTTTTCAGCAAAACGGTAAGCCTCATAATAAAAGCCGGGAACCGTCTGGGTTTGGCCGTCAGGGCCGGTGAACTCAGCCGTTACGTCAATGACTTCGGGATCGTAGGGGTTGGCATACGCGCCAAGCTGGAAATCGATTTCAAGCAAATCGAAAATGGCCACCGAAGGTTTGAAACTCACCTGGGAGAGGCTGGGCTGACTGAATCCAGTAGCCATAAGGCCCGCGAGGCAAACCAACAGGAACAGCTTTCTCATCATTCGTCTTTTAGCACCACGACTTTCATGCCCACAAAGGCATAGTTAGCCTTCAGCGTGTCGAGGTCGTTGTTGAGCAGGCGGATGCAGCCTTCACTGCCACGTCCCGGCACGGAACCCTCGTTGTTGGTACTGCCGTGGATGCCGATGCCTGAAAAGCCAGTTTTGAGCCGCATGAACCAATTGCCGTAGGCCAAAATCTCGCCGCGTCCGTCGCCAAAGTCATGCGTCCAGTTGGAGGCAGGCTTGATCTCTGTGATGGTGAAGGGCTTGCTGAAGGTGCACTCGGGAGTTTTCATGTCGCCAGCCTTCTCCTTGTGGCCATAGTTCTTGCCCACACAAACGGGATAACGCGCCAGCAGCACGGTGTCGCCCAGCTGGACTTCATACACGCTCAGGTGCAGTGCCGGCTTGTCGATGACGATGAAACAGCTGTCCCGGTTCATCAGGGTTCCAAAGACCACAGGCTCTTCCACTGGAGCGGAGAGGGTATCCGTCATCGTCTGTTCGCTTTCTTTCACGTTATTGGCCTTCCCGCCACATGCGGTGATCACGACCGCCAAAATAAAAAAGAATATTTTTTTCATAACTACTAACTTCCAACTTCCAACTACCCAGTGACCATGAACACCCTCGAGTCCTTCCATTTCGAATGGCGCAGGATCTCGCTGGTGAAGTGGGTCCGGCTGGATTTCTTTTCCAGGATTTCCTTGGTTTTGTCAAATTGCCGCAGCTCGCGGTAGATCTCGGGCACCTCAAGGTCGATCTGCTCTTCGGGATGCTTTTCGAGCAGGGCGAGCAGCCGGGTGAGGTTGTCGTTGAAATCCTTGAGGTTCTTGAGGAAATACTTCTCACCTTCGAGCAACATTCGGCGATAGCTGCTCCACACACCGTAACTCATGAAGCCGTTCAGGAAGTACTTCAGACGGATGTAATGGAAATTGCGGTGGAGGTCGTTGTAAGCCCACCACAGCAGCCGCCTCAGGTAAATCTCGCGCTTCGGCTCGTAGTGCGTCTTGGCCAAAAACTGTTGGTAATGCTTGATTAAGGCCAGCTTGCCCTTGTTGTCAGAGAAGCTGATGCCGAAAAACCGCCAGGTATTCCATGAATAGGCAGGCGTTTCAGGCTTCTCGTAGGTGATGAAAGGCTCTGCAGGCTCCTCCACCCAAAAGGCATGTCCGCAGGAGGGGCACAGGATCATCTTCTGGCGGGTGGTGATGTAGTTGTCGTACAGGATCTTGCCATCCGAGTACAAAATAGCCTCGTTCACCAGTTCCGACTTAAGCTCACGCCCTTCAAGCCAAGCCTTGCAGTTGGGACATTGAAAATAATATGAGTCGTATTTCAGCATGCGCTTTCACCACTTTTTCACCGCAAAAATAGCAAAAATCAGAAATGAATTCTTAATTTTGCAGGTTAATCTTTTAAATCTTTAAATCTTAGAATTTTTAAATTCCGAAATATGTACAGAACTCATACTTGTGGCGAACTTCGTCTTGCCGACGCTGGCAAGGAAGTGACATTGGCTGGCTGGGTGCAGCGCTTGCGCGATAAAGGCTCCCTCGTGTGGATCGACCTCCGTGACCGTTATGGCATCACACAGCTCCTGTTGGATGAAAACAGCGACCCGAAACTGGTGGAACAGGCCCGTTCCTTCGGCCGTGAATACGTGATTCAGGCCAAAGGCACCGTCATCGAACGCGAGTCGAAGAACCCGAAAGTGCCCACTGGCGAGATCGAACTCCGTGTGAAGGAATTCACCTTATTAAATAAAAGCAAGACTCCTCCGTTTACCATTGAGGATGTCAGCGATGGTGGCGATGACCTCCGCATGAAGTACCGTTACCTCGACATTCGCCGTAACCCCGTGCGCAAGAACCTTGAGTTGCGCCACCGCATGGCCATGCTTGTACGCAACTACCTGAGCAACCTCAACTTCCTCGAAATCGAGACCCCGATGCTCATCAAGAGCACCCCTGAAGGCGCTCGTGACTTTGTGGTGCCGAGCCGCATGAATCCCGGTGAGTTCTACGCCCTGCCGCAAAGCCCGCAGCAGTACAAGCAACTGTTGATGGTGGCCGGTATGGACCGCTATTTCCAGATTGTGCGCTGCTTCCGCGATGAGGACCTCCGTGCTGACCGTCAGCCTGAGTTCACCCAGATTGACTGTGAGATGAGCTTCGTAGAACAGGAAGACGTGCTGAACACTTTCGAGGGCTTGGCCAAGCACCTCTTCAAGGAGATGAAAGGTCTTGAGTTCGATAAGTTCCCACGCATGACCTGGCACGATGCCATGAAATACTACGGCTCCGACAAGCCTGATATTCGTTTCGGCATGAAGTTTGTGGAACTCAACGACGTGGTGAAAGGCAAGGGCTTCGGTCTCTTTGATAATGCTGATTTGGTAGTCGGTATCAACGCCGAAGGCTGCTCGGAATACACCCGCAAGCAGCTCGATGCCCTCACCGAGTTTGTGAAGCGTCCACAAGTGGGCGCCGGTGGCATGGTCTACATCAAATACAACACCGATGGCACGTTTAAGTCGTCGGTCGACAAATTCTACACGTCTGAGGATCTGAAAGTAATTGCCGACAAGTTCGGCGCCAAGCCCGGCGACCTGATGCTGATTCTCTGTGGTGAGGCCATGAAGACCCGCGTGCAATTGAACGCATTACGTCTCGAAATGGGCAACCAACTCGGCCTGCGTAACCCCGATGTGTACGCACCGCTGTGGGTCATCGACTTCCCGCTGCTCGAGTGGGATGAGGAGACGCAACGCTACTATGCCATGCACCATCCCTTCACCGCTCCGAAACCCGAAGATGAGGCTTTGTTGGATGATCCGACGAAATGGGGTGACATCCGTGCCAACGCCTACGACATCGTGATGAACGGCGTAGAGGTCGGTGGCGGCTCCATCCGTATCCACGACCGCACCTTGCAGAACAAGATGTTCCACACCCTTGGCTTCACCGACGAGAAGGCGCAGGAGCAGTTCGGCTTCCTCATGGGTGCCTTCGAGTATGGCGCTCCGCCTCATGCTGGTCTGGCCTTCGGCTTCGACCGTCTCTGCTCGTTGTTCGGCGGCGCTGACTCGATCCGCGACTTCATCGCCTTCCCGAAGAACAACGCCGGCCGTGACGTGATGAGCGGCTCGCCCGCCCCGATCGCCCAAGAGCAGCTGGATGAGCTTCAAATCGCCTTAAATCTGAAATCATGAAAAGACTACTCGTTTTAACTGGAGGTGGTGACTGTCCTGGATTAAATGCGGTCATTCGCGCCATCGTCAAGAGAGCCGCTCAGGAGAAAGACTGGGAAGTGCTCGGCAGCATCCAAGCCTACAACGGCATCCTGTGGGAGCCCACCGAAGTTGTCAGGCTCACGCCGGAGTCGGTGCGCGGCATCCACTTCCGTGGCGGCACCATCATTGAGACCACCAACAAAGGCGGCCCGTTCAACTGGCCCGTGAAGAACAGCGACGGCACCTGGAGCACCGTGGACCGCAGCGACGAGATGATTCGCAAGCTGCAATACATGGGCATTGACGCCGTCATCAGCATCGGCGGCGACGGCTCACAACGCATCTCGCAGAAGCTCTATGAAAAGGGCCTTAATATAATAGGTGTACCCAAGACCATCGACAATGACCTCTCCATGACGGAATGTACCTTCGGTTTCCAGACCGCCGTGCAGATTGCCACTGAGGCCGTTGATAAATTGGTGACCACAGCGGCCTCCCACAACCGTGTCTTCATCCTTGAGGTGATGGGGCGTGATGCTGGCTGGATCGCCTTGCATTCAGCCATTGCCGGTGGTGCCGAGGTCTGCCTCCTGCCGGAGTTCCCCTACGACATCAACGTGGTGAAGGAACGTCTGGAACGCCGCTTCCACCACGACCGTGGCTTTGCCGTCATCGTGGCCTCTGAAGGGGCGAAGCCCAAGGACGGACAGCAGGTCTTTGAGGTCAGTACCGAGGTAGGCTACGAGAACAAGAAACTAGGCGGCATTGGACGCGCTTTGATCGACCAGCTGAAAGCGGCAGGTTTCAAGCACGACTTGCGTGAGACCATCCTCGGACACCTGCAACGTGGCGGTGTGCCGATCGCCTACGACAGGGTGCTCTCTGCCCAGTTCGGCGTGAAGGCCTTCGAGATGGTGCTCAACAAGCAGTTCGGACAGATGGTGGCTTACCATCACCCTGACCTGGTGGCCGTGTCGCTCAAGGAAGCCATCTCCAAGCCCAATCTCGTCACCATCGACAGCGATTTGGTCAATACCGCCAAAGGTTTGGATATCTCATTGGGAATTTGACATGCCCAAAAACAAGTTTTACGTCGTCTGGAAAGGCCGCAACCCGGGAGTCTACGGCAACTGGGAGGCCTGCAAGCAGGAAGTGGAAGGCTTTCAGGGAGCCTTGTACAAGGGCTTCCCTGACCAAGCAAGTGCCGAAGCGGCTTTTGCCAAAGGCTTCACGGGGTTTGAGAAAAAGGTGGATTGCCACGCTCCGCTTTGCTCCGCTCGCAATGACGGGCAAAGCCCTTCATCCCCTTTCACTCCCGCCATCGCCGTCGATGCCGCGTGCTCTGGCAACCCCGGCAAGATGGAGTACCAAGGTAAGTTCGTCGATTTCGGCACCGATCCCGCTACGGTGGTTACCTTATTTAAAAGCCCCGTCTTCGAAAACGGCACCAATAATATAGGAGAGTTCCTCGCCATCGTCCACGCCTTGGCCTGGCAGAAGCAGAAACGCACCCAATATCCCATCTACAGCGACTCCGTCAACGCCCAGAAGTGGGTGAGGGAGAAGCAGTGCCGCACCAAGCTTCAGCCCAACGACAAAAACGCCTATCTCTTCGAGCTCGTCGGCCGTGCCGAGACCTGGCTTCGTGAGAACGACAGCTGGATGCGCGAGAACGCCAACGTCATCCCTGTGTTGAAGTGGAAAACCGAGGTTTGGGGCGAAATTCCTGCCGATTTCGGACGGAAATAACGGAAAATTGTGCTACTTTTGCACCCATGTTGGGCAAAATCAAACACATATCACTCTTCCTCGGGTTGCTGCTCCTGACCTGTTGCGCCAACGTGGTGGCACCTACGGGAGGCCCCAAGGACGTCACCCCGCCTAAGGTCGTGGAGGCCAAGCCCGAGAACCGCAGCACCCACTTCAATGGTAAAAAGGTCGAGCTCACTTTCGACGAATATCTCACCTTGAACAACGCCAAGCAGGAAGTGCTCGTCTCCCCGCTGCTGGCCACCAAGCCTGACGTCAAGCTGAGCGGCAAGACCGTCACCGTCAAGTTCCATGAGGCCTTGAAGCCCGATGCCACCTACACCATCGACTTCGGCAAAGCCATTCAGGATCTGCACGAAGGCAACGTCTTCAAGGATTACACCTATACCTTCTCCACGGGAGCCGTTCTGGACACCCTCTCCCTCGACGGCAAGGTCATCAATGCCGATGACGAAAAACCGGCCGACGACATGTTTGTGGCCCTGTATGCCGAAGACTCCGACAGCCTTCGCTACCAGCCCTTGCATCGCGCCCCCGATTTCATCACACGAACCGACAAGGAAGGCAACTTCCGTTTCCAAGGGCTGCCCGGCAAGAGTTTCTTGGTCTTCGCCTTCACTGATGTCAACGCCAACTATTATTTCGATATGCCCAACGAGAAGGTCGCCTTCATCGACACGCTCGTCTCGCCGCTCGATTCGGTGAGTCTGCTCATGAAGGCCTTCGTCGAGATCGACACCAACCAGATGCTGTTGGAGAAGAAGCTGGTGGAGGAGGGGCTGCTGCGTTTCGTGTTCAGGCATCCTGCCCACAACGTGCGCTTCACGTTTCCGGAGCACACCGTCGATTCGTTCAAGATGGTCAAGGTGTGGTCCAAGGAGTGGGATACCCTCAGCTGCTACTTTACCCCCAATGTCATCGATAGCATGCAGGTGATCATCAACTATGACACCTTGATAAACGATAGCACCCGATATAGCCTCAAATTCCGTGAGACCAAGCAAAAACAAGGCAAGAAGGACCGTTTCATGAAAGTCACCTCCAACCTGCGAGGCAAGTCGCTCACCCCAGGGGACGACTTCATTTTGAGGTTTCCGGAGCCCGTCATTAAGTTGATTCCTTACGACACCTTACGGTTCGAAAAACTTGATGAATTTGGCATGAAATATGGCCTTGCGTTCGATATCAATGATACCTTGGAGTATACAATAAATCTCCCGGATTCGGTGTTTTTCAGCGTCCGAGGCAAGGTCAACGACACCTTGAGTTTCAAGTTCAGGCAGGCGGCCGAAACCAGCTTTGGCAACCTGGCCATTCCAGTGGCTCCGCCTGACGGCATGCAGGCTGTTGTACAGCTGCTCGACAGCCGCAACAGGGTGGTCAAACAATATGTCATTGACACGCTCCAGCGATTGGAGTTTGTGCGGCTCACCCCTGAGAAATACAAGCTTCGCGCCATTCTCGACGCTGACCGCAACGGCAAATGGAGCACAGGCAATTACCACCGTCATTTCCTCCCCGAGCGCATCCTCATCTATAAAGACGAATTGGATGTAAAGGCGGGTTGGGACATCGATCTTGACGAGGTTTGGGAATTGCATTGAATTTTTTTATCCCTGTTGATAAGTTTTTTTTGAGTTTTTTGTGTCGCAAATGTTTTTTTTATTACTTTTGCGAGTTAAACGGATAGTAGTATGCGCTTATGTGAAACAAAGTTATGAACAGATTTGTGAACAACATAATTATTAGACAATTAACTAAATATTAACTAATTTATTAATGTTATGAGAAACAAACTTATTCTCTTTTTGATGTTAGCTCTCTTCGGAAGCGCCAGCTTCTTGAGAGCAGATGAGGTAACGATTGGTGATCCTACATCAACGACAACCAATAGTTACCTGCCAACGTATTCGTTGTATGAATACTCATTCTCACAGCAGATCTACACTGCTGACGAAATCGGAATGAGTGGTACCATCAACGATGTCACATTATGGCTGAAGAACAACTCAAGCTATGCTCGTAACTTCAACATTTACATGAAGGAAACTAGCGAAGTGACTTTTGCTGACGGTACCGCGTGGGTGAGCATGACAGACGCTGATCTGGTTGCTACTGGCACTTTGGCAAATGGTATCTCAGCCCCTGTCGCAACAACATTCACACTCAGTGCACCATTCAGCTACAGTGGAACTGGCAACCTGGTGATTTGCTTCCAGGATGTCACCGGTGAATGGAGCAGTGGTGCAGCAAGCGTTGTTATGACTGGCAACGGCTATCAAGCTATGTATGCTTATCGTGACGGAACAGTTTATGACCCAACCACTCCAGGCGTGTCAGGTACTCGCCTTGAAAGCAAAAGCGTTGTGAGCCTCAATATCACTCCTGCTGGCGGCCAAGGCGGTGGCGGTGAACTTGTTGAAGTTACTATTGGTGATCCTACATCAACGGATGTAAGCTCATATATTCCAGGATACTCTTTGTATGATTACGCCATATCACAGCAGATTTACACTGCTGACGAAATCGGTGTGGCCGGTACAATCAACACCCTCACAGTGTGGCTGAAGAACACTTCAAGCTATGCTCGTAACATCAATGTTTACATGAAGGAAGTTGAGGCAACTGAATTCGCAAGTAACACCGCTTGGGAGAGCTTTGCAGCAGCTGACATGGTCGCATCATTCACCATGCCAAATGAAAATGCTGATCCTATTGAGGTGGCACTTGCTCTCAACACTCCATTCAACTACAGTGGTAATGGCAGCCTGGCGATTTGCTTCCAGGATGTTACAGGTCAGTGGAGCAGCGGTTTAGGCGGTGTTGTCATGGATGCTAACGGCAACCAAGCAATCTACGCTTATCGTGACGGTACTGTTTATGACCCATCAAATCCAGGTGTGAATGGCACTCTTCTTGCGAAGAAGAACGTTATCAAACTCGCTATCGAAACATCAACTCCAGTGCCTCCAACAGAAGGTGTCTCTATCACTCCTAACCCAGTTGCATTGGGTGACAGACCCACCAACGGTTGGATGGAACCCGTGTTGATGAGAATCCACAACGGCTTGGAAAACACTTTGACCATGACCGGTAACATGAGCAACACCGCTGGTGTCAACGTGTTCGAAATGAGCGAAGAAATTGACAATGTCGTTTTGGAAGCAGAAGAAGATTTCGCTGTGGCCATCGACGTCAATCAAAGTGCACCTGTTGGCGAGTATGCTGAGCAGTTCACTTTGTTCTATATTGAAAACAGCAGAGACATCACCTTGGTTCCTGTGACAGCTACCCTGTACACACCTGATTTCCCGGATATGGTTGAATATGCCGGAACCGTCTCCTTCACAAGCGACGTTTATGAAGACACTCCAGATCCTACTGTCCTCCATGCCAACTACAACCTCTTTGGCATGACCCAGAAGAAGACTGACGCTGTGTACAAAATGTACCTTGCTAATGACTATCATATCCACGCTACTGGTGGTGATGATTTCATCGCTTTCTACAAGTACAACTGGAACACCGAAGATCCTCTCCAGCTGACAGCAGCTATTGAGCCTACCGTTATCGGTACCAGCGGTATCATCAATGACGAAATCCTCCTCAAAGGTTACTACTACCTGGTTGTGGCCAGCGAGAACATCACCGACATCCACATCGATCGCACTGAAATCCCCGCTCCTGGCGAGATCACCTACATTGATCCTTCACCGGCAAACGGCGCAACAGAAGTGTCAGCTCCTGTGACCCTCAAATGGGAAGGTGGCATCAATGCTACTGAATATCAGGTCCTCTTCGGAACCTCACCTACCAACTTGGCCGTTGCAAAAGACTGGACCATGATTGACGAGGACTACGGTACCTACATCGTTTCTTCACTGCAAAGCAACACCCAGTATTTCTGGCAGATTAAGGTGAGAAACTCCAAAGGCACCGTGACTGGCGACCGTTGGGGCTTCACCTCCACTTTGACCACTCCTAATACGGTGACCGCTACACCAAACCAAATCTTCACCGACGGCTCCACCTTAATTAAATGGAAGCACAGCAGCGGCACCATGGGTGACCTCCCAGAGATGCAGATCGGTTCAGGTAATGGCACAAGCTCCTACTTCCCGACCTATAACCTCTATAACTACTCACTCACAGAGCAGATCTACACCGCTGAAGAACTTGGTGGCGAAGCTGGTTACATCAACAGCATCTCCTTCTACCCCATTGGCGGTATCACCCGTAACCTCAAGGTTTACATGGCCAACACCGACAAGGCTAGTTTCACTGGCGGCAGCGACTGGGTTGCCATGACCGCTGACAACCTCGTTTACGAAGGCAATGTCACCATGGTTGCCAACACTTGGGTTACCATCAATTTCGACGAGCCCTTCGAGTATGAAGGTGAAAACATCATCATTGCTGTGACTGACCATACCGGTACTTGGACCTCTTCAGTCCAATATAGCACATTTGCGGCCACCGGTCAGTCTATCAACATCTACCAAGACTCCGCTCCTTACAGCGCCTTGGCTCCTTCTGGCTCAGGTACCGTTCGTGATGACAAGAACCAGATCATCATCAATAAAGACGATAGAGGCTTAACCGCCAATCGCGACTTCCTGTACTATAACGTGTATGTTGATGGTGTAAAGAATAATACTCAACCTATCACTGAAAAGCAATACCTCCTCAGCAACCTCGAGTACAACATGAATCCCGGCCATCAGGTGGGTGTGACCGCTGTCTACAACGAAGGTGAATCCGCTGAAGCTCAAGTAACCGTTTATGTTTCTGGTTACAGCACCTTCACGGGTCATGTCAATGAACGCATCAGCGGCGCTCCTGTGGCTGGTGTCAACGTGAAGTTCAACGGTACCGACGAATTCGGCAACAACGTTGCTTATGAAGGCACAACCGATGCCACCGGTAAATATACTATTAATAATGTGAAGGTTGGTCAATATGTTGGCGTAGCTACTCTCGAAGGTATGGAACCTGCTTATGCTACTGATGAAACTGCAGCAGCCCAGACGCTCGTTTACGGTACTACCAGTACAGTTGACTTCATCATCCACGAGGTTTACGTTCCTGTCCGCAGCGTTGTCGCTGAGGAAATGGATTCCGAGTTGGCAAGAGTGAGATGGTCACTGATTGAGGACATCCCAGTGCCGAACCCGGGTGGTAACACTCCTGGTGGCGGTTCAGCTTCAAGCTTCACCGAAGGTTTCGAAAGCGGCATGCCTGCTGACTGGAGCGTCATCGACGGTAACAACGACGGTTGGACTTGGTGCTTGACAAGCGCTATTCCTAGCACTTGGACTTACTATGCAAGCTTGAGCCTTGACTGGTATCGTACCGGTACCAACGCTATCTGCAGCGGTTCTTATATTAATGGTGTCGGCGCCCTCACTCCTAACGAATATCTCGTGATGGGTCAACAGAACCTCGTTAACGGTTCAACCCTGTCCTTCTGGGCTGCAGCTACCGACGCCAGCTATCCTGCTGACCACTTCGGTGTGTTCGTCTCCGACGACGCTACCAACTGGACCTCTGTCCAAGAATGGACGCTGACCGGTAAGGGCACAAGAAACGGTGGCCGCGAATCACGCGACGGCAACGGTTCCAAGATCGGTACCTGGTACAACTACAGCGTTGACCTCAGCGCTTACGCTGGCCAGAAGTACATCGCTATCCGTCACTTCAACTGCACTGACCAGTACATCATGTGCGTTGACGATATCGAACTCTCAACCGCCAAGAACACTCGCGACGTTGAAGTCTATAAAGTCTATAGAGCTCCTATCCTCACCGAAGACGGCGAACCTCTGAATGTTGCCGACATTGAGGATGTCACTCCTTATTACATTGCAAGTGTCGCTGGTCCTGACACCCTCTATGCTGACTTCGATTGGGCCAACATGGAACCCGGTCTCTACCAGTATGGTGTTGCTGCCAACTATCCTATCCCTGCCAAGGGTGGCAACCGCAGCAGTGAACTCACCGTGTGCGACGGTTCAGCAACCAACTCCTATGTGCCGGTCTATGGTTTCTATGCCGACGCTTATCTGAAGTCTGAAATGGTTTATCCTGCTGAAGTATTGGCTGACATGAACAACGGTACCATCAGCAGCATGAAGTTCTACTCTTCAACCGCAAGTGCAAGCTGGGGCGCAGCCAACTTCCAAGTCTTCATGACTGAAGTTGACAACGCAACCCTCAGCTCATTCGTTGGTACCGCTGATGCCACCATCGTTTACGAAGGTGCTTTGAGCATTGTCGGTAACGAAATGCTGGTTGAATTCACTACTCCTTATACCTATCATGGCGGCAACCTGCTCGTTGGTGTGTACAACACCGTTACAGGTTCCTACGTGTCATGCACATGGCTCGGTGAAAGCGCTACTGGCGCATCCATCCAGGGCTATAGCTACTCCGGCTTGTCATCCATTACTCCTACACAGCGCGACTTCCTGCCCAAGGCTACCTTCACATACGCTGGTGGTGGCGCAGGCGGCAACGACAATCCTGAAACCGCTGTTGTTTGGTCAAATGTCCTGCCTAAGGATATCGAAACCACAGTGATCCTGAACGCTCAGGTTCCGGATGCTTCACCTGAAGGCGTGACCGTGCTGTTCAACAATACCTTCGAGAACTATACCTTCATGGTTGAACTCGACGAAACCGGTACTGACACCATCACCGACTTCCGTAAGGGTAACTACACCGTCACCTTCGACCTCGCTGGTTATACTTCAAATGTTGTTGGTGCTGAATACAGCATCTGGGATGTTACTGAGATCACCGCTGTGTTCCAGGAGATCTTCAAGCCTGTCGATGTGATCAGCGCTTCAAGATCCGGTTATGTGAACTGGAACGACGTTCTCCCGGCTGACACCAGAGTCGCTGAATACTATGTTGTGAGACTGGACGGCGCTCAATACGCTGAAACCACCGACAACTTCATCCAAATCGACCAGGATCTGCTCACCGTGGGTCAAACCTATGCTGTTGGTGTGGCTGTGATGTACACCAGTGGTATCAGTACTTGGGCCAATACTACCTTCACCTATGCTGACTGCTCCGCAGCTGCACATCAGGTGGAAGGCCTTGAGGCTACCAACGAACCTGGCAACACCAACGTGGTTCTCGCTTGGAACGGTGCTACACCTACTCCTCCTACTCCTCCTACACCTCCTACCGGTGGCTGGACTGAAGGCTTCGAAAGCGGCATGCCTTCTGGCTGGAACGTTGTTGACGGTAACAACGACGGTTGGACTTGGTGCCTGACCAGCGCTATTCCTACCACTTGGACTTACTATGCAAGTGTGACTCTTGACTGGTACCGTACCGGTACAAACGCTATCTGCAGCGGTTCTTACATCAATGGTGTTGGCGCCCTCACTCCTGACGAGTACCTCGTCATGGGCCAGCAATCCATCGTCAACGGTTCTACCTTGACCTTCTGGGCTGCAGCTGCTGACGCCAGCTATCCTGCCGACCACTTCGGTGTGTTCGTATCAGACAACGGTACTAGCGGCTGGACTTCAGTCCAAGAATGGACGCTGACCGGTAAGGGCACCGAAAACGGTGGCCGTGAATCACGCGACGGCAAGGGCGCCAAGCTCGGCAGCTGGCATCAGTTCACCGCTGACCTCAGTGCTTTCGCTGGCACTAGCAAGTACATCGCTATCCGTCACTTCAACTGCAACGACCAATACATCATGGTTGTTGACGATATTGAGTTCACAGGTGCTAAGCGCGGTGGTAACCTCGCTGCTGCTGGCGTAGGCTTCGGCGCTGCCAACAACGCCCTCACCGACGATGGCAACTGGTACTACTATGACAACGGTATCAACGAAGATGCTATTGGTACTGGTGGTGGTAACTTCTGGTGGGCTATCATGCTGCCTGCCGGTAGCTACGATGGCAACCGCCTCACCAAGGTCGCTGCTTACGACTACATGGCCATGACAGGTACTGCTTCGATCTACCAGGGTGGCACTTCAGCTCCTGCTGGCACCGCTCTCGGTACAATCAACGTGACCATGACCGGTTCCAACGACTTTGTTGAATATGAATTCGCAGAGGCTATCGAACTCGATCCTGAACAGAATGTTTGGGTGGTGTTCTACAACGGTAGCGGTGCTACCTATCCTGCAGCTGTCTGCAACAACACTGGCGATGCTAACGGTCGCTGGGTGTCACTCGACGGTTCAACATGGGAAGACCTCGCTGGCTACGGTTTGGACTACACCTTCATGCTCCGCGCTTACATCGAAAGCGGTAGCGGTCCTGCTCCTACAGCACTGCAACCTAACAAGTACAACATCTTCGTTGACGGTGAACTCGTTGGTGCAACAGCCAGCAACACCTTCACCTACGATGCCACTGACTTCGCTGAGCACGAGTATATCGTGATCTGGGTTGACGGAGACCTGCTCGAGTCCTGCATTGTTCCTGATGAAAACCTCATCTATTATGCAGCTGCTCCTCTGGGTATTGCTGAAAGCATGGTCAACAGCACCCTCTATCCTAACCCGACTGACGGCGACATCCGTATCAATGCCAACAACATGGTACGCATCAGCATCGTCAACACTCTCGGTCAGGTGGTCTATGACAAAGCTGTCAATGGCAACGAAGCTATTATCAATATGGCTCAGTTCGGCAACGGCGTCTATATGGTGAACATCGCTACTGAAAACGGCTCCAGCGTCAAACGCGTGATCGTGAATAAGTAATCTATGTAATAAGGAGTGTCGCTCCGGCGACACTCCTTAGTTAATCCTAAATATTGAAAATAAGATCAATTAAATATATTAGTATTAACCAAATTTTCTGTTATGAAAAAAGTATTATTAACTTTAACCATGCTCTTGTTCGCCTTCATTGGTACAATGAGAGCTGACGAAGTGACAGTCTGCGACGGGACAGCTACAAACGAT
>CAMYVD010000003.1 GCA_947302205.1 uncultured Bacteroidales bacterium
AATCCACAAGCAACGCTAACGGAATAATCCAGATAGGACTTGTTACAAGCATTATCAATAAGGCATTATTACCCCTATTTTTGTTTGTTTTCACAAAAGTCTTCTTCTCTTTAACCATACGATTGCAAACTTACAAAAGTTTTGACAAAGTAAAAGTGGTTTTTTTGAGTTTAATTCATCGAAACATCGTACCTTTGCACCAAATTTCAACGCATCATGTTAAGCGAACAGGAACAAATCAGAAGAAATTCGTTGGCCGAACTCTATAAACTCGGCATCAACCCGTATCCGCAGGCCGCGTTCCCCGTGAACGTGTTCACCACGGACATCCTCGAACAATTTGACGACAACAACCCCGACCAGTTTCAGGAAGTGACCATGGCAGGCCGTATCATGAGCCGCCGCATCATGGGCGCCGCCTCGTTCTGCGAGCTGCAGGACTCGAAAGGCCGCATCCAGCTGTATATCAAGCGCGACGAGATCTGCCCCGAGGAGGACAAGACCTTATATAACACGGTGTTCAAACGCCTGCTCGACATCGGCGACTTCATCGGTGTGAAGGGCTTTGCCTTCCGTACCCAGATGGGCGAAATCTCAGTCCACGTCAAGGAATTGACGGTGCTGAGCAAATCGTTGAGACCATTGCCTATCGTCAAGGAGAAGGACGGCGTGAAATACGACGAATTCAATGATCCCGAGCTGCGCTACCGTATGCGTTATGTGGACCTCGTGGTGAACGACAAGGTGAAGGACATCTTCATCACCCGCACCCGCATCATCGACAGCATCCGCCGTTTCTTCAACGAGAGCGGCTACCTCGAGGTGGAAACCCCTGTGCTGCAAGCCATCCCTGGCGGTGCCACGGCGCGTCCCTTCATCACCCATCACAATGCGTTGGACATTCCGATGTACCTCCGTATCGCTGACGAGCTTTACCTGAAGCGCTTGATTGTGGGTGGTTTCGAGGGCGTGTATGAATTCTCACGCAACTTCCGTAATGAGGGCATGGACCGCACCCACAACCCCGAGTTCACGGGACTGGAAATCTATGTGGCCTACAAGGACTACCTCTGGATGATGGATTACACCGAGGCCATGATTGAGCGCGCTGTCACCGAGGTGCTGGGCACCGACACGGTGAAGGTGGGCGACAACGAGATCTGCTTCAAGCGTCCCTTCAAGCGCATCACCATGATCGACTCCATCAAGGAGAAGACCGGCATCGACATCACGGGCATGGACGAGGCGCAACTGCGCGACGTGTGCAAGCAACTTGGCATTGAAGTCGATCCCTCCATGGGCAAGGGCAAGCTGATTGACGAAATCTTCGGCGAGAAGTGCGAAGGCACTTACATCCAGCCGACCTTCATCACCGACTATCCCGTGGAAATGTCGCCGCTCTGCAAGCGTCACCGCAACAACCCCGAACTGACCGAGCGCTTCGAGCTGATGGTCAACGGCAAGGAATTGGCCAACGCCTACACCGAGCTGAACGACCCCATCGACCAGCGTGCACGCTTCGAGGAGCAGATGAAACTCAGCGAGCGCGGCGACGACGAGGCCATGTTCATCGACCAAGACTTCCTGCGTGCCCTTGAATACGGTATGCCTCCAACCTCCGGCATGGGCATTGGCATCGACCGTTTCGTGATGCTGCTCACAGGCCAGACCACCATCCAAGAGGTGCTGTTGTTCCCGATGATGCGTCCCGAGAAGGTCGTGAAGAACGCCACCAAGGAAGACTTCATGGCACTGGGTATGGCCGAAACCTGGGCAACCCTGTTGCTCACCAACGGCTACAACACCATCGAGCAACTGAAGGCCGAGAAGCCCTCAGCGCTTCGTGAGAAACTCAACGGTCTGCGCAAGAAAAACAAGCTCGACATCCCTGCCTTGCAGATGGAAGATGTTGAGGCTTGGCTAAAATAAACGACATGAAACGATTCAGCATCCTACTGCTTGCCGCGATCCTGTTTTGCGGCACATTTCAAAATTGCACCCAAGATCATAACGATTCCTCGTTCGTGAATGTGGGCGATGCCGTCCCCGATGCCATCCTCGAAATCCGTTACTACAGCACCTATAACTTTGTTGGAACACGTGTTGACGGCTATCTGGAACCCGTGGCTTTGCTTACCAAACAGGCCGCCGACAGCCTCCGTGCCGTGAGCGATGACCTGAAGGCTCAAGGTTACCGCCTGAAGATTTTCGATGCATATCGTCCCCAGATGGGAGTGGACCACTTCGTACGCTGGGCCGCCGATATCCCCGACACGCTGATGAGAACCTATTTCTACCCAGATTTGGATAAGAACGTGCTCTTCGACCAACTATACATCATGGAAAAAAGCGGCCACACCCGCGGCTCCACCGTTGACCTCACCCTCTTTGACATGGCTACGGAAAAAGAAGTGGACATGGGCGGCACCTTCGACTGGTTTGGCCCCGAGAGCCATCCTGACTTCTGCGGCAACCCTGAGACAGGAGAATATACAGGCGACAATAGCGCCAGTCCGACCGGACGCAGCATCACTCCAGAACAGTTTGAGAATCGCATGATCTTACGCCGCACTATGCTGAGGCATGGTTTCAAGCCCCTTGATAGCGAATGGTGGCATTTTACCTTGAGAGACGAACCGTTCCCCGACACCTATTTCACCTTCCCGGTCCAGCATCTAAAGTAATCTAATCATTCTTTGTGAGGGGAACCTTTGTTTTTCATCAAAAATAATGAGTTTCAGCAAGCGATAAAGTCCTCATCTTTGCAGCTGACATTAAACTCGTTGTTATGGAACATCACCATCATCATACCGCACCAGCACAGTCGCTGAATGGTATTTTTATTTTGTCCATCATTCTCAATGGGCTTTTCGTGCTCATCGAAGCCGGTGTAGGCCTATGGCAAAACTCCCTTTCGTTGCTCAGCGACGCAGGCCATAACCTCAGCGACGTGTTCAGCTTGGTGCTGGTACTGATCGCCTTCCGACTTGCCAAAGTGCAGCGAAACGAGCATTTCACCTACGGTTACCGCAAGTCCACCATCCTTATTTCGTTATTGAATGCGGTCATTCTGCTGGTGGCCGTTGGTGCCATTGTGATTGAGAGCATCCATAAGTTCAGTGAGCCTACTGAGGTCAATGGCATCGCCGTGTCGTGGACCGCCGGTGTGGGCATTCTCATCAATGGTGCCACGGCACTGCTGCTCATGCGAGGACAGAAGAGCGACCTTAATGTTCGCGGCGCTTTCCTCCACATGGCCGCCGACACCTTAGTGTCTGTAGGCGTAGTCATTAGTGGCATCGTCATACACTACACGGGTTGGACCGTCATCGACCCCATCGTGTCGCTCATCATCGCCGTGGTGATCCTCATCTCCACTTGGGAGTTGCTTTCAGACAGCCTGAGGCTTGCGGTGGACGGCATTCCCGACGGTGTTGAACTGCAAGAAATCGAGCAATTAATTAAGGCTTCAGCACATGTGATGAGCACCCATCACATCCACGTTTGGGCCATCAGCACCACCGAAACGGCCCTTACGGCACACATTGTCATCGATGACCTCAGTTGCTGGCCACACGTGTCCGAACATCTCAAACACACCCTCGCCGAGCACGGCATCAGCCACGCTACCTTGGAACCGGAAACAGCGGATAGCCATTGCCACAACCAAGATTGTTAAACTGTTTTAATCCGCTTGGCTTACTGGATTTGAAACAGGTTCAAGAATCCCGTCATCATAAACACGCTGCGGATGTCGTTGCTGATGTTGCGGACGATGACCTTGCCACCCTTTTCAGAAGCGGCTTTGCGAAGCGCGAGGAAAATGCGGAGACCTGAGCTGGAAATGTAGCTCATTTCCGTGCAGTCCATGATGATGGTTCCCGAAGCATTTTCGGCCAAGCCTTCCAACTTCTGTGAAACTTCTTGGGAGGCCAATGTGTCAAGGCGACCTTTAAGGAACACCGTCACAACGTCGTTTTGCTTTTCGATAATAACTTCCATGATATTATAGTTTTTTGATCATTTTTAAATAATTCTTATGGTCTTTTCTTTCGTAGCCGACGGAATCCATGAGTTCACGCACTAAATGGATGCCCAATCCACCGATGGGACGTTCCTCGGCGGAAGCATTGAGATCAACCTCAGGAGCCTTGGTCGGATCAAAGGGGATTCCGCTATCGACGATGACGAACTCCAGCGAATCCTTACGCAAATAGGCCTCCACATCCACCAAGCCATCGGTTTCCTTTGGATAGGCATACATGATCACGTTACTCACCGCCTCTTCAAGAGCCAGGTTGATGCCCATGGCCAGGCTTTGACCCAACTGTTTCTCTTGGGCGATATCCTCAACGAAAGTGGCGAGCTGTGGGATTTGTTGGATGTCGTTGTGAAGCACCAGATGACGTTCTTGCAGCGGGGCATCTTCCTTCGGGAGATAATGGATGAAGAGCATGGTGAGATCGTCGCTTTGAGGCGCTTCGCCTACAAATTCCGTCACTGCGGACTCCAGGGCCTCCAGATGGTTCTGTGAGCTGCGTCGTGTGCGGAGTACTGCTTCTACCCTATCCAGACCGAACAATTGTGCTTGCATATCTTCCGCCTCGGTAAGACCATCGGTATAGAGCAGCAACGACTCGTCATAATGCAAATCCGTTTCCTGTTCGTTGTACGAAAAACCATGTAGGATGCCCAACGGGATATTGGGTTCGACTGGCAACAGGCGGATATCATCGGTGAGGATGAGTGGCGGGTTGTGGCCAGCGTTGCAGTAATGCAAGTGACCCGTAGCCAGGTTCAGCACGCCACAGAAGAAGGTCACAAACATATTGTTGTCGTTCGATTCCGTCATGGTGTCGTTCATGGCTGTCACGATGCGCTGCGGATTGGTCTCATGGGCCGAAGAAGCCCTGAACAGGCTCCGGGTGACTGCCATCACCAAAGAGGCGGGAATGCCTTTGCCGGAAACGTCGCCGATGCAGAAGTACAGCTTCTCGTCACGGATGAAAAAGTCGTATAAGTCGCCGCCCACTTGTTTAGCCGGGACAATGGCAGCGGCAAAGTCCAAATCCGTTCGATCAGGGAAAGGCGGGAATGTCTTGGGGATCATGGCCATCTGTATCTTGCTGGCGATATGGATCTCATTCTCCATCTTTTCCTTTTGTTCGTTTATTTTATGGTATCTTGCTTGGTTTTTGGTGGCTATCCTGAGAATGACAATAAGCATGGCCACGCCCAATAATTGCAGCAGCTTTACAATCATTCCAATCCTGCGAACGCCGCTGTAGAGCTCTTTCTCGGGCAACACAATTGACAAGGACCACCCTGTTTTTTCCACTGGCGCGAAATACACACGGTTGAGTTGTCCTTTATAGCGAACGGGCAACTCGCCTGCCTGTCCTGAAAGCATGGCTTGGTTGACTTGGTTGAGGGCTTCGTAGTCCTCAGATCCCAAGGCAAACTCATTAACGTTGGTTTGCATCACTAAGGTCTCCACGGGGCACACCATAATCTGTCCGCTATTGCTGATGACCATGTTGACGGCATGAGGATATACCTTGATGTCTTGCATGAGCTCGGTGAGCCAGTCCAACGAGATGTCGGCGGTTAGGATGGCCGCCACCTTGCCGTCTTTGTCTTTCACCGGCACGGAATAAGTCGTCATCAAAATATCACTGCCATTTTCGTCGAAATAGGGTTCCGACCAATAGCTGTCATTCAGCTCCATGGGTTTGGTGAACCACTCTGACGAGGGATAGTCGTATTCCTCTGTGGCCAGCGAAAGCATCTTTATTTCACCGGTATTCAAATCCTTTGCGGCGTAGGGCGCATACAAAGGTTTCTTTTCGAGGTAGCCGGGAACAAGCGCAATGGTTGATCCGACTACGACGGGGTTTTTGCTAACCACCAGTTGGGGGATGCGTGTCAAGCTGTCAGGATTCTCCAGGCACCACTCGGCAATCCAGATGTTATTGTGGACGGCGGCCTCGGCTTGGTTCACAATATCCATGATCTTGTTCTCGGCGCTTTTCAGCTCGCTTTCAGCACGGAGTGAGGCCTCCTGCTTGATTTCCCTTTGGGCAAAGACGAACTGAATGATGGCGGTGGCTTCCAGGGTGAGGGTGGCCACAATCACCAGCATCAATCTGGCTCTCATGGAGATGCCGTCTGTTTTGGTATCTTTTTTTTCGATATTCATAAGATGGGTTTTAACGCTACACGAAGTTCAGGCATGGGACGTTTACTGTCTCTTTCCACGATTAGGGTTTTAAGTCCAGCGTAAGGAAGTATCATAGTCTCGATTTCTTTCAATGGAACGCCAGTCCCGAAATAGGCTTGAGCGAAGCATTCCCAGAAACGGATGGCCAACGCTTTGGGCATGTGGAAGGTTTCTATAATGAAGTCTTCGTTGCTGAGGCAGCAGCAGAGGTACACCATCCCGAGGTCGAAGAGGTGGTTGCCCCAGCAGAAGTCGCCTAAGTCGATGAAATAGCGCTGGTCGCCCACGAAGATGGCGTTGCTATATTGAAGGTCGCCGTGGATGGCTGTATCCTCGTCGGGAGTATCAGCGATGAAACGGGCGAGTTTGTCTTTCTCGGCCGGTGTGAAGAAAGGATTCTCTTTTAAAAGGCGGTAGTAGCGATCCTTGACATTCTCGAACAAGGTGGTATCCACATGGGTGGCGTGAAGCTGGAGGCACATCTGGGCGAAATCGGAGGCAAACTGTGCCACCTTTTCGGGCTCATCGCCTGTGGCACGCGAATAGGATTTCTTTCCCATGATACGCTTGAAGCGGATGCCGTAGCGACCATCGTCGGTGACCACATAATCGCCAGGTTCGGGTGTGGGGATGCCTGCCTCATACACCTTTCGGGCGAGGTTCATCTCGTCGAGTGGCTGCTGTATCTTGCCAGGAAGATAGAGCTTGAGCATCACTGAAGGATCGGTCTTATGATTGAAGCTCTCCCCGTTGGCGCCGCCGCCGGTGAGCACATAGTCGTTGAGGGTAATTCTAATAGGTTCCATTAGTTAAACACTTGATTGATGAGTCGTTCAAATTCCTGAAAAGCGAAGGTGTCGCCAAGTTCGCGAAGGGCGTCGGCCAAGCCGCGATAATGCCATTCATGGTCCTTGGGATCTTTGGCGTGAAAGCGGTTCCACAAAGCATCTCCTATCTCGGCATAGTCACGGGCAATGGCTCTCATATTGGAGAGTTTGTCGCCTAAGGCTACGATCTTGGCATCGTGTGATGCTTTGGCCAGATGGTTGATGGCGGCTCGCTTGCGGTCGTGCCAGCTCTCTTCATCGCTGACGCCTTCTTGGCGTTCTTCGCTTTCATCGGCCACCAGTGAGGCGACACGCTCGCCAAACTCAGCCCGGATCTGTTCCACGGTCACGTCGGTGTCCTCCACGGTGTCGTGCAAGGCGGCTGCGGCGAGCAGCTCTTGGTCGGGGGTCATGGTAGCCACAATCTCCACCGCCTCTAAGGGATGGACGATATAGGGATAGCCCATCCCTCGGCGTTCGGTGCCCGCATGGGCATTCACGGCGAAGATGATCGCTCGGTCAAGCAGTGTGGTATTGAGAGGTGCGTTTGCCATGGTTTTATTGATTCATGAATGCCAAGTCCTTGGTTTGTTCCTCCAGCATGTCGGCCATCACCTCGTTTGCCTCGGAGGGACCGTTAAGCGTGTCAAACATCCATTTCAGTCCGCCACGGCCTCCGCCTTTTTTGAGGATATAAGCCGTGCAGAGGTTTTGTGGTGCCACGGAGGAGGATAGGATGTCAATGTCAGTCAAACCGATTTGATAACAGGCAATCTGGTAAGCCGCGTCGAAATAGTTCTTCACCAACGCGTCGATATCCCCCAGCGTCTTGAACCCCATGGCCATGAACAGCTTGAGGAAAGGCGAAAGGTCCACAGGTTGTATCTCCGCCTGGTTGATGGAGGCGATTCGTCGCATCAGTCCGTCGAACGGTCCTATCTGAAGATAGCTCTTGAAGGCGTCGCCATCGAGCGGGATGTCGCTCAGATTGCCTGAAGCCACCAGATTTTGCACGTTTCGGCGGTAGTCGGCAAGTTCGTGGCGAATGCGACTGAACTCGTCGTCAACCAGTTCCAGCATTCCCGCCAAGCGACTCAGATTACGCTTGTACACTTTGGGAATCTCCACGCCGCTCTTGTAACCTGTGTCGTGGTTCATATTGGCCCAGGCATGTTGGAGCACGGTCCTCATCTGCACCTCAAAACGGATCCGGTTCATTTCAGGATACTCGGGGTTGGTGTAGGTCCTCTTCGGTATGCTGCAGATGTAATGCAATGAGAGATAGCCAAAACTGTCGATTTCAAGCGCCTTCCGCTTGTCGATGGAGTTTTCCCAATCCACCTCAAACAGGCGTTCCAACACTGAGGTCACCTTCCCAATGTCATCATTATAAAAAGTGATGACACGGATACCCACGATGTCGGTGACATCATTGATGCTATGGTATTTGTGTCCTTTGAGTTGAAGTTTCCCCGTGAGGGATTTTTCAGTCTTGATACGATGCTCCACGGAGGCCACGATAATGCCAGCCTCGGCGAAAAAACCCTTCAGCATTTTGGGGATCATGTCACCCATCTGCTCATAAACGGGCAGCAGCCGACGGTATTGCGCCAGCAATTCTTGAATATGGGAATCGAAGGTCGTTTCGTTCATGGTTTATCGTATCAATGACTGTTTACAAAATATTCAGCACCTGTTCCTTGATCTTCTCAAGTTCGTCCTTCATCATCACCACAAGGCGCTGGATGTTGACCTCGTTGGCCTTTGAACCCAACGTATTGATCTCTCGGCCCATCTCCTGGCTGATGAAGCCTAATTTTTTACCCGCTTGATCTTCGTCACTGCTCTCCTTGAAGTAGTTGCAGTGCTGGCGGAGACGCACTTTTTCTTCCGTAATATCCAGTTTTTCAAGATAATAGATCAATTCTGCTTCAAAGCGGTTTTCATCGTATTGCCCTTCGGTAGTCAACTCCGAAAGATTCTTGACCAAACGCTGCTTGATTGTGTCGTGACGGGCTTTTTCGAAAGGCTCCACTTGGTCGAGCAAGCCGAGGATGAGTTCCACACGATGCAACAAGTCCTTTTTCAAGGTCTGGCCTTCCTGAACGCGGAAACGGTCAACCGTGTCGAGAGCGGCGTCCATGGTCTCTCCGATCTTGGCCACAAACGCCTCGTCATATTTCTGTTCGGACGTATTGAAAATACCAGGCATGCGGAAAAGCAGGCCCGCCATATCCGCAGCCGGGGCGATGCCCAACTCCTCGGAGATGCCGTTGATCTGACGGAGATAGGAAGCCACCACGTCTGGGTCGATTTGGTTTACCGAGTCGGCTGAGGTGTCCGTGATGTTGATGACGACATCGACTTTACCCCGAAGCAGCTTCGAGCCCACTTTGTTACGGAAATCCAATTCGGCGAAACGCAACTCATTGGGGAGTTTCATGGAAAGATCCAGTTGCTTGCTATTGAGGGTTTTGATCTCAACAACAATCTTCTTGGTTTGGTAAAGGTTTTCGGCTATGCCATAGCCGGTCATGGAACGAATCATAACTAACGGTCATTTTTTTGCAAAAGTAACAAAAAGTTGATAGCGGCCTTCTAACATTTTACTATTTTTGTCCCATCAATGATGGTGGACAAAATTACCATAAAAAAAGGATTGGACATTCCCATTGCCGGTGCCGCTGAAAAGCGGATTACCAATGCATTGGGAATCAAGTTATATGCCGTAAAACCCACTGATTTTGTTGGACTTACGCCGCATTTATTGGTTGAGGAAGGCGATGCCGTGGCCACTGGCGGCGCCCTGTTTTGCGACAAAAACGACGAACGCATCCGTTTCACCTCACCGGTCAACGGACAGGTGAAAGCCATCGTGAGAGGAGAAAAACGGAGGCTTTTAGAGGTGGTGGTTGAAGCCAAGGATTCCTCTCCGCTGGTGTTGGAGGTGCCTCATACCGCTGATGAAATCAAAGCGGCAATGCTCCGAAGCGGCCTTTGGACCGCCCTGCGCCAACGTCCTTTCGGCGTAGTGGCCAATCCTAACGATCATCCCAAGGCCATTTTTGTAAGCGCTTTCGACACGGCACCATTGGCACCAGACTACGATTTCGTTCTCCAAGGAAAGGAAGATTTTTTCAAGAAAGGCCTCGAAGCCCTTGCTAAATTGAGCAATGGTGAGGTTCATGTCTGTTTTCATCCCGACCAAGAACTCGCGAAACATCTCTCACCTCTCACCTCTCACCTCTCACCTCACTACGTGAAGGGTCCTCATCCCGCTGGCAACATCGGCACACAAATAGCCCATATCGATCCCATCAACAAAGGAGAAGTCGTTTGGACCATGAACGCTCAGGATGTCGTTGTATTAGGCGAATTGGTGAGCACAGGCGTTTATCGTCCCGAAAAGGTGATCGCCGTAGCTGGACCTCTAATCAAGAATCCGCATTACTACCGCATCAAAGCGGGTGCCAGCATAGCTGGAATCGTTGCAGAACAGGTGCTTAATACCAATTATCCTAAAATGGAGAACGACAATGCCGCCAGAGAAAACCGCGTCATCTCGGGCAACATCCTTAGCGGCACCCAGATCTCCAATGAGGGTTTCATCGGTGCTTACGACGATTTGGTGAGCATCCTTCCCGAAGGCGATTATTACGACTTCATGGGTTGGATGATGCCTGGCATCAAAAAATACAGCTACTCAAGAACCTTCCTCAGCGGTTTCTTGCCCAAAAGCACCTTTAAGCCGATGGGCATCCAGCTTCCCCGTTTTTCGAGTTACTGGAAATTCGACACCAACACCCACGGCGACGAGCGTCCCTTGGTCTTCACAGGCAGTTTTGAGCGAGTGTTCCCCTTCGACATCTATCCCACCCAACTTATCAAGGCCTGCATCATCGGCGACATTGAACTGATGGAACAACTTGGTATCTATGAGGTAGAGCCTGAGGATTTCGCCCTTTGCGAGTTTATCGATGTCTCGAAGACTGAGATTCAGCGTATCATCCGTGAAGCATTGGAAACATTAAGAAAGGAGGTTGCCGATGTTTAACAACTTACGAGGTTTCTTCGACAAACTCAAACCCACCTTCAGCGAGGGGGGCAAACTGGCGTGGTTAGGCTCTACCTTCGAGGCATTCGAGACCTTTGCGTTCACACCGAACAGGGTAACCAAGCAAGGCTGCCATGTGCGCGACGCTGTAGATTTGAAACGCGCGATGATTACCGTGGTGATCGCACTGATTCCCGCCATGCTGTTCGGCATGTGGAACATCGGTTACCAACACTACATAGCCTCGCCAGAAACTGTCAATTGTCATTTTTTCTGGTATTGTCTCTGGTTCGGTTTCTTACGAATGCTGCCCTTGTTGGCGGTTTCCTATATCGTCGGTCTAACCATTGAATTCGCCTTTGCCCAAATCAGGCATCATCAGGTGAACGAAGGCTTTTTGGTCACGGGATTCCTCATCCCGATGATTGTGCCTGTGACCACACCGCTATGGCAACTCGCCATCGCCACCGCCTTTGCTGTCATCATCGGCAAGGAGGTCTTCGGCGGCACGGGAATGAACTTCCTCAACCCTGCCCTAGTGGCCCGCGCCTTCCTCTTTTTCAGCTATCCCACACGCATGTCGGGCGACAGCGTCTGGATTGCCGCTGACCTCTGGGGCACCGACGCCATCACGAGTGCCACACCATTGGCTGAACTGGCCGCTGGGCTACAGCCCTCGGCCTCTGCATTGGATATGTTCATCGGAACGATACCAGGATCTACCTGTGAGACTTCGGTCATCGCCATCCTGTTGGGAGCCATCCTGCTGCTGATTTCGGGCATTGCCAGTTGGCGCATCATGCTCTCCGTCATCCTTGGCGGTGGCCTGATGGGATTACTGTTCAACGCCATCGGTGCCAATGCCTACATGCAGCTACCGTTCTACTATCATTACCTGATGGGCGGCTTCCTGTTCGGCGCGGTCTTCATGGCTACCGACCCTGTGACAGCAGCCCAAACCAATGTTGGCAAGTGGATTTACGGCTTGCTCATCGGCATCTTTGCCGTAATGCTACGGGTCATCAACCCCGCCTATCCGGAAGGCATGATGCTCAGCATCCTGCTGATGAACTGCTTCGCCCCGCTCATCGACCACTGCGTCGTTGCCCACAATATCAAACGCCGCCAAAAACGCGCCATCGTCAAATCAAAAAATAGTGCCCGATGAAGAGAGACATCAATAGCAACGGCTACATCTTCCTATATTCCACCATCCTGGTGGTCATCGTGGCAGTACTGCTCACGGCGACGGCCTTATGGCTTCAGCCCTATCAGCAACGCAACAAAGAGAACGAAAAACGGATGATGATCCTTTCCTCATCAGGCGTTGCTGACGGTGAAATCCTCTTCAAGGACGGAGACTTGCCTGTTTATCTCGTCAACGATACCATTACGGTCCTTCCCATGCAAGGCAACGGCCTATGGGGACCCATCTGGGGTTATCTCGCCATCGCTCCCGATGGCAAAACGGTGATCGGTGCCAAGTTCGACCATAAATCGGAAACTCCGGGCTTGGGCGGCGAGATCACTACCGAGAAATTCCAAAGCCAATTCTCAGGGAAACCCATCTGGGAAAACGGCCATATCAAACCCGTTGAATTCGATGCCATCTCCGGTGCCACCAAAACCTCGAACGGGGTGAAAGAAATGATTGACAAGACGATACAGATCTATCAGCCTTATTTTGAAATGCGATGAACGTCAAGAAACTCCTCATAGAACCCCTGCGTAAGACCAACCCAGTCACTGTGCTGGTGTTGGGTATCTGCTCCTGTCTGGCCGTCACCGCCAAGCTGAAGCCTGCCTTGGTGATGGGCGCCTCTGTGACCGTAGTGACGGCGTTCTCCAACCTCATCATCTCGTTGCTGCGCAAAGGCATTCCTTCTCGCATCCGCATCATCGTACAACTGGTGGTAGTGGCAACCTTGGTCATCCTCATCGACCAATTCCTGAAGGCTTTTGCCTATGATGTCAGCAAGCAACTCTCCGTTTATGTGGGTTTGATCATCACCAACTGCATCATCATGGGACGCTTGGAGGCCTTTGCGCTTTCTCACGGACCCATCGAATCATTTTTAGACGGCCTTGGCAATGGATTAGGCTATAGCTTGGTACTCGTCATTGTGGCCTTCTTCCGTGAACTGCTCGGTTCAGGCACATTGTTGGGCTATCAAGTCATCCCGCTGTCGTTCTACGAAGCCGGATACCAAAACAACGGATTGATGATTCTTCCGCCTATGGCTTTGATTATCATCGGAATAGTCATGTGGATTAATAACAGCAAAACCGAATCGAAATGAGCCTATTCAACCTGTTTTTGAAATCGGTCTTTGTGGACAACATGATCTTCGCCTATTTCTTGGGCATGTGCTCTTATTTGGCCGTATCCAAGACCGTTAAGACCAGTGCCGGTTTGGGCTTGGCCGTGACGTTCGTGTTGGTGGTTACCGTTCCTGTCAATTATTTGATCAACAAATACCTGCTCTCCCCTGGCGCTTTGGCTTGGATCAGTCCGCAATGGGCTACGCTCGATCTAAGTTTCCTGACCTACATCCTCTTCATCGCCATCATTGCCGCCATCGTGCAGATTTTGGAGATGGTAATTGAGACGTTCACGTCTTCGCTCTATTCCGCCTTAGGCATTTTCCTTCCGCTGATCGCCGTGAATTGTGCCATTTTGGGCTGTTCGCTCTTCATGCAGGAGCGCAATTTCAGCAATGTAGGGGAAGCCGCGGTATTCGGTCTCGGCTCAGGCTTGGGTTGGCTGCTAGCCATCGTGGCCATCGCCGCCATTCGCGAAAAACTACGCTATTCCAAGATCCCCAAAGGCCTCCAGGGCGTGGGTATCTCATTCATAATTACTGGATTGATGGGCATTGCCTTTATGGCATTCATGGGTATAAAACTTTAAGCTATGAATCTCACCACGACCTTGATCGTAAGTATCGCTGTTTTCCTCGGCATCACCCTGTTGCTCGTGGCCCTATTGCTATGGGTGCGCAACAAGTTGATGCCCAAAGGCGAAGCGACCATCACCATCAACGATGACAAAGCGCTGAAAGTGCCCACGGGCAACACCTTGATCAATACCCTCGCTGAGCAAAAAGTATATTTGCCTTCGGCCTGTGGTGGAAAGGGTTCCTGTGGCCAATGCAAATGCCGTGTGGTGGAAGGTGGCGGCACGATCCTGCCCACCGAGGTTGGCTTCTTTACCCGTAAACAGATCCAAGACCATTGGCGCTTGGGCTGTCAGGTGAAGGTGAAGGAAAACCTAAAGATCGTGGTGCCTCAGTCGATTCTGAATGTCAAGGAATACGAGTGTACAATGGTCAGCAACCGCAATGTGGCCACTTTCATCAAGGAGTTCAAGGTGCAGCTGCCCGTCGGCGAACACATGGACTTCATTCCTGGCTCCTACGCCCAAATCAAGATTCCGAAGTTCGACATCAAATACGCCGATTTTGACAAGGAACTCATTGGGGCTGAATATCTTCCTTCTTGGGAGAAGTTCAAGATGTTTGACCTGCGTTGCGTCAACACCGAGCCTACGGTGCGGGCCTATTCCATGGCCAACTATCCCGCTGAGGGCGATGTATTTATGCTCACGGTGCGTATCGCCACTCCGCCCTTTAAGCCTGACCGCTCCGGTTTTATGAACGTCAATCCGGGGATCGCCTCGTCGTATATCTTCTCGCTGAAACCTGGCGACAAGGTACTGATGTCCGGCCCCTATGGTGAGTTCCATGTGAAAGAAAACAGCAAGTCAGAGATGATCTGGGTTGGTGGCGGAGCCGGTATGGCGCCGCTTAGAGCGCAGATTATGCATATGACAAAAACCTTACACACTACTGACCGTGAGATGCATTATTTCTACGGTGCCCGTGCCTTGAACGAGGTCTTTTATCTTGAGGATTTCCGCCAGCTCGAAAAGGATTTCCCCAATTTCCATTTCCACCTCGCCTTGGACCGTCCCGACCCTGCCGCCGATGCCGCTGGCGTGCCTTACACGCCCGGATTCGTGCATAATGTGATGTACGACACCTATTTGAAAGACCATCGTGCCCCCGAGGACATCGAATATTATATGTGCGGCCCTGGACCGATGAGCGCCGCCGTGGTCAACATGCTCGACAATTTAGGCGTTGCACCGGAAAACATCCTGTATGATGATTTCGGCGGAGGAGCTCCGAAATAGCATTAAAAATAGTACGTGTTTTTACATTCAATCGGATATTTCACTATCTTTGCGTCTGAATCTTTCGTAAAAACACAAAAAACATGAGCAATTATTTCCCATCCATGCTTCCTGCCGAAGAACTTGCGCAGTTGAAGTACATTCCCACTTTTCCTGAATTTGTAACCTGGATTGAACAAAAATGGTCTGATTTGCCGTGCCTTTCCGATACAGTGAACACCTATACTTACAAACAAGTATGTAACATTATTGCATGCAAACGTGCCTTACTTAACGAACTGGGCTTGCAAAAAGGCGATACGGTAGCCATCATCGACAACACCACTGTTGATGCTGTTGAGATGTTCCTTGCTGTTACTTCAGCTGGCTATGTAGCTATCATGCTGCCTTCGCAGCTACCTACACAAGCCGTGATAGGCTGCTGCATGAAGTTCGGCGTGAAGTTGCTGGCAGCAGGCAAGGATTTCATGGAAGCCGTGAAAGAGGCTCCTTGTAAGGTGATCGCCATCACGGATTGCGCCGACCATACCGCTCCAGTGGCTACAGTCGACAAGAACGATCCCGCCGCCATCTTCTTCACCGGCGGTACCACAGGTGCTCCAAAGGGTGCCATCCTGCCTCATAGAGCTTTGATGCGTGGTGCTTTGAATGGCGTTTACGCTCCAGGACATCAGCTGGGCTGCCACCGTTACGCTTGTGTGTTGCCGCTCAGCCATGTGTTTGGCCTGGTTCGTAGCACTTTGTCGGTACTGTTTGAAGGTGGCGCATGGTATGCAGCCGCCAACACCAAAGAGACCATCGGCAAGTTCCCAATGATCAAACCCACCTGCCTCGTGGCTGTACCTGGCATCTGCGAAATCCTGCTGGGTCTCGTCAAGATGTACGGCAAGCCGTTCCTCGGCGGTAATCTTAAATTCATCATTTCGGGTGCTGCCAACGTGCCTCCGAAACTCATCGGTGAATTCGACGAACTTGGCATTCAGCTGTTTGCCGGCTATGGCATGACCGAAGGCGCCAACCTTACTACGGGTAACATCGACGTGAAGGAAAGACCCACATCCGTCGGTAAGCTTTATCCCGAGCAGGAAGCTAAGGTGGTTGATGGCGAATTGTGGTTCCGCGGCGACAATGTGTTCCTCGGCTACTACGGCGATCCTGAGAAAACCGCTGAAACTCTGACTCCTGACGGCTGGGTGAAGACCGGTGACCTCGTCCGCTTCGACGAGGATGGCTACATGTATATCGTGGGCCGCATCAAGAACCTGATCATCCTTGCCAATGGCGAAAACGTCAGCCCCGAAAGCATCGAAGAGCCTTTCTACAAGGACAACAAACTCCGCGACTGCCTCGTCAAGGAAGATGAAATGGACGGCCGCAAGGTGATCGCCATCGATATTTTGCCTCGCATGGAAGAGTTTGGCAACGAGCCTTGGGAAGAGGTGGAAGCCTATTTCAAGGAGCTTGTCGGCAAGGTCAACGCCACATTGCCCAGCACACATCAAGTCAGCAAGATCACCGTACGCAGGGAAGACTTCAAGCGCACCGGTGCCATGAAAGTTTCACGTAATCAATAAGCGCCATGACTAGAGAAGACATCTTTGCAGGATTGAAAGAAATCCTGACGCTGATCAAGCCGTCCATGGACCTGTCATCCGTCAACGAAAGCTCACAACTCGTCCGTGACGTCGGCCTCGACTCGTTGACCATCATGCTGCTCAGCTTGGCTACCGAAAACAAATTCCAGTTCAAGTTTGACGGCACGCCCAAGTTCAACACGGTTGGCGAAGTGATTGACTACATCAGTGCTCACACAACATTGTAATGCTATGGCTATCAATATCGTCAAGGTAGAAAGTCACAAGCAGCTGAAGCTGTTTGTGACTTTCCCTCTCAAGCTATACAAGGACTGCGCAAACTGGGTCCCCGCCCTGGAAGGCGACGAATACGACACCTTCAACCCTGAGAAAAACGGCGCCTACGACTTCTGTGAAGCCGACTGCTTCCTCGCCTATCGCGGCAAGGAGATCGTGGGACGCGTGGCCGCCATCATCAACCACAAGGCTGACGACGAGCAACGTCTCGTGCGTTTCGGATGGCTTGACTTTGTCGAAGACGAGGAAGTCTTGAAAGCCCTTATCGACACCGTTGCCGAATGGGGCAAACAACGTGGACGTGTCGAAATGAGAGGCCCATGGGGCTTTACCGACATGGACAAGGAAGGCCTGCTCGTGGAAGGCTTTGAAAACCTGAGCCCGTTCACCTGCCTCTACAACTACCCCTATTATGGCACAATGCTGGAGAAGCTCGGCTTCACCAAGGATGTGGATTGGACCCAGCGCGTGCTGGAGGTGAGTCCCGAATTGCCACCGATGTTCCAATTCGCCAACCTGATTGAGGAAAGATTCAAAGTGCATGTCATCCAGCCCAAGAGCATGAAAGACATGGGCAAACGCTACGGCATGGAGATTTTCCACATGTACAACGAAGCCTTTGCGCCTCTGCACGGTTTCTCACCATTGACCGACAAGCAGATTGAAGCCTATCTGAAGACCTACGTTCCCATTCTGGACAAGGACTTCGTGGCGCTTGCCGTCAACGACAAAGACGAACCTGTCGGCTTCCTCTTCTGCGTGCCTTCGCTCTCCAAAGCGGTCAAAAAGTCCAATGGAAGGCTATTCCCCTTCGGCTTCATCAATATCATGAAAGCCTTGAAGAAGAACGACACCCTCGAAGCCCTGATCATGGGTGTGATGCCCGATTATCAACAATGCGGCATACCGGTGTTGCTATTCAAATACCTGCATGAAAACTGCATCAAGCGCAATATCAACCGCATTATCATGAATCCGCAATTGGAAGAGAACTACAAGGTGCAGTCACTCTTCGGCGAATACAAGACCATACCGTTCATGCGGCGCAGGGCCTACAAACTCACAATTTGTAATAACTCCCAAGAATAAGGGCAAACCATTTCGCTGGTAAGATTCGTTTGAGCAGCACCGAAAGGCGCTGTTCAAACGATGCTACCACGTAACCGTAGCGAGGGTGTTCCTTTTGAATAATGCTGCTGATCTTACGGGCCAACACCCGAGGCTTCAACCCGCCGGTCTCGTCATGCTCCACTTTTCCCATGGATTCCGCGTAGGTTTGATACGCCTTCATCGCTTCGGCATTGGGCGTTTTCTTTCTGCTTGCCGTAAAGCCAGTGGAGAAATCGCCAGGACGGACCACCGTCACTATGATGCCCAGCTTCTTCGTCTCTAAACGAAGCGCCTCACAATAGCCTTCAATGGCAAACTTACTGGCCGAATAGAAGCCTTGGAATGGCAATCCCATCAAGCCGCCAATGGAGCTCAAGGCGATGATCCTACCGGAACCTTGTTTGCGCATGTGAGGCAACACAGCGGTGACAAAATGCACCAATCCCATAAAGTTGGTGTCCATCTGTTCCTTCACTTCTTCTTCGGTGGCAAACTCCACCGGACCGCCAATGCCCATGCCTGCGTTGTTCACCAGCACATCAATACGGCCTTCTTTCTCTATCACCTGTTGAACGGCAGCATTCACGGCTTCGCGATCGCGGACATCAACTTTTAGGTAATTCACTGAGGGCAGCTGTTCTACCTCTCGGCGCACCGTCCCATACACTGTATGACCTTCATGCGCCAACAGTCGGGCTGTTTCCAAACCAAAGCCCGACGATATCCCTGTGATTAAAATAACCATGATTTACAGAATACCAGCTTCTTTAAATGCCTTAGTGATCTTTTCCACGGCCTCGTCAACCTGCTCAAAGGTATGCGTTGCCATCAAGGCAAAACGAATCAAGACATCATTTTCAGGCACGGCGGGAGCGATGACCGGAGTCACGAAGATGCCATCTTCCAACAAACGGGTGCAAAGCCAGAACGCCTTCTCTGAGCTTCTCACAAACAGCGGGATGATCGGCGTTTCGCTACGACCAGTGTCGAAACCTCTATCCTTGAACTGTTGACGTGCGTAGTTGCTCACGTCCCAGAGATGCTGGATGCGTTCAGGTTCATCAAGCATGATGTCGATGGCCTTGCTCACTGAAGCCACGTTTGAAGGCGGCATGCTGGCGCTGAAAATCAGTGAACGGGCATTATGTTTCAAGAAGTTGATCGTATCGAAATCCGCAGCGATAAAACCTCCCAACGAGCCAAACGACTTGGAGAAGGTACCCATGATGAGATCTACCTTGTCGGTCAAGCCGAAATGATCGGCCGTACCCCTGCCTTGATGGCCTAAAACGCCTAAGGAATGGGCATCGTCAATCATGATGTCGGCATCGTATTTCTCAGCCAAAGCCACCATTTCCGGCAGCGGGACGATATCGCCTTCCATCGAGAAGATACCATCGGCCACGATCAATTTGACGGATTCCGGATCGCATTGTTGCAGACGCAGCTCCAAGTTCGCCATGTCGTTGTGCGCATATTTCAAAGGCTTTCCAAAGGACAGGCGGCTTCCTTCGATGATGGAAGCATGGTCGAGACGGTCCAGCAACAGATAATCATTGCGGCCACACAAAGCCGAAACCACACCCAGGTTCACCTGAAATCCAGTGCTGAAGCATACGGCTTGCTCCTTGCCCACCAACTTGGCGAGTTTCTCTTCCAATTCCACATGGATGTCAAGCGTACCGTTGAGAAAACGGGAACCTGAGCAGCTGGTGCCGTATTTATCGATGGCGGACTTGGCGGCCTCTTTCAAACGAGGATCATTCGACAGGCCCAGATAGCTATTGGACCCAAACATCAACACGTCTTTACCGTGAATCTTCACCACCGTGCTTTGTTCCGACTCAATAGGCTTGTAATAGGGATAAATACCCTGTTCCTGGGCAATCTGAGGGGTCCTGTATTGGGCACATTTACGAGATAGAATATGAGTTTTCATTGTAGAATACTTCTATTTTCAAACAAATAAGGTGCAAAAATAGAAAAATGATACATATAATCCAATTTTCGACCTAAAAAAAAGTAATTTTGCAATCAGAAACACTTCTCTGATGAACATACCTAAAATTCACTCCATCTCCAAGAAGATCTTCGTGGCGCTATTGGGCGTTTTTTTGAGCATCTTCCTATTGTTCCACGCCGCAGCCAACCTTTGTATCCTACGTCAGGATGGCGGTGCTTGGTACAACGCTTTCTGTGATTTCATGGGCACCAACTATGTGATCAAAGTCTTTGAAATCATCCTGTTGGGAGCCTTTCTACTCCACATGGTTCTAACCATCTGGATCGCCTTCACCAACAGGATGGCCCGGCCCAAAGGTTATCACAAAGCCCAGCGTTCCAAGACTCACACCGGTTCGAAACTGCAAGTATGGACGGGCATCCTCATCTTCGTCTGCCTCCTGCTGCATTTCATGGATTTTTACTTCGTGAAAATCGGTCTGGTCAACGGCAACCTCAACTTTTACGAGCAGGCTCACGAAAAGTTCCAAATTCCCCATATTGCAATTTCCTATCTGGTTTTCTTTGTGGTGGTTTGGTTCCATATGCGTCATGGTTTCGCCGCCATGTTCCAGACCCTTGGCCTTTATAACTATAAATACGGCAAAGCCATCGAGATTTTCGGAATCATCTTTGCCACAGTAGTTTGCCTGATGTTTACCGCCGTGGTTGTCGGTGTGTATTTCGGATTATAAATGAATGATTGATTATGAAACTCGACCCCAAAATACCTAACGGTCCACTCGCCGAAAAATGGACCAAATACAAAGCCACCCAGAAACTGGTCAATCCAGCCAATAAGCGCAAACTCGACATCATCGTGGTAGGCACGGGCTTGGCTGGCGCTTCGGCAGCCGCTTCTCTCGGTGCCATGGGCTTCAATGTCGATATCTTCTGCATCCAGGATTCGCCACGCCGCGCCCACAGCATCGCCGCCCAAGGGGGCATCAACGCAGCCAAAAACTACCAGAATGACGGAGATAGTGTGGAACGCCTTTTCAGAGACACCATCAAGGGAGGCGACTACCGCGCTCGCGAAGCCAATGTGTATCGTCTGGCCGAAGTCAGCGGCGCCATCATCGACCAATGTGTAGCCCAAGGCGTACCCTTTGCCCGTGATTACGGTGGCCTGCTTGACAACCGCTCTTTCGGCGGCGCCCAAGTGAGCCGGACCTTTTATGCCAAAGGCCAGACAGGACAACAACTGTTGCTTGGTGCCTACGGTGCCTTAAGCCGCGAGATCAACCGTGGAACGGTCAGATTCCACGAACGGTGCGAGATGATGGACCTGGTCATTAAAGACGGAAGGGCCAGAGGCATCATCGTCCGCAACCTCGTCACCGGTGACCTGGAACGCTTTGCTGCCCATGCCGTGGTGCTAGCCACCGGAGGCTACGGCAATCTCTACTACCTTTCCACCAATGCCATGAACAGTAACGGCAGCGCAGCGTGGGTATGCCACCGCAAAGGAGCCGCTTTCGCCAATCCCTGCTATGTGCAGATCCACCCCACCTGCATCCCCGTCCATGGCGATTACCAAAGCAAACTCACGCTGATGAGCGAGAGCCTGCGTAACGACGGACGCATCTGGGTACCCAAGAAAAAGGAAGATGCCGAAGCCATCCGTGCCGGTAAGTTGAGAGCCAACGACATCCGCGAAGAGGACCGCGACTATTATCTGGAGCGCCGTTATCCCGCTTTCGGCAACCTTGTTCCCCGTGACGTGGCCAGCCGTGCCGCCAAGGAACGCTGCGATGCGGGCTACGGCGTAGGCACAGGCTATGCCGTCTACCTCGACTTCGCCGATGCCATCCGCCGATTAGGCAAGGAAGCCATCTCCGAAAAATACGGCAACCTCTTCCAGATGTACCAAAAAATCACCGACGAGAATCCTTACGAAACCCCGATGATGATCTACCCGGCCATCCATTACACCATGGGAGGCCTCTGGGTGGACTACGAATTGCAGACCACTATTCCCGGGCTTTTTGCCGCTGGCGAAGCCAACTTCAGCGATCACGGCGCCAACCGACTCGGCGCTTCCGCCCTGATGCAAGGTTTAGCTGACGGCTATTTCGTACTGCCTTACACTTTGCAGAATTATTTGGCCGATCAGATCAACGTAGGCAAAATCACCACCGAAGGTGCTGAATTTGACGAAGCCGAAAACAACGTCCGTCAACGATTCGAAAGGCTGTTGAAAACGTCAGGAAAGCACAGCGTTGACTTCTATCATAAAAAGCTTGGCAAACTCATGTGGGAATACTGCGGCATGGCTCGTAACACCGAAAGCCTTACCAAGGCAAAACAACTGGTTGCCGCCTTGGAAGAAGACTTTTGGAAAGACGTCTTCGTTCCAGGAACCGCCAACGAATTCAATCCTGAGTTAGAGAAGGCCTGCCGATTGGAAGACTATTTTGAGTTGGCACAACTCGTTATCGCCGATGCCATGCACCGTGAGGAATCTTGCGGGGGTCATTTCCGTACCGAGCACCAAACCGCTGATGGCGAAACGCTTCGAGACGACGAACATTTCATGTATGTCGCCGCTTGGGAATACCAAGGCCACCATCAACCTGAGACCATGGAAAAAGAGCCTCTCAACTACGAACATATACACATCGCCACCCGCAATTACAAATAAGCCATGAGATTCACATTACATATTTGGAGACAGGAAAACGCCCGCGCCAAGGGCCATTTCGAAACCTACGAGATCGACAACATCAGCCCCGATTGTTCGTTCTTGGAAATGCTTGACATCCTCAACGAAAGGCTTATCAATGACCGCATTGCCCATCCCGTCTGCTTTGACAACGACTGTCGCGAAGGTATCTGCGGCATGTGCGGACTCTATATCAACGGCAGGCCCCACGGCAACGATGACGGCATCACCACCTGCCAACTCCACATGCGCAAGTTCCATGATGGCGACGACATCTGGATTGAGCCCTGGCGCGCCAAGGCTTTCCCTATCATCCGTGATTTGGTGGTGGACCGTTCCGCCTTCGACAAGATTATCCAAGCGGGAGGCTACATCAGCACCACTACTGGCGGTGTCCCCGATGCCAACAGCATCCCGATTCCAAAGCACAAGGCCGATATGGCGATGGATGCCGCCTCCTGCATCGGCTGCGGTGCCTGCGTGGCAGCCTGCAAGAACGCCAGTGCCATGTTGTTTGTGGGTGCCAAGGTCAGCCATCTGGCCCTGCTTCCGCAAGGCAAAATCGAAGCAGCGGATCGAGTAAAGCGTATGGTCGCCAAGATGGACGAGCTGGGCTTTGGCAATTGTACCAATACCTACGCTTGCGAAGCCGAATGCCCCAAACTCATCAAGCGACAAAACATCTCAAGGCTCAACAGGCAATGGATTGCTTCCCTTTTTGGCCGGGACCGCAACTCCTAACGGTCAGCTCCCCCAGTTGTCTCTATCCAGGCTCCGGTAATTGATTGCCTCGGCCAGATGTCCCATTTGGATGCGCTCACTGCCATCAAGGTCGGCAATGGTGCGCGAGACTTTCAGAATACGGTCGTAAGCCCTGGCTGACAATCCCAAACGGTGCATGGCACGGCTTAAAGCCTCACGTCCTGCCAGGTCAAGCACACAATACTTTTGCAGCAACCGCGAAGTCATTTGGGCATTGGAATGGATTCCAGGATACTCCTTATAACGCGCTTCCTGAATCTTACGTGCTTTGATTACCCGTTCCCTGATCTCCAAGCTCGACTCGCCTTTCCTTGAATCCGACAACTCATTGTACGGGACCGGCAAAACTTCAACGTGCAAGTCGATCCGATCCATCAACGGCCCAGAGATCTTATTCAGATATTTCTGGACTTCGCCCGGTTTGCACACACATTCACGGTCCGGATGGTTGTAATAGCCGCAGGGGCATGGATTCATCGCGGCCACCAACATGAAGTTGGCCGGAAACTGGACCGACATCTTTGCCCTGGAGACGGTAATTTCCCTGTCCTCCATCGGCTGCCGTAGAATTTCAAGCGTATGTCGTTGCATTTCAGGAACTTCGTCAAGAAAAAGCACTCCATTATGTGCAAGCGATATTTCCCCAGGCTGTGGGAAAGAGCCTCCTCCGCAAAGCCCTGCGTCAGAAATGGAATGATGTGGACTACGGAATGGCCTGGTCACAAGCAGAGTCTTGTTTTTCCCCATCAGTCCAGCCACGGAGTGAATCTTGGTGGTCTCTAATGCCTCCGCTAGGGTCATAGGAGGCAAGATACTCGGTAAACGTTTGGCTAACATTGTTTTACCAGATCCAGGGCTACCGATGAGAAGCACATTGTGCGAACCCGCTGCTGCAATCTCCAAGGCTCGTTTGATCGCCTCTTGCCCTTTCACATCCTGAAAATCCAACGAATAATGCTCTTCTTGGGCCAACGAGTCCATGTCAATCCGTTCCGGCTCAATGTCACGTTGACCGTTTAGGAAGTCCACTACCTGCGAAAGGTCCTCCGCGCCAATCACTTCAATTCCTTCCACAATGCCAGCTTCATTGGCGTTTTCCTTGGGAATGATAATTCCTTTGAAACCCTGCTCCTTAGCCTTAATCGCCATCGGTAGCGCTCCTTTGATGGGATTCAACGTGCCGTCAAGCGACAATTCTCCCATCAGAATATACTGTTCCAATTTGGAAACCTCCACTTGGTTCGACACCGCCATGATGCCGATAGCCAAAGGCAAGTCATACGCCGCCCCTTCCTTTCGGATGTCAGCCGGAGCCATATTGATGGTAAGTCTTTTCCTTGGAAACTTGTATCCAAGATTTGAAAACGATGCCAGAATACGTTGCTGGCTTTCCTTGACCGAATTGTCGGGCAGCCCGACCAAAAAAAACTGAATTCCTTTCTCGGAATTAACCTCTATTGTAACTATTATCGCATTGATGCCAACAATAGCACATCCAAATGATTTTACCAACATGATATTATTTGTTTTTTGAAATCACAAAGATATATAATCCAATTATATATTAGTAATTCAAATACAAATAATTTTTGTTTATTTTTTTGGCTTATACTTAGAGTCTTGAAAAATACCCTGCAAATCAGTATTTTGCATCACTTCTTGCAAAGAACACTCCTGATTTTCCATGTATGAGCGAACCATTTGCAAACCAAGGAACTCACCCAGGCGCGGCGGAGCTTCATGACTGTATTCGTTTGTGAATGGGCCGTCGGCAAAAAATATTCTAAACACATCGTATTCAGATGAATACAACTGCTGATTGCCCACCAAATCAGCCCAAAGATTCCCTTCGTTCTCCTCCGCCCATGCCATTTGGGACTCGGTATAACCCAGAATCACCCGGTCAGGTAAAGAAGGACACATTGCCTCAACAAAGAACAGCGCCTTCCCCTCATAAACCATTTCTTCTAACAAATGGGTCTGTTTATGAGGTTTCTGAACGTAGTTTTGATACAACTGCACACCCAAATCCTTGACTAAGAAGGGAAGAGCGGTTCGCTCGGAACGGTATTTAGGCACACCGATCTGATCATAGACTTCGTCGCCATCAAGATACCAATCCAAGGAGATCACCAAGGCATCACCCAAAACCATTACCGGGGGAATATCGGAATTAATACCTGAAACACAGGTAAAAACGCGCTGCGGCAAAACAAGGTCAGGATAATAATGATTGAAGTGCCGGTACACTCCCTCAACCATCGTTTTCACCGCATCCAGATCAGGAAAAGCGGCTTCCACTTTCTGATACAGCAGCCTGCTGAAAGGATCAACGGCAAAGTCTTTCAGGTACTTTACCGCCATGGGATCACTCAAATCGCCATCCAAAAAAGGTTGGTATTCCTTTTGAATCGCCATCAATTCATGCTGAAAATCAGCCGTATCAAGACAGAACAGCACCTCCTCGTAACGCTTAAACTCAAAGACTGGAGAAGCACCGGGGGCAATCTCGAGTTTCTTTTTATACTTAGTCGAGGCGGCATTACATCCGACGAATGCAATGGCCATCAATACGGCACCGATAATGACAGAGGTCTTTTTCATGGGTTCATGTTGAATAGTGCAAATTTATTGATTTTTGTAATAAAAAAATTTTTATTTTTGCAATTTATTTGAATTGATAACCAACAAATAGTTTAAAACAATATGAATCAAGCAATTCCGGCTTCACAACTCGTGTTGAACAACGAGGGGGCTGTTTATCATCTCGCACTTCACCCAGAGGAACTTGCCGACAACGTCATTCTGGTGGGTGACCCAGGACGTGTAGACATGATCGCCTACTATTTTGACAAAATCGAAATCAAACGTCAAAACCGCGAGCTCTGGAGCCGTACCGGCTATTATAACGGAAAAAGGATTACCGTATTGTCCACCGGCATGGGAACCGACAATCTCGACATCGTAATGAACGAACTGGACGCCTTGGCCAACATCGACCTGAAAACCCGTATGCCCAAGGAGGAGCACCGCACCTTGAACCTGATCCGTATAGGCACTTCAGGCGCTTTGCAGGCCGACATTCCCGTGGAAGACAGTTATGTAGCCACCCGTTATGCCATCGGTTTGGACGGTTTGCTTTATTTCTACGAGAAAAACAAGGAAGTCAACGAAACAGCTATGAGGGATGCTTTCATCGAACACATGGATTACCCAAAAGACCTGCCCATGCCCTACGTTGTGGAAGGTTCAAAGGAACTGTTCGACAAAATTGGCGGAGGCTATTTCCAAGGCCTCACCGCCACTGCTCCCGGCTTCTATGGGCCTCAAGGCAGAACGCTGAGAATGCACCTGGCCTATCCCGAGAACAACCATCGGATTGAAAGTTTCAATTATCAAGGCTGGCGGGTATGCAATTTCGAGATGGAATCGTCGGCTTTATACGGCCTGGGCAAGATGATGGGCCATAACTGCTTGACTGTCTGTGCTGTAATTGCAAATCGAGTAAGCGAAAAGTTCTGCACCGACTACCATCCATACGTAAAAAAACTCATAGAAAACACGCTTAATCGCCTCTCATTATAAAAAAAAGCGTATCTTTGCCGCTGCTTTTAGCAAGCATTAAATTAAATCTATTAAATATTATTAAACACAAATTTCAAAAAAATGAAAAAAGTTTTCCTAACACTTAGCGTAATCTTAATTACCGCTATGTCAGTTTTCGCTGACGGTGACAACGATGGCAAAGGTGGCAACCGTTATCTGCAAAGCAAATTCACACAAAACTGGTTTATCAGCATTTCCGGTAACGTGAGTTGTTTCGAGGGAAGTGACTTCCGCTTGAGCGACCTCAGCTCTGTCTACGGCCCCCATTTCGGCGGTTCACTTATGTTGGGTAAAATGGTCAACCCCAATGTTTCAATTAGATTAGGATACGACATCCATCCTTCTGCAAACAGATTTGGCAGTTTCATGCACAAATTCGTCCACGTAGACGGTATCGTTAGCCTGAACGACCTTTTTGCCGGTTACAGAAACGACAGAATCTATAGAATCAGCCTCATGGCCGGTTTCGGTCTTCTTGGCTATGACACTGACATGAACAAGTTCTTCATCACCAAGAGCTCAGCTCTGGAGTATGCTTCCCATTTTGGTATCATCAACAACTTCAGACTGAACAAGAGCTTGGAACTCCACATTGACCTTGTCCAGATGCTCACCCGTCACTCCTATGACTTGGATCCTGTTAGCATGAATGGTTTCGAACGCCTTCGCATGGAAAGCAGCGCCTCTTTGGGCCTCAACTGGTATCTCGGTGGCCGTCACTTTGAACTTCCCGAGACCGCTGTTGCCGACTGCAGCAAGCAAGAAAACAGAATCAACGAGTTGACCCTTCAAGTTGAACAACTCCAGAAGGATCTCGCTGATTGCCGCAACAACAACAATACCGTTACCCCACAACCTTGCGACACCATCGTGAAGTTCGTTGAAGGTGAAAGCCTCAGCTATCCTTTCAGCATCTTCTTCAACAAGGGTTCATACGACCTGAGAGACGGCAGAGACCTCGTCAACCTCCAAGAGTTTGCCAATGCCGCCAAGCAGAACGGTTACAAGATTGTCTTGAGAGGCACTTGCGACAGCGCCACCGCTTCAAGCGCATTCAACATGACCCTTGCTGAGAACCGTTGCAACAAGGTGAAGGCCGAACTCGTGAAACTCGGCGTTGATGAAAGCAACATCAGCATCCAACCCGTTGGTGGCGTCAAGGAACTCAATCCTACCGAGTATGACCGCCGCGTGCTCATCCAGCTTTCAAAATAAGAGATACCTGTGAACCAAAACTGAAATGAAAAGAATCTGTCTTTTAATAAGCATTATTATATGTGGAATGTACACCGGCTTCGCTCAGGCGGAGCACGGTGTACGTTCTACCAATCCTGCCGACACCTCAAGATACTTAGTGTCGAAGTTTAGCCAAAACTGGTTCATCTCCGCCTATGGCAGCACCAACTGGTGGCAAGGTTCGGATCGCAATCCAGCAGGCAACTACAGCACGGTATTAAACGGCCCGACATTCGGTGGAGGTGTCGCTGTCGGCAAATGGATCACCCACAAGATCGCCTTACGCTTGGCGTACGATGTCAACCGCTCACATAGCTTCATCAACGGCCTTCATTCCACTGATGGCATTGCCGGCAAAGGCCAAAATTATGAATTCTTGTATGGAGGCGAAGCCAATCCTCCCACGGATGCCAATGGCTACTGCGCTACGACATTCATGTATCACAACATCCATGGCGATTTCATGCTCAGCCCCATCGACCTCATTCAGAATTATTACGATTCCGAAAGAGTCTACACTCCCATACTGTTCGCTGGAATGGGAGTTGCGTGTGTTTCAGGTCACACCTCTTTGATTAAATCGATTATCGATGGAAGACGCAATTTCGAGTTTTCCGCCGATTTAGGCTTGATCAACCAATTCAAGATCAACAAGTATCTTGACATCACCTTGTCGTTTATCTGGACTGCACAAGAATGGCATATTGACTCATGGTATAACGAATACGGTTTCGAAAGTGGCAACCCAAGGCCGAGAGTCGCCGACTTCAACTACTCAGCAAGAGCGGGTCTCACTTGGTATCCCGGTGGCAGAATCTATGAACTCCCTTACAAATATGTACAGGTGCTCAAGGAAACCACGGAAATCATCAAGCACATTCATGATACCATTCCTTGCCAGGAGCAACCCATCGTGAATGTTTCCGGCAACGACACCATTACGGAAATCCTCAGCTACCCGCTGTCCATCTTCTTCCATTTGGACAAGTCTGAACTGATGTCAGGAAGGGACAAGGTCAACCTGCAGGAGATTGCCGATGTAGTCAAGGCAAAACGGTGGACCGTGCATCTGAGAGGTTCTTGCGACAGCGCCACGGCAACGGCAGAATACAACAAGGGACTTGCCTTGAGACGTTGTAATACCATCAGGAGCATTTTGATTGACATGGGTGTCCCCGAAGAGTTGATCGAGATTGAACCTGTGGGCGGTGTCAAAGAGTTGAATCCTACGGAGTATGACCGTCGTGTCCTGATTACTTTAGGAAAGAAAATCAACAACAAATAAAGCCACGGCTTTAAAACCATTCAAAGCAACATGAAAAAATCATTCCTTCTTATCGCCATGCTGCTGGTGTTCAGCGGCTCGATGTTCGCCCAAGACTTCGATTTGGGTGTTAAGCTCGGCTATCAAACATCACACCTCTCTTATAAAAAGGCTGATATCAAGTCAGACTTCTTGAACCACATGACTTTTGGTCTCTTTGGCCGTGTCGAATTCGGCAGCTTTTACATTGAGCCTGAAGTGCTTTATTTCAAGACAGGTGACATCTTTGAATTGACTGCCGAAAATATCAGCGAAGGATGGAGCCTCCCCCAAGAACAAGTGACCTTTACCTTAAACGAATCCAATCTTCAGGTCCCTATTTTGGTAGGTTGGAAAGCCCTCGACCTTGGCGTCGTCGCCCTCCGCTTACAAGCCGGCCCCACCGCTAGCTTTACCATTGCCAGCCAGACGTTGTTCGACGAGACCTTCTCGCTGAATGGTTCTTCAGGAGAAACCGAAACCATCAATGAAGGTACTAACCTCGGCCTCGACACCAAGAGCATTGCGTGGGGTCTTCAAGCCGGTATCGGTGCTGACATCTTGGGTAAGCTTACCGTTGATATCAACTACAACTTCGGCTTAAGTTCGGTTTTTGGCGCTCTTAACAACACGAGCTTGAACAAATACTTCAACTTCAACAACATCGACCAAACCAAGAAAAACACATTCTTGATAACGGTGGGATACAAACTCTTGTAAGAAAACAGAAGGCAGAAGACAGAAGGCGGAAGATTGCTCTTCCGCCTTTTTTTATTATCTTTGTCACCAAATTACTTATAACATGATTATTCCTTCCCGCCTTTTCATTCGTAATAGAGCCAACTTTGTGGCTCAACTGCCGCCAAAATCCGTTGCGGTGTTTACCGCCAACGAGCCTATGCCTCGTAACGGTGATGAGTTTTATCCCTTCCGTCAACAGTCGGATTTCTTTTACCTGACGGGCATCGAAGTCGAGAAAGCTTTCCTTCTCATCGCACCTGACTACCCTGACGAGAGCCTTCGCGAAGTCCTCTTTATTGAGCCTTACGATGAGATGAAAGTCGTTTGGCAAGGCGAGATGCTCGATGCCGCTCAAGCCACTGAAATCTCAGGCATCAAAACCGTCAAAGGCAGTGACAACTTTTATAGCGTGCTTAACGACATCGCTTTCTCGGGTTATGGCGACACCATCTTTCTACACAGCTACGAGTATCCGAAATACGAATGTAGCGTAGAAACGATTCAGCAACGCTTTGCAAAACAGATCCAAGCATTGTACCCATTGCACCAATATGGCCGGACAGCGCCTATCCTCAACGCCTTGCGCATGATCAAATCGGAAGACGAGATCAACCTTACGCAACACGCTTGCGACATCACCGCCAAGGCTTTCCGTCGCTGTCTGGAAACCGTGAAGCCCGACCTGTACGAATATCAGGTGCAGGCTGAAATCGAATACGTCTTCAAATATAACAACGCCAGAGGACACGCATACGCACCCATTATCGCCGGAGGTAAAAACGCATGCTGCCTGCATTACTCTAAAAACCAGAGCAAGCTCACCGACGGAAACCTATTACTCTTCGACATCGGCTGCGAATATCACAACTATTCCTCCGACTTGAGCCGTACCATCCCGATCAACGGAAAGTTCAGCACAAGACAAAAGGAGTGTTACAACCTCGTATTGGACGTCATGAAAGAGATCACCAAACTCTACCGTCCCGGCCATTGCATCAACGAGGTCAACCAGGCTGCCCGCCAACTAATGGGAGAAAACAGCAAATACCTGATGCACGGCGTTTCTCACCACATCGGCTTGGATGTGCATGACAGCATCGATAAGTTCAAGACGTTTGAGCCTGGAATGATTCTCACTTGCGAACCCGGAATCTATATCCGAGAAGAAGGCATTGGCATCCGCATTGAAAACGACCTGCTGATTACCGAAGGAGAGCCCGTCAACCTGTTTGCCGGCCTACCTATCGAGATCGAGGAGATTGAAGCGGCGATGCAGCGATAAGTCCGTGAAAATCGGCAACAGCTCCAAGTCGCTCTTCAGCACCTTATGGGTATTGAACAACTGCTTGAACAGCCAATTGGTCAACGGACTGTTCATGATCCGAGCCAATTGTCTTGAAGTCAACGGGAAATCCTCGTTCAGCACCAGCATATTGGCACTGTTGAGGATGTAACGCCGGTGCGTGTCGCAATAAAACACCAGTTCGCTGGAAATAAACCGATAGACCAGCTTCTCGGGTGCCTGAAACATCCATTGGGGTGGAAGCTGGTGACAGTGGGGAAAATCATTGGGATCAATGTACAAACTTGCGGCTTTCAGCCTGCCGGGAAGGATGTCTTGACCACGATAGACCGGTTTGAACCCAACATGGCGATAACGCTTGCAGATCTCGGCATTGTTCCCCGTCACGATACCCATCCCCCATGAGGCATGGCCTTTCAGAGTAAGGTGGGGCTGCTGCATCAGCTGCTCCAACCAAGCCACCTCGTTCGACTTCGTCCAATAATTGAGGTTATAGCGCGGCATGGCCATAAAGCTGCGTTGGAAGCGATCATGGTCATTCCCATTACAATTGCAAACCACTTGATGCTGGTCATCGGCCACCGAGTTTCTGACCAAGATGGAAACTGCCGAATACATGTTCAGGAACACTTTGCCATAGTCCTTGATCTGAAGGATGGTCTTCTGCAACACGGCCTTTCGGGCATCCTCATACACCGCAATCTTGAAAAAAGACTCAGGCATCAGCAATCCCATGATGCCTTCAGGTTTCAGCACCGATAGGATGGAAAACAGAAACAGGGAACTGGTATCGGCACTGGATCCGGCCTGATACCTTTTGGCGTATGCGGCACGTTCCTTTTTCGGCAGTTTCTTCCCCCATGGAGGATTGGTGAAAACCAGGTCGAACCGTTGCTTCAACCGACAACCTTCCTTCAGGAAATCACCGCAAACTACCTGTTTGGTGTCGTAACCAGTCATTTCTTTGATGCGGCGTCGGGCGATGGCCACCGCATTGGGATCGGTGTCAAAACCATAGATATGGTCAGGTGCCACACCCATTTCAATGGCACGGACAAGGAAATTGCCGCTGCCGCAGCAGGGATCAAGAAACAGCGTGGCTTCGTCAACCTCCAACCCACTCGTCATGTCGTCAATGATGGCTTTTGGGGTATAGGTGATTCCCTCCTTGTTTCGATAGGATTCCGAAAGCATGGATTGGTACCGCATGCCTATGGTATCATCAAAAACATCCGAAAGCAATTCCGCCTGGATGGCACGTCCCACCTCAATCGCGTCATGTTTGTCCTTCTGCAGCTTGTTGGCCCGGGCATGAAGTTTGTGCTTTCCGGCATGTTGCGACTGGAACTCGAGAAGGCTCTCCGCGGTGACATGACGTTCCCCATCCAGAGCCAACAAACCCTCCTTGATCCAGTTATGGATCGTGGACGACGAGACCTGGAACAAGGCCGCCACCTCGGTCATCGTGGGGTTTTTACTATTTGCCTTTCGTTTTTCCATTTTAACCGCAAAAATACATTAATTTCTTCTATATTTTTATTTTCTTTGAAAAAGTTTTTGAACATCCAAATTATTTTTATCTTTGCATACCATGAAATGTTTGATTTGGCTTTTATCGGTTATCCTGATGCCTTTGTCGGCCATCGATACGCTGATGCAGTCGCAGCCTGACAGCGCCTTGACCGTGCTGTTGGATGAACCGACTGATGGACCTTATTACCAACTGTTGCTCTCTGAGGCGCTTTACAAGAACGACTATGCCCAGACCAACCGCGATGAGCTCCTGGCGGCCATGGCCCATTTCGATTCCGTAAACGATCCATTCCTCTCTGCCCGATGCCATTACATGAACGGTGTGGGCTATTACGAGATGGACAGCGTGGTGCCGGCCTGTGAGGAGTACATGAAGGCCATTCAAATCATGGAGGAGTATTATTCTGAAAAGGAACTGGTGGGGTATAAGGCTAAGTTCATGGCATTGACTTATTTGCGATTGACAACTTTATTCTCAGATCAATACCTGCATGAGCAAGCGATCTTTTTTGGCAAACAATCATTATCATTTTACAACAAGTTTGATGCGGAATCATGGAACATTCCTTGGGTTTTAAGGGAAATAGGCTCTCAATATGATATGATGGGACAATTGGAAGATGCTGACTATTATTACCGAATGGCAATGGGCGCTTTATCCGACACATGCACTTTGACTTACAGGGATATAGCCTGTTTACGTACGTTATTGTACTACCACAAAAAAAACAAATCGCAAGCATCTTTGGAACAATTGCATAAACTTTTAACTCAAGCACAGAGCAACAATGAGTATTTATCACGTTGTGCAGTTATTGGAGACATCTATTATCGCGAACAACAATTGGATTCAGCCTGGTTTTACTTAAACAAAGTTTATTCTGAATCCACGAATGTTAACCTCAAAAAACAAGCAGCTGAATTTCTGGCCGAAATATGCAAATCTCTGGGTAAAGATGCGGAATTTATTGAATATGCCAGTTTTTTAGTGCCTTTTGCCAACCAGGAGGAAAACAAGAGCGAGATTAAATCTCGGTTGACCGAATTATACCAGATATGTATACAAAACAACGCGGAACGGTCGTATCGAAACAAAATAAAAGACAAAATGATTGTTGTTTTGATCGTTTTTGGAATACTGATTGTCGTTTTGTCTGTAGCCTTTGCCCTATACCATGCTAACAGAAAGACAAAGCGAGGACTTGAGATTCAAATCACAGAGGAGCGTATGGCGCATAGGGCAAAACAAAAAGCCTTGGGAGGAAGGCTTAAGGAAAGCAACAGGGCTTTGCAAGTGCAAAAAACGGAGAAGGATGAATTGATTAAAGAGTTGGAAGTTTTCCGTTCACAAACTTCATGGGGTAGCATAGATGATTTCTTGAAGGAAAAGGTCTGCATAGAAATCCTATCGAAGCTTAAAGGAAAGTATATAAAACGTGATACAAAGAGCGATGATTTGTGCGAGTTCTGGCTTGAGGAACAAAAATTGTCCGAATTAGCCATTGCAGTCGAACGGCATTTCAAAGGATTTGGCAAGATATTAACTTCGCAATATCCTAAAATGAGCAGCAGCGAATTAAACCAATGCCGACTTTGTCTTTTGAACCTTAAGGATGTTCAGATAGCAGCGTTGCTTCATGGTGATTACTCAACTATTAAAAAGCGCTCTGCAAAGCTAAAGAAAGCTTTCGATACGGAAAAATCACTACAAATCTTTATCAGAGAACTTGTCTTGTAATTGCCACTAATATTTGTATATTTCTATAAACCAAATAGTTAAACAAAAAGCAGCAACTATTTTCAACGATAAAAAACAAAAAGTTTCTTATCGGTTCCATTATTTTTGTGACGTTCATTGATAAACGTTACAAATTATGCAATTCCCCAAAAAACAAACTTTATTTTTATTGTTAAGCATATTGTTTTCGACAATATGGTGCATCGCTTCTGTCATTGAATCTAATGATGGCTACAGTCATATTATTATCAAAGAGGCGACCGTTCAAGGAGCCCCTCGAGGCTCTTCTATTGAAGCTTCCATCAACGGCCATGTACTAATTGTAGCCTTCACCGAGAATCTCGGTCAAGTTGCCATTGAAATACAAACGGTATCGGGCTCTCCCGTTGATGCTTCGTCTATCCATACCCCCAACGGGGTCAACTTTTATATCACCGACACCGGCAGCTACATCGTCACCTTCACCCTACCCAATGGCGACGAGTATTACGGAGAGTTCGAGGTGATGGATTAAATAATGGATTAATTAAATAATAGCTAAAACAATTATATATGAAAAGATTAGTGTTCGTTTGTCTTTTCCTGCTGCCTTTACTGACAGTTCAAGGACAACGTTTGACCTATGAATACGGTTACGACCACGCCGGCAACCGCGTCAGAAGGATCATCGTAATCATCAACAGAAATGACAATGAAAGGAACCAAAGCGACGAGACGTTGGCTCCGCTCACCGATGTGTTTGGCAACGGGGAAACCATGCGTCTCTATCCCAATCCGACGACGGAAAGTGTCACATTTGAGCTGACGGGGGGAGGGGAAATTGGGAGTTACTTCCTTTCGGACATCAACGGAAGACAGATTGCCGGAGGAACATGCGAAGGCTCAACGCTGAAGCTTGACCTGTCAAAGCAACGCGACGGCGTATATCTATTGGAGTTGTTCATTGATGAAAAACCACACGTCTATAAAGTAATTAAACAATAAAACGCCCATGAAAGAGTTAATACATAAAAAGGACATCCTCCTTTCCGCCAAGGTCTTTCTGATGCTGAGCTATGCAACCATATTCCCTTTCATCTGCCATGCCCAGAACTCGATGGTAGGCAGCATGGGCGGCGAGTTCACCGTCACCTCCATGGGAACGGCTTCGTACAGCATTCCCATAGAAGTGGTCCCCGGCACCCAAGGGGTGCAGCCCAACCTTGCCATCTCCTACAACAGTGCCTCGGGAAGAGGTCTTCTGGGAATAGGCTGGAACCTCACAGGCCTTTCGTGCATCACCAGGACACAACGCAACAACCATTTCGACCAAACTGTCGGTTCCATCAACTATGACGCCAACGACCGTTACGCACTTGACGGCTCAAGGCTCGTCAAACTGTCGGAAGGCAACTATGCGGCGACCAACGCCGTTTATGGGACGGAGATAGAGAACTTCATCCGAGTCACGCTCCACGGCACACCCAACACCGACAACCAGTATTTCACTGCGGTGACACAGGACGGCACCGTCATCGAATACGGCAACACGGCGGACTCCAAGCAACTCATGAGCGGCAAGGTATTCGCCTGGTGGGTCAACAAGATCACCGACCCCGACGGCAACTACATGACTTTCGTGTACACCTGTCCGAACGGTGACACCCGACCCACCGGGATATTCTATACTGGAAACACTGCCATGGGTCAGGACATCTATGCGAGAGTCCTCTTCGGATACACCGACGACAACCATCCAAACAAATTGTGGGTTGGCGGCACGGCTCAAACGGTCTCAAAACTATTGAGCGGCGTCAGCGTCTACTACGGAAACGAACTGGTCCGCAACTACGTCTTCAACTACAGCCAGGACAGGAACCCCAGACTAACTACGGTCAGGCTCAAGGACGAGGACGGAGACGAAATCACAAGGACAACCATCAATTGGGGCGAAGACCGCGTGTCAGCTGATTACACGGCCATCACCGGCCTAACAGGTTACAATAAATACGTCTTTGACTATAACGGCGACAACAATCCCGACCTGCTTCTGACGAACACCCAATCAGGTGTGTGCCAGTGGACGGTCAGGACGGGTGACGGCAACGGCATTTTCCAATCCACAAACTATTCATGGACAATGAATGGCTATCCTTCGTTTTTCACGGTAGACTATAACGGCGACGGAAAAGACGGATTTGGTTACCAGTATTATGACAACAACACGGGTAAATACATCTTGAAAATCCGTGATTTCGAAAACAATTCTTTTGTTGAAAAACTCAGCTGTTCCAAAGATTACAACAAATTCCTTGTTGGTGATTTCTTGGGTCAAGGGGGGATTCAGGTGGTGTTTCTCGGTGAGCCGAACCAACAGCAACAATTGGTGACAAACTCATTTAACAACAGTTCTTTCCAAATACCAAGCGGCAGCATTTTGAGCGTGACGGATTTGAACGGGAACGGCAAAGCCGACATCCAGGTGGTCGACAACCACCACCTCCATGTGTATGAATACGATGATTCCATAGGAAATTTCGTAAGGATCGTGGATTCCTTATGGCTTACCAACCTTCCCACAAAAGGTTACCATGGAGATTTCAACGGTGACGGAATGATGGATTATATATACTTTGCCTGTTCAAACAACGCCGGACACTGGTATTTGATGATCTCCAAGGGAAACGACTATAGGGTGCCGGATGATCTTCCTTTTAACACAATTCATGGGAATGAAATCACGCCGAGATTTCCATTGCTGATATCGGACCTTAACGGCGACGGCAAAGACGACATCGTTCAGCCAGTGAGAATCGACAACGGCCCGTTGACGCTCAACGTGTATTACATGCGGGGTCATATCCCAGGCGAGTTGCAATACAGCGTATCGCAATTTATCAATAATAACATAACAGACCATTATGAGGTGGATTACCAGTTCGCCGACATGAACCACGACGGGAAAAATGAGTTGGTGTATACAGGCAGTATTTTCCAAAACCCGGTCATAGTGGATCTTCCAGAGTGTCGCAATCATGATTGTGTTGTGTCCATAACGGACGGATTGGGCAAAACCACATCCATAGAGCATCTGTACTGTAACTCTCCCAGATTGGGATATCTCGGCACCGACGGCAAGCGCATCCATTACCCGTTGGTCAGCAAGCTCAGTCAACCCAACGGCTTAGGCGGAGTCTCCACCACGACGTTTTCCTATGGCAACGCCGTATTCGATTACAGTCGTCAGCTGTTACTCGGTTTTGGGTACTTACAGTCCTTTTGTGACGGAATGGTCGCCCAACAGGAATTTGAATACAATAGTTTCAGACATTATCTGAGTTTGGCCCACACTATAGACTATTACAACTTGAACAACAGGAATGAAACAGGAGGTTATATTGCCGACACCTCCTATTGGCAACAACGGGTTTATCCAGAATTCCACTATGAAACGGTTAACACCATAATATATCACAGTTTATCCTACAATCGTTTTATCCCATATTATTCCATTACCACTTCCATAAACCGCCTTGAAAACAAGGCAAAGCAAATTTGCAACCAGTTGGACAACAACGGACGAATCGCCAACACTACCACAATACACCAAAAAGCCAAGTCCGAGAACTCGGTTTATCCCTGGGTCTCGCGCGACAGCACGGTTTACACCTACACCACCGTAAGCCTTTCAAACGGGACAACGGCGGTAAAGCCCTCCAACATCAAGACATGGAACAGGAGAAAGGACTGTAGTCAGATGCCTTTCCACAACACAGCCTATACCTATACCGCCACTGGCAAGGTGGCAACCGCTACCGTCACGGATTCCGACGGAGCCGTGGGCGTCGCCTCCTACACTTACAACGGCTTCGGACTGCCCACATCCGAGACATACACTCCCGCGGGAATGGAATCCAGGACCAAGTCGTTCGCATACGATGCGAAAGGCCGCTTCATGACACAGGAGACCGATGTGTTGGGACATGCCAGTTCGGCCACCTTTGACGACTACACTGGCTTGATGGCCACCTCCACCGACGTCAACAACCTGACCACCCGCTATCAGTACGACGCCTTGGGAAGACTGACAAAGGTTACACGCCCGGACCTGACGGTTCACAACACCAGTTACCGTTGGTACAACGACGCGGATTTTCCCGAGGCCGTGTACTATGTACAGGAGACGGAAACCGGCACGCCTGAGACCAAGACCTACCACGACATCCACGGACGCATCGTCCACACTTATTGTGAGGGACAGGGCTATAACGACATCGTGTACGACAGTTTGGGACGAGTGACGCGGCGAACCTGCATCCCTTATCTTTCCTTGGGAGGCACGAAGACATGGCAAACGTACAGCTATGACATATATGGCAGGGTAACCGAGAAGGATGGACCCTACACCGACTTGTCGTATTCCTATTACGACTTCAACGCCCCATCGCAACACGTGTATTTTGTTTCCGTTCTCGACAATATCCGTGAAACACGCCAAATCAAGTCGTACGACGCCCTTGGCCGGCTTGTGTCGGCCGAAGACCAAGGCGGAACTATCTATTACACATATGACTACGAGACAGTGTCGGGTATGATACGCGACTCGATGGCTGTCACCCTGGGCAACACCGTCACAACCATGATATCAGACATCAGAGGCAACCGCATCACCATAAACGATCCTGACGCCGGAACGGTGCGGTGTACCTATAACGCGATGAACCAGCTCGTAACGCGTGTCGACGCCAACGGTGTCTGCGCCAACTACGACTACGATCTTTTAGGAAGGACGACAAGGGAAGCCTTTGAGAAGAACAATGCCGGCGAGGTTGTAAGATACACTTACGACAACGCACCCGGAAAAGGTGTCGGTAAACTCGCCAGTGTGTTGCACAATGGCGACCTTGACAGCGAGTATGTGTACGACACCCTCGGTCGCTTGTCAAACCGCAAGGTATACGACGGCATCACCTGTTACGAGCATCTGTACGCATACGACACGTTAGGGCGGCTGCGGTATCTCACCTATCCCGACGGCTTCAGCGTCAGCCACAGCTACAACGGTTATGGCGAGTTAGAGAAAATCCGCAATGCCGCTGACAACAGCCTGATTTATGCCATTGACACACGAAACAACCACCGCCAACCACTGACATGCCGTTTCGGCAACGAGACGGGGACGCAGTACACCTACAATTCCTACGGCATGTTGACCGGCATCCGAAACGGGAACACTATAGAGGATGAATATGTCGTGAACGGAGGATCCCCAGGGACGACGCCCATAGTCTATTATTTCATCGGGTCACAGTACCGCGACCTTGCCTACACTTACGATGAGAAGGGATTTATCGCCACCAGAAACGACACAAAAGTAAACCAGACCGAGGCTTATTTCTATGACGAACTTGACCGTCTCACCTCGTACAAGCTGAACGGCACGACCGTGGCGGCATTCACCTACGACAACAGTGGCAACATCACCTCCAACACGAGGGTGGGCGACTATAACTACAACGCCAACAGACCCCATGCGGTAGCCTCCATCGACGGCAACTCTCGCATTGCCATACCGCCTACGATAAGCGATGTCACCTATAACCTGCATAACAAGCCCACCCTGATCGACGAGAACGGCATTGCCATAGCCATCGACTATGACGCCTCTGGCATGAGGCGCCACACCACCATTACCAGCGGACATTCGCTCATCAAGGAAAAGACGAGGATATCCGAGCTTTACGAGATGGACGCCACTCCTACAACTTCACGAAGGTTGGACTACATATACGCCGAAGGCCGCGTTGTGGCCGTCCGCGTCTACGAGAACGGGACGGGGAGTCTCTACTACGTGCTTACTGACCATTTGGGCAGCTGGGAGAAGGTGCTGGACGAGAACAAGAACACCGTCCAGAGCACCCACTTCGACCCCTGGGGCAACCGCATGAGCTACACTGCTTGGAACACTCCGCAGACCCAGACCTCTTTCACCTTCGACCGCGGCTTCACTGGCCATGAGCATTACGACATCCTGAAGATCATCAACGCCAACGCCCGCCTCTACGACCCCGTCATAGGACGCTTCTTCTCCCCCGACCCCTTCGTGCAGGCACCCGACTTCACGCAGAACTACAACAGGTACAGCTACTGCATGAACAATCCGGTGATGTATAGCGACCCGACAGGGGAGATCTTTGGGATAGATGATGCTATTATTGTTGGTGCTATGATAGGTGCCTTTTTTGGAGGAATCCGAGCAGATCAAAAGGGCGAAAGCTTTTTGGGTGGCATGATAAAGGGTGCTTTTATTGGCGGTTTGGGAGGTGCCTTAGGTGGAATAGGAGGGGCTGGAATGAGTTATGCGGAAAATCTATTCCTCGGTGTATGGGAAGGGGGTTTTAACGGTTATGTGGATGGCTTGGTTTGGGGAGAAGATCCAGGAAAGAGTATGCTGTATGGAATGGCTTCCGGGGCAGTTTTTACCACGCTTACTTCCGAAAATTTATGGAATGCCCTTCGTGGTAAAGGTTTTAAAACCAACGCCAACGTGTTTGAGGATTTCAAAGCAGGATTATATACTGAAAAAGGAGGTTGTTGGCAGCAAGATGCGTTGGATTATTTTGGATTTGAAGGTAATTATAAACCTGAAACAAATTCAATAACAAGTCCTGGATCAGAATATTGGGGGTCTGCAAATAGAACCACGGGAGATATCTCTTATGGCAATTTTGCTTTTGAAGACTATACTTCGTTATACGGCACGTATTTAAAAGAATCTTGGACTTCACATAGAATAAAGGCAGGATTAGGCATACATGAAGTTTCAGAAGAACTAAAAGGTATGCCTTATGAAACATATTTAGAAGAAATTGATGGTTACATCCATGTATTTAAAAACCAAGGATTAATTTCTTATTCTACTAAAACTATTAAATATCCTTTTCAAGGTATTGAATATTATCAGACTTTATTAAAATTAGCAGGTTCATCGTATTCCGATTACCCAAGCAAATACATTTGGTTATATAAAATTCCTAGAAGATGGTAAAGAGATTATTTTTTGTTATTTTGACAATACTATTGCAAATAAACATTTTCGGACAAAATGAGGCCGAATTGATAGTGGTTGTAGAAACACCTCCTGTTTTTGATGGAGATTTGGAAGACTTTATAAACAAAAACATAGAATATCCTTTATCTGCAATACAGGATTCCATAGAAGGAGTTGTGTTTGTAAGTTTCTATATAGATACCTTAGGATACACATTCAATCATCATATACAAAAAGGGGTTCGAGCTGATTTAAACGAGGAAGCTCTGAGAGTTACAAAACTTGTAAAATTCGTTTCAGCTGCAAAACAAAGGGGGAAGGCTATTATTGTAAACTATATCGTTCCTGTAAGATTCTCGTTGAATAATGAACAATACTCTATTATTGCCGATTCTAAAGAAGATAGTCTTTTTTGTGCTAAATATTGTCCATTTTATGATTTTGATTCAAAGGAAAACATCATAGGAATTACCATACCCGACCAAATGGTATCATTACCCGAAGATAATATGATTCAATTGTTGGATGCAACGCAAATTATATTGGAATCAACCTTCGGATACAATCCACAAGGTTTACCTTTGGTACTCTATGTAGTGGTGGATAACACTGGTATTGTTCGAGGCATTATTGTTGATACCGGGAACCATCAAAGTAAACGTTCTGAAGATGCGGCACATGTTGCGTTTAACTATTTAAAAAGAAAGGAATTTATACCAGCATCATTGCGTGGTAAGCCTATAACCTATGGCTTTTCTGTATTGGCTAAAATCAATGAGGAAAACAAGGTAAACAATAATGAAATAGGGGTTGTCACAGAACCAACCTCTTGGCCTAATTACCAAAATGATCAATATTATCGAGAATTAACCGATTTTGTGAAAGATAATCTTCATTACGAAGACACTATTACTATTACTCAAACAGTGCATGTTAGGTTTATAGTGGATACTTTAGGCAATACTCATCATCATGAAATTGCTCACAGCGAGTCTCCAGCTTTAAATGATGAAGCATTGCGGATATGTAGATTAATTAGATTTGCAAACCCAGCTATGCAAAGGGATAGGCCGGTCTCGGTATGGTTTCAGGTTCCTGTCAAGTTTGAGCCAAAGTAGATCATGAAACCAAAACAAAAACATTGTATTTTTAAATGTCGCAAATAAAATGAGTACCAACCGGAACACCGTCCAGCAGACCCAGACCTCTTTCACCTTCGACCGCGGCTTCACCGGCCATGAGCACTACGACTGCGTAAAGACGATTAATGCCAACGCGCGGCTGTATGATCCCGAGATAGGCCGCTTCTTCTCCCCCGATCCCTTCGTGCAGGCCCCCGACTTCACGCAGAACTACAGATGACATAATTGCGGCGGCCGTCTTTGGAGCTATTTTTTATTGTTCAAGACGGTTGGAAAGTTGTATCTTTGCGGTGTAATAAGGACTTAAAAAAATGAAAGGACATCTATATGTTGTTGTTGGTTTGGCGGTTGCACTGATGGCCTTGGCGGGGGCTTGCAACCCTCATGAAGAGAAGGCCGTGGAGCCGATGGGAAAACCAATTTCTGAATTGGCCGCCATTGACAGCCTGATGTGGCGACAGCCTGATAGTGCTTTGACGGTGATGCTGGAGTTTGCGGGGAGTGATGTGGCGGATAGTCTGGATGAATTTAACGGTCATTACTGCCAGCTGTTGATTTCGGAGCTGCTGTATAAAAATGATTGGAAACAAAGCAACAGGGAGAATCTGCTGAAGGCGGTGGATTATTTTGACTTACTGGTTATTACAGAAGCACGTGGTGCATCTGAACATGAACGGAATGTGTTTTTAGACGCTCGGGCACATTATATTAATGGTGTTGGCTTTTATGAGCGGGGCGACGTGGTGAATGCCTGCGAGGAATACCTGAAGACATTGGAGGTGATGGAAGCACATTTTGAGGAGCAGGAATTGGTGGGGCATAAGGCACGATTCTTGGCCTATACCTACAACCGGCTTGGAGACCTGTTTTCGGAGCAATTTATGATGGAATCCTCCATCACTTGTTATGAGAACGCACTTGTCTATTGCAAAATAGAACCCACCTCGCCCATTGGCGTTTCCAATATTTTATATCGGATTGGTAAACAATATGACAAGAAAAATGAGATAGAGAAAGCCATTTCGTATTATAGCGAAGCCTTAGAAAACATGACGGAAACTGACAATATGGTTTATAGGGATATTGTTACAAGCAAGGCTCTATTTGACTATAAAACAGGGGTTGCGGCCGAAGTTTCATTGGATAAAATAAGACGTGTCCTTTTACAGGCAGAAACTGATAAAGAGCGATTACATCGTTATTTGGCCATTGGTGGTGTTTATTTTTATGAAAGTAATTATGACTCCGCACTGTATTATTTGGAACCCGTGTTTGAGAATCGCGAGGCTGGATTACAAGACCAGGCAGCAAATTATTTATACATCGTTTATGATAAGCTAGGTAACAAGGAGCAATCGGACTCCCTTGTGCATTATATGACAAGCCGAAAGAAATTGGTTGGAGAGAACAAGGCTTTAGTATCAAGGCTCGAAGACATGTATAAGACACATATGATCCAAGAGCAAGAAAAACAGGCCGAAACAGAACGACAAAAAGCTGTGAGGAGAGTTCGGAACATCATTGTGCCTATAGCTGTGGTAGTAGTGTTGGTTGTCATCTGTGCGTTGATGCTGAGAAACAAGAAGCAACTGAAGATTCAACAAGAGGAAGCGGACAGGATACTTGATGAGACTGAACTGGAGCATGAGAAAACAAAGAAGAGATACGAAGAAGAACTGAGACAACTGAAAGCGGAAACCGAACAACGGTTGGAGGAGGCGGAAAGGAAGCACCAACAGTGGATGGCCGAGGCTAGCGAGCGACATGAGGAGGAGCTAAGGACGCAAAAAGACCTGTCGGAAAAGGAAATAGAGAAGACCAAAAAGCGGCATGTGAAGGAATTGGAAGCAGAGCGGTTGGCATACGAGAAGGAGCAGGAGACTTTAAGACGGAAGTTAAAGGAAAGAGAGGTTCGGGTATATGCATTGGAACAATCATTGAACCTACAGCAGAAAGCGGCAAAGCGACGGCGCGAGGCTTTCCTGAAGGAGCCGATTTGCCAACATATTCTCAACGAGGCGAGAAGCAAACAAATCACTACTCGCGACGTGGCGCACGAACTTGGCATTGCCCTCAAAGACAAGGACTTTAAACAGCTCGGAGAGGCGGTGGAGAAGCATTACGAGGGTTTTGACCATGAGTTGTTAAGCCAATGCCCAGGTTTGAAACAAGGGTTGCTATCGTTGTGCCATCTGCATTTGTTGGGATTGAACGAAAGTGAGATAGCGGCACTAAAAAACCTGTCTTATTCCGCCATCAAGAAGCAAAACGAGAGCTTGCAGAGGAAACTTGGGGTGAAAGAAGACATAGCATCATATATCATGGGGGTCGCAGAAGGGCTTTGTGGCACTCAAGGTGGCACTCAAACGAATGGGGTCATAGATGATGACCTTGATGCATGGATTGAAAGGCAAATTAAAGACAATCCAAAAATCACCACAGAGGAACTCGCCGAAAAGAGCCATAAAGGTGTGCGCACCATCAAGCGGCATATCAGCATGATGAGGCATATTCGCTATGTTGGGAGCGGATATAGCGGACATTGGGAAGTGATTGAATAACTGTTAGCTGTCTTGTCTGGTTATTCAATTAAGCTAATCGTTGATTTCATAGGGAAAAAGTGATTGCATTTTGTTTGCATTTTTTGTCTTTAACATACTGATTATCAGTTTGTACTTTCCCCATGTGGATGAATTCCAACTTTTCTCCAGCAAATTAAAGCACAACCAATTTTGCATCAGAATACTTTTGCTAGTGAAAGCATAAGCTAAAATCATCAGCAGTATTAACATTAAAAAACACAAATGCAATGATTAAATTAAAACAAACAATTCTGATGCTCTGCTTAGTTCTTTTCGGAACATTATGCCATGCCGGTAACGTGACCAAAGCACAAAATGAGAAAGACGGTCATCAAGTTTCCATTGAATTAACAGAAAGCATAGGTGCAAGTAGTTCTGACAAAAGCAATGCCATTACACCATTCATTAATGGCCATGTGCTTGCTGTGGTATTCTTTGAAAACCTCGGCCAAGTCTCTGTGGAGGTTTCTACGGTTTCTGGTGCTTCAGTGCAATGCCTTTCGGTGCCAACACCAAATGGTTTGCAGGTTTACATCCCCAATGATGGGAATTACATTGTCACCTTTACGCTCTCCAATGGGGATGTGTATGCTGGTGAATTTACTGTAATTGATTAAATCGATATATCACTTTAGTTAGATTTATTACTATGAAAAAAGTATTATTTAGCATGGCCATGATTGCCGTCTTTGTTGGAGTGATGATGACCTCCTGCAAAAAGGAAAACGAAACGGTTTCGAATGAAAAAGGACAAATTGAAGTTAATGACCCACAAAACGATGCCGAAGTGAGTCGCATCCTTGACTTCAAGAAGAAAGTCGATGAAAGGAAAGCGAATCCGGGTATGAAGAGTGGGGAAACCATGACGCTTGAGGAGGCCATGGACAATGTGGTCGACCTCTTTAATGTGACCTACACTGAGCCGACGGCCTACTATACTGCTACGGAAAGTCATCAATTTAGCATCAATGTTCCGCTCACGGTTGATGGCGAAGTGCTTGTTGACGATGTGGTGGCGGCTTATGAGCAGGCTGTGACTGAAGCGCGGGGGGCCTATCATGCTAGTTTGTTCGCTAATAAAGGTTACAGGTGTCTTATGGTGACCTTTGAAATGCTAAGGGAGAATGAAGTGCGTTTGGATTTCAACGGCAGTTGTGGCGAAAGAGGGACAACCCCACCTACTCCACAACCCCATATTGATGGACCTTTTTCAGAAGGAGATGACTGGCTGTGCGGTGGTCATTATCAAGGGAAGTGTGATGATCCTAGCATCCCAGGAAATGCTGCAGAGAAACTTACGGAACAGCTGTTCCTGAAAATTAGCGGCGAGCTTCCAACTGTACCTGAAGGATGCCGCATGGTATTTCTGCACGACACAATTTATACATTCTCTGGACCTGAATACCTGGGAATATACTATACCGAGGATTTGGACGATACCTGTATCGGTTGGATGTATCTTAACGACTATTATGCTGGAGAAATCAATAATATTTATCGAATACTTCCAGGAGAAAACGAGTTCAGCCTTACCGCATTATATACGTTTGGAAGATATTATGTTGCTTCCGCTGTGGTTATTTGTGAGAATCACGAGAACGAATATCCTGGATTTCACAAACATGTTACAAGTGTCCAATACGGACGCTTGGGCTATGTAAACAATGATGTAATTGGTTTCGAGAATCTTTAATCTCCAACAACCATGAAAAAAATCATCTTTTCATTTGCTTTTCTAATGACACTACAGGTCTCCCTTCAAGCCCAACAATGGGAATTTGACTATGCCACCGGTGAGAGATTCGTTCAATTTAGCCATGGTATTCTTGATTCGGAAGGGAATGGTGTTTTAGTGGGTGGATGCGGTCCCGCCTATCCTGATTATCACCCGATTGTGATGCGTGTTGAATCGGACGGGAGACATTCCGAGCGTGAATACGAAGGCTTTGAAGGGTTGATGTTGACCCATATTGTGCAACTGTCCAACGGCAACTACTTTGTGGCAGGTCTCATCTCAGAAGAAGCCGTTGAAGTTCTGGTTCTTGATTCCAATTTGGAAATCATGGAGGATAAACGTTACGAAAAACCAGAAAACGCTTTATTACTTGCAGGAGGACGGCTTCTGCTTGAAGAAGATGGCACGGTCGTTATGTGTGGGAGTGCCAGATACACATCACCATACGAAGGTTACCGAACTCGTCCGTTTTTATATAGGTTTGATGAAAATGCCGACACCCTGCATTGCCGCTATGTCATGCCAGAAAGGCCAGAGCCCGAGTACTATATAGATCAATTCGAGTGCCATCAGATATTAAAAAATCCACGGGATAGCGGACTGATTTTAATTGGAGATGGAATGCACGGTAACCCATCCCTTATTTGCTATGATTACGATTTCAACTACATTAGCAATATTTGGATGCATAATGACCAAAAGTTGCTTTTCACACAATACAGTTCATGTTGCTGGCTTTCGGATGACGACCTGCTGGTTTTCGGGACATTAAACGCGAAGAACGATCAATCGCGCAACATAGGGCTGCTTGATGTGAAATTGAGTGGCGGCGTAAGATGGACGGATACCATTCGTGCCGAACCCCAGCTTCCGTTCCGAGTCGCATCTGGGAAATGCAATTGTGCGACCTTTGTCAATGACTCGACCATCTATTGTTCTTATCAGTCTTCTGAAAACTTGTTTGGTCCTTATTTTCCAAGCGTTTGCCTGTTAAACAAAGACATGGAAGTGCTTGGCAACAAGGTGTTTCTTGATGAAGAATACACCAATCATCCGACCCACTTCACTTTGCCTCAAAATGACAGAGGATGCATCATTGTCACGTCCTTTGCCTTGGTAGCCAATAACACAAGCCAAGGGAAACTCATTAAAATGAGCCGTGAGGATTTCAATCCTATTCCCAGCAGTGTAGAGGAATTGCCACAAGAAACGATAAAGGCTATGGCCTACCCCAACCCTGCCAAAGATTGGTTGAACATTGATATTACAGGTTTGCTTGATGGTCAGCAATATCGATTCCGAATTTGTGATGCCTATGGGCGGGTTTGCATGGATCGCGTCGTTCATGTGGAGGGTAACCCTTTCAAGATATGCACGACTTCGTTAAGTCCAGGCTTATACTATTATACAGTATGCAATTCGCAAACGGGTTTTATTTACGGCAAATTTGTGAAAGAATGACTTTTTAACACTCAATTGCAATAAATACAACAAATAAACATTCAATGCGGATAATTATGAAAAGAATAAATATTATCAAAACTATCTTAATTCTGTTTATGGCTATCATTTTTTTGCCTGCTTCCAATGCTCAGGCTGGTGGAGAAAATGGTATCCATGTAAGTGGAGGCAGTTCGTCGGGAACAAAAATCTCATCAAATATCGGGAACTCCACAATTGCAACAGGCTATAATTCGTTCGCTAGTGGTTATGCCTCAGAAGCGTCGGGCCATACTTCAACGGCTTTAGGGCGTGAAGCAAAGGCTTTAGGAGCCTATTCAGGGGCGTTTGGGAATTTTGTAAAAGCCGTGGCAAACAATTCTTTTGTACTTGGTACTGGTTTTTCCTCGACATTACCATTGACCAATTCGGCAGCAGGAATCATGATGGGGGTAAATAGCCAGCAACCAACATTGACTATTACGGCTGCAGCAAATGCAACTAGAACTGGTAAGATTGCCATCGGCAATGTAGCATCACCTTCGGCCAAGTTGCACATTGCGGGTGACGGGGTAGAAAATGCCGATATCCTTTTGGCTTCTACGGGTTCGAATAAGTCAATCATCCAGTTTCGAAATAGTAGCAACAATATCACGGTCGGCTCAGACAATGTGATGAAATTCAATGCGCCCAACATGCAGTTCTACCCGACTGGCCAGGTGGCCGTGAACGGTGCATTTAAGGCGACTGGGAAAGTCACCCTGAGCGGTCTTGCAGGCTCGTCGTCCAAGGTGCTGACTGTGGGTGCCAACGGGCAACTGTCTTCCGTAGAGTATTCCACTTTTTACGATGATCTTGGCAATCACACGGCCGAACAAAACATCAACCTGAATGGGAAGAAGATTGTGAACGGCACTTCGGGTTTGGGCGGCATCTTTGTGTCAACAGATGGCAAAGTGGGAATCAATACGGAAAATATAACGACGGCGTATGCACTTGCTGTTGATGGCGGTCTGATTACCACCAAGGTCCACATCCAGGACGTGACTGACTGGCAGGACCGCGTGTTCGACGGGGACTATGCGCTGATGCCCCTCGGTGAGCTGGAGGCCTACGTCGCCGCCAACAGACATTTGCCGGGCGTGCCCTCCGAGGCCGAGGTGAAGGCCGCGGGCTTCGACCTGACCGCGATGACCTCCGCCCTGCTGGGCAAGGTGGAGGAGCTGACGCTTTACACGATACGCCAGCAGCGGGAGATCGACTCGCTGCGCGACCTGGTGACGGTGCGCTTCGGCTACGACGCCTGCGGCAACCGCACCCGACGGACCCTCGAGTTCTCCATGGTGGAGGAAGAACGCGGCACCAGTCCCGGCGGGACCCCGCACGACGCCGGCGCCCAGTGGCAAGCCTCGCTCAGCGACAGCTTTGCGGGCGTGGAGGCGACGCTCTTCCCCAACCCCACCGAGGGAGGATTCTTTGTGTTGCTTGGCGGCGAGTTGCCCGGGGATGCCACGGCCACACTTTGCGCCATTGATGGGACTGTACTAGAAAAACGCGTGGTGAGTAGTGTTACGGAGGAGTTCGACCTCAGCCGGAGACCTGCCGGCATTTACCTGCTACGCCTATCCGCGGGGCACGAGACCAGAGTTTGGAAAGTTATCAAGAGAAACTAAATACACAGCCATGAGAACAACAATACGGGTCGCCTCGGTTTTATTGACGGCGGCATTGGCTATGCGTGCCGTCACTTCCGTGGCCCAAAGCCCATATTTCGGTGAGTATTTCGAATTGAACTCGACATTGAACGCCAACCAAAGCCACGAATACTACGCCCGCACTTACATCGACCTGAAAACAGGGTTCCATTCCGAGCCTCAGATCGGCAATCATACACTATTGGAAATAGACCCGTATTATAATTCACCAAACACCTTCGGCATAGATCAACATTATCCGCCAGATCATGATATTGTTGGTCGTTTAGGGTTTTATCCATTGGATTTCCATGTCAATGAAAACGGGGCTGCGACAATCAGTATTCCACTGGAGTTTCCAGAGGGAATCAATGGAATGACACCACATTTAAGCCTGGAGTACAACAGCCAGTCGGGCAACGGCATACTCGGTCTGGGGTGGAGCCTCGGAGGCATGTCTAAGATATCAAGGGTTCCGTATACTTACGAGTACAACGATGAATGTCACTCCGTACAGTTTTCGAACGAAGACCAACTCTCTTTGGATGGAGTGATTCTGAGAAAAGGAACAATCAATGGAACAACTTGCTACTATCCTGAGATTTATGATTATTCGGTTGTTTATCCAATATCGGGTGGCTTCAAGGTGTTGAAGAAGGACGGAACTGTCGCCACTTACACCGCCAAGTATTATCTTCAGCAGGCCATTTCGGAGCCAATTGAATGGCATCTTTCAAAGGTGGAAGACAGTTATGGGAACCATATCGAATATGAATACGAGAACAACAGGATAGATGGAGCATTTTACCCAACAAAGGTTAAATATACAGGAAGGACAGGGTTCACACCAGCGTATGAGATCAGGTTTATTTATGACGCTTATGATTCCCGGACAGACTGTCCAAAAAAATGGTTTTCCCAACCCGGTAATATGAGTTGTAATGCCGGATTCAGCAGAATCACTAAAAAGCTTTCGAACATTGAGTGTTGGTTTGGCGAGAAACGAATCATCCGATACAACTTAACATACACAACACTTGATTGGAGCATAAGGGCGCTCGCCTATGTCGAGAAGCAGTTTCATGACTATCCTGGCGGAAAAGGCAGTTATAATCAGATCATACCCCTGAAGTTTACATGGTCGGAAACACGCCACAACCTTCAATATGAGCAGGCTGGAGGCGCTTTGGACTTGAATACATATTACGACAATGCACAGCAATGGTATCAACGCACAGCCTTTGCTGCACGGTTTGAAAACGACAAGTTGTCTGAATTGCAGAAATACGAACATGACATCGTTCACTTAATGTATAACGAAAACACGACTCCGCATTACTATCTCAATGTTTTCAGAAACAATAACATTGTAGGGGAAAGCGGGCAGGCATATTACTACAATCCGTCACTATACCATTATGACTGTAGTTTAGTTAACCAGAACTTTACGGACGGCAGATTTATCCATGCCCTCATGCCAGCGGATACGGATGGTGATGGGTTAGACGAAATTACGTGTATATATACATCATCGGGATACTTGAGAATATCTCTAATCAAACCTAATAGTAGTGGCGCCGTTTTTGAAGAAATCCCCTTACCCTATTTATTCTCTTCACCAGATGGTTTTGATTCAAACAGTTTCCAGATAGGGGATTTCAACGGCGATGGCCTTTCCGACCTATTATGTCTATTCAATAATTACCTTTATGTGAGAATGAGCACGGCAAACGGTGCGTTCTCCGAGGATGTCAGTGACAACAATAATGAAATAACGGGAAACAAAAAAATAATCGTTGCGGACTTTAGTGGGGATATGAAAGACCAAATACTCGTTCTAAACAAAACTGGAAGTACTTTGCATGGACGTTATTTTAACATTTTAGAAAACAACGGCGAATACAGCTTCAATGCTCCCAAATCAATCATTTCAGATTTGACACAAAATTATTTTGCAAACACATGTCACAGGCTTTGTTGCGGAGATTTTAACGGAGACGGAAAGAAAGACCTCCTTCTGATGTGCTCCGGGGCGTGGCGTTTTTATTTCTCGCAAGGCAACGGTTGTTTTAGTTCGGCACAATTGATGAATGATAGCGGGATTGTAAACGACAACTTCGCCATCACCGAAGATGACTCATCCTCGTTGGCTTTTGCGGTGGTTTCCGATTTCGACCACGATGGATGCGACGATGTAAGCATTACCTTGCAGCAGGATTTCGACAGACCATCGGGTATCCAGTTCCTTGATTATACTTATAGGGGTGTCTTTAGGAGGGATTTTCTAATCAGACCACAAAATCAGGAAATCAACGTCAGAAGAATACGCAATTTGAGAACATGGTGGGATAATGGAATTATGAAAGAAGAGGAACGTTGCATAGATTCTGTCATCACTTTCCAAGAAGCATTTACTACTAATAATGTTTTTCTTCCCGTTGTGGGCAATCATAAAGGGACGGCTCCAAATGAGATTCTCTACTGTCGCGTGGACAACGCCTCTGGACACACAAATCTATGTGCTTTTCTGCATAACACAGGAAACTTCAGCCCCGACAGCCTTACGCGAGCAATCAGTCAAATAGTCACCAGCCTTGGTGCGACCACAGATATAAAATACAGGCCCGTTTCTTACCAGTTTACACAAAACCAGAATATTTCAGGACTGGAAACATTTGGTAGGTCTTTGACACCCGTTCTGCCTTTCAACGGCTTCATGAACATCGTGGAACACGTTGTGGAGGAAATCAAGGATGACGGAGCCGGAGACACCCCAGGGAAAAAACACAGGCTAACAAGGTACCATTATACAAGGCCGTATTACCACACCCGAGGCCGGGGGTTTCTTGGATTTGGGACCGTTTGGACCAGGCAACAGGGACAGGTGCCGCAACACGATGTGATCTCTGTCCGGAACGCCGCCCTGAGCCAAGCGTTTCATGTATTGCTTCCCCAGACCACGGCTTCATACCACTTCAGGACAAACAATTCCAACGACCTTCTCCAACATCAGTGGACTCGATACACCTATTCTTTCCTTAACAACAACGATTTCGACAGCGAATTGGGCCAGATCCCCAATGGCGTCTTCGCACCGTATTTGTCAAGGACATTAACCATCAGAAACGACGGTTCCCCGCAGAAATATGAGAAAACGGTGACATCCAAAGACGGCTATGGCAACACCACCATGTTTGAGAGAAGGTTCGGCAACGACACCGTCAACTTCCCGTATTATGAAAGCACATCCACCGTTTACGACAACAGCGTAACCTCCAGCCGCTGGATCCTGGGCGTCCCGAATAGTGAGACAGTGACGCAACGACTCACGGGCGTCCCCTCGGACCAGGTAGTGCGGCACACCACATACAGCAACGACATGACCCACGGCGTGCACCTGGCCAAAATCACTGAGCCAAACTCGGGCAAGCAGCTCGCCGAGACCTACGGCTACGACGGCTTCGGCAACCTCGCCTCCGTGACCAGGGATGTCGGCGACGGCCATCCGAGGGCCGACACCTACGCCTATTCCGCCGACGGACGGTTCATGACCTCCCACACCAATGCCAAGGGACACGCTACCCATTATTATTACCACGACGCCACAGGTCTGCTCGACAGCGTCACCGACCCTAATGGGCTTACCACGAAATATCATTATGACTACCTTTGTGATCTAATCAAGACGGAACTGCCTTCAGGGATCCTTGAGGAGCAGGTAATGAGATGGGTCGGTCATCCGTTGCAGGACACCTATCATCCCGACACCCCCGATTTCGGAGCCCCCGTCTACTTCATCTGGCGCAAGCGGTCGGGGGAGCGGGAACAATACACATTCTACGACCAGCACCGGCGCAAACTGCGTGAGGTTAGTTGGACAATGGACGACAAGAAAGTCTATGTGGACTACCGCTACCACGATGTCACAGGGCTGCTCGACAGCATGTCGGCTCCCTATTATCCAGACGAGAATGAAACTCCTTTGTTTTCTGTCTACCAATACGATTATCTTGACAGAAACATAAATACGACAAACCCCAACGGTTCCTTCATGACACATTCCTATGACGGATGGAGCGAGACGGTACGGGATTTTGACGGGCAGAAGAGGACGTTGACCTACAACCCCGCCGGAATAGTCACCAAGGTGTCCGACTTCGGGAATTCCGACAGCAGTCCCGTCGAAATCGACTATGTACGCTATGGTGACGGCAAGTTGAAAACCTCCACGGTGGGCAACTACAACACCACCTCCATTACCTATACCTACGATGTGAACAGGAATCCCGCTACTGTTGCCGATCCTTCGTTGGGACAGCTCACATACGACTACAACGGCTTCGGCGAGATGACCTACAGTGCGACACCGCGGGATACTGTAACATACACCTACGACGCCCTTGGCCGCATGGTAACGAGGACCGGTCTTGACGGCTACTCGCACTGGCAATATGATGTTGCCTTCAAAGGTACCTTATCGGAATCCTATTACGAACCCGTTTCTGGCCCAACCGTGTCGGAACGCTATACGTACGACCGTCTGGGAAGATTAATCCAGCAAGGAAAGCAGGTGGGGTTTGAGGATGAATGGATGTTTGCTTACGGTTACGACGCCCTTGGCCGGCGCAACGCCGTCACCTATCCGTCGGGAAAGATGTTCAAGTGGCATTATGACCGCAACGGTTTCATGGACAGGGTGACGGATGCCGCCAGTAACACGGTGGTATGGCAGGCGACAGCCACGGACCGATGGGGCAACACCACCGAATTCACCGAAGGGAACATCAATGTGGAATATGATTATAATCCGAAAACAGGTTTGGTGACTGAGATCACTGCCCGAAAAAATGGCCAGAATTTGTTCGGCCAAGCATACTTTTGGACGGCTACAGGCAACCTGTCAAGTCGAGCCGACATGATGCTCAACTTCGTTGAATCGTTCACCTACGACCGGTTCAACCGCCTTACATCGGCAAGAGTGAGCCCATTGTCAAAACCATCCTATTACAATGACCATTTCTATTACGATTCCAAGGGGAACGTCGTCCAAAAGGACGGGGTTGGAGTCTATGCATACGAACACGAGACCAATCCCTACGCGGTAACGGGAATGAGCCCCAATCCATTAGTCATCGACCGCCTTGCCGACCAGACCGTCGACTACACCCCTTTCGACAAGATAAGTTCCATCAGTCAGGACGGGAAGTCGCTTACCGTGAATTACGGCATCGACCGGCAACGGGTCATACAATCGTTCACCGACGGGAATATCACCAAAACGAAACGCTACTTCACCCCGCTTTATGAAGAGGTCTCCGAGAACGGTGTAACAAAAAAACTGCACTATCTCACCTCTGCCACGGGATTATTCGCTATCTTTGTTGGCACTGCAAACGGAGGAACCATGCACTACACGCTGAAAGACCACCAAGGCAGCCTGGCTGCGGTCGTCCGCGGCAACACCGTGGAGCGGTTGAGCTATGACCCTTGGGGCCGCCGCCGCAACACCTCCGACTTCGGCTACGACAACGTCAACTATACCTTCGACCGCGGCTACACCCTCCACGAGCATTATGATGATTTTGACTTGATTAACATGAACGGCCGTCTTTACGATCCCATCCTTGGCCGCATGCTCTCGCCCGACGTGGTGATCCAGGACGAGCAGAACTCCCAGGCCTACAACCGCTACAGCTACTGCTTCAACAATCCCTTGAGGTTCACGGACCCGAGCGGGTATGTGGTGAGGGGATCTCGCAACTATTTCGATTGGAATTCCATGACATATCTCAATCTGGGTAATTACAGGAACAACGGCAATGCTTTCAACACTGATATGAGCGAAGGGAAGTTCTCACCGGTTTATGATGTGAATGGCGTTTTACTAGGAACAACAAAAGAAGGGTTCTCAGGACAAGTGTTAATCTATGCAGGTTCTGAAGATATTGACTTTTCTTCTTTGTCCGAAAGTGATGCTTTATTGATAGAAGGTGTTTCTACCTACGATTTGTTATCCGAAAAACTTCCAGGTGAGTCAAAGTCAAACATATGGACGAATATTGTTTCGCAAATGGAAGGCGCAAGGGTATATGATGTGGTTTTTCATATGAGTGATTTGCGTGAAAACAAAATTATATTTAACCCAAATATTAATGCAGGCTGGTCATCCTCTTATGCATTGAAAACAGGTGAAGGTAAGATTCAAGGTTCGGATAAATACCATTATGAGACCACCGTTGAAAACATACAATCCACTATTGTCATCCATGAATACTATTCTCACATAAAAAAGAACAATGGTGACAACTACAGATCTCATAGATTAGCATATAAGAATGTCATAAACTACAAGCCGCTATGGAATAAAACCACAGATGCATACAAGGGGTTTGTTGTTAGACGGTTGTTAGAGTACACCAAAAGAGAAACTGGTCGCACCAAAGTGGATCCACCATATCGGTATTCATACAATAAATACAGAGATTATTATTAGACATTTGCTTATAATCATATATTAAACCTTTATGAATAATAAAAAGAAGTATTTATTAATAATTGGCATTTGTTTATTTATGTTAAAGAACCCAAATAATTGTTGGTCAAATAATGCCATATATAATGACGATTTGGTTAAAAGTAGTTCCAGTGTTATAGATCCGTGTCTATTTGTGAATGATGTTGACAGCATAACTGTTCTTTACTGGAATGCCTGGGGTTGCAACTATGATCAATATACGATTTCATATTCATTAGCGACAGGTAATATGGTAGTCTATGTTGAGTACTTAAAGAGTATTCCTGCGTATCCTATTATCTGTTCAGAACAAATTATGTTGTTTCTTTCTTCCATAGACGCTTTTTATTTGAAGAAAAGCATTCCAATTGTAGAGAAAAAGATAAAACAAAACGCCAATGAACATCTAGAATATGATATTCCAACTTTTCACGTTGAATGTTATAAGAAAGGAAAACGAGTATTATTTTCATCTACCCTATTGGAAGACGGAGATTATGAATTGGTTTTCAATCCTATGTTTGAAGAATTTAAAAGTATGGTTTTTTCAATTGTGGATGAATACGATAGGTATGTAAAGAAATTGCGAAAGAAAGATGACTCATATAGATGTAGATATTATTAAATACCACCAGGGCAGCCTCACGGCCACCGTCCGCGGCAACACCGTGGAGCGGTTGAGCTATGACCCTTGGGGCCGCCGCCGCAACACCTCCGACTTCGGCTACGACAACGTGAGCCACACCTTCGACCGCGGCTACACCCTTCACGAGCACTATGACGAGTTTGACTTGATCAACATGAAATTCACGTTAAGCGAGCGCAGTGCCAAGCTCTGCTTGAGCACTGCCGAGCGATGTGAATTGGGCGGAGCCAACGGCCGCCTTTACAACCCCACGATAGGCCGCTTCTTCTCCCCCGACCCCTTCGTGCAGGCCCCTGATTTCACGCAGAATTACAACAGGTACAGCTACTGCATGAACAACCCGGTGATCTGAGGTTAATTATAGTTAAGAATGTATCAGGAGAGTGTGGGTCGAGAGTCGTTCTCGGTCACAATGATGGTCACAGTACGGCTGCCTTTTTTGGTGCGGAGTGTGATGATGTCGGGCCATTCACCGGTGAGAAACACTTCTTCGAAGCCGATCAGCGAGGCAATGCAAATTTTGTCGGGATGCTCAGCTGCGTATGCGCAAATGGCGGCCTCAATCTCGCTGAGGGTCACCTCTTTTCCCGTCACCATGCGTTCGGCAAGGGCATCGAGAGCCTCACGCAGAACCGTGTTGTTCCTTTTGAAATAGCCGTTGCTCGGACTCCCGGAACCCTCATGGACAAAGCTCTGTCGCAGTGTGGGCAGATGATGGCGCAGATGCGTCTGGATCATCTTGAAAAGGGCCTGGCGCTTTTTGGCGGCAGGCGACTCATATACCTTGGCTGGCATCGTGGGCGTAGAACGGACATAGGTGATGCCATTTTTGCATTTAACGTAAGTAAGTCCGCTTATTGTACCGGTTGTCATTTGGCCAGGGCCAACTTGTTTGATTCTTGCCATTGCTATTTGTTTTTATCACTGTTTTCGACTGCAAAGATACACAATTCCTTTAATAATCCTTCGCACTTGCCATACTGATGCCATACTGATGCCATAGTGATGCCATACTCTTGCCATACTTTAAAGTATGGCAAGAGTATGGCATCACTATGGCTATACTATGGCTACACTATGGCAATAAAGACAAAAGAACAAAGAAAAAGAAAGATACTTTCCATTGATTTTTTTGTATCTTTGCGTCAACAAATCAACAAAAACAACACTATCATGTTCAATAAAGACGTTTATAGTGGTCGCAGAGCCACCCTGAAAAAGATGCTGAACCAAGGCATTGCCTTTTTCCCAGCCAACAACGAAGCCCCCTTCAACTATCCCGACAACACCTATATCTATCGCCAAGACAGCAATTTCTCCTATTACTTTGGTTTGAACCACCCCGACATGGTTGGCGTGATCGACTTTGAAAGTGGCGAGGAAATCCTCTTCGGCGTTGATGTCACCATCGACGACGTGATCTGGTGCGGCCCGTTGCCTTCATTAAAAGAACAAGGCGATCGTATCGGCATCACCGACTGCCGCGACTTCAATAAGTTTGGCGAATACATCCAACAGGCCATGACCAAAGGCCGCAAGATCCACATGCTGCCCACCTACCGTGGTGACACTCAGATCCAGGTTTCCAATTGGCTGAACTGCAACGTCAACAAGGTGTCCGAATACGTCAGCCTTGAGCTCATCAAAGCCGTGATTGCCATGCGCGAGGTCAAGAGCGACATTGAGATTGCCGAGATGGAACGCGCCGCCAACACCGCTTATTACATGCACACCACGGCCATGAAGATGTGTAAGCCGGGCATGGTGGAACAAGACATTGCCGGTGTGGTGGAAGGCCTGTCGCTCTCCGGTGGAGGCCCCGTTTCCTTCCCCGTCATCCTCAGCGTCGATGGTCAGACCCTGCACAACCACAGCCATCACAACGTGCTGAAAGAAGGCCGCATGATGGTGTGCGATGCCGGTGCCGAAACCGAGAACTACTATGCCAGCGACTTCACCCGCACCACCCCTGTGGGCGGCAAGTTCAACCAACGCCAGCGCGAGATCTATGAAATCGTCTTGAAAGCCAACCAGAGAGTGGCCGAGAACACCCGTCCTTATATCCCTTACATGACCATGCACACCTTGGCATGCCGCACCCTGATCGAGGGTCTGAATGCCATCGGACTGATGAAGGGCGACATTGACGAGGCTTTGATGAACGGTGCCCACTGGCTCTTCATGCCTCACGGTTTAGGTCACATGCTTGGCATGGATGTACACGACATGGAAGGCCTCGGTGAGACCTACGTCGGCTACGACGAAATTACGCCTCGTTCCACCAAGTTGGGCTTCAGCGGCCTGCGTTGCGGCAAGACCCTGAAACCGGGTTTCGTGGTCACTGACGAGCCAGGCATCTACTTCATCCCGACCCTTATCGATATGTGGAAGGCCGAAGGCAAGTTCAAGGAGTTCATCAACTACGACAAGCTGGAATCCTATAAGGACTTTGGAGGCATCCGCATTGAGGACGACCTGCTCATCACCGAAGACGGCTGCCGCATCCTTGGTCGCCCGATCCCAAAGACCGTGGCCGAAGTCGAGGACATGTGCGCCCAAGGCCGAGAGTGGATCAAGATGCCGGGATTGTATTAAAACTCGGTGACCAGTCTCACATTGACATATCGTGGGGTCAAGTAACTGTTGATCCCATACGAGTTGTTGTAAACATCCCTCACCCAAGTGTAGGAGATCGTGTTGCGAATGTCGAGGAGGTTGAACACTTCCAAGCTGACATACATGTTTTTCACATAATTCAGCGGATTGCCTTTGCTGAAGCTGCTTCCTTCGTTGATCAGCTCTTTCACGAAGCCGATGTCTACACGACGGTAGGCGGGATATTTCATGAACGGATGATAGGTATCCGCCTCGTGGTCATTGACGGGCATACCCGTGCCAAACACTATGGTCATATTGACTCTCCAAGTTGGGGCAAAGGGGATATAGTCTTGGAAAAACAGTGAGAAACTGAGCAGTTGGTTCGATGGCCTGTTGTGCCACCCCGTAGTATCTCCTTCAATGATTTCTCGGCTCCGCATGAGCGAAAGGCTAGCCCAACTGTCGATACCTTTCACAAACTCGCCGTTGAGTTTGAGATCCAATCCGGTGGCATAACCCTTGGCTTTCTGGTCGGCATAATAACAGATGCGGACATTGTCAACATCATAAGGGATAATATGTTTCAAGTATTTGTAATAGACTTCCGAGGTCAGGATAAACGGACGACCCCAAGCCTTAAACTTGAAATCACTGCCCAGGACAACCTGATACGACTTCTGCACCTCGGCATCCTTGACGAGTGAACCATCTCGGTTGCGAAGCTCACGATAGAAAGGCGTTTGGTTGTACAATCCACCTGACAGACGGAACACCAGATCGCGGTTTTCCAGACTTGGCTTGAAAGCGACACCCGCTCGAGGACTGACATACACCTTGTTATTATAACCCCAGTAATTGGCACGCAGACCGCCTGTCACCACAAGGTCGCCAGCATCACGCAAGGGGAAAGTCAATGACTGTTGCACATAGCCATTAACATTGTTGATCTCCAAAGTGTTATTGGCTTTATAATACTTATTTAAAACTAATTCGGGCAGAATCTCAGGCATCTGGCCTGGATGATCCATGGAATGAGGCAGACTGTATCCGGCAGAATCCATCAAGTGCCACTCGCTGACCACGTCGTCCACATACTGATGCTGGTAGCGTACGCCCCATTTCAGCACGTTTTGGCCATTGACCCGAGTGCCCTTGTGGTCGAGGTTGAACACCCTGGCGTAGAAAGCGTTGCGGGCATGTTTCAGGAAAGCACCCGTACCCATGTTGGTAACCACGTTACCCTGCTGTTCCGAGCCGAGCGAAGTCTCCACCTGCCCGAGCCAATACTCGCCCAAAATGTCGTAGGTCTCGGTTTCATAAGCCGAATAGGCTGAGGCAATGAGCTTTAAATCCAAATCCTTGTGAGGCTTGAAATCCAAGGTCAAAGCCCCCATACCCGTGGCGTAGTTGTCCAACTCCTGGCCTTCCATATAGATGTCAAGCCGCAAAACCGTATTGACGGTACCCGTCTCAGCTGTTGACGACTGAGGTGCCAGATAGTACTGGTTTCGGGAATAATAACCTAAGAAAGAGAGACTCCATTTTTCGTTGAACTTATAGTTGAGCATGGTCTGGACATCGGTGAAGTTGGGATTGTAAGTACCTTTGGTATTCAGCATATTCAGGGCGATGGTCGGGTTTTTGTACCTCGCACCCAGCAGATAGCTGAACTTATCCTTCCCAACCACGCCTTCCACATGGGCTTCGGCACCCAACAAACTCAAAGAGAGCGATCCAGCCGTCTCACGAGGGGTCTTGTAGGTAACGTCAAGCACCGACGACATCTTGTCGCCATATTCCACACCGAAACCGCCTGCCGAAAACACAATATTGCTTACCAGCCTCGAGTTGACGAACGACAGGCCTTCCTGTTGGCCTGAGCCTACCAGGAAAGGACGATAGATCTCGATGCCGTTGACATAGATCAGATTTTCGTCGAAGTTACCGCCACGGACGGTGTATTGGGAGCTCATCTCATTGTTTGAGACCACGCCGGGCAGTGTCTTCAGCAAAGTTTCCACCCCACCACCCATAGAGGGTAACGCGGTAGCTTTCTTCGGATCCAGACGGATCAGGCTTGACGTCTCCACGGCACGGTCAGAGATGACCACATCGGGTAGGTTGGTAGCGATGGATTTCAGCATCACGTCCAACTTTCGTTTTTCTCCACTCTTCAGTCGCACAACAACCTGCTTCGTCTCATAGCCGACAAAGGAAAAATTGATCACCAACGATGTGTCGGACAACACGTTAAGTTCGTATGCTCCCTTTGAATTGGTAGTTTGACCCACTAACAACTCGGTCACGATCACGTTAGCCATCTCAATGGGATGGTTTTGCTCGTCGGTGACTTTGCCATACACCACTCCTGTCGGTAGGTTTTGTGCCGAAGCCACCATCGACAGTAGCAGAAGGAAAATCAAAGTGAGTTTTAGGCGCATAAATGAATAACTCGAAATCTGGATTTTTAGTATTCCCAAACAAAAAAAGCCGCCACGCAAGCGCAGCAGCTATTTTATCTGAAACGGGTGGTGATTACCAACGGTTCAAGTTGCCCTTTTCAGCAGCATCCATGATGGCTGCATAGACACCCTTCTTATCGATGGTGCGCAGACCAGCGGCTGAAACCTTCAGCACAACCCATTCATCCCACTCAGGAACATAGAACTTCTTGATCTTCAAGTTAGGCTCGAAAGTTCTCTTGGTTCTCTTGTTGGAGTGAGAAACATTATTACCAGTGATGGTCTTTTTACCTGTAATCTGACAAACTTTTGACATGACTCTATTCTTTATTAATTGTTGTCTTCTTCAAAACGGACTGCAAAAGTACAACTTTTTTTTGAACCACAATTATTTTTTTTGGTATTTTTGCGTCTTAAAAGCAGAATTAATTGAAATTAAGACAGATCTATAGAAGCCACAGACACTTTTTTCTCTATGCCATCATCGGTGTCATCAGCACAGGAGTAGAGTTTGTGGTTTTCGCCTTGCTTTACAGGCTGATACCATACATGTGGGCCAACATCATCGGATTCCATTGTGGCATTATCTGTAGTTTTTTGCTGAATAGAAGTTTCAATTTCAAAAAAGAGGATCGGGTCATTCTCCGTTTCACCACTTTCTATCTGATTCAGTTGGTTTGCCTTGCATTGAATAGTTTGATCTTGTATCTATGTGTTAGCATAGGAGACATCAATCCTCTAATATCCAAAGCATTATCAATCGTATTAACAGCACTTATTCCCTTCTTCCTGAATAAGAGCATCACTTTCAGCAAAAAGCTGGATCATTGATTGAGATGCACATCGAGCTGCGGGAACGGGAAATGCAGTCCTTCCTGAGGCAAGGTTTTGTAAACCTTTTCGTTCATGCTGAAAAACACTGGCCAATAATCAGCCGATTTCACCCAGACCCTCATTCTGATATCCACTGAACTGCTGTTCAACTGACCGATTTCAACAAACGGTTCAGGATCTTTTAAGATTCGGGAATCGTCGTTGCACAAGCGCAATAGCGCTGATTTAGCCTTATCATAATCATCTCCATAGGAGATGGAAATCAGCCAGTCGACACGCCGTAGTTCTTCCTTAGTGAAAATGGTCATAACCCCGGTGGCAAGGATGCCGTTAGGGATATGGATCACCTTATTGTCAGTGGTCAAAATGACGGTGTTGAAAATCTGGATTTCCTTTACCACGCCTTCTTGACCTTGCGCGGCAATGAAGTCGCCCACCTTGAAGGGGCGGAACAGGATGATGATGACGCCACCCGCGAAGTTCTGCAAGGTGCCGCTCAGCGCCATGCCGATAGCCAGCCCAGCCGAGGCAAGCAGTGCGACCAACGACGAGGTGTTTACACCTAAAATACTGATTATTATTATGATAAGAATAAAATTCAGTATCACCGCCATCAGGTTCGACAGGAAGCTGTGCAACGTGGCATCGCCGTGTTTGTGCATCAATCCGTTGGCCATCCATTTCTTCGCGAGTTTGATGAGCCAACGCCCAATAATCAACACCACAAGCGCTACCAATAGTTTGATTCCGAAAGGCACAAGATATTGCCTCACAAGATCCGGCAGCCATTCGCTTACAGGTGTGGAAGTTAATTTTTCGAATGTCTCTGCCATAGCCTTCACGGTGGTGTCGTTCTGTATAGTTTCACCTACTTTCGAGGTGATAGTGTCGTTTTCTATCATGTCTCTATTTTTGAAAATGCAAAAATACAACAAAAAAATTTACTAATATTGCAGCATGAAAAACTCTTTCAAAGACTATCTAAAGGACCCGAAGAACCAGAGCACGGTTGACGTTGGTTTGTTTATCATGCTGATTTTGAGTTTCCACGTCCTGTTTCTTGGCTGGAAGGCTTTAGAGTATTGGCCTATCAAGGATGCCATCGACAAGTTGAGCCTATGGTCGGTGAATAGAGTCTTTAATGAATCCTGCTGGGTGTTGCAACATGTTTTCGGTATAGACATTACCACCATCACTGAAAGCCGTCTTATTGCTGCCTTAAGCAAGGAAGGGACATTCGTCAAAGTGATCATTGCCACTGAATGTGCGAGCTTGAAGCAGTGGTGCCATTGGCTTTTCCTTATGTTGATTTTCCCTGGTCCTTGGAAACACAAGGCTTGGTATATTCCTGCAGGCTTAGTCATTATTGAGTGGACCAATGTAGTGCGTATCTGCGGTATCCTGCTGATGCAGATACAATGGCCTGGGCCCAATACTTTCCACATAGCCCACGACTACATTTTCAAGGCATTCTTCTACCTCGTCATTTTCCTGATGTGGGTGCTTTGGGTAGAGAAATTCAAGAACAAAAAACCAATAACACCAGAAAAAACAATTGAAGATCATGAATAACGACATCATTTTCATCCTCGATGCCGGTGGCACAGGATTCAAGTTCTCGGCAGTATGCGATTACAAGGAAATCATCGAACCCTTCACCATTCCTACTGCCTCGCCCACACACGAGGACTTGTTGCAGAAACTCATCGACGGCTTTCATGAGTGCGAGCAACGTTGTGGCAGCAAGGCCAAGGCCATCAGTTTCTGCTTCCCTGGTCCAGCCGACTATCCCAACGGTATCATCGGCGACCTGCCCAACCTGCCTACTTTCCGTGGCGGCGTGGCACTGAAGGCCATGTTGGAAAACGAGTTCAAGGTGCCGGTATTCATCAATAATGACGGAGACCTTTTCGTTTACGGAGAGGCCCTCGGCGGACTGCTTCCGCAGGTGAACGCCATGCTTGAGCAGCAAGGCAACCCAAAGCGTTACAAAAACCTGTTCGGCGTGACATTGGGTACTGGTTTCGGCGGCGGCATCGTCATCGATAAGGTGTTGCTCAGCGGTGATAATAGTGCAGGTGGAGAGATTTGGTGTTCACGCAACTGTCTCTATCCCGATACTATCGCTGAAGACAGCGTCAGCATCCGTGCCGTACGCCGCGTGTATGCCAGAGAAGCCGGTATTGCTTTCGACGAGGCACCGCAACCTTACGACATCTTCAAGATTGCCCAAGGCGAACAGCCCGGCAACCAAGAAGCTGCTTTGAAAGCTTGGGATGAGCTCACCACCGTATTGGCCGATGTCATCGGCAACGGTCTGCGTTTCACCGATGGTCTCGTGGTCATTGGCGGCGGACTGTCAGGCGCTTGGCCTGTGTTCATGCCTATGCTCATCAAGAAACTCAACGAACCATATAATGTAGATGGCAACGTCATCCCACGCATGGAGACCGAAGCCTTCAACTTAGAAGACGTGAACGACTGCCTCCGCTTTGCCGAAAAATCTGGCAAAATGATCACCGTGCCTTTCAGCGACCAGCAAGTGTGGTACGACCCGACCAAACGCGTAGGCGTAGGCATCACCAAACTCGGGACCTCATCGGCCGTCGCTATTGGCGCCTACGCCTTTGCGATGCATCAACTGGAAAAATAAACCATCTTATGAAAAAATTATATCTCATCGCCCTAATGGGCCTGCTCCTCTGTGTTTCCTGCAATAAAAAGGAAACCGATCCTGAAGTCATCGCCATGCGCGGATTGGTGAACCGTGTAATTCCGGAATTCTCCGACCAGATTCAATTGGAACGTCTCAACGACACTATCGACCGTTATGAATTCGAATCCGTTGATAATAAGATCGTGATTCGTGGCAACAACGCCAACAGTATGGCCGTGGGTTTGAACCGTTATCTGAAATACTATTGCCATGCTGAGTTCCCTTGGTTCATGGAGGAGGCTTTGGAGATGCCTGCCACGTTGCCTATGGTACCAGAAAAAGCGAGCGAAACCGCCCGTGTCCCCGAGCGTTTCTTCTTGAACTACTGCACCTTCGGCTACACCATGCCTTGGTGGAGCTGGGAACAATGGGAGCACTTCATCGACTGGATGGCGATGAACGGCATCAACCTGCCGTTGGCTATCACTGGACAGGAATCCGTGTGGTATGAGGTATGGAGTGACCTTGGACTCACCGACGAGGAGATCCGTAGCTACTTCACAGGTCCCGCCCATCTACCCTGGCATCGCATGCAGAACATCGACCGCTGGGGAGGCCCCCTGCCATTGTCTTGGCTAGAAAACCAGAAAGCTTTGCAGCAAAAAATCGTTGCCCGTGAACGTGAACTGAACATGAAACCCGTGTTACCAGGCTTTGCTGGACACGTGCCACCCTGCATCAAGCGCATCTATCCAGATGCTCCTTTGGCCTCGTTGGGCGACTGGGCAGGCTTCGACAGCACTTGCTGGTGCAAGTTCCTCGATCCGCTTGATCCGCTTTACACCGAGATCCAACAGAAATTCATTGCCAAGCAAACCGAGTTCTTTGGCACTGACCATATTTATGGAATGGATATTTTTAACGAGATGATACCACCCAGTTGGGATCCAGAATACTTAGGCCGCGTAAGCCGTCAAGTGTATGAGTCGCTCGAATCCGCCGACCCCGAAGGCCGCTGGCTCGAGATGACCTGGCTCTTCTGGAATGAGCGCCAATACTGGGATATAGACAACCGCATCGAGGCTTACATCACCTCTTTCCCGAAAGAACGCCACCTGCTGCTCGACTACTACTGTGAGCGTCAACCGATTTGGGAACGCACCAACAGCTATTATGGCGTGCCTTACATCTGGTGCTACCTCGGCAACTTCGGTGGCAACTCTATGCTCGCTGGCAACCTCGACACCGTCAACGTGCGCATCGAAAGAGCGTTTGAGAAAGGTGGCGACAACTTCGTGGGCATCGGCTCCACTTTGGAAGGCTTCGATTGCAACCCATTCATGTATGAATATGTGTTTGAAAAAGCTTGGGATAGCCCACTACACCAGGATGTTGATGCTTGGGTGGAATGTCTCGCCGACCAACGTGCAGGCATGGAAGATCCCAACATGAGAGCCGCATGGAAGCTGCTCGCCGACAGCGTTTACAACAAGGTCTCGTCTCCAGGTCAGACCGTGCGCATCAACCAAAGGCCTACCATGGGCGACATCAACGAATACAAACAGTATTATGTGGCGCCCACCTATCGGTACAACAACTTGACATTATTAAACGTGCTTGACGACCTGCTTGACGCTGAATGCAACACTCGCGCTCGCCATTTCGACGTGGTCAACATCACCCGACAGCTATTAGGCAACTACTTCAGCGACCTGTACATCGACTACCTGAAAGCATTTAAGGAGGACGATTACGAGACTCTCCATCAAATTGAAGCTACGATGACCTCCATCCTGGACGACACCGACAAGATTTTAGCTACCGAAAGCGCATTCTTAGTCGGCCGTTGGATCAAGGATGCCCGTGCCATTGGCATCACCGACGAGGACAAGGATTACTTCGAGAGCAACGCCCGTAATATCATCACCACTTGGGGTGAGGAGGATGCCTTGCTCAACGAGTACGCCAGCCGCGCCTGGGCAGGCCTCACAGAGACCTACTATGCTTACCGCTGGAAGGAATTCTTCAAGGATGTCAACGCCTCAATTAAAGCTAAGAAGCCCTTCGACGAGAAGGCCTACCATGATCGTATTTGCAAGTACGAAGGCCAATGGTGGCGCGATCGCTTAGGTCAATTCAACGCTGAACCACAAGGCGACGGCGTGGCTTTGGCTAAGGAAATTGCCGAGAAGTATCGTGAACAATTAATGGAAAAATACGGGAATCACCAGAAATAAAAGAAACTCACCACCCGGCAAAACAACTCGCGACACCACGACTGACACAACTCCAAATCCACATCCTTGGTGCGGCTACGGAATACGTGTAACTGGTAAAAGAGATTGTGCGAACGCCATTCCCTGACCATCGACTCCAAGTCACGGCGACACACCGCCATTTCGGGCGAGGACTGAGCTCTCACTTTCATTAAAAATTCACGCATATCGGCCTTGCTCCTGACCGAAGCAGAGTCAAGGATGTGTGTGTTCGTAGGGGTCGTTATGGCATTGGAAACCGCTATCATTCTGGTGAACGAAATACTTTGCGCTGGCTAAGCATCAACAGGAAGGCTAATATAGCACCCATCACATCGGAGATCGTCATGGAAGCCCACACTCCCGTGAGGCCGTTACCTCCCATATTGATGAAAATGGTCGGCACGAGGTAAATCATCGGGGCGAGGAAAAGCACCTGACGTGAAAGGCTGGTAACGATGGCAATCCATGGTTTGTCTATCGACTGGAAGAAGGTGGAATTCGTAATCGTGAAACCCACCAAAGCGAACATCACCAAGATGAAACGCATGGCCGGAATGGCAATCTGGATCAGTTCCTCCTCCTTGGTAAAGGCACGAAGCAGGACATGGGGTATCGTCAAGGCGAGTATGGAAGTCAGTATGCCTATGACGACATTCACCTGCATCGTCAGGATGTAGACCGACTTCAGGCGATGAGGATGTCCCGCGCCGTAGTTGTAACCCGCAATCGGCTGCATGCCTTGGCATACACCGAGCATCAGCAGCACGGCAAAGCTGGCGAAGGTGTTGATGATACCGTAGGCACCCACCGCCATGTCGCCTCCAAAGCGAATCAACTGACGGTTGAGCAATGCCACCACCCCCGATGCGGCCACATTCATCAGGAATGGGCTCATACCGATAAGCAGGATGTTGCGGAAGATATAGCCCTTGGGCCTCCAGGCATGACGACGGAAACGGATGAATGACTTCGGCTGGACGAAATGCAGAATCGCCACAATACCCGAAACGGTCATGGAGATGGTCGTAGCCCAAGCGGCACCGGCAATGCCCCAATCCAAAGCATAGATAAGCACGGCGTCCAAGATAATGTTGAGCACGGCGCCGCCCACCAGAATCCACATCGACTTGGTGGGGTAACCTGTGGCACGGATCAAGCCCGTAAGGTTAAAGGTCACTGTGGTCATGAACATACCTGGAAGCACGATGTCCATGTATTCACGTGCATAAGCGATGGTATCCGCCGAGGCACCAAACATCGTCAGGATCCTATCCATGAAAACGTAACTGCCTGTGACAAAGATAAAGCCTAAAAGAAATGTCAGGATCATGCTGTTGCCTAAGATCTTCTCCGCCCAGTTAACGTCTTTCTTACCCAGCACGATGGACATGCGCGCCGACGAACCAGCACCCACCAACGATCCAAAAGCATGAATGATGTTCATGATCGGCATGGTGATGGCCAGTCCGGCGATAGCCAAGGCGCCCACACACTGCCCCAAGAACACCCGGTCGCAAATGTTGTATACCGAAGCGATGACCTGACTCACCACCGCAGGCATGGCATACATCCAAAGCAGCGATTTTATATCTTTGGTTTCCAGTTCTTTAGTCCTATCCTGTTGCTCCATTCTCTTCTTCAAATTTTTGAAATGGCAAAATTAGGAAAAAAAACGCTAATTTTGCCATTTATTTAATGATCCGTTTCGTCTGATGAAAAAGCACCTGAACTTGTTGATTCTCTTGGTTTTGTCATGCATCACCCTGCATGGCGAGCCCTGCTTGGATACGGACACCACCTTGCTTCAGACGAAGATGACGGAACTTTCCAACACGATCAAAAGCCTGGGAACCTTCAACGAAAGCCCTGACCGGGTCGGTTCATGGGCCATGCCTACCTTGGTGGCCCTACGTTACGGACTGGTCGTGAACGACACCATCGATGAACGATACGATGAAGAGGCCGCTGCCAAAGCTGCAACCTCCTATCTCCGTGATCTTTACTCTGAATTCGGCAACTGGGACCTGTGCTGTTGCGCCTATTTATACAGCCCCGCCTACGTCAGAAGCTTCCAGGCTCGGCATTGCGACTCCATCCCGAAGCCACAACCCGTGGTCAAAAAAGAAAAAGCCAAAGTGCCGCAAAACGTCAAACTTCCCAAGCCAAAACAGGACTCCCGATACATCACCTATATTGTCAAATCTGGCGATACGCTTGGTAAGATAGCCAAGAAGCACCACGTCACTGTGGCTGACCTCAAGAAGTGGAATAACCTAAAAAGCGACTTCATCCGCGAAAACCAAAAACTGAAAATCAAGCAATGAAAACATCGCATACACTGCTGTTTATTCTGTCCGTTTTTGTCCTCTTGGGCCTCGGATGGTACGTTTTTCCTGCCGAAGGGGTTGAAACCGGGTCGCTTACGTTACGATTCCCTTCCTACGAGGAGGACAAGATGGGTGAAACTGATGCTATTGATGTAGATTCCGTACTGAGCAACGTTAGCAAAAGCTTTGAGATGACGGTGTCGGAGACCTTGCTCGACAGTCTTGAGTTTTTCCGCGACTACCTAACCATTAACCCGAACCGCATCTATCTGCCCAACAACGACTACTCATATTTCGACAGCCTATTTTATCTTTTAGAAAACGCACAACGCGACCAAAAGATTTACCGTGTAATCCATTACGGTGACTCCCAAATCGAGATGGACCGCATCACCTCGGTGCTTCGTCAAAGACTACAGGAAGTCTTCGGTGGCTCAGGCCCCGGCATGATTTCCGCCATCAAGCGAATCTCGTCCATCTCCCTGACGCAAAGCTACTCGGGGAACCTCGTACGGTATGCCTTGGTAGGTGACTCTACTTCGTATAAAGCTTCGCACAACCGTTATGGCATCATGACCCAGTTCTGCCAGACCAACGGATTATCAACCGTGAGTTTCAGCACCACTAAACATTCGCAGGCCTTTGAAAAAGTCAAGGAGATATCGCATGTAGCCATGCTTATCGGCAACAACAGCAATGGCTTCAAGGCTACGCTGAAAGCCGACAACGTACAATGTGACACCAAAGAGTATGAGGCCAACCAAGGCATCACGCTGATCACTTGGGAGCTTCCTGGCAACATCAGCAAAGGCACCATCACCATGCAAGGCAGTGCGGAAATCTATGGTATCATGCTCGACGGAGATTACGGTGTAGCTGTCGATAATAACGCTTTGAGAGGCTGCTCTGGTACCATCTTCACGAGGATCAACAAGCCTTTGATGATGAATTCCATCAAGACGCTGGATGCGAGCATGATCCTCTTGCAGTTCGGTGGCAACCGAATGCCCAGTATCTATGGTACCAAGAACATCGCCAGCTACATGGAAGAGCTCGACAAGCAGATCAAATACCTTAAGGAAGTGGCTCCTCAAGCCACCTTCCTGTTCATTGGTCCCGCCGACATGGGCAAGAGCGTCAACGGCAAGATCGGCACCTGGCCGGGACTTCCCGAACTCAACGACTCGCTCAAATCCATGACGCTGCGCAATGAGGTGGCTTATTGGGATATGTTCCGCGTGATGGGTGGCGTGGGTTCGATGGCACAATATGTGAAACACCGTCCGCCTTTGGCTGGTCCGGACCACATCCATTTCACCTTGCTCGGTGCCCAAGAAATCGGCAACGACCTGGCCAAGTCGCTCATCATCTACCACGACTTTTACGAGCTGCGCAAGCGTCTTCCAGAAGAAGAGGTCGTTGAGTTCATGAGCAAGGATCGCGAAACCATCGAGAAAGAGAAGGAAGCCCGTAAATACAAGTTCAAACCCACGAAATTCTATTACGAATGAGACGACTCTTCCTCATATTGCTGCTGTTGTGTGGTGCGTTGACCTATGCGCAAGGTCCGGTGAAACGTCCCATTCCAGAGGAATGCTCGTTCGCCAACCTTGAGTTGAACCGCCTCATCTATCCTGGTGATAGTCTGGCCATGGAGCTATTCTTCGACAAGCTCGACACCTTGCTTTTCACTGGCCGAGGCAACGTCAGCATCATGCACATTGGCGGCTCGCACGTGCAAGCCGGTGTGTTCTCGCAAACCATGCGCAACAACCTTCTCAACCTCTTCCCGGGCCTCACCGCTGGCCGTGGACTCATCTTCCCATTCATGAAGACCAACACGCCCAGCAGCTTCAGTGTGTTCAGAACCGGCGAGTGGGAATACTGCCGCAATGCCGTTGCCTTCGACACACGCTTGGGACTGGCCGGCGCCTCCGTGACTACCTCCGACACCACTGCCAGCTTCAGCATCGTTACCCGAGAAAAAAAACCAACTGAACTCTCGCCCACTTTCGATTTCAACTACGTGAAGATCCTCGGTTATGGCGACAACGACAGCATTGTCCCCGTGGTTCATTTCAACCAAGACACCATCTACGGCACCTTCAATGAGGAAGAAGGCTCTTTCACCTTCCTCCTCCCCGACTACACCGATTCGCTATACGTCGATTTCGACCAGGTACCTGGAACTTTTACCGTCACAGGCATTTATCTTGACAACGGCATGCCCGGCATCACCTATCACGGCATCGGCGTCAACGGTGCCAAGGTTTGCTCCTATCTCAGCTGTGAGGATTTGGAACGCGACCTGAAACTGGTCCATCCCGACCTCGTCATCTTCGGCATCGGCATCAACGATGCCGCCGCCGACACCTTCACCAAGGAGCAGTTCATGAGCGACTACGATACCTTGATTGAAATCATCCATCGCGTCAGCCCCGACTGCGCCTTGCTTTTGGTGACCAACAACGACAGCTACAAGAAAGTCAGCAGAAAAAAATACGAAGTCAACCCCAACGGTTTGGTGACCGAGCAGGCTTTTTTGGAACTCGGCCAACAGCATAACGCCGCCGTGTGGGACTTCTTCGACATCATGGGCGGACTCAAATCCATGGCGAAATGGGAGAAGGAAGGCTATGCGCAGAAAGACAAGATCCACTTCACCAATACTGGCTACAGCCTCATTGGCGATCTGCTTTACAACGCTTTGATGGACCGTTATATCGAACATCTTAACAATAAAGCAAGATGATGAGTTTCACCGACATAGCACTCGATTTCGTTCAGAAATTGTTCTCGTTCGACAAGGCTCATCCCCTGTTGTTCACCCAGTTCTATTTCTGGGCTTTCTTCGCTATCGTCTTCGCCGTGTTCAGCCTGATCAAGAACAAATGCCTGCTCCGAAATGCTTTCCTGTTCTTCGTCAGCCTATTCTTCTATTATAAGACCAGCGGCCTCTTCACGCTGATTCTGATCTTCATCACGCTCTACAATTTCTTTGGTGCCAAGTGGCTTCATTCGAGGAAGCGGGATTCGAGTCGCAACATCGTGTTAGCCATCAGTATCATCGTTAACCTATCCATCCTTTTTTACTTTAAATACGCCTATTTCATCACTGATGTGGTCAACAACCTGTTTGGCGCCCACTTCGAGGTGTTCGATGTGTTTTCGTGGATTGGCAACCAGGTGACGGGCACCAACCGTTTCAGCGTCGACACCATCCTGCTGCCAGTAGGCATCTCGTTCTATACCTTCCAGGCTATCAGCTATATCATGGATGTGTATCGCAAGCGCATCGAGCCTGTAAGTAACATCCTCGACTTCGGCTTTTACGTGAGCTTCTTCCCGCAATTGGTGGCAGGTCCTATTGTAAGGGCCAACGAGTTTATCCCGCAGTTGCATAAGAAGTATTTCTTAAGTCGTCGCCAGTTCGGTATCGCCGTGTTCTGGATCATGAACGGCTTGATCAAGAAGATCGTTTTGAGCGACTATATTGCAGTGAATTTCATCGACCGAGTATTCGAAAACCCGCTGTTATACTCAGGGTTCGAGAATCTTTGCGCTCTGTTCGGGTATTCGCTGCAGGTGTATGCCGACTTCTCAGGTTACACCGATATCGCCATTGGCGTAGCCATGCTGATGGGCTTTTACCTGCCGAAAAACTTCAATTCACCATATAAGGCCAAGCACCCTGGCGAGTTCTGGAAACGTTGGCACATGTCGCTTTCACGTTGGCTACAGGACTATCTTTATATTCCTTTGGGCGGCAACCGAAATGCCACTTTTGGCTCGTTCTGCATCATCACCATGATCGCTGCCATCGCTGTGTTTTTGAGCGGCAGTTGGTGGGTTGGGCTTGGCGTTGGAGTGCTTGCACTCATCATCGCCTTGGTAGCCATCTTCAAGCCTGAAAAGCGAAAGAAGATCACCACCAACATCAACTCGATGGACACCATGCTGCTCGGTGGCTTATGGCACGGCGCCTCATGGAACTTTATGATCTGGGGCGGCTTGAACGGCATCGGCATGGTGTTTTACAAGTTCTGGAAAGACTGGAGCAACGCCACCCGCACCTTGTTTATCCTAACGGTGACCATCGCCTTGAGGCTGCTGAGCCTTTATGTACCTTACCCCGTGTTCAGCATGTTCTTTGTGTGGTGTTTCATTATCCTCATCGGAAACGTCATAAGACTTGCTTACACATTGATTTTCAATAAAAAAGCTCAAACCGACGCCTTCCAGTGGTTGGCTGATGCTTGGGCTATCTTCCAGACCTTCACCTTCATCACCTTCACCCGATTGTTCTTCCGTAGCGGCTCCAACCTCGATCCTGCTGAAGCCAACGAAACCGCTTGGAATACCGCAAAAAACATGGTCAATCAGATTGGTAGCCATTGGGATCTCGACAAGATTCCCGCCATGGCGCATCAATACCGCAACGTGTTCCTGATGATTATCTTAGGCATGATTATCCATTGGCTGCCTGAGAACTTCAAGCGTCGTTACCGCATCTGGTTTGCCAACATGCCTTTGCCATTGATGGTAGTGGTATGTGTCTTGGTTGTCTTTGTGATTTATCAGTTTATCACCGCTGACCTACAGTCGTTTATCTACTTCCAGTTCTAATCAGTAACCCATCTCCCTGTCCAGTTGTGGAATGCTGATTTTCAGATAGTCGCGCATGATCTGGAGTTCCTGTTCGTAGTTGCAGGTGTCATAATAAAAAGCGCTGTTGACCGGCCATTGCTCAAAATTACGACCGACTTCATTTCTGATGATCTTGTCGTTCTCTTTAATCATCGCTTCAACATGCCGTTTGCTGAACAAACCGTTTTCACGCAACTCGCGGTAACGTTGCCTTAACCGAGCATCGTAATTGAGATATGGGTTGTTCCGCAACCTGTTGAGCAACAGATTCCTATCGAAGTTTGGCAAGTGCTCCCTCATATTGTATTCCCCATCACAATCCCGTCCAAAAGCGGCATCACAATCCCAAATGGCGATACTGAAGGGGGTGCGACTGTCGCGTTTATAGAGATAGAAGTTTTTCATCACGCCGTCACCGTTATTGGTGAACATGAGCAGCAGATGCCAATCGACCACGTTCTCAAGGTCGAAGTAATTGCCGATATCTTGGGCGAAAAGGCTGTCGTCCGCATGAACCAAGAACTGCATGACCGCTTCAAGATCGCCGTTTCTGTCGTCATCCACAAGGTCGGGAAAGGTTTGTTGAAAGTAGTTCCCCGGCTCCTGAATGTTTTCACGTCTGTTGTCTCCCCAAAAAACGGGCGGATCCTTGAAAATCACCGCAAGGCTGTCTTTCTTGTCCAGGCCAAGCGAGCCGGCGTTGAGCTTTTGCATGAGCACAAAAAGGCCGTAGTACTCCCCATTCATGGTGACGTTGGCATAGGCACATCGGGATGCCAGGTTCTTATCCGGATTCATCTCCCTGAAAAGATCAAAACACAGCTTGTGGCGCATCATGGTCTTGTCAATGTAATTGGCATTCAACACCCATGCCCGTTGTCTGGGAAGATCTGACAAAGACAGCTCGTGATCCAGTTTCAGTGAGAAGGAGTGCTTGGGGAAAGCGCTGGAACTGCCGCCACGGCATTTGATCTTCCCGTTTTCCATCCTTTGCGTCTCGCCATCCGTTACCGTGACGAAACAATGGGTTTTATGATCCCAGGGAATGTCCTCGGCCTCAATGTCAATGGTAGGAAGGGGGTGAACCTTAGGCTGGCCACACGAAGCCATGAAGCATGCCATAACGGCTAGCACCTGCAGAAACCATATGGAGCGTAAGGCTTTCATCAAAAAACAATTACTTCACTGAATCATCAGCTGTTCCCAACGGATTTTGGGAACGTATTGGGTGCCTTTTTCGTCGCGGTAATAAGCCAGCTTCTCCCCTTCGTCAACGGGTTGAAGCTCGATTTTTTCATTGCCTTTGCCGATAGCAAGGATGAGCAGCGGTTCGTATGGCAGGTTGAACGCCTCGGTGATTTTTGCCTTGTTGAAAGCGCCTATCATGATACCGTTGAGACCCATCTCGGTGGCTTTCAGCAGCATGCTTTGGGCTGCGATACCCAAATCGATGTCCACGAACTTGTTTTCAGGAATGGTGCTGCAAATGATGATGAAGGCGTTCGGCTCCGTGCCCTCGAACGGGAGATGCAATTCTGGCAGCAAGCCTCCCAGTTTCATGTTTTGCACGATGGTGTCGGCACCTGTTTCTTTAGTAACGAGTTTAAAACGAAGCACTTGTTGGTTCTTAGCTGAGGCAATCTTTGTATTTACCGCCACGATACGTTCCAACATCTCACGCTTCACCACAAAATCCTTTTGGTAGCCACGATAGCTACGGTTTTTCTCAAATAAGGTATCGATAGAAGTGTGCTTCACAACGGTCTTCTTAGCGCCTTTGCCAAAGACCTCTTCATAGCGTTTTTCCAAATATCCGTCAGCCATAATGCTTTTATTTTATCGCTTTATAATAGAATTTTCGTCTGAGCCTTGAGTCAATGGGGAAACAATCGAAATCACCTTGGCGAAGGTCGCAATCGAATAGAGTCTCGATCTGTGAGATGAAAAGATGTTCATAACGAACAGGGCGACTTTGTTGGGCATCCATCATAAAGCCGATGATCTCGTTCACCTCGTCAGCCACCAAGTCATATTTCGTAAAAACATAGAGCCCAAACTCCTTGAAATCACCATAAAACCCATTGTTGACCTTCCAAAGTTTGCTTTCGAGGATGCGTTTCATGGGCAGAGCCAAAGCCCAGTAGTTATACTCGTTGGAGCCTACGGAATAGTTCAAATCCAAGCCGTAGGAATAGCCGCTTTCCTGAATCTTCAATAGGTCTTCGTCCACCTCTTTCACTGTCCTTCCTGCCATCTCGTTGATGAGTGAATTCGCCACGTTCTTGTCCTCCGTGATGGCTCTGGTCACTTCAATCCCGATGCCTTGTTCCTCATCCTGCAAGTCTGGCCTGTCGGCATTGACCAGATGTGCATACCGCTCGCCCAACAGGGCTTCCAGCGAGTACATCGCATAGCGTTCAAAGAAGCAGGTGTCGTATTTCGAGGTCATAACCATTACTCATAGAATTTGGCAAAGGTACTACTTTTTCATTATATTTGCATCCATGAAAAGACTACTATTCATAGTCGGGATGTTACTACTTTGCCAGTGTACGCCCAAGCACGGCACACTGACAACGGAACAGCTTTACGAGGGGTTTCGGCAACCATCCTCGGAGTACCGTCCTTTTGTGCGCTGGTGGTGGAATGGCGACAAGGTTGAAGCCGATGAGTTAGTGCGCGAGATGCGGCTCCTCAAAGAGGCCGGTATCGGCGGCATAGAAATCAACCCCATAGCTTTCCCTTCCTATTGCGACAGCCTTGAGAAGGTCTCGCTACAATGGCTTAGTCCCGAATGGATCGACATGCTCCGAGTGTGCTTCGATGAAGCAGATTCGTTAGATATGACATGTGACCTTTTGGTCGGTTCTGGATGGCCTTTCGGAGCTGAGTTTCTCGATGAAAACGAGCGGGCACAGATCGTGGTCAACTATTCCGAACCCGTGACGGGGCCAACTACTTTGACCATTATTCGCGATAGCCTCTGCTCGAAGGCCATGCCAAAAGTCAGCTCACCCTACAAAGATAACACCAAGGAATTGATGCTGTTGCGGTTGTATCCCAACCCTGCTTCCAGTGTCAACGATGGTATTGATGTTTGGCAAGCCGACAGCATCTTCACCATTGAGATTCCCGAAGGAGACTACACATTGGCCGCATTAGTGAAGATTAATGGCTTTTTGGAGGTGATCAACGGGGCACCTGGTGCAGCGGGGCCCGTGCTCGACCATTTCAACACCGAAGCGGTCAACCGATATCTCTACAACATGTCCGATTCCATTGAGGGTCGCATCGGGCCGTTGAAAGGTCGCATCCGAGCTTTATTCACCGACAGCATGGAGTTGGAAGGTGCTAATTGGACCTCTGACATGGCTTCTGAATTCCAAAAACGCTATGGTTACGACATCACTGAGTGGCTACCTTTTGTTCTCTTTAAGATTGGCTCAATGGGCAGTGCACTCAACTATAATCCCGTGGTTCCTGTAACCGAAGATTTTCAAAAAATGGTGGAGCGAGCCCGTTACGACTTCGAGGACTTCAAGGCTCAGTTGATGCAAGAACGGTTTACTGCCACTTATCTGGAATGGTGCCATGCCTTGGGTGTGAAAGCCCGTGCTCAAGCTTACGGACGGGGGTTCTATCCCTTGGAGAATACTATGGGCTATGATATCCCCGAAGGCGAGTCTTGGACAACCAACTGGTTAAAACACAAGCCCGGGGAGGAAATGTCGGAAACGGATTATCGCCGTGGCCGCGCCTATACTATGGTCAACAAATTCGTATCGTCGGCAGCGCATCTCGCTGGCAACCGCATCGTCAGCTGCGAGGAAATGACCAATACCTACACCGTGTTCAACATGACCTTGGAGCAACTGAAGATCGGCGGTGACCAGAGCGCCATTTCGGGAGTGACCCACAGCGTGTTCCATGGATTCAATTACTCGCCCAACTTGGAAGTCCCATTCCCTGGCTGGGTCCGTTACGGGGCCTATTACAGCGAGAACAACCCTTGGTGGCCATATTTCAAGGTCTACAACGACTACAAGGCCAGGTTGGCGTACACCTTACAACATGGCACTTATTACGCCGACATTGCCATTCTCAATCCCGAAAACGATATGTGGAGCACCATCGGGATGCAAAACGAGCCATTCCCCAACACCACCCGAGCCCCTTACAAGACCATGATCTGGGAAGCCATTAATAAATGCGGCGGGGGCGTAGATTATGTGAGCGAGAACATCATTAATGAAGGCGAGATGCATCATGGCGAATTCTGTTATGGTGAACGACGCTACAACACCTTGATGTTGATCGATGTAGAGAGCCTTCATCCCGAAACCTCACAACAATTACTGCAATTCGTGGAAGGCGGGGGAAAGTTGCTTTGCATCGATACCATCCCGTACAAATCACTAGGATTAAAAGGCAATATCGCCGAGAAAGACTCCATTGTTCGTTCGACTTTTGAACAGATTATGTGCTATGAAGACCGTTTTGCCTTTGTCGAGCCCCCTCAAGAAGGCTTCATTACATGGTACGACAACCTGATGCACTGTTACAATCTGCCTCATTACCTCGACATTGAGACTCCCGATCCCTTTGTGATGCAAAACCGTTACACCACCGATGACGGCAGCGAGATGATCTTCCTGATCAATTCGCATCGGTATCAGTCACATCAAACCAAGATTACTTTCCATCGTGAGTTGACCCACAAGAAATATTCCTGGATCTGGGACCTTCACACTGGGGAACGTTATCCTTTGCCATTGGATGAATCTGGTTGTTACGATTTTGATTTGGGTCCCGCCGAGTCAGTATTGATCGTCTTTCAGCGGATGAACCCTTCTGGCGTGCAGGGTGCCCCAAAAGGCACCTTAGAAACGAACCGAAGGGAGTTGCGTAGTGCCGTTGAGGGTTGGGATGTTGAGTTGATTCATGCTCGCCTCAACACCACCATCTGCACCCATTTCGACACGCTATTCGACCTAAAAGACCTTCCCGAAACTCAGCATTTCGCTGGAACCATCGTCTATCGGAAAACCATTCCTGCAAATGCTGACATCCTTGACCTAGGTCAAGTGGAAGGTGTTTCCGAAGTCTTTGTCAACAGCCAATCCGCTGGCGTGAAATACTACGGTCGCCGCATCTACGACATCAAAGATTTACTCCACGAGGGCGATAACGATCTCGAGATTCGCGTCACCACCACCCTGGGCAATTACATGAAAACCATCACTAAAGAAGAGAATCCAACCACCTGGATATACGTCAATCATCCTAAAAGAGACCAGCCTTTGCAACCTATGGGTTTGTTGGGGCCAGTAAAACTTTATCAAACTGAAAGACTATGAAAAAGCACATCCTTCTTTTCTGTTTCGCTCTTTTGATGAGCTTCCAAGCCATCGCTCAAGACCAGAAACCCATCTATAACGCCTCAAAATTCGGCATCCGCAGCGACGGCGTGACGATGAATACCCGAAGCATCCAGTTCGCTATTGACTGGATTGCCGAGCAAGGTGGCGGCACATTAAGGTTTTGGGTAGGCCGTTACCTCACAGGAAGCATCCATCTGAAGTCAAATGTCACCATTGAACTGATGGAAGGCGCTATCCTTGTAGGCAGTACCAATCCTTTCGATTACGACCGACTTAATGCCACCAACGACCATGCCCTCATTATGGCAGAAGGAGTGGAGAATATCAAGCTTCTTGGTATCTACAACAGTGGAGGCTGCATTGAAGGACAAGGACGTGAGTTAGGAAATAACTGCACTGATCTGGTGCATAAAGGTCTGATGAAGGACAAACTCAGCAACGACCGTGTGGGTGAAGGCTTCCGCCCTCGTCTGCTCCTATTCAGGGAATGTAAAAATGTGGAAGTCGACAACGTCACCTTCCGCGATGCCGCCAATTGGGTGTGCATGTACGACCAATGCGAGAACGTAAAAGTCAACAATGTGAGGGTGCAAAGCACCGCCTTTTGGAACAACGACGGCGTCGATATCGTGGATTGCGATGGGTTCCTTTTAACCAACAGCTACATCAATGCCTCAGATGACGCCATTTGTCTTAAGTCGCACAGCGCCAAGAAACTCTGCCAAAACGTGGAGGTTCGCAACTGTACGGCCAGAAGCTCAGCCAGCGGCATCAAGTTCGGCACCATGGGCGCAGGCGGATTCAAGAATGTGAAGATCATCAACAACACCGTTTATGACACCTACCGTAGCGCCATCACCATCCAAAGTGTCGATGGCGGCATTTGCGAGAACATTTTGGTTGACTCGCTATATGGTATCAACGTAGGTAATGCCATCTATCTCAACATCGGTGCCCGTCGTGACAAGCAGAGTTTCATGGACGGCATCACAATCAAGAACCTCTATAGCGAAGTAGCTGCCGGGAAACCCGATACCGGTTATGAATACGAAGGACCCGTGGAAGATCTGCCTCGCAACATCTCACCCTGCGGCATCATCGGCTTGAAGGATAGTAAAATCAAGAACGTTACTTTAGAGAACATAGAGATCGTCTTCCCTGGCGGTGGTGATCCGCATTATGCCTATGTTGGTCTTGATGAACTGGACAAAGTACCTGAGATGCCCAAGGCCTATCCCGAATTCTCGCAACATGAAGAGCTTCCCGCCTGGGGTTTCTTCGTCCGCCATGTAGATGGGCTGACCATGAAAAATATAAAGCTGACCGCACTGAAGAAAGACTATCGCACCGCCATTGTGTTGGACGACGTTTGCAATCACAACATCAGCGGACTACAAGTAGAAGAACCTGAAGGAAATACAAAAGAAAATATTTTTGAGCGGAAATAACATACCATGAAACGTGTCTTCCTACTTCTATTGTTATTTATAGGCTTTGCCTCATGCAGCAAAGTGGATATCAGCATCGTCAACCCCAATGTTGAGCAACAATTCCATGCTCAAGCTTTGGCTACCAACCAACCTCGCTTCAGTTGGAACTATGAAACCGATGCGCAAAACGTGATTCAGACGAGTTATCAGGTTATTGTGGCCTCTACGTTCGAGAACGTTCAAAAAGGTATCGGAGACCTTTGGGATTCTCACGTAGTGAAATCCAGCCAGATGCTTTATATCCCTTACGAAGGAACAGCCTTGAAAAGTCGAGACAAAGCCTACTGGAAAGTAATAGCAACCGTGACCGCCAACGGCAAAAGGACAAAGGTAGAAAGCGATATTCAATCCTTTGAAATCAGTTTATTGGATCAAGAAGATTGGCAAGCAAAATGGATTGGACATGAATTCGATGATGATGTGTTAGTTGGCCACACCCGGTTGGCAGCACGTTATCTCCGCAAAGAATTCGAACTGCAAAACGAGATCAAAGAAGCACGGCTTTATGTCAGCGGCATAGGGGTGTATAGCGCCTATTTGAATGGTCAAGAGATTGCACCCGAAGAGCTTCTGAAGCCAACCCTTTCATGGTACCCGAAGCGAGTGTATTTCAACACTTACGATGTCACCGAAATGCTCCAACAAGGCAACAATGCCATCGGCGTAATCCTTGAAGGCGGACGATTTACCACCATCCGCAACACCGCCAATGCTAACGGTTGGGATGGTCCCGAATTTGTGCCGAATTTTGGCACACCAAGAATGATTCTTCAGCTGGAAGTGATTTATAAGGATGGCCAAAAGGAGATAATCACCAGCGATGAAACATGGAGAATCACCAACCAAGGACCCATCCGCACTGCCAACGAATACGACGGTGAGACCTATGATGAAAACTACGATCTTGGCGATTGGAATCAAGTTGGTTACGATGATGCCACTTGGCTTCAAGCCGAACTCGTTGACGCTCCCGAAGGCCAACTCAGCCCCCAACCCAACCCCAACATCACCGTGATGGAGAAATTGAAGCCCGTCAGTGTTTTCCAAAAAGGCAACACATGGATGCTTGACATGGGTCAGAACATGGTGGGGTTTATCGACATGAAGATTCACGACCAACAGCCTGGCGACACCATTACCTTACGCTTCGCAGAACTCATTACCCCTGATAGTTTGCTTTACACCGCCAACCTCCGAGGCGCAGAATGCACTGATCGCTACATTGCGGCCAATACTTCTCATTTCTCACCTCTCAACTCTCACCTCTATTGGCATCCCTCTTTCGTCTATCATGGTTTCCGTTATGTTGAGATTTCCGGCCTTTGCGAAAAGCCTGATCTGGATGACTTTGAAGGCTGGGTGATCTATGACGAAATGCCCCTCACAGGCTCGTTTGAATGTTCCAATGAGATCATCAACGCCGTGTACCATAACGCATATTGGGGCATCCGTGGCAACTACCGCAGCATGCCTACTGACTGTCCACAGCGCGACGAGCGCATGGGGTGGACCGGCGACCGCACCACGGGCAACTATGGCGAGTCGTTCATCTTCAACAACCATCAGCTGTACGCCAAATGGCTCTGCGATGCCGAGGATAGCCAGTGGGAAAACGGCTCGCTGCCCAATGTGATCCCACCCTATTGGCGCGGCTACACTGACAACCTCACATGGCCGGGCGTCGTGGTCACCGCTACCGACATGCTCTACACCCGTTTTGGCGATACGGAGCCCATCCGTCAGCATTACGCCGCTTTAAAAAAATGGCTGCTTCATATAAAAGACCAATATATGAAAGAGGACGGCATCATCCACCGCGACACTTACGGCGACTGGTGCATGCCGCCTGAATCGCTTGAAATGATTCACTCCAACGATCCTAAACGTATCACTGACAGCCCCCTGCTCTCCACTCCTTTCTACTGCTACCTCTGTGGCAAGATGGCCAAGTTCGCCAAAGTGCTAAACCTTGCCGACGACATCAAGTACTTCAATGAGGAAATCTCTAACGCCACCGTCGCTTTCAACGAAAAATACTTCAACTACACCCATTGCTATTACGGCAACAACACCGTCACCGCCAACATCCTGCCCCTATGGTTTGGAATGGCGCCAATGGATTTGAGACAGCAAGTCTTTGACAATATCGTCGACAAAACTGAACGCGAGTGCGATGGTCACGTCTCCACCGGTGTGGTCGGCATCCAGCAATTGATGCGTACCCTCACAGAATTCGGTCGAGGTGACCTTGCCTTGAAGATCGCCGCCAATGACACCTACCCCAGCTGGGGCTATATGGTCCGCAACGGTGCCACCACCATCTGGGAGTTATGGAACGGCAACACCGCCGACCCTTCGATGAATTCCGGCAACCATGTGATGCTTCTGGGTGACCTTATCCTTTGGGAATACGAGTATCTTGGTGGCATCCGTGCCTTGGAACCAGGTTATAGCAAAATCCAACTTAAGCCTTATCCCATCGAGGGACTGGACTATGTCAACTGCGCCTACCATTCCGTTTCTGGCCTTATTGAGAGCCATTGGAAACGCGATAAAGACCGTTTTGTGTGGGACATTGTGATTCCAGCCAACACCACTGCTGAAGTCTGGTTACCTACTGCTAACGGTTATGACATCAAGAACTACGGTAGCGGGAAATGGCACCTGTCATCGGAATTATAGTTTTTGTCCGTTTTATGTGTTGTTTTGAAAAAAAGATGTATTTTTGCAGAAAAATATGAATTTTCATACAAAACACATAAATCATGCTGGAAGATCAAGGCAAATACATTTTTGGCGTCGTCAAAGTGGGCGACCGCGGGCAAATCGTCATCCCTAAGGATGCACGTGAACTTTATGGCATCAAGGCTGGCGACAGCCTTTTAATCCTTGGCGACAAAAAAGGCATGGCCGTTGTCAAAACCGAAATTTTTCAGGACAAAATCGATGAAGTGTTAGGAGGAGATTAAGCTATGGAACGCAAGCATTGGATGGACAATTTGCGCTGGGTGACAGTGCTGTTGGTGTTGTTTTATCACGTCATCTATTTCTACAATAACAAAGGTGTGTTCGGGGGTATCGGCGGCTTCGGCGATTATCCAGAGCATCCACAATACCAAGACATAGTGATGTATATCCTCTATCCTTGGTTCATGCCTTTGCTATTCATTTTGGCAGGCATCAGCGCCCGTTATGCATTGCAAAAACAATCAGCCAAAGAATGGTTCAAGGCTCGTACCCGTAAGTTACTGGTACCAGGCACGATTGGCCTCTTCGTGTTCCACTGGATGGTTGGCTATTTCAATACCGTTGTGGCTTCCAGACAAGGAGCGTTCGACGGAGTACCGGTGGTGGCAAAGTATGCCATGATGGCCGTAAGCGGCACGGGACCGTTGTGGTTTATTCAGGTGCTTTGGCTGCTAGGACTTTTGTTGCTTTTAGTACGGGCGATAGACTCAAAAGACAAATTCTGGAACTGGTGCGGAAAGGCTAATCTCGTAGTCGTCATCCTGCTGGGAGTGCTGTTCTGGGCAGGTGAGCAGACGCTTGTTAAGCATCCTCGCCCTGAATCATTGGACGGTCTTTATAACTTATACAAGCCCCTGTTCTATATGGTTCCTTTCCTCATGGGCTATTTTGTGTTTTCGCACGACGCCGTGCAGGAGAAGCTGGGAAAAGCCTGGATTCCGCTATTGGCATGTGCCGTCATCTCAGGCACTGTGTTGGTCATCACCACCTTCGGTCAGGACAACACCTCGCCGCAGTATCTGGGCAGCTGGCTCAACTGCCTCTATGGATGGTTGATGTGTTTGGCGATGATGGCTTGGTTCAAGGCTCGCTTTAACCGCACAGGAGCCTTCGCAAAATATATGACCCAAAACAGCTTTGGCCTCTATATCGTTCATTATCTGGTGATTGCCGCTTTGGGATACATGATGAAAATGTACACCAATTTAGCTCCTTGGATGATGTATGCCATCCTCACCATAGCAGTAATGACCATCCCATTCGCTTTGAATGAAATCATCAAGAGGATCCCGTTCATAAGGTGGTGTGTGTTGGGAATCAAAAAGAAAAAATCATGAGTGTCCTATTATATAATGAGATTCTTGCCCATCAAGACCCTGCTCAAGTTGAAGGACTGTCGCGTTTCTTCAAGACTGGGAAGGGCCAATACGGCGAAGGCGACCGATTTCTCGGCATCAAAGTACCTGTGACCCGAGAGGTAGTGAAAGCTTGTTGGAAAGAAACATCTTTCGACGACCTTGAAACCTGCATTACCTCCGAATACCATGAAATGCGCCTCGCTGCTCTGCTGACTTTGGTGGAAATTTTCAAACACGCCAAAAAAGACAAGGCATTGCAGCAACAATGCGTTGAGTTCTATCTCAATCACACCCAATACATTAACAATTGGGATTTAGTTGACCTTTCCTGTTATGAGCTGCTGGGCGTTTGGCTTCTCGACAAAGACCGTACCTTACTCTATGACCTCGCTCGCAACGGCAAAACCATTTGGGAACAACGCATCGGAATGGTAAGCACTATGCAATTTCTCCGTCATGGCCAATTGGACGACACCTACGCCATTGCGGAAATCTTCTTGAAGAAGCCTCAACCCTTACACGATCTCTTGCAAAAAGCTGTCGGATGGCTCCTCCGTGAAGCCGGCAAACGCAACGAACATCGCCTGAAAGACTGGCTTTCAACTCGCTACCAAACTATGCCTCGCACCATGCTCCGCTATGCCATCGAGAAGTTCCCTGAAGACGAACGAGCCCATTACTTAAAACCCAAAACGGTTTAGCTGTCTTTCATGAATATATTCCTAATGACGATCAGAATTGGATAGATTTCAAGTCGACCGAGCAGCATTAGCACCGTACTGAATACTTTCAAAAAATCAGATAAGCCGGCATAATTGCCCAATGATCCAATAACGCCAAACCCCGGCCCCACATTGCCAACACAAGCAATGGAAGCCGACAGACCGGTTTGAAAATCCATTCCGCATAGTGTGTAAACCACCATGCCAACAACGACGATCAACAGATACAACATGATGAAAGAAATGACTGACGACACTTCATCCTCGGTTTTGGTGATGCCATCCATCCGCACATAATCGTGTTTGTTGGGATGCGCTAACGTTTTAACCATCTCAGAGGTTCCTATTAAAGCGAACCACACACGGTCGATCTTAATGCCTCCTGATGTCGACCCTGAACAACCACAAATCAAAGATCCAATAATAATAACGCCCTTACTGAAAGCAGGCCAAAGGTTCGTATCGGCTGTGGCAAATCCCGTAGTTGTGGAGATGGAGCACATCTGAAACGACGCCACCCTGAAAGCTTCGCCGAAAGTGCTATATGTTTTGGTCATCAACAGATTAAGGGTCATACAAAGAATTCCCAATAAAACAGCACCCAGAAAGACCCTTACAATCTTGGTGTTGAACAAATTCTTGCGATTGGGACCGCTGGGCCAGAAAGTGGAGAAAATCAAACTGAAATTGATGCCTGCCAGCAGCATCGAAACGCAAAGAATGGCTTCCACGGTCGGACTGTTGAACGCTGCTACACTGAGATTCTTGGTACTAAAGCCACAAGTGCTGCACGCTGACATGGCATGGGTGCCCGCATCAAACCACGACATACCCGCTAAATGCAACGCATAAATCGAAATCAGAGTCAAACCCACATAAACCACTAAGATACGATAGATAAACTGCCTCCGACGACCGCTGTAGTATTCTTTGGCAATAGACGACAGCTCCATGCCAGCCAGTTGCGAATGGCTGTCGTTGCGCGAGGAGACCACTATCGAGACCAGCGATACCACCCCGATGCCACCAATCCATGATGTGGCAACACGCCAAAACAACAATCCTTTTGGCACCGCCTCAATATCGTTCAAGATCGACGCTCCCGTGGTGGTAAACCCCGAAACACTCTCAAACAACGCATTGACAAAAGTGAACTCATGCCCATACAGCACAAAAGGCAAAGCGCCAAAGAAACATGCCGCCACCCAACAACCTGTAACAATGGAAAAACCCGTCTTTAGGTCAATTCGACGGTTGGGCTTAGTACCCAAAACACATGCCAATGCGATGACCAACGTGATTCCGGCGGAAATCAACAAAGGATAAAGACTACCGTCACGGCCGTTCAAAAAGGCGATGAGTGCCGAAAACGACATAAGCAAAAAGATGCCCAGCAAGGCAAAACCGATGAACCGCAACGTGGTCTTAAAAATGAGCATCTTTTCTTTTTTTGAAAGCAGCAAAAATATTTTGGGATTTTTTATTGGGCAATACAATATTGTTTATCTTTGTATTGATAAATATCAATAAAGAAGATGACCTTACAGCAGTTGGAATACATCGTTGCCGTGGATGAATACCGCTATTTTGTAAAGGCGGCGGAAGCTTGTGGCGTGACTCAATCGACATTGAGTTTGATGATCAAGAAGTTAGAGGAAGAATGGGATGTTTCCATATTCAGGCGCGACACGCATCCCGTGGAGGCAACTGAGATCGGACGAAAACTCATTGAGGAGGCGAAACTGGTACTTTACCACTCCAAACAACTGGTCGAATTGACCCAATCGGAGAAGACACTCGCCTCAGGGCCTTTGAAAGTCGGCATGATTTCGACGGTGGCGCCCGTGTTGATGCCCAAGACCTTCGGCTACCTGAACACCTTCTATCCCGACATCAAACTTCAAGCCTTGGAGATGCGCTCCGCTGCCATTATCGATTGCCTGAAGAAAGCTGAAATCGACATGGGCATCCTTACAGCGCCCGTTGACGACAAAGAAATCCTTGAGTTACCGTTGTACCACGAGCGTTTCTTTGCCTACATCGCCGACGATGACATCCTTGACAAGCATAAGGTGATCAAGCGCGACCACTTGCCCGATTTTCCCCTTTGGGTGATGAAAGACGGCATCCGCCTGTTGGAAAGAAAGGACCTTGACTATCCATACAAAGACACCTACGAAGAGATGTACGAAGGCGGTCGCGTGGGCATCCTGATTCAGATTGCCAATGAAAACGGAGGCATGGCTATCCTTCCTGAAACCCATCTAAAACTATTGAGTCCTAAAGCCATGCGTCGCCTACGCCCAGTGGTGGCACCCGAAATCTCTCGTGTAATCAGCCTTGCCATACGTAAAGATTACATTCACGAAAAAATGATGAATATCTTCGTTAAGGCCATCAAGTCGTGCATCTCACCAGAACTTTATGAATCCTCCATCAAAGGAGAATACCTAAAACTATAATGACTATGAACTACACCATCCGACATGCTTCAATGGCCGACTTGCCTGTGATCTTGGACCTTCGTGATCAAGCAAGGGAAATCATGCGAAGCTATGGCAATATAAACCAATGGCCTGAGGGATATCCCTTGCAGGAGAAATTCGAGAACGACATCGAACAAGGCCACAGTTATGTGATGATGGACGGCAAAGGGGAGATCGTCGGCACATTTGCCTTTATCCCCGGTCCCGACGTGACCTATAAAATCATTTATGACGGCCAGTGGCTTGACGATGAGCCTTATTACGTCATCCACCGTATCGCCAGCACACCAGATTCACACGGTGTTTTGGAAGCCTTATTGGACTACTGCGAAGCCATCGCGCCCAACATCCGCATCGACACCCATGAGGACAACCTCATCATGCGAAAAGGTTTGGAAAAACGAGGCTATCATTATTGCGGCATCATTCATCTTTTGAATGGCGACGAGCGGTTGGCGTTTCAAAAAAGCGTATCTTTGTAGCCATCTATGAACAACCTCAATATCACCCTAATCCAAGCCAACCTGCTATGGGAAGACCCTGAAGGGAACCGTGCGCATTTCGATCAGCTGATGACCGAAGTGCAGCCCGGAACGGATCTCGTATTGCTTCCCGAAACCTTTAACACGGCATTTCCGGTGGATCCGGTGAAGTTTGCCGAGACACCTGACGGTCCCACCATGAACTGGTTGAAGGAAAAAGCCCAAGCGCTTCATGCCGTGATTTGCGGCACTTTATTATTAGAAGAGAAAGGCCATTACCATAACAGCCTTGTGTGGATGCGTCCCGATGGCAGTTTTGAACTGTATTACAAACGGCACACCTTCACCTTAGGGGGCGAGACCCCGCCCGTGGAACGTGGTTCTGATCCCCTCGTTGTGGAGCTGAACGGCTGGCGCATCAAGCCCATGGTCTGTTATGACATCCGCTTCCCTGTGTGGTCAAAGAACCGCTATCAAAACGGCCAGTATGACTATGATTTGGGTATCTATTTGGCCAATTTCCCTTCGACAAGAATCTTTGTTTGGGACACCTTATTAATGGCGCGCGCCATTGAGAACCAAGCCTACTTCATCGGGGTAAACCGCATAGGCGATGACCCCGAAGGCGTTCATTACAGCGGCGATTCGCAAATCATCAATCCCAAAGGTGAGGTCATCTGCATGGCGAGATCCGATATGGAGGCCGTTGTCCCGTTTACTTTGGATTACGAAAAACTTCACAGTTTCCGCGAGAAATTCCCCGTCGGTCGCGACTGGGACAATTACCAACTCTCAACCGCTAATTCCCAACTCTCATGATTACCGTGTTTTCCGACGAATATTATATGAAACAGGCTTTAATGGAAGCCCAAAAAGCCCTGGAAGACGATGAGATTCCCATTGGAGCGGTGATGGTCTGCAACGACAAGATCATCGCCCGCACTCATAACCAAACCGAGAGGCTCAACGACGTGACCGCCCATGCCGAGATGCTCGCCATCACTGCGGCAGCCAATGCCCTTGGTGCCAAATACCTCGACGAGTGCACCCTTTATGTCACCTTGGAGCCCTGCCCCATGTGCGCCGGTGCCCTCGCCCACGCCCATGTTGGCAAGGTGGTCTATGCAGCCGACGATCCCAAGAATGGATTCTCTAAATATGGCAACATGTTACATCCTAAGACTAAGCTTGTTACAGGCGTAAAGAAGGAGGAGTGCCTTGCTTTATTGACAGATTTCTTTAAGAAAAAACGTTGACAATTGCTGCCATTTTGTCAGCCCCAAACTCAAAATTCCCTTTGGCATAATCCTTGACTAACGGAGGGCGTCACCAAATCAAAAGGCGACCCTCAAAACCGAAAAGTATTAGTCAAATTAAAAATAGGAGAAACAAATTATGTCAAAGATCATTGGTATCGATTTAGGAACCACCAACTCATGCGTTTCCGTCATGGAAGGCAGCGAGCCGGTCGTCATCGCCAACAGCGAAGGCCACCGCACCACCCCTTCCGTTGTCGCTTTCACCGACAACGGCGAGCGTAAGGTCGGCGAACCTGCCAAACGTCAGGCCATCACCAACCCGCAACGCACCATCTATTCCATCAAGCGTTTCATGGGCGAGACCTACGACAAGGTCGAAGCCGAGATGAAGCGTGTGCCTTACAAAGTCATCCAGGGCCCCAACAACACCCCGCGTATCGACATCGACGGCAAGACCTACACCCCGCAGGAAATCTCCGCCATGGTGCTTCAGAAGATGAAGAAGACCGCCGAGGACTACCTCGGCCAGACCGTGACCGAAGCCGTCATCACCGTGCCGGCATACTTCAGCGACTCACAACGTCAGGCCACCAAGGAAGCTGGTGAAATCGCCGGCTTGAAAGTGCGCCGTATCGTCAACGAGCCTACCGCTGCTGCTCTTGCCTATGGTTTGGATAAGAAAAAGAGCGATGCCAAAGTCGCTGTGTATGACCTCGGTGGCGGCACCTTCGATATCTCCATCCTGGAACTTGGTGACGGCGTGTTCGAAGTGAAATCCACCAACGGTAACACCCACCTCGGCGGAGACGACTTCGACGAAGTCATCATCAACTGGCTGGCTGAAGAATTCATGAAGGACAACAGCGGCATCGACCTCCGTAAGGACCCGATGGCTCTGCAACGTCTGAAGGAAGCTGCCGAGAAGGCCAAGATCGAGTTGAGCTCCTCAAGCGAGACCGAGATCAACCTGCCTTACATCATGCCTGTCAACGGCATCCCGCAGCACCTGGTCCGCACCTTGAGCCGCGCCAAGTTCGAACAACTGGCTGACCATCTGATCCACGCCACCCTCGAACCTTGCCGTAAGGCTTTGGAAGATGCCGGCATGAGCGTCAGTGATATTGACGAGGTGATCCTCGTGGGCGGTTCAACCCGTATCCCTGCCATCCAGAACATCGTCCGCGACTTCTTCAAGAAGGAGCCTTCGAAGGGCGTCAACCCTGATGAAGTGGTCGCCATCGGTGCCTCCATCCAGGGCGGCGTTTTGACCGGCGAGGTGAAGGACGTGCTGCTGCTTGACGTGACGCCTCTGTCACTGGGTATCGAGACCCTCGGCGGTGTGATGACCAAGCTCATCGAGAGCAACACCACCATCCCGACCAAGAAGTCGGAAGTGTTCTCCACCGCAGTGGACAACCAGCCTTCCGTGGAAATCCACGTACTGCAAGGCGAGCGTCCTATGGCCAACCAGAACAAGACCATCGGTCGTTTCATCCTCGACAGCATCCCGCCAGCGCCACGTGGCATCCCGCAAATCGAAGTCACCTTCGACATCGACTCCAACGGCATCCTGAACGTCAGCGCTAAGGACAAGGCTACAGGCAAGACCCAGAGCATCCGCATCGAGGCCTCATCAGGTTTGACCGACGCCGAGATCGAGCGCATGAAGAACGAAGCTGCAGCCAACGCTGAAGCCGATAAGAAAGAACGTGAGCGTATCGACAAGCTCAACCAAGCCGACAGCATCATCTTCCAGACTGAGAAGCAGCTGAAGGAATACGGCGACAAGCTCCCAGCTGACAAGAAGGCTGAGATTGAGAGCGCCCTTGGTAAGCTGAAGACCGCTCATCAGGCTCAAGACATCGCCGGCATTGACGCCGCCATGAACGAGATGAACGCTATGTGGCAGAAGGCCAGCGAAGAGATGTACAAGAACGCTGGTGCTCAAGGAGGCCCACAAGGCGGCTTCGACCCGAACAACATGGGAGGCGGCTTCCAAGGCGGCAACCCTGGCCAGAACAACGGCAACAAGGGCAACGACGACAACGTCACCGACGCCGACTTCGAGGAGGTCAAGTAAGATCACTTCTTAGATTTGCTAAAAAACTCCCTGCGGGATCATTTTCCTACGGGGAGTTTTCGTTTAACATCTTCGAACCGGCGGGACCGGTAAATTGGAAGAATGAAGTAATTTTTTCCATGGTTTTTGGTTTTTTAAAAGTTAGACTTAAGTTAGAGTTAGGTTAGACTTAGGTTAGAGTTAAAAACTTTTTTCGCTGCGTCTCAGTGCTACAGTGCTACAGTTCAAAAACCAGCTTCCCGCGAACTGTAGCACTGTAGCAGTGTAGCGGTGTCCCGAAAGCTTTTCTCGAGAGGAACTCCGATGTGTTCTAGTGGCCGAAGGCACCAAAAAGAAAGAGCAGCGATTCAGGAAGTTCAAAACGAAAAAACAAAAGGGGTATCATCTCTTGATTTTGGTTGTAAAATATCTTTACATCCACTGTAAAATATCTTTACACTTTATAAAATTCTATAATTACAATTAACTAATAATCAACTATTTGTAATTTTGGCATAGCAAATGCTCTCTGTTTGACACACATATTAAATGTGTGTTTACATGAGAGTAAATAGATTTGGTTTTTTGACGGTGTTGTTCCTCGGTGCCTTGACCATCGTCAAGGCCCAGGACACCGTCACAATGAACCTCAAGGAATGTATGCGCTATGCTGTGGAGCACTCCACCAAGATACGCATTCAGCAAGCTGATAACCGTGATGCTCAAATCGATAGGCGTAATGCCATCTTGAATGCTTTTACGCCCGAGATAAGTGGCAACACTTATGCATATTACAACTTCGGTCGTAGCATCGACCCGGAGACGAACACCTATAGCCTCACGACTTCGTTTCATCATGGTTACAGCCTATCGGCGGGTATCGTTTTGTTCAATGGCTTTCAGGCGGTGAACAACCTCAAGATTACGAAAACCGCCCAGGAGATGGGCCTTACGAAAGAGCAGCAGTTGGAAGACCAAATTAGTCTTGCTACGATGGAGGCCTATTGCAATGTGCTTTATTTTACTGAAATGGAGAAGGCTTTGAAAGCTCAGGTGGCTACGGCGGAGAAGGCATTACAGTTAGCTCAGAAGCAAGAAGGATTGGGACAGAAATCCCATGCCGACGTAGTTCAGATGCAGAGCGATCTTGCTGAGCGACAGTACCAACTGACCATCTGCAGCAACAATCTCAACAATGCAATTATTACTCTGAAGGACGTGATGTTTTGGCCTGTCGAGGAACCGTTGAAGGTGGATGATGCTGTGGCGCAACAAGTCCCGTTGACGATACAAGGGGTTGGGACGCAAACCTTGGTTGCACATGCCAAGCGGCAGATGCCATCGGTGTTGTTGGCGGAAGGCACGATGAAAAATGCACGTCTTGCCCTAAAGACCGCCCGTTGGCAGATGTTGCCGACACTATCACTCTATGGCGGCTGGTCATCGAGCTACTTCACCTATCCAGGGAAGGCCGGTTATGTACCGATGCCATATTTCAATCAACTCAAAAACAATGGAGGCGAGTACGTGCAAATCTCGTTGAACATCCCTATTTATGATCGACTTTCTAAACATTCCAATATCTCAAAGAAGAAGAATGCCTACGACCGTGCGGTGGCCAATTACGAGCAGAGCTTGCAAACGGTGGAGGCTGAGGTGAGGCGTGCCGTTGCCGACCGCGATGGCACCGCCGACGCCTTGCGCCAAGCCGAAACCCGTGCCGCCTTGCAGCAGGAAGCATTCACCCTCAATAGCAAACGCTTCGAGCAGGGCCTGATCTCGTCCATCGAGTATCAGACCGCCTCCAACAACTATCTCAACGCCTTGGCGGAACAGATGAATGCCAGATTGCAATTATTCATTAAGAATAGCGTGGTTAATTATTATAGTGGAATCTCTTATTTGGAACAATAAATAAAGAAATATGGACTCAATGGATCGTAAAATCGAAAAGAAAAAAGGCCTTGCCCTTGCATTCACTAAGAAAGCCTTGCCGTTCTGGGGCGGAGCATTGCTACTGGTGTTTATCATGTGGCTTATTTTCAGGGATGATGCCAAGAAACTTCGCATCGATGCGGACAATGTCACTATCGGGACAGTTACCTCAGGCGAGTTTAACGACTACATTCGCATCAGCGGTCAGGTGGCACCGATGGCCACCATACAAATCAGTCCCTTGGAAGGCGGTGTGGTGCAGCAGATTGTCACCGAGGAAGGCAGCAAGGTCAACCAAGGCGACGTGATCCTTATCTTGAGCAATGAGAACCTCGACATGCAGATTCTCAACTCTGAGGCCGACCTTGCCGAGAAGGAGAACATCCTACGCAATACTATGATCCAGATGGAACAACAGAAACTGAGCGTGGAACAGGAGAAACTGCAGCTGCAAATGGAAGTGCGTAGAAACAAGCGTACTTACGAGGCGCAGAAGGATCTTTATGAAAGCGGCCTCATCGCCAAAGAGGACTTCCTAAAGGCCGAAGAGGACTACGAACTGTCGAGCAGCCGCCTGAAACTGGTGGAGAACCGCGCCAAGCAGGATAGCCTCTACCGCTCGGTGGAAATCACCCAGATGCGCGAGAGCCTCGAGAACATGCGCCAGAACATGATGATGATCCGTCGGCGTAAGGACAACCTGACCATCAAGGCTCCCATTGACGGTGAATTGGGCTTGCTGGACGTGGTGCTGGGCCAATCGGTGGGCGCCGGAACCAAGATCGGACAAATCAATAATCTGGACAGTTATAAAATCGAGGCCCAGATTGATGAACATTATATCGACCGAGTAACACCTGGCTTGGAGGCTACCTTTGAAAGACAGAGCGAGCGTTATCAGGCGCAGATCCGTAAGGTTTATCCCGAGGTGCGCGACGGCAAGTTCAAGGCCGACTTCAAGTTCATGGAGCAGCAGCCCGAGAACATCCGCAGTGGTCAGACCTATTACCTCAACCTGCAATTAGGTCAGCCTGTGGAGGCAATTTTGATTCCTCGTGGAGCGTTCTACCAGAAGACCGGTGGCAAGTGGATTTATGTGATTTCTCCCGACGGCACCAAGGCGGTAAGACGCGACATCCGCATCGGACGGCAGAATCCGCAATACTACGAGGTCATCGAAGGCCTGGAGCCAGGGGAGAAGGTGATTACGTCGAATTATGACAACTTCGGAGAAAGCGATGTGTTGGTATTTTGAAAAATTTGTATTTTTGGCAAATCTCTTCAAATAACAAGAAAAAATGAAAAGAATTAGCTTTAACAGGTCCATATTCATCCTTTGGATTCTTCTGCTTGAAGTCCATGCTGCGCAAGCCCAAGTAATCGACAACAAAGGCAACCGCAATCAAACCTATCCTCTCGTCACGGAGACGAATCCGACCGTGGTTGAGATGATCAATCAGGTGGATACCATGAATCTGTATAATACCATCGCTTGGATGCAGCAATACATCCGCGACGCGTCGTCACCCGAGGCGCTGCTCACTCAAAATTACCTTCTTGACCGATTTGATGAACTTGGCTTGGAGACATACATCCATAATCATACCAGCCACATTGGCGGAACCGACACGCTGGAGGCGGGCAATGTCATTGCCATCCAGCCTGGCACTGAGTTCCCCGACGAGTACATCATCATCGCTTCACATTACGACCACCCTGACGGTCCCGGTGCCGACGACAATGCCTCGGGAACCTCTGGTGTGCTTGAGTGTGCTCGAATCTTGAGCCAGTATTCGTTCAAACGGACCATCCTTTACATCCCCTTTAACGGCGAAGAGTATTGGATGGTGGGCAGCTATCCCTTCGCCCAAAAATGCGCTCGCGAAGACATGAACATCTTGGGTGTCCTTGACTTCGACATGATTGGCTTCTGGCCTGGGTCTGAATATGGCGAAGTTACCATGTACTCAGGCTATTCTTACATTTCGGAGCGCTTGTTTGACTATTATCAAAACGTGGCGAACCTTTACATCCCTGAAATGCCGACTTTCCGCTTCACAGCTATGGATTCATACGGTGGTGACCACATGTGCTTCAACATCCATGAATATCCCGCATTATATATCGGTGATATTGAATACCATACGCAAAACATCCATTATCATCATCCTTCAGATACCATTGGCGCCGGCGTGAATTGCTTCGCCTTGGCTGAGGGTTTTGTGAAAGCAGTCATTGCCGCCACAGCTGAGCTTGCTGACGGATGGTTGGCTCCCCAGGATTTCAGTGCCATCGTCAAGAACGGGAATGTGTTTCTGTGCTGGAACGATGCGCCCGAAACCGAGTCCTACAGGGTTTTCAAAGACGATGAACTTCTTGCCGAGACAATGGAGAATTCCTTCGTTGATGAAGATTTCGTCGATGGTGAGTGGCATCGCTATTATGTGAAAGGCATAAATGCAAACGGCACAGAGAGTCCCGCCTCAAACCTAGATTCTGTGCTCACAAGAGAACCGCTACAACTCCCTGTTTGCTATGATTTTGAAGACGGCACCGCCGAAGGCTTGATCCTGAACAACGACAACTGGAACTTTGCCAATTGGCAGCAACATAACGGATTGAAGGCAACAACCTATACCAGAGACAACATTCTTCAAATTGCCGAATTCCAATGGTTCTCAATTCCAAACAACGTCCGAAATGTCACTATGGGGTTCAAGATAGCGAAAAACACCAACGAAATCTGGTCTCCTTATAACCTCAATGTGTTTGTGGAAGTCACCACCGACAGGAAAACATGGCACAAACTGGCAAAAGTAACCCCTGCGCAACAAAAACAATGGGTGGAATTCACCATTTCATTGGATGACTATATTGGATGTGAATACGTGCAGCCGAGAATTAGATACGAAGCCAGTGGAAGAGGCGCGACAACAACTTTCGGAAGTATCATGCATTTTGACGATCTCTACATCAGCTATGAACCTACGACTGTGAATGAGCATCCTGCTCAAGAAAACTTCAGGTTGTCTGTGTCACCCAATCCATCCAATGGCATTGTTTCCATCACAACTGGTTTGAAGCATACCTATCGCCTTATGGTATTCAACCTGACAGGCATCAAGTTGTTCTCAAAGGAATCATTTTCAGATGGAACGCTTGATTTAAGTTCATTCCCTCAAGGGACTTATTTCATCGCTGTCGAAAATGGCACCGACAGGATCACAAAACGGGTAGTTTTGAAATAAAATGCTATGCTGTGATAGATTGCAACTCTTTACCTAACTCATGTAAAGCGTTAACTATTCTTTCGCTTTGAGGTTTTCGTGGCTTGCTGCGACCACAGATGTAATGCCCTAGTTGTCTTTGGTTTATTCCCGTCATTCGTGAAAGAGCGGCTCTGGTCAGGATTTTATCGTAGCAATACAGAAGGCTTTGGATGTCCATCTTGAAGAGCAATTCGTAGTCATTGTCAAATACAGAAGGATAGGTATCGTGGTCCATCTTGGCGCAGTCTACATAGAAGTCGATGCTTTCATGAACATAGCTCACGAAATCAGAAAAGTTTCCTGTAAATGCAACGATCCATCCTGGAAGTAATTCGCAGCTGGCGCTGAATCCATTTTCGGTTTTTGAGGTTGAAATGATAACTTGTTCCATATTCTCCAAAGTTTTAAAATGTTAACCCAGACTGTTTTTCGATACTTTTCAGTTCATCTCCCCATGTGTCATCGCTCGGTTTCCCGTTCACTGTGACTTTACCTTTTTTCGTAGGATGCCTGAATTGTCGATGGCTTCCGACTTGATGAACCAAATACCAACCGTCTTTAGCTAACATCTTTAGAATCTTACTGGTTTTGACAATCTTCATTGGTCATTAGATTTTGCAAAAATAGTAATTTTACTATTATTAGTTAAACTATTCTTCATTTTTTTGCAAAAATAGAAAAAATAATCAAAAATATAAAAATATTATATTTAGTATAGCATAATATATTAATACATTGTTGATTGTTGAACTGAAGGGATGTTGTGGCTGTCTGTAAAAAAACTTTACACCTGTTGTAAAAATACTTTACAATTCACAATAACTTGATTTTTTAAACCATTGATTCCCAAATTATTGTGAATTTGGCATAGATGATGCGTATCAAATAGCATCTATCAGATTGACTATGAAATCATACCTAAAATTCCTCTCGAGAAACAAACTATATACCGCCATTGAGTTCATCGGCTTGAGCGTGGCGTTGGCTTTCGTCATCATCAGCTTTTGCTATGTGGTTCAGCAATACGCCGTGACGCGCGAGAATCCTGACCGTGAAAGGATTTACGCCGTGGGTACCGTTGAAATGATCAACTGTTATGGCATGAAGGAGATCATCGACGGCAAACTGCCCGAGGTGGAATGCGTCAGCCATTTCAACTTCCAGACGGAACAGCTGATCCATGTCGGAGAGCAGAACTTCGTGGGTACGGCGCTTGTTTGTGATGTTGAATTCTTCGACTTCTTTCCCGTGAGGTTCAGCGAAGGCAGCCCAGAGATGCTCTCGGAACGCAACACCGTGTTTATTTCTGAGAATCTGGCGATGAAACTCAACGATGAGCCTTTGGGGCAACGGTTGATCGTCCAAGAGGATACGTTGAACATCATGGGCATCATTGCCGACAAAGGCAGTTCGTTGCTCCCCGACTTCGACGTGATGTATAGCTTTGAATACGGGAAATCGCATTTTGCCAAAAGATATCGCGACGATCCTTTCCATAATTTCGCGGATATCGGCACTTTCATCAAGGTGAGGCCCGATGTGGACCGCTCAGTACTGGCCGAGAAACTGAAAGGGTTGTATGCCGAAAGGAACTCCTTCCTGCTGACGGTACAGGAACCCTCACTGGTTCGTTTCGATGAGTTGTTTTTCAGGCCAGGTTACACCGGCTTGAACAAAGGCGACCGCTCCATGCTCCGCACGATGATCGTCATCGGACTGCTGCTGCTCGTCTCGGCTTTGCTGAACTATATTAATTTGAATGTCGCCCTCGTCGGAAAACGCGCCAAGGAGATGGCTTCGCGACGGCTGCTCGGGGCCCAGAAAACGGACATTATGGGTAAATACTTGGTTGAATCGTTCGTTCTCACGCTGTTATGCTTCCTCATGGGCTTGCTGATCGCCGAAGCCATCACTCCTTTGGTGAACCGTCTGATGCGGGCTGACGTGGTGATTTCCATACCGTTTTCATGGCATTATCTCTTGGCCTATCTCATGATTGTCATCGTGGTTTCGTTGCTTGCGGGCATCATCCCGGCAGCCATCATCGCCAAAACCCAACCTATCGACGTGGTGCGGGGCACCTTCCGCTTCCATAACCGCATGGTGCTCTCGAAAGTGTTCATCGTGGTGCAAAACATTATTGCCATCGTGCTGATTGCCATCGTGTTGACCATGGAACTTCAAATGCGCCACATGGAGGACCGCTCGATGGGATTGAACTTGGAGAACCTTTATTTCCTGGATTCCGACCTCGACTACACCAACGAGAAGGAAACCTTTGTGGAAGAACTCAGGTCTTTGCCTTGTGTGAAGGAGTTGGCATCTGCGGAGAGCATCCCGGGGGTGGTGCGCATGCAATTCGGCTTGAAGAAAATCCATGAAACCGAGCCTAAAACTTACGTTCCCATCCTCTCTTGCGACTCAGCAGCGTTTCGTATGCTGGGCTTCGAAGTGAAGGAACAGTTCTTGGATGCCGACCCCAACACCTTCTGGATCACCGAGACCACTGCGGCTGGCATGACGGGATTGCCTTATGGCGACTATAACTTCGACACCATCGAGATGTGGTGTAGCAACACCTTAGCCAACGATGTGTGCGGAGTGATTGGCGACTTCAAGATGCGTGATGCCCTGCATGTGACCGACGAGGAGTATGTGTTGGTTTACGGCAATTATGGATGGAGATCCGAATCAAGTGTGCTGATGGAGATTGTGGGCGACCACCGCGAGGCCAAACGAGCCATCGATGCCGTGTACAAAAAACATTGCGAGAAGGTGTTCGGCACCTACATGAAGCCTGGTTACAACGACTTTGTGGAGGATGTGATTGCTGCCAACTACGGCAAGACACGCCGTCAGATGCGCCTCATCGAGATCATCATGGCAGTGGCCGTGTTGCTTGCCCTGCTCGGTCTGGTGGCCATGAGCACGCATTTTGCCACAGAACGGGAGAAAAGCATCGCCATCCGCAAGGTGTTCGGCGGTACCATGGAGAGCGAGACGCGGCGTAACCTTCGTGAATATCTCATTATGATGTTGATCGCCAACGTAATTGCCATCCCCATCGCCGTATGGCTCTGCGGACGTTATTTGGAGGGCTTCGCCTATCGGATTCCTTTGTATTGGTGGATATTCGCAATAGCCGCCGTGTTGTCGTTCGTCATTGCCATCGGATCGGTGTTGTGGCAAATCGTTTCCGTGGCACGGGTGAATCCGGTTACAGCGTTGAAAAAAGAATAATAAATCAACAAAATATAAGTTAAACAATCAAAACCTAAAACAATGATCAAAGTAGAAAACCTCGTGAAGGTCTTCCGCACGGAAGAAATTGAAACCCTCGCCTTGAACGGCGTGTCATTTGAAATCAACGATGGCGAATTTGTGGCCATCATGGGGCCTTCGGGCTGTGGCAAATCCACCTTGCTGAACATCCTCGGATTGTTGGACAATCCCACCGAGGGCCATTACGAACTTCTTGGCCACCAAGTTGGCGACCTGAAGGAGAAGGACCGCACCAAGTTCCGCAAGGGCAACATCG
>CAMYVD010000004.1 GCA_947302205.1 uncultured Bacteroidales bacterium
GCTTTTCCGCTGCGGTTTACACCCAGACTACCGACTGTGAGACTGAGCTGAACGGGCTGATGACCTACGACCGGGCGATAGTTAAATTGGATCCTAAACGGCTGTTGGAGATCAACCGAAAGATCAGTCATGCATTGGCGGAATAAGGAAACAAAAAAAGCAGCGCTCGTTGGAACGCTGCTTTTTTTATGATAATCTAGTGATTATTTGAATTCACCTTTGATGGTAACGTCAGTGCCTTTGAAAGTGCTGACAATACCTTCAGTGATGTGGATCAGGTGGTATTCACCGTTGTAGAGGGTAGCGATCACATCATTGTAGGTGTTTGAAGCGAAAGCGGAAACGCCTGTGTAGTTGCGGACGGGAGTGGCAACGCCACCTTCGCCAAACAAAGCGGCTTTCTCAGCATTGGTAGTGACTTCTGCCCATTTTTCAGCGGGGATTTCATAGAGCTCAGCGCCTTCAACAGCAGTGATCACAGCGAAGACTTCCTTTGCGTTGGAATTCCAAGCAAGACCGAGGTCAGCGAGGTTGCCAGTGGCAGCATCGCCACCGTGTCTGTTCCATTCGAAGCTTTCAGCGACCAACTCTTGAGCTTGGGTTTCGTCAATGACCAGAGTCATGGTAACAGAAGCGGATTGGCCAAGCACGTCGGTGACGGTAGCGGTGATGACAAGATTAGTCATATCATCACGGGTTTCTTCGTAGTTCAGAGCCACTGTTCTTTCATAGGTGTACTCAGTGCCTTCGAGATCAACGACCTCAAAAGTTTCATCGTCGATAACGACAGTGAGAGAAGCGAGTTCGCTGCTAGTCTCAATGCTTGATGACATCACGAAACCGATGTTGAATTCTTGGTTCACATTGATCATGTCACCGTCATGAACGTACTCTTCGCCTGGGAGGACAGAAATGGTAGGTTGACCTTCAGGTGTGCAGCTTGCAAAGAAAGCAACGCTGATGAGGCAAACAAGTGCCAAAGCTAATTTCTTCATAGTGAAAATTTTTGTTGGTTAATAATTGGTTAGTTAATAATGTTTTTCTCTTTTTTAATGGTGTTTTCAAGAAAACAAGGCAAAGTTATCAAATAATTTGCCAAAAAAACAAAAATTGCGAAAAAAATGAAAAAAGCCTGTTTGTGGCAGGCTCTTCTCCTTTTTAGTGCTTAAGCTTCATTGAAAACTTAGTCTTCGACGATAGCGTCGTTCGGGCAAGCGCCAGCGCAGGTGCCGCAGCCGACACATGAATCAGCGTCAATGACGTAGATGCTGCCTTCTGAAATAGCGCCCACTGGGCATTCATCGATGCAGGTGCCGCAAGCGATGCATTTGTCTGTGATTTTGTAAGCCATAATGTTTGTTTTTAAAGTTAGTATCTAATTTTCAGGTTGCAAATATACTGGTTTGTTTGTTATCCAAAAGGGATTCCCGCAATTTAGAAATAGTCTAAAAAACAAGTGAAGAACTTTTTCTCTTTTTTAATTAGGTTATGCCGATTTAAAAGCGTACTTTTGCAGTCTCAAAAAAGATACCAAATTGAATCTTTAAATATTGAATTTTTAAATTTTATAGTTATGACAGGAAAAAGTAAAGTTGTAGCCCTTGAGCATGTCGTGATCCGCTTTGCGGGCGACTCGGGCGATGGTATGCAACTTACCGGAAATCTTTTCTCCGATTCAACGGCCTTCGCCGGAAACGATTTCGCCACCTTCCCGGACTACCCGGCTGAAATCCGTCCTCCACAAGGCACTGTTGCTGGCGTCTCTGGATTCCAGGTGCACTTCGGACACAAACCCATTCATTCCACTGGTGACCTCTGCGACGTCCTTGTGGCTATGAACCCCGCCTCCATCAAGGCTAACATGCGCTGGCTCCGCCCAGGCACCATCATCATCATCGATACCGACTCCATCACCGACAAGGCTCTGGAAAAGGCTGGCTACGAAGCTGATCCTACCGTGGATGGCACCCTCGCTGACTACCAAGTGGTGAAAGCTCCTATCTCGGAGCTCACCAAAGAAGCTTTGAAGGACTTCGGCATGGACAACAAGGCGATGCTGAAATCGAAGAACATGTTCGCTCTTGGTATTGTGATGTACCTCTTCAATCGCGAACTGGATTCAGTTTACAAATACTTCGAGACCAAGTTCAAAGGCAAGGATCAGGTGATCAAGGCTAACCGCACCGTGCTTGACGCCGGTTTCAACTATGCCGACACCTGGGAGCTCTTCACCAACACCTTCAAGGTGGAAGCCGCCAACCTCGAAAAGGGTAAGTACCGCAACATCACGGGTAACACCGCCGCTGCATGGGGCTTGATGGCCGCTGCTGAAAAGTCGGGTCGCCCGTTGTTCCTCGGTTCCTATCCTATCACCCCTGCCACTGACATCTTGGCAGAGTTGACCAAATACAAGAACTTGAACGTCAAGGCTTACCAAGCTGAAGACGAAATCGCCGGCATTATGTCATCCATCGGTGCCGCTTATACAGGCTGCCTCGCCGTCACCACCACCTCTGGTCCTGGTCTCTCACTGAAGAGCGAAGCCATGGGTTTGGCTGTGATGACCGAACTGCCGCTCGTCATCATCGACGTGCAGCGTGGTGGTCCGTCCACCGGTCTGCCGACCAAGTTTGAGCAGAGTGACCTGCTGCAGGCCCTCTACGGCCGTAACGGCGACGCTCCTTTGATCGTCATCGCCGCCCGCAGCTCTGCCGACTGCTTCTACGCTGCCTTCGAAGCTGCCCGTCTAGCTCTCGAGCACATGACTCCTGTCATCATGCTCAGCGACGGTTCTCTGGGTAATGGCTCTGAGGTGTTCCGCATTCCAAGAATGGCTGACCTCCCAACGATCACTCCTCCGCTGGCCAAGGCCAACGATCCTGAATACATGCCTTTCCGTCGTGACGAGAAATGGCTCCGTCGCGAATGGGCTATCCCGGGAACTCCCGGCCTGCGTCACCGTGTAGGCGGTCTGGAAAAGGAAGATGGCAAGGGCAACCTCTCCACCAATCCTGAGAACCACCAGCGCATGACTGAGCTCCGTGAAGAGAAGGTCGCTCGCGTGGCCAACGACATCCCGCTGCAAGAGATCTACGGCGACAAGAACGCCGACCTCCTCGTGGTCAGCTGGGGTGGCACCTACGGTGTGATCCGTACCGCTGTCGAGAACCTCATGGAACAAGGCAAGTCGATCGCTCACGCTCATTTCGACTACATCATGCCTCTGCCTCGCAATACCGAAGAAGTGCTGCAAGGTCACAAGAAGATCGTGGTCTGCGAAATCAACCGCGGCCAGTTCGCCAAGTACCTCCGCATGAACTTCCCAGAGTACAAGTCAGAGCAATATAATAAGGTGATGGGTCTGCCGTTTACCATCGGCGAACTCGAGAACAAGTTTAACGACCTCTTAAAATAATACGACCATGGAAAATCAGAATATCGAACAAGAAGTCATGCTGACTAAAGAGGATTTTGCAAGTGACCAGGTGGTGAAATGGTGCCCCGGCTGTGGCGACCATGCCATCCTGAAGGCCATGCAAGACGTATTTCCCAAGTTGGGCGTTAAGAAGGAAGACATCGTGGTAGTGTCCGGTATCGGCTGCTCCTCACGTTTCCCTTATTATATGAACACCTACGGTTTCCATAGCATCCACGGTCGTGCCGCCGCTGCCGCCACTGGCGTGAAGCTGGCCAACCCGAAGCTGAGCGTTTGGATGATCACTGGCGACGGTGACTGCACCGCCATCGGTGGTAACCACTTCATCCACGCCTGCCGTCGTAACATCGACATCAACCTGGTGCTGTTCAACAACCGTATCTATGGTATGACCAAGGGCCAATTCTCACCCTGCACCTTCCGTGGTACCAAGACCAAGACTTCACCTCAAGGCACTTACGAAGATCCTTTCAACCCTGGCGAACTCGCTATCGGTGCAAAGGCTACCTTCTTCGCCCGTGGCGTGGATGTCAACCCCAAAGAGCTCACTGAGATCTTCATGGAATCCTATCACCACGATGGTATCGCTGTGACCGAGGTTCTGCAAAACTGCATGATCTTCTCGAACGGCGTGCATGAAAACATCACTGGCAAGGACGTCCGAGACGACATGCAAGTGAAGTGCGTTCACGGTCAACCGCTGATCTTCGGCAAGAACCGCGACAAGGGTATCCGCCTGAACGGCAACCACCTCGAAGTGGTCACCATTGGCGAGAATGGCATCACTGAGAAGGACATTCTCGTTCACGACAAGACCACTGAGGACACTGGTATCCACATGATGCTGGCTCACATGCAGCCGCCTCATTTCCCGGTCGCCATCGGCGTGATCCGCGACGTGAAAGCCCCGACCTTCAACGACAGCCTCGATCAAGTGATCGAAAACGAAAAGGCTGCTTCGAAGATCCACTGCATGGATGACCTGCTGAATAGCGGCTCCACCTGGAACATCGAATAATCGTTGATCGTTTTGAAACGAAAAATCCCGTTCGATTGAGCGGGATTTTTTTTATATTTGCATCGTTATGAGCGAAGAACAACAAGTAATTGAAAAGGTTATTGTTCCAAATCCTGAGGGATATACTCTTGTTAAATATTCCTATTTGGTAGTGGGTATGAGTTACTCAATAGGTGGTATTTTGTTTCTGCCATTTGCTGAATTTGTTTTGAAGGGTGGAGATGGTAGCTGTTTGGTGGATAAATGGTTGTGGTGGCCTTTGTTTTTTGTCTTTTTTCTTTTGGGCGGAGTAATTGGGCATAAACTTACGGAGGCTAAAGTTAACATTAAACTATCTGAAAGGGGATTGGAGCAAACGAGGTTGTCTGGGTCAAGATTTGTTCCAGAATATCGATTTATACCATGGTGCGAAATGAAGAGATTTCATCTTTTTGGGAGAAATAATAGTGTTGATTTTCTTATATGTACAAAAGAAGGGTCGAATTTTCGTATTTCCATGCCACCTGTTAGGATATTTGAGCGGCAGAAGGTGAATGATGTTGTTTTCAACACTTTTCGAGTTGATTTTAAGCACGTTGCGATGGAACATGGAGTATTCCCTGCTTTTTATTGAAACAAATAGATTATGAAAATCCCCTTCAAACCCGGCACATTGATTTATCCGCTGCCCGCTGTGATGGTGACCTGCGGCGATTGCGAGGAGAACTATAATATCATCACTATTGGCTGGACTGGAACGATTTGCTCCGACCCGCCGATGTGCTATATCTCCGTGAGGAAAGAACGCCACTCTCATGACCTCATCTTGAAAAACATGGAGTTCGTCATCAACTTGACCACGGAGGAATTAGCTGCCGCCACCGATTGGTGCGGCGTGCGATCAGGTCGCGATTACAACAAGTTCAAGCAGATGCATTTGCATACGGAACCGGCGCAGATTGTGAAAGCTCCATTAATAAAGGAGTCGCCACTGAGCATCGAATGTAAGGTGGTGGAGGTAAAAGAATTGGGCTCCCACGACATGTTCATCGCTGAAGTGGTGGCTGTCAATGCAGAGGAAAGATTGATTGATAAAGGCACTGGCGCTTTCCAACTGAATCATGCCAGACCTTTGGCATATTCCCATGGGAAGTATTATGGCCTCGGTGAGAAGATCGGTGGTTTTGGGTTTTCGGTGAAAAAGAAGAAATGATCGATGTTGCTTCGCATATTAAGGACAAAAAGCTGATCCTTGCTTTGAGTGGTGGCATCGACTCGATGGTGCTTGCTGATCTGTTGCTGAAGGGCAAGGCGGATTTTGTATTGGCGCATTGCAACTTCCATCTTCGAGGTGAGGAATCCGATGGCGATGAGCAGTTCGTTCGGGACTATGCTTCACGAAATGGACTAACGATCTATGTGAAGCAATTCGAAACCGAGGTTTACGCCAAGGAGCAAGGTGTCTCCATCGAAATGGCTGCCCGTGAACTGCGCTATGCTTGGTTTGAGGAACTTCGTCAGCAATTAGGTTATGACTATATTGCCGTGGCTCATCATGCTGATGACCAGCTGGAGACCTTTTTCATAAATCTGTTAAGAGGAGCAGGCATCCGAGGCTTGAAAGGGATGCAACCCGTCAATGGCAATGTTATTCGTCCATTGCTTGATGTTTCCCGTGAGGAGATCCATCAATATGCCATTGAACATGGGATAAAATGGCGAGAGGATCATACTAATGCCGAGACTCAGTTTTTAAGAAATAAGATCCGCCACGAGCTGTTGCCTGTGATGGACAGCATCTCTAAAGAGGGTAGGGCATCCGTCCTGAAATCCATCAGCCATCTGGCATCTGAGAATGAGCTTTATCGGGAGTTAGTGGACGCAAAGCTGTTTCAGATTGTGAAACAGGATGGCGAGGTTCAAAAAATCTCTTACCTTTCACCTCTTACCTCTCAACTTCTCTTCGAATGGCTCCGTGATTATGGCTTTAACAGTGATCAAGTCAACTTCATTTACGAAGCCATGAACGGCCAACCGGGGACATCGTTTTTTTCACCGACTCATAAGGTTACGATTGAGCGTGATGGAGTGGAACTGGCACCAATTTGTCAGCATGACAAAACCCAAGTGGAACTGGTTTATGAACAGCATCCCAATGACGATAATTTCGTGATTGATAAATCCCCTGAGGTAGCTCAACTGGATTACGATAAGCTTACATTCCCCCTCAAACTGAGAATATGGCAGGCGGGCGACCGTTTTTATCCCTTAGGGATGAAAGGCTCAAGGCTGCTGAGCGATTTTATGAAGGATTTGAAACTCACTACTAGGCAAAAGGAAGAATGTCAGGTGCTGACTACCGCCAAGGATGAGATCGTTTGGGTGGTCTGCAGACGTGTCGATGAGCGCTTCAAGGTGAGTGATAAAACAAAAACGATTCTTAAAATTCAGAGGGTTTGATTGTTTTACTATTTTTGCAAAAAAAAAGATAATTAACTAATTTGATATGAGACGCTTCTTTTTATCTCTTTTGCTGGTGCTGGTCACTGTGTTTTCGGTGACAGCTCAGGTGATGGATCCTGTGAAATGGACGTTTGCCATCAACGATTTGAACGACGAGGAATTTGAACTGGTTGCCACAGCTACCATCGAGCCTCAATTCCACATTTATTCCACTCAAATGCCCGACATGGCTCCGCTGCCGACGGTGTTCAGCTTTGAGTCAAACGAGTTTTATGAGCCGATAGGTGAAGGTTATGATCTCACTGATGTGGAGCTGTACTATGACGATATTTTTGAGGTGGAGTACAAACAGTTCTCGGGCATGGCTTCGTTCGGACAGAAATTCAAGAAGCTCAAAGAAGGCCCCTTCCAGATTGTGGGAGAACTGAACTACCAATCGTGCAAGGACGGCATGTGCGTTTCATTGACTGAGGATGTTAATTTGACTTATGGACAGGCTGTGCTTACCGCAGATGAAGATGCCGAAGACGCTGGCGCTCAGGGTAAATCGAACATTTGGGCTATGATTCTTGAAGCCATCCTTTGGGGCTTTGCCGCCTTGTTGACACCTTGCGTGTTCCCGATGATCCCGATGACCGTGTCATTCTTCATGCACGGCGAGGGTGAGACCAAGGCTCAAGGAAAGTTCAAGGCTTTCATGTATTTCGTCTTTATCGTACTGCTTTATACTTTGCCAATTGCCATCATCATTTTGGTGACTTGGTTGGTGGGTGGCAACAGCGTCACAGCCGATATTTTCAACTGGCTGGCTACGCACTGGCTGCCAAACATCATCTTCTTCTTGGTGTTCATGATCTTCGCTGCCTCGTTCTTTGGTGCCTTTGAGATCACCTTGGGAAGCAATATGGTGAATAAGAGTGACAGTAAACAGAATGCCAAGAGCTTGGGCGGTATCTTCTTCATGGCTCTGACCCTCGTGTTGGTGTCATTTGCATGCACGGGTCCCATCGTGGGCACGGTGCTGATCAAGTCCACCTCTGGTGAGTTCTGGGCTCCTATCGTGACGATGTTCGCTTTCGCAGTGGCCTTCGCTTTGCCATTTGCCCTGTTCGCTTTCTTCCCGAACCTGCTCCAGCGTCTGCCTAAGAGCGGTGGTTGGCTCACTTCCGTGAAGGTGGTGTTAGGCTTCATAGAAGTTGCCCTTGGATTCAAGTTCTTGAGCGTCGCTGACCAAACCTACCATTGGCATTTGCTCGACCGTGAGGTCTATCTCGGCATTTGGATTGTGTGCTTTGCCCTGTTGGGCTTCTATTTGCTTGGAAAGATCCGTTTCAAAGGCGAGAAGGAAGTCAAGGAGTTGGGCGTGTTCCGTTTGGTGCTCATTATCATCGACTTCACCTTTGTGATCTATATGATCCCCGGCATGTGGGGTGCTCCTTTGAAGGCACTTTCAGGCTATCTGCCTCCAAAGCAAACCCTCGATTTCGACTTGAATCGTATCATTGAAGAGAATAGTGAAAAGGTGATTGATTACGTGGATGCCAAGTTCGCCAATATGTCTGTTGACCACGCTTCTCAAGCCCCAATGCTTGAGGGTAACGCCAACTTTACCTGCGAGGAACCCAAATATGCTGATTTGTTCCATCTGGCTCATAACCTGAAAGGTTATTTCGATTACGACCAGGCCTTGGCTTGTGCCAAGGCGCAAGGCAAACCCATCTTTGTGGACTTCACCGGTCACGGCTGCGTGAACTGCCGTGAGATGGAAGCCAATGTGTGGAGCGATCCCCGTGTGAAGGACATGCTGCGCAGCGATTTCGTGATCTGTGCCTTGTATGTCGATGACAAGACTTCGCTGCCCAAGGAGGAATGGTACACTTCCACCTACGATGGCAAGGAAAAGAAGACCATCGGTCGCAAGTACGCCGACTTCCAGATTTCGAAGTTTGGCACTAATGCCCAGCCGTACTACTGTCTTATGGATCACAACGGCAACCTGCTGATGAAGCCCCGTGCCTATGACCTCGACAAGGATGCCTTTGTGGCGTTCCTCAAGGAAGGCATCAAGAACTTCCAGGAAGGTACGTTCTATCAGCATGTTGTAGATTAGTAAATAGCGGATATGTCAGAAATCCTTCGCGCGGAAGGGCTTAGCAAGACCTTCAAACTGACACGCAAACAACAGCAGATCGAGAGGACAAGCCGTAAGAAGATTGTTGCGGTTGATGACCTTTCGTTTACCGCCAACCGTGGCGAGATCTTTGGCCTGCTTGGCCCCAACGGCGCCGGCAAGACCACCACATTGCGTATGCTGGCTACCTTGATTGCCCCTGACAAGGGTAATGCCTTTATCGATGGATGCTCCATTGTGAGTCAACCGGAACAGGTGAGGGCTAAGATTGGATTTCTTACCTCAGAATTGAAGTTGGAAGACTTTTTTACTCCCAATTATTTGTTCGACTTCTTCTCCCAACTCTATGGGATTGCCCCAGAAGTTATCGCTCAACGTAAAGCCAAATTGTTTGAACGTTTTGGCATCGACCGTTTTGCGGAAGTGAAGGTGGCTAACCTCTCCACGGGTATGAAACAGAAGGTTTCACTGGTAATTTCTTTGGTCCACGATCCGGAGTTTGTCATTTTCGACGAGCCCACTAACGGCCTGGATGTGCTCACCGCTCGCACCGTTACGGATTATCTTCAGGAACTGCGCGAACAAGGCAAGACGATTATCTTGTCTACCCATATCTTCAGTCTCGTTGAGAAGCTTTGCGACCGTGTTGGTGTCATCATTGACGGCCGCATGACAGCCTGTGGCCCACTTGATGAGGTTTGCAACGGACTCTCACTGGAAGACCGTTTCTTTGAGATGTACAAGGAAGTGAAAGGAGGTGAGGAATGAAGAACAATGCATGGACCATCATTAAGAAAGAGTTTGCCCGTGTCTTTGGCGACCGCCAGTTGCTATTCACGTCGGTGATCATGCCGGGTTTGCTCATCTATATCATTTATAGTCTTTTGGGCTCAGGTATGCAGAAGATGGCCACTGAGGGGACGGATGAAATGGTAATCGTTCGTGTGGAGAACCTCCCCGAGAGCGTGGCTCCGATGGTGGAGAATCTGCCTTCTGTTGTGGTATTGCAACAGGCTGTTCTTCAGGAAGACATAGAAAAGTTGGAAAGCAAAAACCTCAACGAAGTGCTGGCACGTTTCCCAGAGGCTTTCGATTCAATAGTGGCTACATACGATCCTCAAAGCGGTGTGGCTGCACCTAATATTGAGATCTATTACAATTCGGCCAACAATGCTTCCTCTCGCGTCTATCAAATGTTGAAGGGATCCCTTGCGGCTTACGAAGAGCAACTGAGTAACCGTTTCGACATCAACCGTGCTGACGTTGAGGAGGCTCAATTCGACATGGCTAGCGATGACGATGTGTTGGGTGGTATTCTCTCCAAGCTTATCCCCATGCTCATCTTGATGATGCTCTTCAGTGGCGTGATGGCTATCGCTCCCAGCTCTATCGCCGGAGAGAAGGAACGTGGCACCATTGCTACATTGCTGGTGACCCCATTGCGAAGAAACGAACTTGCCTTGGGTAAGGTGGTATCGTTGAGCGGCATTGCTTTGATGAGTGGCATCTCGAGCTTTATCGGCATTGCCTTGTCGCTGCCGAAGATGATTCAGGCTGATGCAGCAGGTATGGAGTTACATTACACGACAAGTGATTACCTGGTCATTCTGCTTACTATTATGGCTGCTGTGCTCATCATGGCTTCAGTCGTCAGTTTGCTGTCGGCACTGGCCAAAGATGTCAAGAATGCAGGTACCATGATCATGCCTTTCATGTTAGTAGTGGTGTTCTGTGGCTTGACGCCAATGTTCCAGAACGGCTCGCCTGAGAGCTTGACTGCCTACCTGATCCCGTTTTACAACGCCGTTCAGGTCATGACTTCCGTCTTTGCTCACGAGATGAAATGGATGCCCGTCATCGTTACCTTAGCTGCCAATGTATGCTATACGGGCATAGCAGTATGGGGCTTGACGCGGATGTTCAATAGCGAGAAGATAATGTTTTCGAAATAATACGACCTGAAAGGCCAAAAGCTATTAGCCCAGGGCACCGCCCTGGGCTAATAGCAAAAAAATAGAGGATGACTCAAAATAAGCCATCCTCTCTAAAATGATTGCAGCTTTAAAACTATTCAAATCAATGATTTGAGTCTATGAATTCAATGACATAACCCCTGGTTATCGCTGATTTTTTCATATACACAGGACCAGCTATGTAAGAAACTGAATAAGTTGTAGTCGCATTGATGATGGTTTGGTTGTTTTTGAGATCTGCTTTGGTATACATGTCGGCGACAGAATTGTTCTCAAGTGCTTTTTGGCTTAATCCACCAATGCCGAGAACATATGTGGCAGACCATTCTCCTTGAACTGGCTTAACGTATCTGAAATTATTCTCTTTTAATACTACATGAGTTTGGGGAAGTCGTGCCGCTGGGATATTTGTTAAACCAACACAACTTGAGAATCCGATAGCGGTAATACAACAAAGTAATAGAAGTTTAATTCTCTTCATGATAATAAAACCGGCTTTCAGTTCCTTAAAGCCAGGTGATCCTTTACACCTTTTGTATGTTATACATAGGAAGCATGGAACTGTTGCTTATTATTTGAAATAGGCGAAATGCTTTCATAAGTATGATTATTTTTGACTTTGCAAAGATAATAAATTATAGTGACTCTGCAAAAATAATAAAAAATTATTCCCCTTTTGCGAAGTGTTGGTAAAAAGCGATAATCGTCTCGATGCCCTTGTAGAAGTGGTCGAGGCGATAGTTTTCGTTAGGTGAGTGGATGGCGTCCTCGCCGAGTCCGAAGCCCATCAAGATCGACTTGATACCCAACACTCTTTCAAACTCAGAGATGATCGGGATGGAACCACCTGAACGCATCGGGATAGGCTGTTTGCCGTAGGTTTCCATGTAGGCGGCTTCAGCAGCTTTGTATGCCGGCAGGTCGATGGGGCAGCCGTAGGCTTGTCCACCGTGCAAAGGAGTGACCTTCACGGTGACGTACTTCGGAGCGTTCTTCTCGAAATAGTTCTTCACTAACTTGGCAATCTTTTCGTGGTCTTGGTTCGGTACCAGACGGCAGGAGAGCTTAGCGTATGCCTTTGATGGCAACACGGTCTTGCTGCCCTCGCCAGTATAACCACCCCACATGCCACAGAGGTCGAAGGTAGGACGGATGCCTACACGCTCGATCTTGGTGTAGCCCTTTTCGCCACGCAGCGCCTTCACGTTCAGGCTTTCCTTGTAGGCTTTCTCGTCGTAAGGTGCCATGTTCAACAGCTGGCGTTCCTTACGTGAGCAGTTGATAACGTCGTCGTAGAAATGAGGAATGGTGATATGGTTGTTCTCATCCATGCACTTGGCGATCATCTCGCAGAGCGTGTTCAATGGGTTGGCTACGCTACCGCCGAAGATGCCGGAGTGGAGGTCTGCGTTAGGACCGGTGACTTCGATCTCCCAGTAGGCAAGACCTCTCAGACCAGTGGTGATGGAAGGAACGTCTGAAGCGATCATCGAGGTGTCGGATACTAAGATGACATCGGCCTTCACTAAGTTCTTGTATTTCACGATCCATTTGGCGAGACTGCCAGAACCGATTTCCTCTTCGCCTTCAAGCATGAACTTCACGTTGCAGGGGAGGGTGTTGGTCTTTACCATGGTCTCGAAAGCCTTGGCGTGCATAAACGACTGACCTTTATCGTCGTCGGCACCACGAGCCCAAATCTTGCCGTCTTTCACCACGGGTTCAAAGGGCTTGGTGTTCCACAACTCGATGGGATCCACAGGCATCACGTCGTAGTGGCCATACACCAGCACAGTGGGTTTCTTCGGGTTGATGATCTTTTCGCCATAGACGATAGGATTGCCATCGGTAGGCATAACCTCGGCTTTGTCGGCACCGGCCTTCAGCAGGTGCTTGCGCCAGCACTCGGCGCAACGGATCATATCAGGTTTATGAGCTGCTTCCGAGCTGATGGACGGAATACGAATGAGTTCAAATAATTCTTCAAGGAAGCGATCCTTGTTTTCCTTGATGTACTTGTCAGTGGTTTTCATGTTATAAAGTATTAAGATTTAGATTCATAATATTTCAACTCCACCGTCTCCCCGTCGAACACCGCATAGGTGAAATCGTAAATCCAGTTGCCCACTACGGTGGTCATGGCATGATCACCTGATTGGTATTGCATGGGTTTGTGCTGATGGCCGAAGACGAAGAAGTCGATGGAAGGATCTAAAGCAGCTTGCTCAGCGGCATATCGGTAAAGCCGAGTGTTGGGAATGTCGTCGTAATAGCCTCGTTCTACCTCGTTCTTGAGCTTCTTCAAGCGGTGGTTATGCGACCATCGAAGGGCCAATCGGATGCCGATATCGGGATGGATCCAACGGAAAAGCCATTGGTTCACCCGGCATTCAAACGCTTTTTTAAGGAATTTGTAGCCTTTGTCGCCAGGGCCTCTGCCGTCACCGTGGACCAAAAAGAACTTTTTGCCTTTCAACATCAAGATCTCGGGCTCGCGATGCAGCTGAATACCCAACTCGTCATGCAGATAGCCAAAGCACCACAAATCGTGGTTGCCGATGAAGAGATGTACTGGGATGCCGGCGTCAGTAAATTCGGCCAGTTTGCCTTGGATCCTTACAAAGCCTCTTGGTACCACCGACTTGTATTCAAACCAGAAGTCGAACAGATCGCCCATCAGGAACAACTCCTCGCAATCAGCCTTGATGGAGTCCAGGAACTTCAAGAGTTTCAGTTCGCGCTCATGGCTGTCCTCAAGCGAAGGAATGCCCAGATGGAAGTCGGTGACGAAGTAAACGGCCATCAGAACTTGATTTGGGAACTGCGGCGGATAAGCTCGGTGATGAGGGTAATGAGCTTGGGTTCAACGGCGTTCACGGCACGGATGACCTCTTCGTGGGTGATGGTGATCGGGTGATCGACACCGAAGATGTTACCCATGTCGGAGACGATAGAAAGACCGAATACCGGCAATTTGCCTTGGCGGGCCACGATAACCTCAGGGGTGGTCGACATGCCGATGGTGTCGGCACCGATAATACGGAAATAACGGCACTCGGCAGGAGTTTCGTAGGTCGGTCCCGTAGTGGAGCAGTATACGCCGTGCTGCACCCAGATGCCTTTTTCCATAGCGATTTCGTCAGCCAACTTGATGAGTCGTTTGTCGTAAGGTTCGCTCATGTCGGGGAAACGCTCGCCGAAACGATCGTCATGAGGCCCAATCAGAGGATTCGGCATGGCGTGGATGTGGTCGTTGATGATCATGATGTCGCCCACGCGGAAGTTCGGGTTGAGTCCACCGGCAGCATTGCTGAGGATAAGGAACTTGATGCCAAGTTGCATCATCAAGCGGATGGGGAAGACAACGGTTTCCATGGGATAGCCTTCGTAGTAATGGAAGCGGCCTTGCATGGCGATGACTTTACGCCCCGCGATGGTGCCGAAAAGCAATTGTCCCTGATGGCCTTTGACGGTGGAAACGGGGAAGTTGGGAACCTCTGAATAGGGGAGGGCGTATTCTACGGCAATACCGTTGGCCAAGCCGCCTAAACCGGAGCCTAACACGACGCCGACTTCAGGCTTGAACCCTTTGGTCTTCATGTTGATGTAATCAACCGTGGTGAGCATTTTTTCGTACATAGTCCAATATGATTTTGTTGAATTTTTCTTGTTGATGAATATGGATGCTGATCGGCGCCACAAAGAGCGGAACCGATTCAAACTTACAAAGGTAAGGAGAATTTATCAAACGCGCAAAATCTTTTTCGGTGGTGACCATGATTTTCTGGTCACTCGGGATTTGCTCGAATCGCTTGAGTATCGTGTTGATCTCTTTCTCGGTGTAAGCGTGATGATCGCTGAACGTGACGGTTTCTACTTGCTGATAATGGCTTGAAAGTTCTTCAATTAACGGCGTAGGATTAGCGATGCCGCAGAACAGCATGGCGGCCTGGGCCTGACCCAAATCGAATTCGTCGGCTTTGGCATTGATGGCTCTCAAAGGCTCATATTCCAAGGATGAGAAGAATACTTCCTGATGAGGTAAGGGCTTCAATTGATTGATTATCTCAGCCTTTTGATTGTTATCCAAATCGGCGGGTGCTTTGCTTACCACGATGATATCAGCTCGTTTGGAGGCTCCTCTCACATCACGCAAAGTGCCGACAGGAACTAAAAAATCGTTGGAATACAGCTTGTTATAGGATGTGAGCAAAATGTTAAGCCCGGCTTGGGTGCTTCGGTGTTGATAGGCGTCATCCAGCAGATAAAGCTCAGGAGGTCGGTCGATGGTTCCCATCAGTTCAATGGCTTCATTGCGGTTCTCGTCCACCGCCACCATGATATTGCTGAACTTGTTGACATACTGCAAGGGCTCGTCGCCAACGGTTTCCGATGCGCAGCCGTTATTGGCCAACTGAAAGCCTTTGGTCTTGCGACCGTAACCGCGACTGACAACGCAAACCCTGTATTGCTCCGAGAGCAGCTCAATCAAGTACGCTATGTGGGGGGTCTTGCCAGTGCCGCCTAATGCCAGATTACCCACGCAGATCACCGGTGTATCGAATCTTTTCGATTTCAAAATACGCCAATCGTACAGCTTATGCCTGATACTCAGGATAATATGGTACAAAAACGCTATGGGTGACAGCAAAATCTTCATATTGGGGTCAAAAATAGAGATTTTTCCCTAATTTTGATGCACTAAACCACGAAAATATGACCGTTAAGGAGATTATGAACTGCATTACGGAGATTGCGCCGTTGCAGTGGCAAGAAGATTACGACAATGCAGGGCTTCAGGTGGGCGACGTGAACGCCGAGGTCCATAAGGCGTTGATTGCCTTGGATGTGACAGAGGAATTGGTTGATGAGGCCATTGCCAAGCAGTGTGACCTGATTGTTAGCCATCATCCGCTGATTTTCAGAGGGTTGAAGCATCTGACGCCGCAGACCTACATCGAGCGTGTAGTGATGAAAGCCATCAAGCACGACATTGCGATCGTTTCCATGCATACCAATCTGGATAATAGTTATCTGGGCGTTAGCCGAGTGTTGGCCGACCAATTGGGCTTGACGAATCTGCACCTCCTTCAGCCTTCAGTGGATGAGCCTGAATTATGCGGCGCTGGCATGATCGGAGAGTTTGGCCAGCCGATGAAAGAGGTTGATTTTCTGAATCTTGTCGCTGAAACGATTGGTTCACCATGTCTGAAACATTCTGCTTTGACAGGTAGGATGATTCATAAAGTGGCTTTATGTGGCGGTTCTGGCACGCCTTTCATGCCCGATGCCCTTCGCCAAAAAGCCGACGCTTACCTTACTGCCGACATCAAATACCACGACTATTTTGTGCCTGAAGGCAATATTCTGTTGGTGGATGGCGGACATTTTGAGACCGAGCAGTTTACAAAAGAATTAATTAAGGTCTTGATAAAGAAAAAAATTCCTACCTTTGCAGCCGAAATCGCCGAGACCAATACCAACGCGGTTCACTATTTTTGTAAAAAATAAATCTAATCATAGCTATGGCAGAGAAAAAAGAAGTCAAGAACATGCTCAACGAAGAACAAGTTGAGATCAGCATCGAACAGAAGTTAGAGGCGCTGTATACCTTGCAACAGGTGGACTCGAAGATTGACAAGATCCGTGCTTATCGTGGCGAGTTGCCTCTGGAGGTCCAGGATTTGGAAGACGAGGTTGCCGGTCTGGAAACCCGTATCAACAACTTCCAGGAGGACACCAAAAAGTTCAATACCGAGATAGCCAACTACAAGATCAAGATCAAGGAAGCTGAGGCGCTGATCAAGAAATATGAGGACCAGCAGAACAATGTTCGCAACAACCGCGAGTACGATTCCATCAGCAAAGAGATCGAGTACCAGCAGCTTGACATTCAGCTTAGCGAGAAGAGAATCAGAGAGGCTACTGCCAAATCAGAAGACATCGCCGCTAAGATCGGGGCTGCCCAACAGCGCCTTGAGGAACGCAAGAACGACTTGACTGCCAAGAAGGATGAGCTCAATTCCATCGTTGAGGAGACTCAGAAAGAAGAAGAAACCCTGCTGAAACGCTCTGCCGAGTGCGAAGGTTTGATTGAGGAACGTCTGTTGGTGGCTTACAAGCGCATTCGCAAGAACGCCCGCAACGGTTTGGCTGTGGTTGGTATCAACCGTGACGCTTGCGGCGGCTGCTTCAACAAGATTCCTCCGCAACACCAACTCGATATCTGCACGCACAAGAAGATCATCGTTTGCGAGTACTGCGGACGTATCCTTGTCGATAAGGAAATCATTGAGAAATACCACGAATAAAACAAAAAGCCGCTCAACCGAGCGGCTTTTTTTATTCAATCCTGAATTTCAACGTGACCATCAGTTTGTTGCGCCAAAGGTGCTGAACCACCTCTCCAGCCACATTCTGATCCTCCTCGAAATAGCTGTAGGGAGTGTATCCCGTCGTACATTCAGTGAGCTCATAGGCGAAATCCCAAGAGACACTTGGACTGGTGGCATAGCCCAAGCCCAATGCGAATTTCTTTACACTGCCGTAATCCTCGCCGAAGCCGTATGGGCTGCCGTAATAGGCTGCGCCGCAGCGTAGGAAGAACTGCCGCACTCGCCATTCCGTGCCAATCCTGATGTTGCAAGTGGGCTTCAGGATGTTCTTGATGCCGTTGTTGACGTCGTCGAAAGAATATTCGTAACTTGTGAATCTGGAGGTGCCGTAATCCATGTATTCCACGTCGGTAGTGATCACTCCTCTTTGTCCGATGATGAATGCGACGCTACCGATAAACGTGTGTGGCGTGCGGAAGTCATAAGTCTGATAGAACAATGGTGAGAGACGGCGGTGATAGGGCGTTCCGTCAGGGCTGTCTTTCAATGCGGTGCTGATTTCGGTGGACCAGGTCTCACCGAAGGTGTAAAGCGTTCTTGAGTGCCATGCTACTCCAATTCTCAGCCAACTGGTAGGGTAATAAATCACACCCAATTTACCATTTACACCCCAAGCAGTGTCACCCAATACTTCGGTATAGTCCCATGTTTCAAAAAGGGTGCTGGGATCCTTGTCGTCGCCAGGCGTTTCGGTGTATTTTCGAGCGCTGGAGCGCTTGAGGTGCGATAGCCCGAAGCTGGCACCTATGAACAGCTTGTCGTACATATTGGTGCTTAAGGCAAAGGTCCACTCGTCGGCACGCCCTTTTGAACTGATGCTGTTTTGCTGATTGACATTGCCTGGAGGAACGGGACTGTCATAATAAATATTTCCCAATGAGTCGGTATATTGGTCAAATAGGTAGGTCTCCCAGGCAGGGCTGAGGTCGTATGGATAGTTGTCGCTCAGATAGTCGCTGACATTCGTGCTGGGATCAAAGAGCTGGCCGATGCCGTTGACGGTTTGCAGGAAAGCGTCTACCATCGAGTTGTTTGGGTTGAGACCCCGGGCGATGCTGTTGAAGTTGAAGTCGTTGATGCGGGTGAGCCCGATGCCGAACTGAATGTAACGCACGGCCTCGTAATTGCTGAACCGAGGAGCGAACACCACACCCAAACTAGGGATGGTCATCCTCATTCTACTGTCGCTTTGGCTGCTGCCGTAATAGCTTGATTGCACCAAGGCGTGTTGCAATCCTGTGGTGAAAGTGAATTCCTGTGCCCGATACAGGCCCATGCCCGCAGGGTTGATACAGGTGGCCGTAGCATCGCCTCCCAAGGCTCCCGTGGCATTGCCCATGGCCATGCTGCGCGAGGTGCCTTCGTATAAAGCTTGGGAGTTGAGGATGGCATCATTCACACCCTGGGCGAAAAGCCCAAGAGGAAGAAGGAGTAAGGCGTATAATAGGGTTCTCAAAGTTCGTGTCATAAAAAAAGGACTATCTTTAGTCTGCAAAGATAGTCCTTTTTGGTTTATGTCGGTTTTTTTAACGTCTTCCGCCGCCGCTGCGACCACCGCCGCCACCGCTGCTGCGACCTCCACCGCTGCTGTGGCTTCCGCCGCCACCGCCTCCACGGCTGCCGCTGCTATGGCTGCTGGAGCTGCTGCTACGGCTGCTGCCGCTGTTATAGCTTGGACTGCTGCTTCTCGAGGATGAGCTGCTGTGGTTGTAGCTTCCGCTGTTGCGACTGCTGGAGCTGCTTGAGGATGGTCTGCTCATGCTGCCGTTTGAGGATGGTCTGCTCGTTGAGGAGTTCGGGCGCACGTATTCGGAGCTTGAGCGTGACTGACGGTTGTCGCTGGGTGAGGTGTAGCTCTTGCGACCTGTTGAGGAGCTCGAGCTGCTAGGACGAGTGGTGCTGCTTGTTCCTGTGCTGGGACGTGCGGTACTTCCAGCGGTGGGGCGACTGCTTGCCGTAGGTCTGCTACCCGTTGTCGGCCTTCCACTTACCGATGGTCTTCCGCTTGTCGATGGTCTTCCGCTTGCCGATGGCCTGGTGGTTGCTGATGGCCTGGCATTGGCAGTAGGTCTGGCATTTGAAGTGGTAGGTCTTGAGACACCTGCACCGGTAGTACCACGACCACCGTTGTTTTGAGGCGTGCGGTAACTCATGGAGCCTGGCGTGTTGTTGCGGTGGACGCTAGCCACGTAGTTGCCGAAATCGTTGTGCCCGTAACCATGTCCGTAACCTCCGTGACCATAGTAGTGATGGTGATGATGGTGGTGGTGGTGATGCGGATGATACCAATAGTGGTCATACCAAGCCCAATGAGGTCCGTACCAATAGTAAGGGCGGTACCAGTAATAGTCGTAATACCAGGGGTTGTAATAACCGTAGTAGGGAGAATAGTAGAAGCTGAAACCGAAGGGGTAAAAGCCCCAGTTCCAGGAGTCGCCTATATAAACATAGGTGTTGCCGCCGGTGTAGTAGTCGTCATAATAATCCAGTGTGGAGCTGGCTCCGCTGCCGAAGCGCTTGATGCGTGCCGCATAGTCGGCATCGTAGTAGGTTTCAGTGGTGGTATAGACCACGCCGTTGGTGTCGGTCACGGTTTCGGTGGTCTGGTACACTGGCTCCGTGTTGGGCACGTAGTTCTTACTGTCGGTGTAATAAGCCTGGTAGTCGTAAGTGGAAGTACCAGTGCTTGGAGTAATGGTGCCGCCGTTGCTGCGAACCTGTGAGCTATGGCTGTTGTATGGCGAGTAGTAGGTGTCGTCATAAGCCGTTCTCTTGCTTGATGAGCAGCCTGCGATCATCAGTGCTGCAAGCATCACGGGAATTATTCTAAGCGTTTTCATCGTATTATGTATTTAATTTTCTATTTTTGCAGTCTGAAAAAACAAGTAAGAAATATACAAATATTATACCAAGATGGCAAAGGAATTAACAACTCGCAAAGAAAATTATTCGCAATGGTACAACGACCTGGTAGTGAAGGCCGATTTGGCGGAGCAATCCGCGGTTAGAGGATGCATGGTGATCAAGCCTTATGGCTATGCGATCTGGGAGTTCATGCACGACGCCTTGGACAAGATGTTCAAGGAGACCGGACACGTGAACGCCTATTTCCCGCTGTTCATCCCCAAGAGTTTCTTCAGCCGTGAGGCCGACCATGTGGAAGGTTTTGCCAAGGAGTGCGCCGTGGTGACTCACCACCGCCTGATGAACGATCCTAACGGCAATGGCGTGGTGGTTGATCCTTCAGCCAAGCTTGAAGAAGAGCTGATTGTCCGTCCTACTTCTGAGACCATCATTTGGGACACCTACCGCAACTGGGTGAAGAGCTACCGCGACCTCCCGATCCTCTGCAACCAATGGGCCAACGTGGTTCGCTGGGAGATGCGTACCCGTTTGTTCCTCCGCACGGCCGAGTTCCTGTGGCAGGAAGGTCACACGGCTCACGCCACCATGGAAGAGGCTGAAGCCGAGGCTAAGAAGATGCTGGGTGTCTACACTGACTTTGCTGAAAAGTGGTTGGCAATTCCTGTGTATCAAGGTGTTAAGTCGGCTAACGAACGTTTTGCCGGTGCTTTGAATACCTATTGCATCGAAGCCATGATGCAGGACGGCAAGGCCTTGCAGGCTGGTACTTCGCACTTCTTGGGCCAGAACTTTGCCAAGGCTTTCGACGTGAAGTTCCTCAACAAGGAGAACAAACTCGAGTATGTGTGGGCTACCTCATGGGGTGTTTCCACCCGCTTGATGGGCGCTTTGATCATGTCGCACTCCGACGACGACGGTTTGGTGCTGCCTCCAAAGATCGCCCCGATCCAAGTGGTTATCGTGCCCATTTACAAGAACGACGAGGAGAAGGCTTTGACCTTTGGCCGTTGCGAAGAGATGAGGCAACAACTTGTGAACGCCGGTCTGCGTGTGAAGTTCGATGACCGCGATACCCAAAAGCCTGGCTTCAAGTTCCACGAGTGGGAGCTCAAGGGCGTTCCAGTACGTTTGGTGGTTGGTCCTCGCGATGTCAACGAAGGCACGGTGGAACTGGCTCGCCGCGATACCATGAGCAAGGAATCAACTTCTTACGAAGGCATCGTTGCCAAGGTCCTTGGCTTGATGGAAGAGATTCAGGCGAACCTCTATCAGAAAGCCCTGAAATACCGCAACGACAACACTTACGATGTCAACACCTGGGACGAGTTCAAGGCTCAGATTGAGAAGGGCGGCTTCGTACACGCTTTCTGGGATGGCACTACCGAGACCGAACTGAAGATCAAGGAGGAGACCAAAGCCACCTTGCGTTTCATCCCGCTTGATGTCAAGGAAGAGGAAGGCGTGGATGTCTATTCAGGCAAGCCTGCCAAGATGAGAGTGTATTTCGCTAAGGCCTACTGATAATCGTATCAAGGATATTCTCAGGCTTAAGGCCTGATCTGATGAGGCTCAGAGGGCAATAGTAGGTGGTGTCAACCGTGTCGCTAGGTATCCATCCTTCATCGGGATCGAGATGCCCCCAATGAATCACTTTTCCGGGTTTTGTATATCGGGCGTAATACACACGCCCGATGTTGTCATTCATTGCGATGATTTGCTTGAAAGCCTTTGCATAGACGGTATTGGTGCCAAAATAGTTGATCCTATGGTATAAGCTGGACTCCATGTTGAGACAGTTGATGATCCCGTGGCACTCGTAGTTGCCGTAAGTTTCCGCACGGACACAGCTTCCTTTGACATTGATGCTGGAAGTGCCCATCATGTATTTGGTTATCAATCGATAGCAGTTTGTCAAGACAGTGAAATCTCCCGACCCTCCGTTGATCTCAAGCATGAGATTGGGGGTGAGCGAATAAAAGATATCACCGCTGTCAGTGGAGAAATCGGTCCAGCTGTCATAGCCTCTCAGCGTATCGGTGTTGATGATGCCGTTGGAATTGAAGATGAGCATGAGCAAGGAGTCGTAATAAACGGTCATCTCAAGCGTATAGTCGTAGGGGCGAAGGAAATCGAGCGTGTTTTCGTTCCTGATCACGAGCTTGTTGAGCGTTAGCGTTTCGATGCCTTCGTTATTGACGGTTTCAATGCGATGTTCCTCAAATTCAGTGGTGATTTGGTCTATCAGGTTTTCGCCGGTTTTGACGATGATTTTGCCAGCGGGATTGACGGCATCAGCATGCTTCAACGTGACATTGATGTTGTCACACATCTCAATGACTTGGAACGGGGTGTCCAATCGGTATTGCTTCTCGGTTACGTTGCCGTTGGAGAACTTCTTGCAGGAGAAGCACAATAGGCTAATGCAAGCCAGGAGCAGTATGTCGAGTCTTCTTTTCATGGTTGAGATAGTATTTTTGGTTGAAGCGGTATCCCAGGCCGAAGCAGAGATAGTCGGCCCTGCCGAAATGAGTCATCAGGGCGACATGGGCGTAGATGTTGTCGTAGATCCGATAGCGTGCGGTGACTTTCTGGAAAATGTTGCCTTTGCTGAGATCGGTGAACTTGTTGTATTTCAGGTGCCAGCCGAACTCAAAGTAATACGAGAGCCGGTTCATCGTCAAGGAATAGCATAAGCTGAGGTTGAGCTTGGCCATCTGGTAAGGCTGGATGACGTACGTCTTGGCTCCCTCTTTCTCGTAGACTGTAACCTCAATGCCTCCATCAACGAGCTTATGGCCGGGGAGTCGCTGGTCGGACATGTCGAGCACCAGCGAGAGGCCGAATCCCGCGCGGCTGTATTGCGTGAATTGCCCAAGGAAGAAAGCGGAAAGGTCATGCACGGGGTAAAAATAAGCGGAATCGCCACCCAAGGTCTGCGACACGTTCTTGAACCCGATGCCGTAGTCCAAATCGAGGGAGAGCCATTTTTTCTTGTCGAACTCAAAAGGGTAGTACTGTGGACGCCATCCCGGATTCTCATTGCCTCGAGGACGGGCGAGGTGGTAGGCCAGTCCCCATGCTCCGCTGATGGTGTTCAAACCGTAGTTGGGCAACTTGGTGCTTCCGTTGGAGAAATGCGTCAGGCCGATGGAGGCTACTGACATCAACCTGTCAGTGATTCGCTGCCGGTATTCGAATGAAAGGTTTACGGCGGCGTTCAGGTGCGATCCGATGGAGAAGTTGTAGTAGTTGCTGCTTTCATAAGGCTCGAAATGGCTGGTGAGATAGCCTAAACCAATGCCGAGCTTAAAGGTTATCTGGCTGTTTTGGTTGTTGTTGAGCGGATAGCTGATGAAAGGATAGAGCGCATACGCCCGCCCTAACTCCTTAAAGCCTCCCAGGTTGGAGTGGTAGAAGGTGAGGCCGATGTAGGGATAGTTGAAGTCGGCTTCCCATGCCTTTTTGCCGAAGGTCCTTGTGTACACCGAGGCTTCGATGGCGCCGTAATGCGCGTTGAACTTTTCCATCTCGAAGTGGTGGTGGTAGAAGAATCCATAATGCACACGGGCCTCGACCATGATGTTGTTATGCTTCGCCCACAAAAACTCTTGTCCCTTGGCTGTCGAGCCAAGAGCCATCAGGAACGCCAATATTCCGATAACAAATGCCTTTGTGGGTTTCATAACAGAATAAACTGCAAAAATACTCATTTATTTTTAAATGCTTATTTTTGCATTTTCAAAACTATTGTTATGGACGAACGTCTTGAAGCTTTCAAACGCCTGCTCGACATCATGGATGCAGTTCGAGCGGGATGCCCTTGGGATAGCACGCAAACCATTGAGAGTCTGCGGCATCTGACCATCGAGGAGACCTACGAACTGAGTGAAGCCATCCTTGCTGAGGATCTCAATGAGGTGAAAAAGGAATTGGGCGACCTGATGCTGCATCTGGTGTTTTATGCCAAAATCGGCAGTGAAAAAGGCGCTTTTGACATCACAGACGTGCTCAATGGCATCTGCGATAAGATGATAGTGCGCCATCCCCATATTTTTGGGAACGAGAAGGTGGAGAATGCCGAGCAAGTGGAACAGAACTGGGAGAAGATCAAGCTGGAGCGGGAGCACAACCGTAGCGTGTTAGGGGGTGTGCCCAATGGCTTGCCCTCACTGTTGAAGGCCTACAGGATGCATCAGAAAACGGCGGGCGTGGGGTTTAAATGGCCTAGTGCTGAGGCGGCCTGGAACAAGGTGGAAGAGGAAAAGAAGGAACTGTTTGATGAGTTGCAGAAGACTGACAATCAAGAAAATATTGAAGCAGAATACGGCGATTTGCTGTTTGCCTTGGCAGCCTATGGAATATATATAGGTGTCAATCCTGACGATGCCTTGGAAAAGACCAACAAGAAGTTCAAGAACCGTTTCGGCTATTTGGAACAGCGAGCCCGCGAGATGGGGAAGGGGGTGCAACACCTTACTTTGGAGGAGATGATTGCGCTTTGGAAGGAAGCGAAGGGCAATGAGCAGTAAGGCGTGAGAGGCGTTTTTTTTCAAAAAAAACAACCGTTTTCCGAAACAATTGTTATATTTGTAGCCTCAAAAAGAATGTAAACTAAATTCATTTAATCAATTATTATTAACTAACTCACACATTATGAAAAAGTTATCTTTACTTTTTGCATTGATTGCCTTCGCATTTGGCAATGTGTTTGCACAAACAGTTCTCATCAGTGATGACTTTGAGGCTTATCCTCTTGGTGGTAAGATCGCCCAGAGCGCTCAGAACCAAGGTATCGATTGGTGGACCACATGGACCAACTCACCTGGTAGCAATGAAGACGGCGTTATTGCAGAGGCTGGCGGCACCCAGTGCGGCTACATCTCCGGCAGCAACGACAACGTTCTTCTTCTCGGTGGTCAGGAAACTGGTACTTATGACCTTGAATTCGCCATTTATTGCGATGAAGGCAAGTACGGTTACTTCAACATCCTTCACGAGTTCAACGGCGGTGGCTCAACTTGGGCCATGCAGGCTTACATGAACGCTACCAACAACGGCCAAAGCACTACCACTTATTCAGTGGGTCATGGTACCGTTCACGCTGGTGCCAACAGCAATGGTGATATCCCTGCTGTTGTGAACGAGTGGATGTTCTTTAGAATTCGCGTGGATTGCGACCAGGACGTTGCCCAGTTGTATTACCGTTCAGCTTCCACCTATCCTGAGGAGCAGCTGATCGTTGAATGGCAATGGAGCTTGGATAGCTTCGGTGAGCACACCGTAGGCCCCAAGATGGACGCCATGGACTTCTATGCACCTAACGCCACTCTCGGTTGCTACTATCTTGACAACTTCGTTTACACCAGAATCGGTGAAGAAACCTTCGCTTCTCTCGAATTCGATACCGAAGAAATCAGCGCTGCTCTTGAAGAAGATGATGCAGATTCTTTCGATATCAACATCAGCAATGCCAATGGTTCTTCAATCGGTCGTTGGACAGGTTGGGTTGACTTCGGCACCTCAACTGTTACTACCGGTTCTCACCAGATCAACTGGGACGCTGAAATCAACGAGAACTCATCACTCGTTGGTCTCAATGTTGACGATCCTACTCTTGTTGAAGTTGGCGCCATGTTCCCGGGCTCAGCTTACGCTGGTGCAGCCATGGGTACACAGGTTGTGAGCGCACAATATGTGTTCTTCACCAACTCAACCGGTGCTCTCGGAGTTGAACCTAACACCGATGTTACCTTCCGTATCTACGGTCAGGGCCTGTATGGCCAGCCCGGTGAAGTCCTTGCTGAAAAGACTGTTCCTTATAGCGCAATCGTTGCTGACGATTGGACCATCGCTACATTCGACACCCCAGTTGACATCACTGGTTTCAATGCTTGGGTGACTGTTGAATACACACAAGCTGTTGAGGGTTATGCCATGTCATTCGACGGTGGCACCGTAGCTCCTCATGGCGATTATTATCGTACCAATGGTGGTGGCGCTTTCGGAAAATGCTCAGAAGTGTTCCAAGAGGTTTATGGTAACTTCCATATCCGTATGAACACTCATGGTACTCCTGTCCCCGCAACATGGGCAAGCTTGAGCAAGACTGAAAACAATGGTATCCCGATCGGTGGCAGTGATGTGGTTACAGTGAACTTGAACTCCATCGGCCTCAACGAAGGTGACCAATATTCAGCTGTCATTAACTTCAAGACTAATGATCCTGAAAATCCTGTAGTTAGAATTCCTTTGACTCTGGCTGTCGGTTCAACTTCTGTCATTGAGAACGGTAACAATGCTGTTAGCGTTTATCCTAACCCAGCTTCAGGTGAAATCACCGTTCAGGGTGAAAACCTCAGCTCACTCGCTATCTACAACGTCGCTGGTCAGTTGGTCCGCATCGTGACCCTCGACAACGTGATCAACACCATTGACATGAATGTTGAAGCTGGTGTTTACTTCTTCAGCATTTACGACAACAATGGCAACAGTAGCGTACAGCGCGTTGTCGTCACCAAATAATCTTTTTCGAAAGATTTGAAAAAAGCCGTCCGTTGAGGGCGGCTTTTTTTTATCTTTGCATCATCATGAAAGAATTGCTAGTTAGGACATTGTCAGGTGCAGTGCTGGTGGCACTCATCATCGCATGCATCATGGTCTCCCCTTGGACCTGTGCGGCTTTAGGCTTATTGATCGTTGCCATAGGAACTTTTGAGATGAGCCGACTCCAACAGATTGGCAATCCTTGGCAGATTGCCTTTGGAGAACTGCTGGCTGTCGGGTCGTATGTGCTCGTCGCTTTAGGGGCATTGAATGTGATGCTTTTTTCCGGGCTGATGCTTTTGCTTCCCATGTTGCCGTTCCTGTTGGCTTTGTTCTCCATTAGCAGCGACTTCAAATCGATAGCGGCATTCACTTTCGGCTCCATGGCTTACCTGAGCATGCCCTGTGTCCTGATGGTATGGATGCATGAGCTTTTCAGTCCGAAGATGCTCCTGCTGGTGTTCGTCCTGTTGTGGGCCAACGACACTTTCGCCTATCTTACGGGAAAGCTGTTGGGCAAACACAAGCTCTTTCCGCGCATTTCTCCCGGAAAGACCATTGAAGGCAGTCTTGGCGGCTTGTTGTTCACGATGGTGGGTGTCATGGTGTTCAGCCATTATGCCGATTGGCTTTCGATGAAAGCAGCCCTTGGCATGGGAGCGATTGCTGTGGTGTTCGGCACGCTCGGCGACTTGTGTGAGTCGATGCTGAAACGTCAGGCAGGTGTGAAGGATTCGGGCAAACTCATCCCGGGTCACGGAGGCATTTTGGACCGTTTTGACTCCGTTTTGTTCACCATTCCGTTTGTTTTTGTATATTTGCTGCTGTTATGAGACAGATTCACAAACGGATTCATGAAGAGGGTACCAAGGCTATTTTGGTCAACCTGCTTATTTTGATCGTTTTGGTCGTTGGCATCAACCTGTTGTGGCCTCATCAAACGGTGTGGCATGTGGTGGCGTACGTTATCATCGCGCTCTTTTTCGGCCTTATCGTACGTTTTTTCAGGATTCCTATCGAACGTAAGACCACCATCATGGAGCATGCTGTAATCTCTCCTGCTGATGGTGAGATTGCCGCCAACGAAATCGTGATGGAAGACGAGTATTTTCATGAAGAACGCCGTCAAATCTCCATCTTCATGTCCATTTATAATGTGCATATCAATTTCTTCCCCTTTGATGGAGAGGTGACTTATTATAAGTACCATCCAGGCAAGTTTTTGGTGGCCTTCAAGCCCAAGTCATCCACCGATAACGAGCATAATTCCATCGTGATTAAGGATGCTCAGGGAAGAGAAGTGCTGGTGCGTCAGATCGCCGGTTTTGTGGCTCGCCGCATCGTATGTGACTTGGAACCTGGCGATGCGTCAGTCGTTGGCGAGGAATTCGGCATGATCCGCTTCGGCTCCCGCGTGGATGTGTTTCTCCCAGTGGATGCTGAGGTGAATGTCCATATTGGCCAGAAGGTGAGAGGCAAGTCGTCGGTGTTAGCTACCTTAAAGGGTTAGAGGTAAGAGGCGATTTCAATCAGTTTGTTTACTTCATAGGTGCGTTTGCCAAGGACGGGTTGTCCTGAAGCATTGAACAGCAATTGATCCATGCCGGCGGCACGGGCACCGTCAATGTCAACAGTCATCTCGTCACCGATCATCAGGCTCTCTTCAGGGGTGGCACCGGCTTTTTTCAGGGCATGGAAGAAGATCTCGGGATTGGGTTTCTTTACCCCGACTTCCTCGGAGACGGTGAGGGTTTCGAAATAAGGTTCCAGGCCTGAGCCGCTCAATTTGGTGTGCTGTACCTCCTCAAAGCCGTTAGTGATCAAGTGGAGGTGGTATTTCGGCTTCAGATAATCGAGCAATTCCATGGTGCCAGGCACTAACCTCACGATACGTGGCGACCAATATACATAATCCTCGCTCAGGTGGTCGGCCAACGATTCGTCATGGATGCCGTAATGCTCCAGCGGCTTCATGAAACGAGTGCGGTTGAGCTCATCTTTGGTGATCAGGTCGGCACGATAGAGTTCCCAAAGCTTTTCATTCAGCGGATGATACACCTCGTGGAATTCATGGGCGCTTGGGATGCCTAAATCCTTGAGGTGGTATTGATCATAGATCTTTTCGAAGGCCACTTCAGCGGCGGCGTCGAAATCCCAAAGCGTCCTGTCGAGGTCAAAGAACAGGTGCCTATAGGCCTTCTTACTTCTGCCTTCCGTCTTCTGACTTCTTAAAATCATCTGTCGTTGCCATTCAAACAAGGCCACTGCGGCGGCGTGACTGACGTTGAGTGATCGGGTGGGGCCGGGCACGGGGATGTAAACCACCATGTCGCATTGTTTTAGGAGGTCTTCGCTGAGGCCGTGGCTCTCGCTGCCTACGATGAAAGCCGCGTCTTCGGGCAGTGGAGTGTCGTAAATGCAAGTGGCGTTGTCGGCAGTTTCGATGGCGACGATGGTCTTGCCTTCGGGGACAATCATGCGTAGGTCGGTCTCTTCGGTGAAAAACCAGCGGATATTGCCCCTGCTTGAGGCGGCTGCCCTGCGAACTTTTCCGAGGCTATGCCTGCTCTCGTCGCCGAGGAAGCACATTTCGGACGCTCCGATGTTGTCGGCAATGCGGATCATGGCTCCCATGTTGTCAGGGGTCATCAGGTGGTCGGCAATGACGATGGGATGGGGGATGTGTCGGTAGATTTCCTCCGTGGGGATTTTATTGAAAAGGTCGTTTGATTTAAGGTAGCTCATTCGTCAGTTAGGGTGTTAAGGAAGGCTTTCAGTTGCTGTTTCTCCTGTGGGGTGAGTTGTACACCGCCCTGCATCACATGGTGCATCAGGGGACTGATGTGTTCCGAGTACTGCACGCCTTCGGAATAGAAGTCGATGACCTCGTCAAGGGTGGTGAAGCGGCCGTCGTGCATGTAGGGTGCCGTGAGAGCGATGTTGCGTAGGGTAGGGGCTTTGAATTCACCTTGGATGGCGGCATCAAGGCCGTTGTTATAGCGCAGGTGGGTGGTAAACAAGGCGTTGGCGCCGCCACCGTGGCAGTGGAAACAGTCGGCGCCGTTCTCCGTGATGAAAAGCATGTAGCCGTTTAGTTCATCTTGTTCAAGTTGTTCTTCCCCTCGCAGGTATCGGTCGAACTTGCTATTGGCAAAGACTAGACTGCGGACATATTGGGCAATGGCTTTCTCCACAAGGATAAAGGTGATTTTATCTGTGCCAAAAGCCTTCCTGAAAAGCTCGGGATAGGTATCGGATTGCTGCAGCTGTCGGACTACTTCGGAGGTGTCGGCGTTGATCTCCAGCGGGTCGGTATAAGCGGCATAAACCATGTCCTCAAGCGTGGCCACTTGGCTTTCCCAGCCTAATCCAGTGGTGTTCCAAGCCAAGTTGATGAGCGGTAACATGGTGTGTGATGTGCCAAGATTGTCAAGCGTGCCTTCGGGTCCCATCTCAAAACTATGTTCCTTATGATGGCACATGGCGCAACTCCTTTTTTCAAAGAATAGTTGCTCTCCCAACGCGACGCCTTCCTCAGTCATGGGATTGTCGTCAGGAATGTTGTTCGTGGAGGGGAAAAACAAGGGCTGTGGCAACTCGTAAGGCGTTGGCTGGTAGGATTCGTCATGGGTCGGACGGCATCCGGCCAGCAGCAAACCCAGGAGCAAAACGACAACGGTCTTCGCTTTCATCATTCTTTGTTATTGCGTGTGAAGAAATCCGCGAAAAGCTCTTCCATGTTTTTCTTCGTGTAGAAATGCGGTTTCGGCGCTGCCTTGTGCATGAGGCCTTTCAAAGTGCTGACAATCTTTTCCATATGTTGATCAAAGCTACTGATGCTGAATACGTCATGGCCATTTTCCTTTAACAGCTGCTGTGCCTCTTGGTTTTGCATGATGGCGCTGCCAAAGGCTTGGCAATCATAGATATGCGGATTTTGGAACCAGTTGTCGATGTTCATGTTGAGCTGAATTGCATTGACGCCATCCGCTTTCACGTCCAGATCCAAAGGAAGTTCCACGGTGAAATCATTCTGATAGAAAACGGTTAAGTCTTCATTTTGGCCGATGCCGAGATGGATGTTCATCGGGGCGAGGTCGCCGTTTTCATCAAGGTATTTGCCGTTGAGTTTCATGTAATGGTAACCGCCGCCAAGGGGTTCTGGCCAAAACATGTCGCGCTCAGGCGGGTTGGAGAATAGCCCGGTGACGTTGTCATCTTGGTCAAGCCCGAAGGTGAAACGCATGGAGGTGTATCTCTGACAAGGAATCGAGGAGGTTGAAAGTACCTGCCTCTCAGGAATATTGGTGTCGATGTAATAGATCTTTCCCAGAGCGTATTCATCGCCTTGTTCGCCAATAATCGTGAGGTTTGAAATGAACCACTGTATTTCAGTGATCAGGAATTGGTTCCCTGCCGCGTTGGTATAGCAAAGGCTGTCCGTGATCAGGTCATGACCATTGACAGTGTAGTTGACATGGATTTCGGTGTCGCCGTAGTCCACGGGCTTGTCGCAGGCCACGTTCATCATCGAAACCAAGAGAAGCAGCAGAAAGGCAATCTTTTTCATCTTCGTCAGAATTCGACTGCAATGATACAAAAATCTTACCAAAATCGTATCTTTGCAGTCTAAAACAATTGAATTATGGCAGAATTTAAGATAGGCGACAGGGTAAACTTCCTGAGCAGCACGGGTGGCGGCAAAGTCACCAAGATCATTGACTCACGCATGGTGATGGTGGAAGTGGAGGATGGCTTCGAATTACCGACTTTGATCAGTGATTTGGTGCCTGACTTCCGCAACCAACCTGCCCGACAGCAGCAAATCGTGGATACGGTGCAGAAAGAGATTCAGGAGAAGGAACTTGTGCAGCAACAACAGGTGGAGGACGCCCGTCACGGAGGTTTGCGCCGTTTTGCCAAGGAAGCGGAAAAAGAAGGCGTGTACCTGGCTTTCGTGCCTCACGAGCAGCAGTGGCTTCTGACCGGTGCCATGGATGTGGTGTTGGTGAACCATACCCCATACGAGATGCTGTACTCTTTTACCATCAAGGAGGAGGATAAGTTCGTCAATGTGGATTACGGGCAAGCCGACAAGCATGAAAAGGTGGTGGTGGAGACCATCTCACGTGATGATTTGGAGTACTGGTGCAATGGTATTGTGCAGGCCATTTTCACTACGGAAAGTAGCGACACGGTGTTGCTCCCGCTGAACGCTCCATTCTCGCTCCGTACCAACCGTTTCTTCAAGGAAGGCAGCTACCTGATGTCAGGCCTGCTGGGTGAAAAAGCGGTGATGATCAGCCTTTCTGACTTGGTTTCGCTCAAGAGTGGCGATGCGGATCTGATGAAAATCGTCAAGGAAGGTGTAGGATCGCAGGCACCTAAGAAAGACTTGATTAAGCATGAAGCTCCCATCGACAAGCATCGGACGGGCCAAGGCGAGGCCACGGTGGATTTGCATATCGGCGAGTTGGTCGAAAATATTGCCGGGCTTTCGAGTCACGACATGTTCAACATCCAGATGGATTATTTCAGGAAGATGCTCGATAGCGCCATTGCTGCCGAATACACCAAGGTGACGTTTATCCATGGTGCGGGCAACGGTGTGTTGAAGAACGCCATTATTGAGGAATTGAAGAAATATGGAAATACAAAAAGTAAAATGGCGTCCATTGCCAAGTTTGGCGTTGGGGCTATTGATGTTGTCATTCGCGGTGACGTCATGTCGTCGAACCAATGATTCCTTGATCGGCCGTTGGACGGTGGAAAAGGTCAATGTGGAGTTTAATGAGCAGATTGCCACTCCGGAGATGGTGCGGCAATACGGCGAAATGGAGAAAGGCAACGTCATTGAAATCAGTAAGGATTCCGTGCTGACGTTCATCTCTGAAGGTGACACCCTAAAGGGGAGATGTTCTCTAAGAGGTTTTCAGTTGTCATGTGACGGTAACCCTTTTGGCCGGTACGAAAATGGCCATATCGAGACCGAGGCGGTCACACCGATTGGGGTGATAAAAGTGTTGTATAAGAAGTGAACCCGCAGGGAATCGAACCCTGATCGAAGGAACCGGAATCCTTTATTCTATCCATTAAACTACGGGTCCAAGCGCTAAAGGCGCTGCAAAGATAGGAAAAACTTTCCGTTCTCTGTTTTCCGTTTTCAACTTTGTTTCAAGTGCTCCACAAATTCGTCGATGCGTTGCATCTCGCTGGCGATGGCGATCTTTTGCGGGCAGTGTGACTCGCACTGATGGCATCCGATGCAGTGGCTGGCCTGGCGTTCATAAGGAACCTTCTCGTCATAGCTCTTGAGGAAAGCTCGGCGATTGCGGCGGTACTCCACGGCTTCAGGATTGCCAGCGGGCATGTTGCCCTCGGTGATGCAGTCGTTGTAATGCGCAAAGATGGCAGGGATGTTCAGGCCGTAAGGGCAGGGCATGCAATAGTTGCAGGCAGTGCAGGGCACGGTCTTCAGCTTCACGAACTCCTCGGCGATTTTCATCAGGAGCTCGTTTTCCTCCTCGGTGATGGGACGCAATGGCGAGTAGGTGGCCACATTCTCCATCAGATGCTCCATATAGGTCATGCCGCTCAAAACCACCAGCACGCCTTCGGGAGTGCCGGCGAAACGGAAAGCCCAACGTGCCACGGGGGTCTCGGGCTCACGCTCCTTCATCTGCCGGACGATGTAGTCGGGCTGTTTGGCGAGACGGCCTCCGAGCAGCGGCTCCATGATGACAGCGGGGATGCCACGGCGATGCAACTCGTTGTAGAGATAAACGGCGTTGACGTTGTCCGAATCGATGACATGGGCGTAGTTCCAGTCAGCGTAATTCAGCTGAATCTGCACGAAGTCCCAGTGGTAGCGACCCTCGTCGTGCCAGCGCAGCATGGTGTCGAACACCTCAACGTCGCCATGGAAGGAGAACCCTAAGTTGCGGATGCGACCGGCTTGCTTTTGCTCCACCAACCAGTCAAGGATGCCGTTGTCGATGAAGCGGGCATTGAACATCTCCATGCAACCCAACTCGTCGTTTGATCCGCCGATGCTGTGCAGCAGCAGGTAGTCGACGTAGTCGGTGCGCAGATACTTCAAAGAGTTCTCGAACATGGCTTTGGAGGCCTCGGCACCCCAGGTGGAAGGGCTGAAGTTCGACAATTTGGTGGCGAGGTAATAGCTGTTGCGTGGGTGCCGTGAGAGGGCGATACCGGTGGCTTCTTCCGAATGGCCTCGGGTGTAGACCGGAGAGGTGTCGAAGTAGTTGACACCGTGCTCGAGGGCGTAGTCGATCTCCTCGTTCACCATCTCTTGGTCAATCTGGGCATTGGGATTGTCGCGGAAGGTAGCTCCGTCAACCATCGGGAGGCGCATCATGCCATAGCCTAGCAACGACACTTTATCGCCGCTGTTGGGGTTGATGCGGTAGGTCATCTCTCCTTGGCCGTCGATGACGTCGGTAGGAGTGACCCCAGGGTTGTTATTTGATTTACAGGCGGAGAGCACCACCGAGGTTGCCACGGCGGCACCGCCCATCTTCTTTATGAAATCTCTTCTTTTCATTCTGACTCCTGACTTCTAAATTCTGATTTTTAATCCTTTTGGTGAACGGTGTTTCCTTCGACGTAGATGGCGCTGAATGGCCTTGAGGGACATAGATTCTCACAGGCACCGCAGCCGATGCATTTGTTTTCGTTGACGGCAGGCACCATGACCGTCTGGCCATTGTGCTGGTATTCCACCATCTGGATGGCTCCAGTGGGGCAGTGGCGGGCGCAGTTGCCGCAGCTGACACCGTCAGTGAGTACCACGCAGTTGTCTTTCACCCAAACGGCGTGGCCTGCATGGATGGCAGTCTTCTCCTCCTTGGTGATCGGCTTGATGGCACCAGCAGGGCAGACTTGGCTGCAGTGGGTACATTCAGGACGGCAGTAGCCTACCTCGAACGACATGGTGGGCTGCATGAAACGGTTCAGGTCGGTTGAGGGACGCAACACATGGTTGGGGCAAGCCGAAATGCAGAGTTGGCAAGCAGTGCAGTGTTGCTGGATGTGACGTGCTGAGATGGATCCGGGAGGTGTCAATGGGGTTTCACGCTTGGGAGCCTGTTTTTCGGTGATGACCGCCAGTCCGCCGTCCACCTTCATCTGGGTTTGGGCCATGGCTGCAGTGCCAGTGGCTATGGCTGCACCGACCAGGAACGAGCGACGGCCTTGGTCAGGCTCGCTTGATGCGTCATGGGCCGGTTTCGTGGCTGAATATTTCAACGCGTCAAACTTGCACTGTGCCGTGCAATCACCACAAACCACGCAACGGGAATAATCCACGGTGCCGTTCTTGACATCGATGGCGCGAGCCTTGCAGTTCTTCTCGCAGAGACCGCAGTGCTTGCATTTGTTCTCGTCAATACGCACTCTAAAGAGAGAGAAACGGGAGAAGAAGCTGAGGATGGTTCCTACGGGACAAATCGAGTTGCAGTAGGCGCGGCCATAAAGGAAAGCCAAAACGCCGAGCACCAACATCACCACCCAAGCGATGATGGAGACGGTGACATTGCGCATATAAAAACTGGTGACGATACGGCCGTAGGTGCTGTATGGGGCAAGCAAGGTGGTCACTGGCGCGAAACCAATGATGAGGCAAATGATGAACAGTGCCAAAACGCTGTAACGGAGCCATTTGTGCTCTTTTACATAGTTAAAGCGGTTTTTCTTGAACTTGCCGCCAAGCCAGCTGTAAATGTCTTGCATGATGCCCAATGGGCAGATCACGCTGCAGTAGATCCTGCCAAAGAGCAGGGTGAGGATGAGCAGGGCGGCCACCACGATGAAGTTCATGGCCAACAGTGCCGGTAGGAACTGGATCTTGGCTGCCCATCCAATCCATCGGTCAATGCCGTAGCCGACCCCCACAAAGAGCAGGGTGATCACCAATATCATGATGACGGCCAGTGTGATTCGGAGCTTTTTTAACATGAGTTAGCAGTTTGAAGTTGGGAGTTGGGAGTTGATTAGTTAATTAGGAGTTTTTTGGAAATGGTTTTGGAGCCTTGTTTTATAACGGCGATGTATAAACCGGGCTTCAATGATTGGGTGTTGACACGTTGTCCGGTGATGGTGTAGAGGGTGGTTGTTGACGGGTCAAGGTTGTTGATGTCAATGTCGATGAAGCTTTCTTCCACGCCTTCGCTTCCAACATAAGGATAGAAAGTGACGAGGCCGAGGCTCGGGTCGTCCACTTGATGGTAGATTTGTGATTCTATGAAATCGTAAATCGTTGTTCCCCAATAATTTCCAACAGCAGTGATGTTACAAGCGGAGTTGTTGTACAAGTCGTATACCGATCCGCCGTTCATGTTGTCACGGATTACGTTGCGCCCCCAATCGTCTTCAGTTCCCAAGTCGATGTCGTGGAGGTTGATGGCGGTGATGCCCCATAAATTGCCTGTAATCACATTATCGCGCAAGATGGCTTTATTGTTTGTGGTGGAACCATAGATGGAGATGCCGCTACCGCCGTTCATCGGGTTGTCCTCGTTGTTATTGTCGATGAACTGGTTTCCAATAATGACCGACGAGATGTTGGCACCCTGTTGGTTGTAGCCGTAACGACCGTCTCTGATTTCATTGTCCTTCAAGAGCACTTTGGTGGTCCCGACGCCCATGAGATCGGCTATGGAGATGCCTCCGGTATGGTATTGGGCCCAACGGTCGTAGATGTCGTTGCCGACAATGCGGATGGTGTCGTCACTACCGGGACCGAGGTTGATTTGAGGGCTGTTGAAGCCATTCACGTTGGCATCGAAAGTGTTGTTCAGGATTTGCGGAGAGCTTTGGCCATTGGCAGGAGAACTGATGGCGGCACCTTCATTGTCTTGGAAATAACAGTTTTTGATGATAGGGTCGCAGTTGAAGACATCGATGACCGCGTTGCAGTAATCGCGGGTGAAATACAAGAACTTCACGTCGTCGAAAGTCACGTCGGATTCGATGACCTTAATGCCGGCGCCATCAGAAAAATACAACCATTTGAGGTTGCAGCCGGTAGCGTTCTCGAACCTCATGCTGAAATGCTCCGTTTGGTTCAAGCCAAAAAGGCCTACTCGGTCGATGGTATTGGTGCTGACCATGGAGCCGTTGATGGAGATGAGTATTTCAGCGGCATAAATACGCGTCACTTGATTGTCAATCTTCAATACGTCGTTGGCGGAAATGGTGAGGTCTTGGTGGATGGTGAAAATCGTTCCATCGTTGGTGACCACGCCTTCGGTGACATCGACGAGATCGGGTAGGGTGTAGGTGGTGCCGTCGCCGGGACTGACCCATTGGGCCTTTAATGAAGTTGCTAAACTGATGATTAACAGTAGGATGGGTAAAATTCTTTTCATGCTTGAATCGGTTTTGCTTTTTTAAAAGCCAAAGATACATGTTTTTTCCCTATTTTTGCAAATAAAGAAAAAGCAATATGTCACGAATTCTAATCATTGACGACCAGGATCCCATCCGCCGCGTGCTGCGCGACATCTTGGAGAATGAGAAATATCAGGTGGATGACGCTGCCAATGGCCCTGCTGCCCTTCAAATGCTGAAAGAGCAAGAGTACGATGCCATTTTGTGCGACATCAAGATGCCTGACATGGACGGCATCGAGGTGCTTGAACAGGTGAAAGCCACGAACGACACGCCTGTCATCATGATTTCAGGTCACGGCACGATCGATACGGCTGTGGATGCCATCAAGAAAGGCGCCTTCGATTTCATCCAGAAGCCGCCCGATTTGAACCGTTTGCTCATCACCGTGCGCAATGCCCTCGACAAGCAGAGTCTCAGCACGGAGAACAAGGCCTTGAAGAAAGCCGTCAGCAAGCAGAATGAGATGGTGGGCACCTCGGCACCCATGATGGAGGTACGCGACATGATTGAGAAGGTGGCACCTACGAACGCCCGTGTGCTCATCACCGGAGAAAACGGCACCGGCAAGGAGTTGGTGGCCCGTCAGCTCCATGAACTCAGCCCACGCCGCTATGGTCCTTTCATCGAGGTCAACTGTGCAGCCATCCCTGCAGAACTTATTGAAAGCCAATTGTTCGGCCATGAAAAGGGTTCGTTCACCTCAGCCATCAAGCAAAAGAAAGGCGACTTCGAACTGGCCAATGGAGGTACCTTGTTCCTTGACGAAATCGGTGACATGAGTTTGGCAGCCCAAGCCAAGGTGTTGCGTGCCTTGCAAGAAAACAAGATCATCCGTGTAGGTGGCGAGAAAGAGATACCGGTGGACGTGCGCATCGTTGCAGCCACCAATAAAGACCTGCGCAAGATGATTGAGGAGAACGCTTTCCGCGAGGACTTGTACCATCGTTTGAGCGTCATCGTGGTGCATGTGCCGCCGTTGAGAGACCGTAAGGATGACATTCCGTTGCTGGTGGGTAGTTTTGTGGAGACCATCGCCCAGAATATGGGCAAGGCTGCTCCAGCCTTTACCGACGAGGCTTTGGAGGAACTCAAGAATTACCAGTGGACGGGCAACATCCGTGAACTTCACAACATCGTTGAGCGCTTGGTGATCCTTTGCGGAAACACCATCACGAAGGAAGATGTCATCCAGTTCGGGAACCCGCTGAAATAAAAAACACTTGCGGTGGAACGATTTTTGCTGTATTTTTGCAGCGCTTTCGGGGGTGTATGGTTTTGACAGCAAGATGAATTGTCACGGAAGCATGCCGAGCCTTGCAGCGAAGCTCGTAAATCTTAACTGCAAAAAAGTAATTGGCGAAAATAACTACGCTTTCGCTGCCTGATCGAAGTACAGTAGATCACTGGCTTAATCCGCTCACAAGGTGGGTGGACGAAACATCCCGCAGGTGGAGATGCCTGATTCCGGCCTGAGCACGGGGTGCTAATCAATTTCGGGATCGCCCGTTCGGAGCTTCGACGCACGGGTTAAATTTAGGAGATAAGGTCAGGTTTAGGGCGTTCGCTCCCTTGCCTGGCACGAAAACCAACAGCGGAATAAGCATGTAGAAACCTTGGGAGTTCCTTGTTTGGACGAGGGTTCGACTCCCTTCACCTCCACAAATTGAACGCAAAACCCGTTGATTTTCAGCGGGTTTTTGATTTTCTTTTGTCCATTAGACCAAAATTGATTATTTTTGCCAAAATAACTAATAATAGTAATATGATGAATTCCATGAAGTTAATGGCAGCCATAACCCTGACCGTGGCGATGATGTTTGTTGCAGGATGTAAACCAGAAGAAACTCCTAATACTAGTGATGGCACATACAACGGCCATGAATATGTGGATTTAGGCCTGCCGAGCGGTACCCTGTGGGCGACTTGCAACGTTGGAGCGGATACTCCAGAAGGAACGGGCGACTTTTTCGCTTGGGGCGAGACCACGCCGAAGACCATCTACAATTGGAGCACTTACCAGTACTGCAACGGCGGTGAGGGACTGAATACGCTCACCAAGTACTGCAATGATTTCAATTTCGGTTACAACGGCTTCACCGACACTTTAACCATGTTGCAGATGATGGACGATGATGCCGCCACGGCCAACTGGGGCGACGGTTGGTGCATGCCCACAACCGAACAATGGAGGGAACTCTACCTGAACACCACTCACACATGGATGGAGCAGAACGGAGTGAACGGCGGGTTGTTCACCGCTTCTAACGGCCACAGTCTCTTCTTGCCCGCTGTCGGCTACCGTTGGGACGACGTTCACAACAGTGCCGGCACCATCGGTTACTACTGGTCAAGCTCGTTAGATACCATCAGCCCCTACAATGCATGGAACTTCAACTTTAGTTCGGGCGGTTGCTACGTGTTCGACTACCCTCGGAGCGACGGTCGATCTGTCCGTCCGGTGCGCTCTTCGTCTCAGGACTAACCTTTGTAACCGAAAAAAGAACCCGCCGATGAAACGTCTTCTTTTGCCGATATTGCTTTTGGCAGTGCTGGTGATGCCCGCCCAGAACCCTTGGGTAGGGGGGCTCAACGCATGTCAGTTCGGGAGGATGGACTTCAACGAAGACGGGCGCAAAGACCTGATTGTGTTTGACCGGCACGGCGACAGGCTGCTGTGTTTCCTTAATCAAGGCTCGGAGGGTGAGATCCGTTATGAATATACCTCGGCTTACGATGCGGCTTTTCCGAAGTTGAATGCTTGGGCGGTGTTTGCCGATTACGACGGTGACGGCAAGGAGGATCTCTTTACGTATTCCAAAGGCTGGGCTGGCATCAAAGTGTATCGCAATGTTTCGGTTCAGGGCCATCCGGAGTTTGAGCCGGTGGTCAGTCCGTATCTGACTTCGTGGCAGGGTGGGGGCGAGGTGAACATCCTTGCCACCGACGCCGATTATCCGGCCATCGTGGACCTCGACGGTGATGGCGACTTGGATCTCTTGACTTTCGGCGTGATGGGCACGTTCATCGAGAAGCACCTGAATCTTTCGATGGAACGTTATGGCTGCCGCGACTCGCTTACGTTTGAGCGTACAGACCAATGCTGGGGACGTGTGGCGGAGAACGACGAGAACAACGTGATGTATCTGGATACTTGCCTTTTCGGCTATGGCTTAACCGTTGCGAAAGACGATTTCCGACACCGTGGCGCAACGGTCACCGTAAGAGATATGAATGGCGACGGCTTGATGGATTTGCTCTTGGCCGATGTGGATTATCCTGGATTGACCTTGCTGACCAATGGCGGCGATGCCGACAATGCGCTGATGGTAAGCCAGACAGAGCGTTTTCCGCAATCATATCCCGTTCAACTGCCTTCGATGCCGGTGCCGTTCTTTACCGATATCAATAACGATGGCATTGACGATCTGTTGGTGTCGCCATTTGATCCCAACCTGATGGCTTCGGCAGGCACGGAAAGCGTATGGCTTTATCTGAATCATGGAACAAATGAAATTCCTGATTTTCAACTTTATACCAAGTCGTTTTTGCAAGATCAAATGATCGACATCGGCAAAGGCGCCTATCCGGTTTTCACGGATTGGGATGGAGATGGCTTGATGGATTTGAAGGTGAAGGATTTCGAGGGCGGGTTCACGGTGTTCAAGAACGTGGGGACGGCATTGCAGCCTGCCTTTGAACAGGTTTCCCAAGCTGAGGACGTGGCTTCGGAATGGACTGCACAGTGCTATTTCGACGTGGATCAAGATGGGCTGGTGGATTTGGTGGAAGGCAATGTAAACGGGAAGTTGACTTTCTATAAAGGCCATGCCAATGGCTTTGAATGGATTACGGATTTTTGGGGAGCGGTGGACGTTTGCGACCACAGCTCGTCCTACTACGGATATAGTGTTCCCACCTTGTTTTGCTATCAGGACCAGTTGCTGCTTTGCGTGGGCTCCGAACAGGGAAAACTGTTCTTGTATCGGGTTTCAGAGGATGCCGCTTTTGAGGAGGTTGGTGATCTTTGGGAAGCGATTTGCCCTACGATGCCTGAATCGTTTGGGATCCATTCAGCGGCTGCCTTGGCGGATTTGAATGGAGACGGTGTGCTCGAAGTGGTGGTGGGCAATTTTGCTGGTGGATTGCAACTGTTCAATGCGGAGATTCCCGTGAACAATCTTGGAATCTCGGAACAGCAGGATGATTTGGAGGTGCTGGTTTTCCCCAATCCGGTTAGTTCTTCGCTGCATGTGATTTCGACGGGCTCTTCCTTGCGGATCATGGATTTGTGTGGAAGAATAGTAAGGGAGCAGGAAATCTCTTCTTCTGAAACCATCCTTGACGTTTCCGACCTGCCTTCTGGTGCCTATTTGCTCTCCTTGACTTTGTATCGCGGTTTGGTGAACCGGATCTTCCTCAAGCGGTAATTGATGGTGGCCTTGAAACGGTAGAGGAGGTCGCCTCCGATGATGCCGTCGATAGCGGGCAACCCTAGTTTCTGGTAGGTTTCGTGGATGTTTTCGAGGTCAAGGGCGACGGCTTCGTAATCGTGGATTTCGATGTCGCCGAAGGCCAATGATTTGATGGTGAAAGTGGAACTTTCGAGGTCGTTGCCGCCGACACCAGCGGTAATGCCGACTTTCTTTTCGAATGTAGGATGGTCGATATAGCGGCCAATGACATTGGGATCGAACACGGAGCGGGAGGCGCCTGTATCAACCAAAAAGTTGGCTTCCATGCCATTGATCTTGCCTTTGATCATGACGTGGAAGCCTTCTCCTTCGATGTCCAAGAGACGAATGGGAATCTGCATCAGAGTTCCAGGTTGGGTTTCACACTGTAGCGGTTGTAGAAATCCTCGATCACCTTAACGGCGTCTTCGGCAGTGTCAACCACGTGGAAAATGTCGAAGTCTTCTTCGTTGATCATGTGTTCCGGGAGCAAGGTGTTGCGGAACCAGTCGATGAGCCCCTGCCAGTAGTCCTTGCCGACGAGCACGACGGGGAAGTCGCAAAGTTTCTCGGTTTGGATGAGGGTGAGGGCTTCCGACATCTCGTCGAGGGTGCCAAAGCCACCGGGCATGGCAATGTAACCTTGAGCGTAACGCATGAAGATGTTCTTGCGGACGAAGAAGTAGTTGAACCGGATGTTCTTGTCGAAATCGACGTAGTCGTTGCACTTGCCTTCGAAGGGCAGCAGGATCTCGCATCCCACGCTGATGCCGCCCGCTTCTTTGGCGCCTTTGTTGCCGGCTTCCATGATGCCAGGGCCACCTCCGGTGATGACGCCGAAACCAAGTTTGGTAATGCCGTGCGCGATGTCCACGGCCATCTCATAATACTTTTCTCCCGGTTTGGTGCGCGCTGATCCGAAGATGGCGACGCAAGGCCCGATCTTCGACATCTTTTCCATGCCATCCACAAACTCGGCCATGATTTTGAAAACAGACCAGGAGTCGTGGGCTTTTACATTGCTCCATGTTTTGGGTTGGAAACTCTGGCGGATGATTTTTTCTTCTCTTTCGGTAATAGGCATAATAAAAATGTTTATTTTTGCAATCCCAACGCGAATGTAGCTCAGTTGGTAGAGCATCAGCTTCCCAAGCTGAGGGTCGCGGGTTCGAACCCCGTTATTCGCTCGGTTTTGAATGTTGTAGGGCTGTCACAATGTGGCAGCCCTACATTTTTTTTTTGTTAGGCTACAGGGGTACCGCACTCAGGGCAGAACTTACCTGTCACTTCAGCACCGCACTTCGGGCATTTCTTTGGGCCAACGGCTACCAATGGCGTACCGCACTCAGGGCAGAACTTACCAGTGCTTTCTGTGCCGCACTTCGGGCATTTCATGGCTGCCTTTGGGGCAGGAGCTGGCGTGCCGCATTCAGGGCAGAACTTGCCTGTGATTGGGGTGCCGCAGTTGGGGCAGGGGACGCCTTGAGGTGCTTGTGGTCCGCCTTGGGGCGCTTGTGGCCCGCCTTGTGGAGCTTTCGGGCCACCTTGGTTGTATGGATCGTAGTTGACCTGTCCGCCGCCTTGGTTGTTCCAGGCATTTTGCATCACGCTACCGGTCATGCCACCGCTTCCCATGTTCATCATGCCCATGCCCATGAAGGCACCGGCTGCACCGCCGGTATTGTTGGCTGCATCGCCCATGGCCTCGATGATCTTGCCTTGTTGCATCATCGCATTGGAGCTGAATTCGTAACGGTCGATCTTGGCTTGGCTGGCTTCATCAAGTGATACGGATTCCACGGTGAAGCTGACCAGACGGATACCGCGGGCACGGATGGGCTCGTCGAACACCTTCTCATCCATCACCTGCTTGATTTCGTCAGTGTTGCTGGGGAGTTCGAGCACAGGAACACGGTGTTGGCTGTTGCCCATTTCGTTAAGCACGTTCTGGAACGAAGCGATCACCTCGCTACGCATCTGCTCGGTGATGTCTTTCTTCTTGACGACGGTGCCGGTACCGGCGTGGTTACGCATGAAGATGCCTATATCGTCAAGTTGGAAGGTGTATTTGCCATAGCAGCGAACGTTGACACCCATGGGGCTCATTGAGCCGGTCATCTGGTTCGGGATGGCGTGTGACCAATCCTGGAAAGGAATAGGAGTGGCTGTGCCGAACTTGTTGTCTAAGATCTCCTTGATGTTGAAGAAGAAGACGGCTTGTTCCTTGGCGGGAGTGCCACCATAGGTGAAACGTTGCCACATTTCCTTGAAGACAGGTCCGAACTGGCCGCCAAAGAATGACGGAGAGGATGACTGATCGAAGGTGTAAACGCCTTCCTCGGCCGATGCGTCGAGGACGGAACCGCTGTCGTAGATGACTACGGCCTGGCCGGGAGCCACGAGGATGCGGCTGCCCTTGGAGATTTGCCCCGACTTGGTGGTCTGTTTCACCATCAGGGTGTCCATGTCCATGTTGTCACATTTGATTAGGTCTAACCATTGGTCGCGCATGGTGCTTCCTACGGCTCCGGTGATTGCTTTAATAAGTCCCATAGTGTTATTTATTTATTTGTTTGTTAATTTGTTAGTTTCTTGAATGAATGTCGGTCAGCACCCAATCGTGTTCGCCGTTGGTGATGACGCTGCCGCAGTAGGAACACTGTCCGGATGAGGTGACCTCAGTGGGGGCACCGCAGTTGGGGCAGTTGGTGATGGCGTTGCCCTTGCGTCCCGGGTCGGTCTTCAAGCCGGCCTTGCGGTTGAACACCATCTCGTATTTCATGTACCAGTCACGGTTGGGGTCGCTCTCGAGCACGTTCTTAGTGGCATCGTCAATCACATAGTCGCGCATCACCGCATTGAGCCACACGGTGAGCACTTCCTTGTCGCCGTCTTCCACAAAACTGTGCAGTGAGCAATGCTTGATGCCGATTTTCTCCACCACGTTGGTCTTGCCCAAGCGGATGTATTCGTCAAGCTGTTGCTTGTGCTGGTTGAAGAGGGTCTCGCTCTCGAAGGGACGGATGGGCTTCCAATCCTTGGTCGTCCAGGCTTCCTGGATCTTCATGAAGACTTCACGGGCAAAGCCGATGAACTTGTCGGCCGAGAAGGCGGGGTCGATGGTCTGGATTTGGTTGGCCACCATGGGGCTGTAGTCGGGAGTGGTGTCGGTCCTCATCTGATTCTCCACCTGCTGATTGACATAGCCGGGGTCGTTGGCCTGCTTCTGGGCTTTCTTTTTCCTGATGAAATAAATGACCAAAATGATGGCCAGTACGATCATGCCAGTGACGGGATCGTCAATGAAGAGACCGATTAGGTAGCCAATGAGCATGCCGAGGTCACCATCGCCACCATCTCCACCACCGGAATTATAGCGATTCTGGTTGCCCACGTCTCCGAAAGCAAAAGTACATACTAACAAACTGATTGCCAATAAAATAAATGGCAAGTAACGTTGTAGCTTCCTTAAGTTGTTTCGCTTCATACCCATGATATTGAAAAGCAAAGATAATAAAAATCTAGAAAAAAGTCATTGTATTTGAAAAAAACGACTATCTTTGCACCCGCAAATGGGAGTTTAGCTCAGTTGGTTCAGAGCACCTGCCTTACAAGCAGGGGGTCGCTGGTTCGAATCCAACAATTCCCACAAACAAGCAGAAAGCCCGCTGATTTTCAGCGGGCTTTTCTTTTTCTCCTCATTTTGCCCCCTAATTTAGGATCACCGACGAAGGAAGGTAATGATGGGGGCGTCGTCGGGTTTAGTTGTCGGGATCTACGCCACTTTCCTTGGTGAACTGCTTGCTGGTCACGGAGCTGGTCACGGTGCCGTCGCTGGCTACGGCCAGTGCTAAAAAAAGGTTGTTGAATTTTTTTTGGTTTTTGGTTCGGTTTTTTTGGGTTTTTTCGGGTTAGCGAAAAGTCAGAGTTACATCAGACTTACATCAGAGTTGGAACATCATGTCAAAGAGCGTTTGTCGAATCGATTGACGAGGCAAAAATACGGCATCCCCAACTGGCACTCGGGCGATAGCGGAGGATGCCGTGCGATGGCGGAACTTTTTGTTTCAAGATTCATGTTTCAAGTACGCTTCGGTTTTGGTGTAGAGGCCGGTCTGTTCGTCGAGGGTGATGAAGTCGCGGCGCTTCCACAAGGTTCGACAATTGGCCTTTGTTGCAGCCCGAATCGCCCACCAAACTGGCCATCATGCCCGTCGGTTCCTTCCAACTGAGGTCTGGATACTGAAATTCCGAACCGCTCATATGAGCGCCAAGTACGGGGAAAAGCATCGGAACGAGGGGTTCGTGCATGTCTTTTGAGGCCTGCGAGAGCAGGATTCTGATGCATTCTGTCCCTTTTCCGAGGGCAGGCATCGTGGGTGCTGTAGCTTTTGTGATATCGTATCTCATTGTAATTTTGCTTTTTAGATAAATATGAAACACTCAAATCTTCCAATTCCAAATCTTCCAGTTATTTTTTGGAGGATTCCAAATCTTCTAATTCAATATATAACTATCTATATAACAATTAGTTATAAAGTATTAATAAGGGTTTTTGTCTCTCCTTTTTAAATTGGAAGAACTGGAATTGGAAGGAATCTTCCCTAAAAGGCCTGCGATGGCAAGGGGCTCTGCAGCAGCCTCGACGCAGAAGTCCTTGAAGGTCGTGATTCAGCACGCCTTGGTAGTCCTTGCCTATCTTGGCGAAGCGGTCCCGTTTGAGGATGGTTTTCAGATCGACGCAGAGGTCGGTGTTGGTGGCTTTTCTGTTTGTTTTTTTAATTTTGGTTGACATTGTATTTTGTCTCTCCGGGAATCCCCCCGGTCTCACACGGGGGACCCTCCGCACAACCGGGGAAGTGAGACAGGCCTACGGACCGACGCTTGACCGTTCAGAAACCGGCGGCTTTTTGCAGGGGGCTGTCGGTAAAAAAAGCTGCTTCAGGTTATCGGTAAAGGCTTTGAAAGAGCCGTCCAAATCTTTCAAAACTTCCTGAACATCGTCAAGACCAGGAAACCGAATGCCCGGAAGGGGAGGAGGAAGAAACGGTGAAATAAAGCAATTGCCATCGTAAATGTACGGTGGCAATTGCTTTTTTAGAAAATATTGTTTCATTGGGGTGGATTCTATATTTTGTAACCCAACATCCGCCTCAACTTCCTCATTTCCCTCAACTCTTTTTTCGTGAGGAAAAGCGCCTGGCTCATACCTCAGTTCCTCCATTTCGTATTTTCTCCGGGCATCCCTTATGTCTTTCGACTCTCTGCTGTTATCGGCTCACCCGTAAAAGCCTGTGTTTTAAGCGATTTTCAATTTCAGAATTTTGTTTTAAATTTGTGGCTGAATAACAAAACAATTAAATCTCAAATCAGATGAAAGCAATTAAAATCAACTTCAGCGAGGCTAACGACGAACTTTTCGGACAAAGCAAATGGTGGGGCATGCCCGACATGCCCGAAGACTGGGAATATCCTGAAATCACAGGCGACGACGGTGAACCCTGGCCGCTCACCTTTGTCTGCCAGATCCGCTGCGCCGACATAGCCAAGTTCGACACCGAGAACCTGTTGCCTCACGAAGGAATGTTGTACTTCTTCGCCGCCATCGACGAGTACATAGAGACTGCTTGGGCAGAGTGCCCTTACCACAATGGCCTTGGCGAATGGAGCCACGACGCCTTCAAAGTGCTATACTCACCCACCACTGACAACCTGACGCCATTCGAGATCACCCTTGATGACGACGAGCCGGCCAATTTCCCCGTAGAAGCCATCAACTTCGAAGAGGAAGCCCCGTACTCCTATGGGTTCCGTCTGCTCGGAAAGGCCACCCCAGGCGAAGTCGCCGACTATTACGGTGATTACTACAACCTCCTGCAAATCGAGGAGGAAGAGCGTTGGGACTTGAGGCTCTACGACATGGGGATGATCAACTTCCTCATCAAGCCCGAAGACCTGAAAGCCAAACGCTTTGAGAAGACCATGTTGTATTTCGAATCAATGTAATTAGTTTATCGTTTGGAGTTGACTAATTTACGTGTGACCAGATTGCCATTTCGGGTGAGGCCCTGGATGAGGTAGATGCCGGAAGGCAGATGCTCCACATCGGTCTCGTTGACGAGTTGGCCGGTCATCGTGTAGATCTTCGTGATGGTAACGATGGGCTCATCGGTGCTTTCGGTGACGGATTGGAAATTCGGGATTTCGAGGAGGAGGTAGTCTTCGCCATCGGGGGTGGGGGCAAAGTTTGACTCGCAGTCTTCATACACAGCGGTCAGTTTGAAGACATAGTCTCCGGGATCTCTGTCTGTGTAGTAGGAGTCATACTGGCCGTCAATCTCGATGATTTCCTTTAGGCCTTCGCAATAAAGGTTATAGTGGAGCGGCTGTGTTTCAGGTGCGGTCCATGAAAGGACGGCGGCACTGCTGCCCGTGGCGGTGTTGTAATAGGCCTCGCCTTGGAAGTTGGTCGGTGCATCGCACGGCGCAGGTGGGGTAGGAGGAGCGACTTCGCCCATCTCGCCGTTTTGACCGATGTTTTGTCCATACATGCCACCAGGGCCGCTGCCGACTGCATCGGTTGAATTGATCCAGGTGATGATGTTCTGCCCGTCATGGAATCCGGTGCTGTTTCTGCAACTTGTCTTGCTGTAATTGCTTGAGCACATCTGTGTGTTCCATATATTGTTGCCGTTCATATCGAAACCTTGGGCCTCAACAGTAGCCATGCTTCCGGATGTCTGGCTGACACCTTTGAAGTAGGTAACGACAAAACCGTCGCCGAATTCGAAGGCGTCGATGTTATAACCTCCACAAGGAACGACACCGTTGTCAAGCACGAGGATGCCGTCGCCCCACAACACTTCACCGTATGACGTGATGCGGTTCACGTAAATCTTGCACTGAACCTGATTAGCGTCGTCGGTCTGTTCATAGACGAGGATGATGTCGTGGCTGACGGGATCGACGGTGGCGCTTGCGGAGATGTATAGGTTGTTGCTGTCGGGTGAGTGTACCGGTACGCCGTTGGGATCCATGATGGTTGAGTTGCCGTTTTGGTCGAAGTGGAACACGTAAACGTTGAAATTATAAAAAGCAGGATGGAAGATGTAAACGTAACCACCGCCCATGCCGTCGGAAATGGCAGAATGGATATAGGTTGATTGGAATGTCTGTTCCGCCATCAGCTGCGTTTCTGGGCTGAACTGAGTGCCATCGGTATTGTAACCTGCGACATAGATCGATTTGTTGGTGTACATACCGCTTCCGAGTTTCTCGTAGGTCACGAAGACTTTGTTGTCATTGCCAAGCGTGAGCTTCCCGAACATGCAATTCTGGCCGCCGTTATCGTGAATGGTGACAACGGGTCCAGCACTTTCGTTGAGATACTGAAGATACAGATTCGTGTAGTCAAAGCCCAGTGCCCAGATGCCGCCATCGTCGGTGGCGATCACCTCGACACGTGAGAAGCCGAGTCCGTTGAAAAGTTGTACACCCTGTTCTCCCCAGGGGAAGGTGCCGTCAGGATTGATTTTCACGGCGTAGGAATGGTCGTCGTCGGCTGCGAAACAACTGACGACCCCACCATCAGTAGTGGTTGTCATGGCAAAGCCTTGACTGGAGGATGCAAACTGATGGCCCGCAATATGGATGCCACTGACGCCCCATTGCGGTTCTCCTGCAAAATTGATTCGTTGCAATGTCGGAGACCATCCGTTCCCGCCGACAAAGCTGGACCATTGGACGTAAGTGTCGCCGGTGTTATGGTTTGTCGCGGTGTAAATCTCGCCAGCGTCAGCAGAGGTGTTGGCAATAAAGGTGTTGTTGACAGGGTCGTTGACCCATTGTGCTTGCATGACGCTAAAGGTTAGCAATGCAAAAACGAGTATAAAAAGTCTTTTCATGGTGAATATATTTGGTTTATCGAAGTCCAAAAATAATAAAAAAAGTAATGGCCGCCAATTGGCAGCCATTACTTTTTACAATTTTTTTGATTTTATTCGCTTACTTGATGTTCGGTTCTTCCAGTCCGAGGTGCTTCTTGGCATCCACACGTTTCAGGATGATACCGATGATCAAAGCGGCCACGCCAAGGCAGGCAAGCATCACCAGAGGCCAAGTGTAGTTGAGGGCCACCGGGTCATCGACGCCTGGGTTGGTGTTTTCAAGTACCTTACCGATGAGCAGCGGGAACAGCCACAGACCGATGTTCTGGATCCAGAAAATCAGTGCGTATGCTGAACCGATGATCTTTTCGTCTACCAGCTTTGGCACGCTTGGCCACAAGGCGGCAGGCACCAGTGAGAACGAGGCACCCAACACCAGAATGGTCACGTAAGCCACGATGACACCACCGACGGCATTGCCCTTGAACATAGGCAGGATGAATGCGAAGGTGAGGTGGCAGATGATGAGCAGCAATGAGCCGATCATCAGCATGGAAGCGGCTTTGCCCTTATTGTCGACATAGCTGCCGAGGATTGGAGTGATGGCCACAGCCAACAGCGGGAACACAGCGAAGATGGTCTCGGCGGTGCCACGCATGTAACCCATGTAGCAGTAAACTATAAGGGCGACGACGGCAACGGCCATCAAACCGAACTTCAAGCTTTTCTTCTTCGAGAAGTTGCTGGCAAAAGAGCAGACAGCAACAACAAGCATGATGATGTATTGCACGATGGTGACCGTGTCGCCAGCCCAGAACGAACCTGCTTCAGGAGCGCTCAAGGTAAGGTTGCACTGCAGCATGTTTACGGCATATTTCTGGAAGGGGAAGATGGCTGAGTAGTAAAGCACGCAAAGGAGGGCGACCAGCCAGAAACCGAGGCTCGACAAAATCTTGCCGATATCGGATACCTTGAAAGGATCGTCTTTCTCTTCAGCTTCACCAGTCTGAGCGTCAAGTTTCTTATCCATGAAGAAATAGACAACGAACATGATGAGGGCGATGCAGAGGAGCACTACGCCGAAAGCCACGGAACGGCTCACGTTGATAGAGCCACCGAGACGGGCGAAATAGGGCGAGAAGATCATGCAGGTGGCCACACCCAAGCGGGCGAGTGCCATCTCTGAACCCATGGCCAGGGCGGTCTCACGACCCTTGAACCACTTGACGATACCACGGCTCACGGTAATGCCGGCCATCTCTGTGCCGCAACCGAAGATCATGAAACCGAGGGCGGCCAACTTGGCGGAAGCGGGCATGCCGCGGTAGAACGGAGAAACGCCTAATTCTTCGAACACAGGGATGTAGTTGAGGTTGTTGTTGAACCAGGTCTCAGCACCGCTGCCGTAGAACGACTCGCTGATGGCGTAGTACTTGATCAAACCGCCGACGAGCATGACGGCGCCTGAGAGCACTGCGGTGAAACGCACACCCATCTTGTCGAGGATGATACCTGCGAAAATCAGGAAGAACACGAAGACGTTCAGGAAGGTCTCAGCACCCTGCATGGTGCCGAAAGCGAGGCTGTCCCATCCACGTTCGGTTTGCATCAGGTCCTTGATGGGGGACAGGATGTCCATGAAAATGTAGCTGCAGAACATGGCTAAGGCCAAAAGCAGCAGGGCAATCCACCTCATGGTGGGATTGTCTCTCAATGTGAGTTTTTCTGTCATTGTGATACTATTTTAATTTGTTTGATTATTCGGGAAGTTGAACGATTTCCTTCTTGTAGCCTTTCAGCACTTCCTTGGCGAAGTCGGCGATGGCCTGAGGCGTGATGCTCTTGACGATGGCGTCATATTCGCCAACGATGTTGATCTTGTCTTCGTCGAAGGTTTCCATGGCGTTGATCCAGAAGCTGTTCTCCTCAAGCTGTTCGGTGCGTTTCTTGTAGAGGTTTTCGACAACCTTGGTGAGGTCTTCCTGGGCGGGACCGTTCTTGGCCACGTCGTTGAGGCCTTCGTAAACCTTGCCCATGAGCTTTTCGTACATTTCCTTGTTGGTGTCGAAAGCGACGAGGAACAGGAAGGCATCCTTAGGCTTGTCGGTGATCTGGCCCATGACGCCAACACCGTAGGTGCCGCCTTCCTCTTCACGGATGGTACGGGTGTAATAGATGTCCATCACATCGCTCAAAGCCTTCATGTAGAGCTGGTTGCGATAGTTGTACTCCATGGTGCCATTCAGGATCATATAGATGCTGGCTTTGGGGTTCTGCATCTGTTTGCTGAAGTGGCAGATGTTATCCTTCTCTGGAATGCCGAGGTTGATGTCTTTCCAGCTTTCCTTGCGTTTGTCGGCTTTCAGGGATGCCAGGTATTGCTCAACCATGGGCTTGAAGGTCTCGGGATCGATGTTGCCCACGAAGTAGAAGGTGAAGTTGTTAGGATCGGCGAAGCGGTCGCCGTAAAGCTTCATGGCCTTGGCATAGTCGATCTTGTCGATATCGGAGGCTTTGGTTCTCATGCGGAGCGGATGGTTGTTGTAGAGCACGCTGATGAGCGAGTCGGAGAAGGTGACCATCGGGTTGAGCTCTTGGTTTTCAAGGGCAGCCTTGGTGCGCTGTGCATAGGACTGGAAGGCTTCTTCGTCGGAACGTGGAGCGGTGAAATACAAATAGATGAGCTGCATCATCGTCTCCAAGTCCTTGGGTGAGCAGTTGCCGCTAATGCCTTCTTGGTAGCTCTCGATGTAAGGCGTGACACGCACTTTCTTGCCGGCGAGCACCTTGGGCAGGTCAGTGGCGCTGAAGTTGCCCACGCCGCCGAGGGTGATGACTTCGTCAAGGCTTGACAGCGTAACGAAGTCTTCCTGCTTGAGGGCGGAAAGACCACCTTCGCTAATGCCTCTGAAGCGGATTTCGTCTTCCTTGAAGGTGGTCTTCTTATAGACAACCTTCATGCCGTTGCTGAGGGTCATGACAACAGCGTCGAATTCAGGTTTCAGCTCTTCTTTCTTGATCTTGCCGGGTTTAGGCATGTCAGCGACCATTGGGCCTTCGAACACTTCTTCCTTGTAAGGCTCTACCTGAGCCGCATTGGCAGTGTTGTAAATCTTCAGGACTTCTTCCTTGGTGGGAAGGACTTCGCCGTCTTTCTTAGGAGCGGTCACAGTGATCACGAGGTTGTTTGCAGGGATGAGCTGTGCGGCAAAGGCATTGATGGCCTCGATGGGGAGATTCGGGATCACCTGTTGATACAAGGCGTATTCGGTCTCGATGCCCATCATAGGCTCGTTGCTGAGGAAGTGTTCCAGGCACTCATTGACATAGGTCCCATTCTCAGTGTTGTTTCTTTCGTTGTATTGGCTTTCAATGCGCTTCATGAAGTCGGCCTTGGCACGTTCGTATTCCGAAGCGGTGAAGCCGAATTGGGCCATGCGCTTGTTCTCGGTGACCAAGGCGGTGATGGCTTCGTCGATGCCTTTGGCATCCTTGGCCATGGCTCTGCTGCACCATGCGTCCTTGGTGGGAGCAAGGTAATAGTTGGAGTAATAGCTATAACCATAGACGAATGGAGGGTTGGCTTTCTGGGTGAGCTCGCGCAGACGGTTGATCTCCATCTGGGAGATGATGCCCAGAACGTATTGCCCGATCCAATATTGTATGTCGTTCTTCAATGAGTCGGGGGTGGCATCGGTCTTGTAATAGAGGCAAATTTCGTAGTTGGTTTCCTCAGGGTCGGAGGCAATGGCCACGATGGGTTCTTCATTGTCTTCAATCATGAATTGTGTTCTTGGAGCAGGATTCACGGGAGCCTTGATGTCAGCGCATAGCTCCTTGATGCGGGCTTCGATGGCGTCAACGTCAACGTCACCAACGATGATCAGGCCCTGGAGGTCAGGACGATACCACTTGTGGTAGTAGTCGCGGAGGGTCTGGTATTCGAAGTTGGCAACCACCTCAGGCAGACCGCCGGGCAGACGGTTGGCATAGGGGCTGTTGGGGTACATGACGGGGAGAATCTCCTTCATGATACGCTCGCTGGCGTCCTCACGGGTGCGGAGCTCCTCAAGGATGACGCCACGCTCGTTGTCAATCTCTTCTTCCTGGAGTGCGATGAAGCTTGACCAGTCGTGGAGGATGAGCAGGCAGGTATCCACCAGCCCAGGGATGTTGGTAGGCACGTTGGTGACCATGTACACAGTCTGGTCGATGCCAGTGCCAGCGTTGAGGTTTTCACCGAACTTGATGCCACGGCTTTGGAGATACTCGCGGAGCATCATGCCGGGGAGGTTGGTGGTGCCGTTAAAGGCCATGTGCTCCAGGAAGTGGGCAAGGCCGCGCTGTGGCTCTTCCTCAAGGATGGAACCGACTTTCTGGGCGATGTAAAAGTCGGCACGTTGAGCCGGCTTCTCGTTGTGACGGATGTAATAAGTCATTCCGTTGTCAAGCTTGCCGTATCTCACGTTGGGATCCATCGGAGTAGGCATCTGCTGGGCCATGGCATTAAAGCCAAAGGCCATCAAAAAAGCGATTGCTAAAGTTAGTTTAAACTTTTTCATAGTTGATTTATTTAGGATTCTTACTTCTGTCTTCTGACTTCTTAATAAAGGTGCACCACATACTTCTCCTCAAAATATTCTTCCTTGAAGTATTTCGATACGGGAGTCTTCTTGTAATGCCAGTATTTGGCGATGGCTTGGAACTCTGCCTTGAGGTCACCGCCTTTGAGGTAAAGGATGCCGCCTGCTTCTTCGTCGCCTCTGATCCTCAGTTTGTTGCCTGCTAGGTTGGCAATCTCAGGCAAGGTCATCACGGCGCGGCCGGTGACAATGTCGAACTTTTCTCTGACTTCCTCGGCGCGCTTGTGCTCAGCCACCACGTTCTTCAAACCGATGGCGTCCTTGACGGCGTTTACCACGTTGATTTTCTTGCCAGTGCCGTCAATCAAATAAAACTCGGCATCGGGAAACATAATCGCCAAAGGGATCCCGGGGAATCCTCCGCCGGTGCCAAGGTCCATCACCCGCATGCCCGGAAGGATGTCGAAATATTTGGCGATGGCCAGGGAGTGTAATACATGGTGCTCATAGAAATGGTCCATGTCCTTCCGGGAAATGACGTTGATCTTGCTGTTCCAGTCCAAGTACAAAGCTTTCAACTGGTTGAACTGATCTATCTGCGTCTCGGAGAGCTCCTTGAAATAATTGAACAGGCCGGTCGTATCCATAATAATATATTAAACTTACAAAAATACGAATTTATTGAATACGATTGTAGAAACACAAAAAAGTTTTGTATTTTTACCTCCTGAAAATTGAACACCAGAATGAGACGTTTGCTGTTTTTTATGATGCTGCTGCCGATTTCATTGATGGCGCAGAAAATTACCGTTGAAGAATACATTGAGACCTATAAGGACATCGCCATGAGGGAAATGAGGGATCATAAGATTCCGGCATCGATCACCTTGGCCCAAGGCATCATCGAGTCGGGGGCGGGCAATAGTGCCTTGGCGCGTGAGGCAAAAAACCATTTCGGCATCAAGTGCCATAAGGAATGGAAAGGCAAGACCTACACCATGGACGACGATGAGAAGAACGAGTGTTTTCGCGTGTACAAAAACGCCGAGGAATCGTTTCGCGACCATTCGGAGTTCCTTACGAGCCGTCCCCGGTATGCCGACCTCTTCAAGCTCGACATCATGGATTACAGATCATGGGCCAATGGCTTGAAGGCTGCCGGCTATGCCACCAATCCCGCCTATGCCACCATGCTGATCAATCGCATCGAGCTGAACAAGCTGTATTTGTATGACCAACTTGCCATGGGAAAAATCAACGAAAATGAGGCCGAGCAACAGATAGAGTCGGAAGAGGAAAACACCGACGAGGACATCGAGTTGGAACTGGCTTATTCGCCTGCCGACAAATCGGCGTATGAATTGGTTGACATGACGGCCGACAAACGTTTCATCTATGAGAACAACGGTGTGAGATTCCTATATGCCAAGGAGGGCGAGACGCCTGAAAGCCTTTCAAAAGAATTGAGAATCAGGAAGAGGCAACTGTGCCAATTCAATTTGGTCCAGCGTCCGGATGAAATGGTGTTCCATTACGGGGACGTGGTGTATTTGGAAAAACTTCGCAACAACAACAGAAAGGTTAAAAAATACGTTGCTGACGGCAATGAGAGCGTTCGCGACATTGCCTTGCGCTTTGCGGTGCAGCCCGAACGGATTGTCAAGATGAACAAACTTGAGAAAGGAAAGAGTCTCAAGGCTGGGCAAAAGATCAGGTTACGATAGTTCTTGGCGAAGGTATTGCGCGGTGTAGCTCTCCTCGTGTTGGGCGACTTCCTCGGGAGTGCCTTGGCAGATGATTTCGCCGCCTCTGTCTCCTCCTTCAGGACCCATGTCGATAATGTAATCCGCCAGTTTGATCACATCCATGTTGTGCTCGATGATGAGCACCGTATTGCCTTTGTCAACCAACTTGTTCAGCACGCTCATCAACACCTTGATGTCCTCGAAATGCAAGCCTGTGGTGGGCTCGTCAAGCACATACAGCGTCTTTCCGGTGTCGCGTTTGGCAAGTTCGGTGGCGAGTTTTACGCGCTGGGCTTCGCCGCCTGAGATGGTGGTTGATGCTTGGCCTAAAGTGAGATAACCCAAGCCGACATCTTGTAAGGTTTTGATTTTCTGTATGATGGATGGGATGTTCTCAAAGAATGACACAGCCTCGTTGATGGTCATGTTGAGCACATCGTTGATGGATTTGCCTTTGTAGCGAACCTCTAAGGTTTCACGGTTATAGCGCTTGCCTTGGCATTCTTCGCAAACCACTGATACATCGGGGAGGAAGTTCATCTCGATGAGTTTCATGCCGGCGCCCTTACAGGCCTCGCAGCGTCCACCCTTCACGTTGAATGAGAACCGCCCTGCTTTGTAATTGCGGATTTTGGCTTCAGGCAATTCTCCAAACAGCTTGCGGATGTCATCGAACACCTTGGTGTAGGTGGCAGGGTTGGAGCGAGGCGTGCGTCCGATGGGGGCTTGGTCGATCTCAATGATCTTGTCAATCAGTTCAATACCTTCGATGCTGGCATAGGGTAGGGGCTCCTTCACCGAACGGTAGAATTTCTTGCTGAGGATGGGGGTAAGGGTCTCATTGACCAAAGTGGATTTTCCTGATCCTGAAACACCTGTGATACAAGTCATTACTCCCAGAGGAAGCTTGAGGGTGACGTTCTTCAGGTTGTGGCCGGTGGCTCCATTAACAATAAGGTATTGCCCTTCAATGGGCTTGCGTCTTTCTTTGGGAATTTCAATGGTGCGGGTGCCGTTCAGGTAGTCACAAGTGATGGAGTGGCCTTGCATGGCTTCTTCTGGAGTGCCTGCAAATACCACTTCTCCGCCGTGGCGACCGGCACCGGGACCGATGTCAACCAAATAGTCGGCATTGAGCATGGTGTCCTTGTCGTGCTCCACCACGATGACGGAGTTGCCAATGTCGCGTAACTCTTTCAATGACTGAATCAGCCGATGGTTATCTCTTTGGTGAAGGCCGATGCTAGGCTCATCCAAGATGTACAGCACTCCCGTGAGTTGTGATCCAATTTGGGTGGCCAGACGGATGCGTTGAGCCTCGCCTCCTGAGAGCGATGCCGCTGGACGGTTGAGGCTTAGGTAGTCAATGCCGATATCCAACAGGAAATGCACTCGCTTGTCAATTTCACGCAGAATCTCCTTTCCGATTTCATTTTGGCGCTCATTGAGTTTCGATGGAAGCGTCTCAATCCACTGGCATAGCGAATAGGTGTCCATCTCGGCCACTTCGGCGATGTTTTTGCCGTCGATGAGGAAATACTGAGCCTCTTTTTTGAGTCGGGTGCCATGGCAAACGGGGCAGGTGACGTGATTCATGAACGATCCAGCCCAATGGGCGATACTGGCGGGAGCGTCTTCGTTGTTTTGGCTTTCGATGAAACGGATGATGCCTTCGAAATTGATTTTGTAGATGCTGTTAATGCCGATGTATTCGCGTTTTACCTCAAAGGTCTCGTTGGTGCCATAAAGGATCACGTCCAAAGCCTCGTCTGAGATTTCTTTCATCGGAGTGTCCAAGGTAAAGCCGTATTTCAATCCAATGGCTTCAAGTTGGTGGAAAATCCAGCTGCCCGACTTGTATTCACCTGCCGGTGCCAGCCCGCCTTTCTTGATGCTCAGGTCGGGATTGGGGATGAGTTTTTCCTTGTCAACCACGGTGATTTCGCCCATGCCGTTGCATTTGGGACAAGCGCCATAGGGGGAGTTGAACGAAAAAGTGTTGGGCTCGGGATCCTCGTAGGATAGGCCGGTGGTGGGACACATCAGCAGACGGCTGAAATAACGCACCTGCCCGGTTTCATGATCCATCACCATCAACAGGCCTTTGCCATAGCGGAAGGCCGTTTGCACCGACTTGGTGATGCGGCTCTTGCCGTCGTCATTGACTTCAAGACGGTCCACCACAATCTCGATGTCGTGGGTTTTGTAGCGGTCGAGCATCATGCCGAACTCAATCTCGCGCATCTCTCCATCCACTCGCACCCGGGTGAATCCAGCCTGGCGGATGTGCTCAAACAGCTCGCGATAATGGCCTTTACGTCCTCTGACGGAAGGGGCAAGGATGTGGATGCGCCTCCCATGGTAGTCCTTGAGAATGAGTTCAGTGATCTGCTCCTCAGAGTAACGTACCATGCGCTCTCCGGTGTTGTAGGAGTAGGCTTCGCCGATTCGGGCGTAAAGTAATCTCAAAAAATCATAAATCTCGGTGATTGTGCCAACAGTGGATCGTGGGTTTTTGTTGACTGACTTTTGCTCAATGGAGATGACGGGACTCAATCCCGTGATTTTGTCAACGTCAGGGCGTTCCATGTTGCCGATGAACTGTCGGGCGTAGGCAGAGAAACTTTCCATGTAGCGGCGTTGGCCCTCGGCGTAGATGGTGTCGAAAGCCAAGGACGACTTGCCGCTGCCGCTGATGCCGGTGACGACCACCAAGGCATTGCGCGGTATTGAAAGGTCGATGTCTTTCAGGTTGTTCTCGCGAGCACCTAAAATTTCTAGCGTCTTATCTTCCGAGAATTCATTCATTTCGGTAGTTTAATCTGGTAGCTGTTTCCTTCGGAAATCGTCAACTTGTTGCTCCTAAGCCAGGGATTATAGTATTTGAGCATCTTGAGGTTGGTGCCCTTGTCAATGGCGAATTGGGCAAGGTCCTCGATGGTCTCAGTGACTGTGATGGTCTTGTATTCCAAGGGTTGGTACCAGCCTTCATCACTGATATGGAAACCGTATTTTTCAGGGTTCTGTGTGATCAGCTTGAATGCAAGAATGCGGTAGATGTAACGCTCGGTCTCGGCAGGTAGCAACAGATCGTAATAGGAAGACACATGTTGTTCCTCAATGGAGCGCGACACCTTGCCGCCACCGCAGTTGTAAGCTGCCGCCGATAATGTCCAGCTACCGAACTTGGCATATAAGTCCTTCAAGAAATCACACGCTATCTGGGTCTCCAACTCCTGATTGTAACGCATATCCACCTCCTTGTAAATCTCCAGTCCGTATTGTTTTCCGGTGCCTTCAAGAAACTGCCAGAAGCCGACGGCTTTAGAAGGTGATACCACGTTGGTCAAGTCACTCTCAATCATGGCCAGGTATTTGAAATCCTCTGGAAGGTTGTTCTTCTTCAGGATAGGCTCAATGACAGGGAACCAACGGGTCGTTCTTTTCAGCAGGAGAATAGTGTTGGAATGACGATAAGAATTGACTATTATCTCACGCTCAAGACTTTCCCGCACATAGAAACGGTCGAGCGGCACGGGTTCGCCACAAAAATCAAGGGATTCAGGCAACTCAATGTCGTGGATGTTCTGGTCGAGATAGTCGAAACTCAGTACATCAGGATTGAGCTCGTTGTAAAAGCTGTCATCTTTCGTTCCGGTGCTTTGGGCGATGCCGAAAGTGATGGCAGCGGTTACACCTATTAATATAATAGCGGCGCCTATGGCTAAAAAGAGGTTCCTCGTTTTCATTTTGTTCAGAATGGGGTGACGAAATCCTTAAAATGCGGCGAGACTTTATCTTTCTCGGATAAGATGGGGCTTTCGATGTCCCATCGGATGCCCAGATCGGGATCGTTCCATCGGATGCTACCCTCGGATGCCTTGTTGTAGACATTGGTGCATTTGTAGGTGAACACCGAATAATCCTCAAGGCACACGAATCCGTGGGCGAAGCCTTCCGGTATCCAGTACATGAACTTGTTGCCTTCGGTAAGTACCACCGATTCCCATTGCCCATAGGTAGGGGAACCTTTACGAAGGTCAACGGCCACGTCCCTGACGGCGCCTTTCACCACGCGTACCAATTTGCCTTGTGCGAAGGGCGGTTTCTGGAAGTGCAAGCCGCGCAATACTCCTTTCATGGATTGTGACTCGTTGTCTTGAACGAAGTTCATGTCAAGTCCGTGTTCCAGGAAGCGCTGCCTGTTATAGCTTTCGAAGAAATAGCCCCTTTCATCCTGGAATACGTCCGGCTTGATAATCAGTAGGTCTTTGATTTTTGTTTCAACAATCTCCATTCTGTCTTCTGTCTTCTGACTTCTTTAAAGATGCACGCATTCGTTATATGCTGCCGCTGCTGCTTCCATGATTCCCTCCGACATGGTGGGGTGGGGGAATACGGCGTGGATGATGTCTTCGCCCTTGGCGCCGAGTTCACGGCAGAGCACGGCTGCGGCGACCATCTCAGTGACGTTGTCGCCTACCATGTGGCAGCCCAGCCAATCGCCAGACTTGGCATCAAACACGACTTTGATGAAGCCGTCCTTGTTGCCGGCAGCGGTGGCTTTGCCAGAGGCGGTGAAGGGGAACTTGCCGATCTTGACCTCATAGCCGGCGGCGATGGCCTCGGCTTCACTCAAACCGACGGAGGCAATTTCAGGAGTGGTATAGGTGCAACCCGGAATGTTGGCATAGTTCAGGGGCTTGGGATCGAGCCCGCAGATTTTCTCCACGCAAATGGTGGCTTCGTGATCGGCCTTGTGGGCCAAAGCGGGACCGTGAACGATGTCGCCGATGGCGTAAATGCCCGGTACATTGGTGCGGTAGAAATCGTCAACGACGACTTTGCCGCGTTCAGTGGCGATGTTCAGCGTTTCCAGTCCGAGGTCGTCAATGTTTGTCTGCACGCCGACAGCGGAGAGCACGATGTCGGCTTCTACGGTCTTTTCGCCCTTCTTGGTGCTGATGGTGCACACACATTTCTCACCGGTGGTGTCCACATGGGTCACTGAGGCTTCGGTCATGACAGTCATCTTCAATTTCTTGAAGGAACGCTCTACTTGCTTGGACACTTCCTCATCCTCGTTCGGCACCACATTGGGCAGGAATTCCACGAGCGTCACTTTGACACCCATGCTGGTGAAGAAGAAAGCAAACTCGGAACCGATGGCGCCAGAACCGACCACCACCATGCTCTCTGGAAGCTTGTCCAATACCAAAGCCTGACGGTAGCCGATGATTTTCTTACCATCGATAGGCAGGGCGGGCAGCTCACGAACGCGGGAACCCGTGGCAAGGATGATATGGTCGGCTTCGTGCAGGGTGGCGTTGCCCTCGGCGTCAGTTACGGAAACTTGCTTGTCGGCAGTGAGGCGACCATAGCCGTTGATAACTTCTACATTGTTCTTTTTGAGGAGGAACTGTACGCCTTTGCTCATGGTCTCGGCCACGCCACGGCTGCGGGCAACCACGGCCTCCATGTCGGGCTTTGCTTCGCCTTCCACCTTGATGCCATAGTTCTCGGCATGGTTGATGTAATTGTAAACCTGTGCGCTTTTCAGCAGTGCCTTAGTCGGAATGCATCCCCAGTTGAGGCAGATGCCGCCTAATTCAGCCTTTTCGACCACGGCAGTTTTCTTTCCAAGTTGTGATGCTCTGATGGCAGCCACGTACCCACCAGGGCCGCTGCCGATAACGATGACGTCGTATTTCATGATTTATTCTGTTTTTTTGTTTTTCTTTTCGCTTATCCGTTTGACGATGGACGCTAGCAAAGCCCAAAGGGCGAAAAATGCAATCACGCCGACCAGCCAAACAAGAACTAAACTTCTGACCATAATTAATAATTAAGGTGCAAAAGTAAGAAAAAAGTATGATTTTTTAGGGCCCCGTTGTAGGATTATCAAGAAAATTTCTTATGTTTGTACCCAATTAACAATAAAACCTACGATTATGAACTACGATTCCAATCCAGTACAACTCAATTTCAATAATGAAGAACTCAAAGAGAGAATCAATATGGTGATGTCAAGCCGTGACCATACTACTGGTATTACGTTTGTCAATCTATGTTACCAACTTGTTCAGATCGCTTTTCAGGAGCATAGGGTGAAAAAGGCTGACGAAAACACCACCCTTACCAGTGAGGAACTTTGTGCTGACGATCAGGTTCGCGTGAGCAGAATCCTGTGGGAATTGATCTGGGATCACAAAATTTTCCTGCTCTTCGGACGTAGCGAATTGCTCGGTTTGAGCAACGGCGAAGACCGTTTCGTAAAGTATTAATTCGGCATCAAGAAGGCAGAAGCAAGAAGAAAGAAGGCATAAAATGCGTCATCATGAGAAAATTGAGTTTCTTGTGATGACGCTTTTTTATTTCTGTTTAAGCAAAACAACGTGATTTTCAGTGAGTTAAAAAATTATCAAAAATTTTCAAAAAAAATAGTTGAAAACTATTGCTGGTAAAAGAAATTGTTGTACTTTTGCGCCGCTGAAATCGTGAAAGGTTTATCCTTTTGAATAGATATGGTCGGGGACCTGAAAACTAAACCGTTATAGGTCTCTGCGCGATGCTGACGAAACGTCGAAAAAGCGGTTGCATCGTGGGTTTATAGACTTCAGGCCTGAATTATGGCCGAATCTTTCCCTGACTACATCTTGAAAAATCGTGAATCTTGAGCTGTTTCGGCTTGAGCAAAGAAATATTTGTCCAAAAAATAGGATTTAAACAAACAGTTAAAACTTAAACGTAACAAAATGCCGACTATTCAACAATTAGTGCGCAAAGGGCGCCAAAAATTGATCGACAAGAGTAAGTCACCAGCATTGGATTCATGTCCGCAGCGCCGTGGCGTGTGTGTTCGTGTGTACACAACGACCCCTAAGAAACCTAACTCAGCTATGCGTAAGGTCGCCAGGGTTCGTTTGACCAACCAAAAGGAAGTCAACGCATACATCCCGGGCGAAGGCCATAACCTGCAGGAACACTCTATCGTGATGATCAGAGGAGGCCGTGTGAAGGATCTTCCAGGTGTTCGTTACCACATCATCCGTGGTGCTTTGGATACCAGTGGTGTTGACGGACGTCGCCAACGCAGATCCAAGTACGGTGCTAAGAGACCTAAAAAGACAGCTGCAAAGAAGTAAAGGCAACTAAATCAAGTAATTAAGACTTTTTGAGAAATGAGAAAAGCGAAACCAAAAAAGAGAATCATCCTTCCGGATCCGAAGTACAATGACGTGCAGGTCACGAAGTTCGTGAACAACATCATGCTCAAAGGAAAGAAGAATCTGGCTTATGAGATTTTCTACGAAGCCATGGACATCATTGAAGAAAAGCTCAATGAGAATCCTGTTGAGGTGTGGAAGAAGGCTTTGGCCAATGTCACTCCTCAGGTCGAGGTCCGCAGCCGCCGTATCGGTGGTGCCACTTTCCAGATTCCTTCAGAAATCCGTCCTGCCCGTAAGCAGAGCATCGGTATGAAGAACCTGATCAACTACGCTCGTAAACGTCACGAGAAGTCGATGGCCCTCAAGCTCGCTTCAGAAATCATGCAAGCCTACAAGGAAGAAGGTTCTGCTTTCAAGAAGAAGGAAGAAATCCACCGTATGGCTGATGCCAACAAGGCCTTCTCGCACTTCAGATTCTAATTTGACACAGGTATAGGAAACATGGCAAACGTCCAAGAAAATATGATCAACCTCAGCCTCACTCGCAATATCGGCATCATGGCTCACATCGATGCTGGTAAGACGACTACGACCGAGCGTATCCTCTATTATACTGGACGTAGCCACAAGATCGGTGAGGTCCACGACGGAGCTGCTACCATGGACTGGATGGTTCAGGAGCAGGAACGTGGTATCACCATCACTTCAGCTGCCACAACGGTGTTCTGGCACCTTAACAATGAGGCATACAAGATCAATATCATTGATACTCCCGGTCACGTCGATTTCACAGTGGAGGTGGAGCGCTCGCTCCGCGTCCTCGATGGCGCTATCGCTATCTTCTGTGCCGTGGGCGGCGTCGAGCCTCAGTCCGAAACCGTTTGGCACCAGGCTGACAAGTACAGAGTGCCCCGCATTTGCTTCGTGAACAAGATGGACCGCGCCGGTGCCGACTTCTATAAGGTCATCGACGAGATCCGTGAGCGTTTGCACGCCAATCCTGTTCCGCTTCAGCTGCCCATCGGCGTCGAAGACAGCTTCGTCGGCGTGGTTGACCTGCTGAAGAATAAAGCTTACGTGTGGGACGAGGAAGACAACGGTTCGCATTTCGAGGAAGTTGCCATCCCTGATGACATGAAAGATGAGGTAGCCAAATACCGCACCATGATCATCGAGGGCGCCGCCGAGGACAACGAAGCCCTGTTCGAGAAATACATGGAAGATCCCGACAGCATCACCGAGGAAGAGCTGATCGCCCAGATCCGCAAGGAGACCCTGAGCCTCAACATCTGTCCCGTGTTCTGCGGCGCTTCGTTCAAGAACAAGGGCGTTCAAATGCTTCTCGACGGTATCGTCAACTACCTGCCGAGCCCACTGGATGTCGATCACGTGACCGGCACCAACCCCAAGACCGGTGAAGAGGAAATCCGCAAGGCTGACCCGAACGGGCCGTTCTGCGCCCTGGCATTCAAGATTGCCACTGACCCCTTCGTCGGCCGTCTTTGTTTCTTCCGCGTCTATTCAGGCACCCTGAAAGCCGGTGAGACCGTTTTGAACACAGGCACAGGCAAACGCGAACGCATCGCCAAGATCGTTCAGATGAACGCCAACAAGCAGACTCCCATGGAGGAGATCTCCGCTGGCGACATCGCCGCAGCCATTGGGTTCAAGGTCATCCGCACCGGCGATACTTTGACCGTCGAAAACAAGCCTCTGGTACTCGAGAACATCAAGTTCCCCGATCCAGTGGTGAACGTCGCGATCGAGCCTAAAGCTACTGCAGACATCGAAAAGATGGAGACCTCGCTCACCAAGTTGGTGGAGGAGGATCCCACTTTGTTCGTACACCTCGATGAAAACTCAGGACAGACCATCTTGTCCGGTATGGGCGAATTACACCTTGATATTATTATCGACCGTCTCAGAAGAGAATTTGGCGTCGAAGTCAACCAGGGTCGTCCACAGGTCGCATATAAGGAAACCTTTACAAACACGATTCAGCACCGTGAAGTCTATAAAAAACAGACCGGTGGAAAAGGAAAATTCGCAGATATCGAGTTTACAATGGGTCCTGCAGATGATGGTGTCGTCGGTTTGCAGTTTGTTGATGAAGTGAAGAACGGTGCCATCCCGCGTGAGTTCATGCCCGCGATTGAGAAAGGCTTCAAAGGCGCTCTCTCCAATGGCGTGCTTGCCGGATTCCCGGTCGAAAGTGCCAAAGTCGTCATCACTGACGGCTCATTCCATCCTGTCGATAGCGATGCCCTCTCGTTCGAGTCGGCAGCGCACATCGGGTTCAAGGAGGCTGGCCTCAAGGCTAGTCCTGTCTTGACGGAACCTATCATGCGAGTGGAGATCCACTGCCCTGACGAATACATTGGTGATGTCACGGGCGATCTGAACAAGAAGAGATCCATACTGCGTGAAGTCAATGCCAACATTGGCTATCAGATCATCAAGGCGGACGTGCCGCTGGCTGAGATGTTCGGTTACATCACAACCCTTCGCTCGATTACTTCGGGCCGCGCCACGTTCAACATGGAAATCAGCCATTACGCCCCAGTGCCTGAAGCCATTGCTGACATCGTGATTAAAAAAGCAAAAGGACTTTATTTCATTTAAGAAAAAAGACAAATCTATAAATAATAATTATTGTGAGCCAGAGAATTAGAATTAAATTGAAGTCACACGATCACAACTTGGTTGACAAGTCAGCCCAGAAGATCGTGAACACCATTAAGTTGACTGGAGCAGTTGTCAGCGGTCCTATTCCGTTGCCGACCAACAAGAAGATCTACACCGTGCTGCGTTCAACTTTCGTTCACAAGAAATCGAGAGAGCAGTTCGAGCTTTCCACCTACAAGCGTTTGCTCGACATCTACAACTCGACTTCCCAGACGATCGACGCACTGATGAAGCTGGAGCTCCCCAGTGGTGTGGAAGTAGAAATCAAATTGTAAAAAACCTATCTAGTACAAAAAATTAAAGCTAAGTAGCAATGTCAGGATTACTAGGAAAAAAGATTGGGATGACAAGCATCTACGACGAAAGCGGTAAGATGATCCCGGTAACGGTCATCGAGGCTGGTCCATGCGTGGTCACCCAAGTCAGAACAGTAGAGAAAGACGGTTATAGCGCCATTCAGTTAGGTTTCGACGAAAAGAAGGTGAAGAACACCTCCAAGGCTGAGCAGGGTCACTTTGCAAAAGCCAACACGACTCCTAAGAAGTTGGTGCGCGAATTTTCACGTTTCGAAGAAGGCCACAGAAAACAATTAGGCGAAACGTTAACCGTTGACGTCTTCATGGAAGGCGAGTTTGTGGATGTCAGTGGCATCAGCAAAGGTAAAGGCTTCCAGGGCGTTGTGAAACGTCATCATTTCAATGGCGTTGGTCAAGCAACTCACGGTCAGCACAACCGTTTGAGAAAACCGGGTTCCATCGGTGCCTGCGCTTATCCTTCAAGAGTTTTCAAAGGATTGCGCATGGGTGGTCAGATGGGCAACCACAAAGTTAAAGTAACGAACTTGCAGATCGTGAAGATCGATGCAAGCAAGAATTTGTTGGTGGTGAAGGGCGCTGTTCCGGGCCACAAGAATGGATATTTAATGATTGAGAGATGGAGTTAACAGTTTATAACATCAAAGGCGAAGACACCGGCCGTAAGGTCCAGCTGAATGACAACATTTACGCTGTTGAACCTAACGAGCATGTCATGTATCTGGCAGTGAAACAATATCTCGCTGACCAGCGTCAGGGAACTCACAAGTCGAAGGAACGCAGCGAAATCAGTGGCAGCACCCGCAAGCTCTTCCGTCAGAAGGGTACCGGCGGTGCCCGCCGTGGCGACATCAACTCTCCATTGCTGAGAGGCGGCGCCCGCGTGTTCGGCCCCAAGCCCCGCGACTATAGTTTCAAACTGAACAAGAAGGTCAAGGCCCTTGCCCGCAAGTCAGCCCTCACCTGCAAAGTTAAGGACAACGAGATCATCGTGGTCGAAGACTTCACGTTCGATACCATCAAGACCAAGCAGATGGTCAACATCCTGGACAGCTTCAAGGTCAACGGTATGAGAAACATGTTCGTGTTCACCGAACCTAACCGCAACGTGGTGCTGAGTGCCCGCAACATCCAGCGCACCAACGTGGTTCTGGCCCGCAACCTGAACACATACGATATTCTGAATGCCAAGAGGATCTTCATCACCGAAAGTGCTCTGAAGCCAATCGACGAGATTCTTGGATAATGTTTAACTTTTAAAATCGAAAAGAGATGATTATCATTAAGAAACCCGTCATTACAGAAAAGATGACCGCAATAAGCGAAAAGCTTAACCGCTATGCATTTATCGTTGACAAGCGCGCCAACAAGATCCAGATCAAGAAGGCCGTTGAAGACCTTTACGGTGTGAAGGTTACCGCCGTCAACACGATGAATTACGAAGGAAAGTCAAAGTCACGCTACACCAAAGGCGGCGTCATTACCGGTAAGGCTAATGATACCAAGAAAGCTGTTGTGACATTGGCTGAAGGTGAAACAATTGACTTTTTTAGCAATATCTGAAAATGGCTTTAAAGAAATATAAACCTACGACACCAGGTCAGCGTTTCAAGGTTTTGAGCGCATTTGACGAGATTACGACCGACAGACCGGAAAAGTCATTGCTTGCTCCCATGAAGAGCACCGGTGGACGTAACTCCAGTGGTAAAATGACTGTTCGTTACAGAGGTGGCGGACACAAACAGAAATACAGAATCATCGACTTCAAGCGTGATAAGGACGGCGTTCCGGGCATCGTGAAGACTATTGAATACGACCCGAACCGCACCGCTCGCATTGCCCTCGTATTCTACAAGGATGGTGAGAAGCGTTACATCATCGCTCCTGCTGGCTTGAAGGTCGGTCAGGAAGTCATCAGTGGCAAGGGTGTCCAGCCAAACGTTGGCAACACCATGTTCCTGAGCGAAGTCCCGTTCGGTACTATTATTCACAACATCGAGTTGCGCCCAGGTCAGGGTGCCAAGATGGCAAGAAGCGCCGGTTCATACGCACAGCTGATGTCGCGTGAAGGCAAGTACGCCATCCTCCGCATGCCCTCAGGCGAAACCCGTATGATTCTCCAAGCATGCAAGGCTACCATCGGTTCAGTCTCCAACGGAGACCACAACCTCGAGAAGTCAGGCAAGGCTGGCCGCAGCCGCTGGTTGGGCCGCCGTCCTCACAACCGTGGTGTTGTCATGAACCCTGTCGATCACCCGATGGGTGGTGGCGAAGGTCGTGCCTCCGGCGGTCACCCGCGTTCACGCAAGGGTTTGCCGGCAAAGGGCTACAAGACCCGTTCACCCAAGGCTGCCTCAAGCAAGTACATTATCGAAAGAAGAAAGAAGTAATCATCAGGAAAATCGCATAATACTATGAGTAGATCATTAAAGAAAGGCCCGTACATCCACTACAAACTCTATCAGAGAGTGATGGAAAACGTCGAAAGCGGCAAGAAGACCGTCATTAAGACCTGGTCAAGAGCATCGATGATTTCTCCTGATTTCGTCGGCCAAACGATCGCCGTCCACAATGGCAACAAGTTCATCCCGGTCTATGTGACTGAGAACATGGTGGGCCACAAGCTGGGCGAGTTCGCTCCGACCCGTATCTTCAGAGGTCATGCCGGTAACAAAGATAAAGGTAACAAGTAATTAGGAGGACGTAACAATGGGATCTAGAAAACACAACAGAGCTGAAGCCATTAAGGAAGCTCGTAAAACTGTAGCCATCGCTCATCTCAACGATGTGCCTACTTCACCATTCAAGATGCGTCTTGTGGCCGACATGATCAGAGGCCAGAAGGTAGAAGTCGCCTTGCACTCCCTGCAGTATTCCACCAAGGATGCCGCTAAGCCGGTGTACAAGCTGCTCCGTTCAGCCATCGCCAACTGGGAGGCCAAGAATGAAGGAAAGCGCGTTGAGGATAGCAACCTCTACGTCAAGGAAGTTTGGGTTGACGAAGGCCGTACGCTGAAGCGTATCCAAGCTGCCCCTCACGGACGTGCATTCCACATCCGCAAGCGCTCGAATCATGTTACTATCATTGTGGACAGCAGAATTGCAAAGGAAGAATAAGTAAATAATTAGATAAGTAAAATGGGACAAAAAACTAATCCTATCGGTCTTAGATTGGGAATCATCAAAGGTTGGGATTCCAATTGGTATGGCGGAAAAGACTTTTCAGCCAAGCTCGTTGAGGACGACAAGATCCGCAAGTATCTGAACGCTCGTCTCGGCAAGGCTGGCATCTCAAAGATCGCCATCGAACGTTCCTTGAAGTATGTCACCGTAACCATCTTCACTGCTCGTCCGGGCATGATCATTGGTAAGGGTGGTGAGGAAGTTGACAAGCTGAAGAAAGAGCTCGTCAAACTTACCGGCAAGGAAATCCAAATCAACATCAACGAGATCAAGAGACCAGAACTCGACGCTTACATCGTTGCAAGCTCGATCGCAAAACAAATTGAAGGACGTGTTTCGTACCGTCGCGCCATCAAGACCGCCTCTGCGGGTACCATGAGAATTGGTGCTGAAGGCATCAAGATCTTGATCTCAGGTCGTGTCGGCGGCGCTGAAATCGCACGCTCTGAATCCTACAAGGAAGGCCGTATCCCGCTGCACACCCTGCGCGCCGATATCGACTACTCCTTGGTTGAGGCTCACACCTCTTACGGCCGCCTCGGCATCAAGGTGTGGATCTGCAAAGGTGAAATCTATGGCAAGCCCGAACTGGTTCCGACAAGTGTCAACAGCCAGGCCAAGCGCCCTGCCGCTGCCAAACCCGCCGGTGCCCCGCGTCGTGGCAATGGAAAACGTAAATAATTTTGAACCTTTAAAAGTTAAGTAACGATGTTACAACCGAAAAGACAAAAATTCAGAAGACCCCAAAAAGGTAAGATGAAAGGCAACGCTTTCCGTGGCCACGAGTTAGCTTTTGGATCTTTTGGAATCAAGACATTGGAAGAGGCTTTGATCACGGCTCGCCAGATTGAGGCTGCCCGTCAGGCCGTCACACGTTATATGAAACGTGAAGGACAGATTTGGATCCGCATCTATCCCGACAAACCCATCACCAAGAAGCCTTTGGACGTCCGTATGGGTAAAGGTAAGGGTGATCCGGAATACTTTGTAGCTCGCGTTACCCCAGGTCACATGCTGTTTGAAGCCGAAGGCGTTCCGATGGCCGTCGCCAAGGAAGCTCTCCGTCTCGCAGCCCAGAAACTGCCCGTAACGACGAAGTTTGTGGTTAGAAGAGATTACGTCGAATAATTAAGTTGGAACAAGCTATGAAAAAAGAATCATTAAGAGATTTGAGCATCAACGACCTGAACGAACGTCTCGAACAGGCCCGCGAACAGCTGGTGAAGATGAACCTTAACCACGCTGCCTCCCCACTGGAGAACCCGAACCTGATTCGCGCCAAACGCAAAGACATCGCTCGTATCCTGACTGAGTTGAGAAGACGCGAAATCGAACAAAGTAAATAACTTTAAACGACGAAACAAATGGAAGAAACAAGAAATTTGAGAAAAGAGAGAATCGGCGTGGTTGTCAGCAATAAGATGGACAAATCCATCGTCGTGGAGATCGAACGTCGTGAAAAGCACCCGATCTACGGTAAGTTTATCAAGAAAACGAACCGTTTTATGGCTCATGATGAGAAGAATGAATGCAACATCGGTGACACCGTGCGCATCATGGAAACCCGTCCTATGAGCAAAAGAAAATGTTGGAGATTAGTAGAAATTATCGAAAGGGCTAAGTAATATGATACAACAGGAAACCAGACTCGCAGTAGCTGACAATAGCGGTGCAAAAGAAGTCCTCTGCATCAGAGTGTTAGGCGGAACCAAGAAGCGTTACGCCCACACCGGCGACATCATCGTCGTCACCGTGAAAAGCGCCATCCCAAGCGGTAACATCAAGAAAGGTACCGTTTCAAAGGCAGTCGTAGTCCGTACTAAGAAGGAAACCCGCCGTCCAGACGGTTCCTACATTCGCTTCGATGACAACGCCTGCGTTCTTTTGAACAATGCCGGTGAACTCGTCGGAACCCGTATCTTTGGTCCCGTTGCCAGAGAGTTGCGTGAAAAGCAGTTTATGAAAATAGTTTCACTTGCTCCAGAAGTGTTGTAATTAAAAATTGATCAGACTATGAAATTACATGTTAAGAAAGGCGACACTGTCCTGGTACTTTCAGGCAATGACAAAGGCAAGCAAGGCAAAGTGATGAGCGTTGACCCGAAGTCGCAGAGAGCTATCGTCGAAGGCGTTAGAATCATCTCGAAGCACACCCGTCCAAACGCTGAACATCCCCAAGGCGGCATCATCAAGCAAGAAGCCCCTATCCACATCTCCAACCTCATGGTGGTCGACAACAGCGGCAAACCTACGAGAGTCGGACGTAAGAAAGACGAAAAGACCGGCAAGCTGGTCCGTTATTCAAAGAAAACCGGAGAAATAATTAAGTAAGATGAACTATCAACCCAGACTTAGAACTCAATACAAGAGTGAAATCGTGCCTGCATTGATGGAAGAATTCCACTATAAGAGCGTGATGCAGGTTCCACGGCTTTTGAAAATTTCACTCAATCAGGGTATCGGTGCTGCCTTGGCAGACAAGAAACTGATTGATTATGGTGTAGAGGAAATGAGCGCTATCACCGGTCAGAAAGCCGTTCCGACTATCTCAAGACACGACGTCAGTAACTTCAAACTGCGTCGCGGCAACCCGATCGGCGTCCACGTAACACTGCGCGGCGACAAGATGTACGAATTTCTCGAGCGTCTCGTTTGCGTCGCCCTCCCACGTGTCCGCGACTTCAGAGGTATCAACGACAAAGGCTTCGATGGCCGTGGCAACTACAGTTTCGGAATCACCGAACAAATCATCTTCCCGGAAATCGATATCGAAAAGGTCAACCACATCAATGGTATGAACATCACCTTCGTCACTTCAGCCAATACTGATCAAGAGGCTTTGGCTTTGTTGAAACATTTTGGTCTTCCTTTTAAAAATCAAAAAAAGTAAACCATGGCAAAAGAGTCAATGAAAGCGCGTGAGCGCAAAAGAGCACAGATGGTGGCCAAATATGCCGCCAAGCGTGCAGCCTTGAAGGAAGCTGGTGACTACGAAGCATTGCAGAAACTGCCGAAGAACGCTTCTCCAGTCCGTCTCCACAACCGCTGCCAACTCACTGGCCGTCCAAAAGGCTATATGAGACAGTTCGGTATCTCACGTATCAATTTCCGTGAAATGGCACTGAAGGGCTTGATCCCAGGCGTAAAGAAAGCTAGTTGGTAATCATTAAAATTAGTAGAAGATGTATACAGACCCTATAGCAGATTATTTGACCCGCATCCGCAATGCCGTCAATGCAAAGCATAGAATCGTTGAAATCCCCGCTTCAAACCTCAAGAAGGCTATGACCAAGATCCTCTTCGAAAAAGGCTATATCCTCAACTACAAGTTTGAAGAAGGTGAAAAGAAGTCACAGAACGTCATTAAGATCGCTCTTAAGTACCATCCCGTGACTAAGATCCCGGCCATCTCCACCATCGACCGCATTTCGCGTCCTGGTTTGAGAAAGTATGCCGACAGTGAAAACCTCCCACGCGTGATGAACGGCCTCGGCATTGCCATCATCTCCACCTCTCAGGGTGTGATGACCGACAAGGAAGCCCGCAAACTCCACATCGGTGGCGAAGTGTTGTGTTATGTTAGCTAATCTAAAGGAAAGGAGATAGGAATTATGTCAAGAATAGGTAAGCTGCCAATCGCCATTCCGGCTGGCGTAACCGTCAATATCGATGACAAAGAGCATGTCATCACCGTTAAAGGTAAATTGGGTGAACTCTCACAGAAGTTCTCCGACCATGTCATCCTCGAGGTCGAAGGCGACCAGATCCATGTCAAACCGAACGAGGCTGTTGCCGAAGCCGGTGCCAAACACGGACTCTACCGCGCCTTGATCCACAACATGGTGAAGGGTGTCAGCGAAGGCTTTGAGACCGTTCAGGAATTCGTCGGCGTCGGCTACAAAGCTGAAGCCAAAGGCCAAATCCTTGAAATGGCTCTCGGTTACTCGCACACCATCTTCATGGAGATGCCTCCTGAGATCAAAATCGAAACCATCAACGAGAGAGGTAAGAACCCCATCTTGAAGATGCGTTCATACGACAAACAACTTCTTGGTCAGGTGGCCGCAAAGATCCGCTCGATGCGTAAGCCTGAACCTTATAAGGGTAAGGGTATTAAGTTCCAGGATGAAGTCCTGAGACGCAAGGCAGGTAAAGCTGCTGGTAAGTAATCATTAATTAAATAGTTAATACCTCAGTAAGATGGCAATTAATAAAGAAGAAAGAAGACAGAACATTAAGAAGAGAATCCGCAGGAAGATCTCCGGCACTGCCGCTCGCCCGCGCATGTCTGTCTTCAGAAGCAACAAGCAGATTTATGTGCAGCTGATTGACGATGAGGCCGGTAAGACCCTCGCCGCTGCAAGTTCCCGTGAAAACGGAATCGAAACTGAAAAGATCACGAAGATCGAACAAGCCGCCAAGGTTGGCGCTTTGATCGCTGAAAAGGCTAAGGCCGCCGGCATCGAAACCGTCGTGTTCGACCGTAATGGTTATTTGTATCATGGTAGAGTCAAGTCGCTGGCCGACGCAGCTCGTAATGGAGGACTTAAATTCTAATTGTTATGGCAGAAGTTAATGTAAAAAGAGTAAAGTCTAGCGAAATCGAGTTCAAAGAACGTCTCGTTAGCATCAACCGCGTCACCAAGGTGACCAAAGGTGGTCGTACTTTCACTTTCGCAGCACTTGTTGTCGTAGGCAATGAGAATGGCGTGGTCGGTTACGGTCTCGGCAAAGCCAAGGAAGCCACCGCCGCTATCCAGAAGGGTATCGACGATGCCAAGAAGAACCTGGTCAAAGTTCCGGTTCTGAACGGCACCCTGCCCCACGAGGAATACGGTAAGTACAGCGGCGCTTACGTTTACATCCAACCCGCTACTCCTGGTACCGGTGTCATCGCCGGTGGTGCTATGCGTGCCGTGTTGGAAAGCGTTGGCGTCAAGAACGTGATGGCCAAGTCCAAAGGCTCTTCCAACCCTCACTCAGTAGTGAAGGCTACTTTCGACGCTCTCACCAAGATGCGTGACGCTTATACCGTCGCCCAACTGAGAGGTGTGGATCTTGACACTGTGTTTAACGGATAAACTTTTGAAACCATGAAGAAAGTTAGAATCACACAAATCAGAAGCGGTATCGGCAGACCCCAGGATCAGAAAGACACCCTGAAGTCGCTCGGCATCAGAAAGATGCACCATTCAGCTGAAGTTGACATGGACAACCCGAGCATCGCCGGTATGGTTAATAAGGTAGCTCATCTCCTTAAGATCGAAGAAATTTAATTGTTGAACTAATAAATCTGCATAATATGGATTTAAGTAATCTCAAACCAGCAAAAGGTTCTGTAAAGAACAAGACAAGAAAAGGCCGTGGCCAGGGTTCGGGAAAAGGCGGAACTTCAACACGTGGTCATAAGGGTGCACAGGCTCGCTCAGGCGCCAAGCGCAAGATTGGTTTCCAAGGCGGTCAAATGCCTCTGCAGCGTATCGTCCCCAAGTTCGGTTTCACAAACTTCAACCGTGTGGAATACTGCCCCGTCAACCTTTCTACTTTGCAGAAGCTTGCTGAAAACGGTATCGCCGTCATCACGCCGGAGGTGCTCGTTGAAAACGGTGTGATCCACAGCAAGGAACTCGTGAAGATCCTCGCCAAGGGTGAACTCACCGCTAAACTTGAAGTCAAAGCCAACGCATTTTCCGCTAAGGCTCAGCAGGCCATTGAGGCTGCCGGCGGCACTTGCGAAAAAATCTGATTGATATGCGTAAACTGATCGAAACTATTCAGAATATTTGGAAGATCGAAGAGCTGCGCCAGCGTATCCTCTTTACGCTGCTGATGATTCTCATCTATCGTTTCGGCTCCTTCGTTGTCATTCCAGGTATCAACCCGAACGAGCTGGCTAACCTGCAGAACTCCAGCAACAGCGGTCTTCTCGGCCTGTTGAACATGTTCTCAGGCGGCGCTTTCGGTAACGCCTCCATCTTCGCCCTTGGTATCATGCCTTACATCACGGCATCCATTATCATCCAGCTGCTGGGTATGGTTATCCCTTACTTCCAGCGTCTGCAGCGCGAAGGCGAAAGCGGCCGTAAGAAGCTGAACCAGGTGATGCGTTACCTCACCGTGGGTATCGTCATCGTCCAGGCTCCGGGTTATATCCGCAATGTCATCTATCAGCTTCCCAATGAGGCTGTGACTCCTTTCGATCCTTACGTGTCCAACCCTGGTGTGTTCTTCTGGATTTCTTCTATCATCCTGCTCGCCGCAGGCACCCTGTTCATCATGTGGCTGGGTGAGAAGATTACGGATAAGGGCATTGGCAATGGTATCTCCTTGATCATTATGATTGGTATCATTGCCCGTCTTCCCGGCGCTTTCGTCGGTGAGTGCGCAGCTCGCTTCACCCAAGGCGGTGCAGGTATGCTGATTCTCGTCATCGAGCTCATCGTCCTGTTCTTTGTCATGGTTGGCACCATCGCTCTCGTGCAGGGAACCCGCAAGATCCCGGTACAGTATGCGAAGCGTGTTGTCGGCAACCGTCAGTACGGCGGCGTCCGCCAATACATCCCTCTGAAAGTCAATGCTGCTGGTGTTATGCCTATCATTTTCGCCCAGGCCATCATGTTCCTGCCGATCACCGTTGCCGGTTTCCGTCAGACTGAGAACCTCAACGGATTCCTTCAGGTGTTCACCAACATCAACGGTTTCTGGTATAACTTCGTGTTCTTCATCTTGATCATCCTCTTCACGTACTTCTACACCGCTGTGACGATCAACTCGAACCAGATGGCAGAAGACATCAAGAAGAACGGTGGCTTCATCCCCGGTGTGAAACCTGGCAAGAAGACCCAGGAATACCTCGATACGATCATGTCAAGAATTACTTTGCCCGGTTCCATCTTCCTGGCCATCGTGGCTGTCATGCCCGCTCTGGTCAGCCTCATGGGTGTGACGACTTCGTTCGCTCACTTCTACGGTGGCACCTCGCTGCTGATTCTTGTTGGCGTTGTACTTGATACACTGCAACAAATTGAAAGTCACCTGCTCATGCGTCACTACGACGGTCTCACCAAATCTGGCCGCATCAAGGGTCGCGTCGGCAGAATGTAAATGATGATAGTTCTTTCGGGAAATCCGCGACCCAATGCCTCTTGCATGCCTAATCGCGGATTTCCTGGAAAACTTGCTTGCGAATTAAAAAAATATTACTAATTTTGCCGCCCGAATTATTTCGGACACAATAGAATAGAAAACTGATCTGAATCGTATATGGTAAAACAACTGTCAATCGAACAAGAAGGCACCGTGATCGAGGCGTTGGGAAACGCCATGTTCCGTGTTGAACTGGAGAACGGGCTGGTCATCACCGCCACCATCTCCGGCAAGATGCGCATGCACTACATCAGGATCCTCCCTGGCGACAAAGTGAAACTCGAGATGTCGCCTTACGATTTGACCAAAGGCCGTATCACCTTCAGATACAAGAATTAATTTGCATTATCTAAAAAGTAATTACCGATATGAAAGTTCAAGCATCCGTAAAGAAAAGATCCGCCGACTGCAAGATCGTGAAGCGCAAGGGCAGAGTCTATGTTATTAACAAAAAGAACCCTAAGGAAAAACAACGTCAGGGTTGATTAGTAGAAATCAAATAAAAGTAAAAGAAATACTATGGCAAGAATCGCTGGTGTAGATATCCCGAGCAATAAAGCTGGTGAAATCTCTTTAACCTACATTTTCGGCATCGGAAGATCTTTGGCTAAGGAAATCTTGGGTAAGGCAGGCGTCGACCCGGCCAAGAAAGTCCAGGATTGGTCAGACGAAGAACAGAATACCGTCCGTAACATCATTGCTGACGAGTATAAGACTGAAGGTGAACTCCGTGGTGAAGTTCAGATGAACATCAAGCGTTTGATGGACATCGGCTGCTACCGTGGCATCCGTCACCGTGCCGGTTTACCAGTGCGCGGACAGAGCACTAAAAACAACGCACGTACCCGTAAGGGCCGTAAGAAGACTGTCGCCAACAAGAAGAAAGCTACCAAGTAATTAGGGTAGTTGGATCATATTTAATCTAACAAATCACAAAACAACAAATGGCAAAGACCAGTAAAGTTACAAAGAAACGTGTTGTTAAGATCGAAGCTACAGGCATGGCCTTCGTGAAAGCTTCCTTCAATAACATCATCATTTCCTTGACAAACAATGAAGGACAAGTCATCTCTTGGGCATCAGCCGGTAAGATGGGATTCAAGGGCTCCAAGAAGAACACACCTTACGCCGCTCAAATGGCCGCTGAAGAGTGCTCCAAGACCGCCTATGACTTGGGATTACGTAAAGTAAAAGTATATGTTAAGGGACCTGGCGCAGGACGTGAATCAGCTATCCGTGCCATCCACTCGATGGGTGTTGAGGTGACCGAGATCATCGACGTTACCCCATTGCCACACAACGGATGCCGTCCTCCAAAACGCAGAAGAGTGTAATCGTTGAACATTTAAAAAGTTAGAATTATGGCAAGATATACAGGTCCTAAAACGAAGATTGCTCGTAAGTTCGGTGAACCTATCTATGGTTCCGACAAGTATTTTGAAAAGAGAAACTATCCTCCGGGAATGCACGGTGCTGCCAAGAGAAGAAAGAAAGTCTCTGAATACGGCACTCAGCTCCAGGAGAAGCAAAAGGCTAAATATACCTACGGTGTCCTCGAACGTCAATTCCACAAGACTTTCGAACTGGCTCGCCGTAAGGAAGGCGTTACCGGCTTGATCCTGATGCAACTGCTCGAATCACGCCTCGACAATGTCGTCTACCGCCTCGGAATAGCTCCTACACGCGCTGCCGCCCGTCAGCTGGTGAACCACTGCCACATCACTGTCAACGGTGAAATCCTCAGCATCCCTTCATACCTTGTTAAGGTTGGCGATATCGTCGGCGTCCGCGAAAAATCAAAGAGCTTGGAAGTCATCACCAATTCAGTCGAAGGTCACGCCAACCACTTCAGCTGGCTGGAATGGGACAGCGAGAAATTGTGTGGCAAGTTCATGAGCTACCCCGTCCGCGAAGACATTCCGGAAAACATCAACGAACAGCTCATCGTCGAATTGTATTCTAAGTAATTGTTGATTGTTAACCTGGTAAAACAAATAAAATAACACTAGACCTATGTCAATATTAGCGTTTCAAAAACCTGAAGAGGTAGTGATGGTCGAATCAACCGACACCAAAGGCGTGTTCGAGTTTCGTCCTCTGGAACCAGGTTTCGGTACTACCATCGGCAATGCGCTGAGAAGGATCCTCCTTTCCTCACTGGAAGGTTTTGCAATCACCTCAATCCGCATTGACGGTGTCAGTCACGAATTCGCATCCATCGATGGCGTCATTGAAGACGTCGCCGACATGGTGCTGAATTTCAAACAGGTTCGTTTCAAACAACAAGTGGTGGAAGAAACACATGAGAAAGTGAACGTTGTCATCAACGGTCAGGAAGAATTCAAGGCCGGTGACATCAACAAGTTCCTCAATGTGTTCCAAGTGCTCAATCCTGAGCTCGTGATCTGCCACATGGATCCTTCAGTCAAACTGAACATCGAACTTACCATCGGTAAGGGTAGAGGTTATGTTCCCGCTGACGAAAACAAAGTTGTGGGCGCTCCTGTCGATACCATCGCTATCGATTCAATCT